>NZ_QIRF01000029.1 GCF_003332825.1 Dyella sp. C9 | reverse complement strand
CCCCCCCCATACTATTTATCATGAAGACCCGGCCTTTCGAGATGAGTGCCTGTCTCGTGGGCTCGGAGATGTGATAAAGAGACAGGCTCGCGAAAGCGCGCATATGGAACGAGCACTTTTCGCCCGTTATCCCAACTCACCCAAATCCCGATAGCGCTTCGACTCCCGCCCGGACAGCCACAGCGTCAGCCGGTCCGGCAGCATTTTTACCATGCCCTTGATGAAGCGGTTCACGCCGCCGGTGACGTGCACGACATCGCCGTGTTCCACGGCGTCGTGCCCCTCGCGCACCACCGCCTCGGCGGTCTGCCACATGAAGGCGGGCAGTTTGTTCATCAGCGGGCGCGTGCCCGTCACGTCATGGAATTCCGACCAGGTGAAGCCCGGGCACAGCGCGCACACGTTCACGCCCAGGTGGCGGTTTTCCAGTGCCAGCGATTGCGAGAACTTGATGAGGTAGGCCTTGCTCGCGGCGTACAGCGTATGGCCGGCCGAGCCCGGCACATGCCCTGCCAGTGACGCCACATTGATGATGCGGCCATAGCCGCGCTCGCGCATGCCCGGCAGCAGGCGCCAGGCCAGTTCGGTGGGTGCGGTCATCAGCACGCGGATAAAGGCCTCGTGAACCGGCCAATCGTTGGATTCGAACGTGCCGGGCACTCCGTAGCCTGCATTGTTGATCAGCCAGTCCACCGCCAGACCACGGGCTTGCAGGGCGTCGCACAACTGGCTGACGGCGGCAGGGTCGGCCAGGTCTGCCGGCAGCACAGTGACCGTGCGCGCATGGGCGGAACGCAGCTCCTGCGCAAGGGTTTCCAGTCGTTCGGTGCGCCGGGCCGTAAGCACCAGGTCGTGTCCGTGCGCGGCCAGGTCGCGTGCGAAAGCGGCGCCAATGCCGGCGGATGCGCCGGTGACAAGGGTGAGTGGGCGAGTGGCGGGCATCAACTGGTCTCTTTGTGGTTTTGTCGATTTTTGTCGTTACGGCAGTCACTTGGCGGGTGCCTCGTTGCCAGTGGCATGGTCGCCCGTTAAGCTTTCGGGTTTATATGCAACGGAACCCGCACATGCGCAAGAAACTCGTCGCCGGCAACTGGAAGATGCATGGAAGCCGCAGTATGGCGACTGCGCTGGTCGGTGACATCGTTGCCGCGCTGCCGGCCTCGGTGGACGTGGCCGTGTTCCCGCCGTTTCCCTACCTGGGCGAACTGGCCGCGCAGCACGTGGGCTCGGGCCTGGGCTTTGGGGGTCAGGATGTCAGCGAGCACGACGGGCAGGGTGCCTACACCGGCGAAGTGTCCGCAGCCATGCTGGCCGACGTGGGTGCGCAGTGGGTCATCGTCGGTCACTCCGAGCGGCGCCAGTACCACGGCGAGAGCGACGCGTTGGTAGCACGCAAATTCGCCGCCGCCCGCGCGGGCGGCCTTACGCCCATTCTCTGTGTTGGTGAAACCCTGGCGGAGCGCGAAGCTGGCCTGACCGAGGTCGTGGTGGCCCGGCAGCTCAAGGCCGTGCTGGCGTCCAATGGCATCGGCAGCTTCGATACGGCGGTCATCGCCTATGAGCCGGTGTGGGCCATCGGCACGGGCCGCACCGCCACGCCGGAGCAGGCGCAGCAAGTTCACGCGTTCATCCGTAGCCAACTGGAAAAAGAAGATGCTATGATTGCCCGACTGACCCGGCTGCTTTACGGCGGCAGCGTCAAAGCGGCGAATGCTGCGGACTTGTTCGCGCAGTCGGACGTGGATGGAGGGCTGATCGGGGGCGCCGCGCTGGTGGCAGCCGATTTCCTTGAGATCTGCGCTGCGGCGCACTGAGCGCTACGGACTCTACAAAGAGAACCATGTTCGTCATCTTCAGCGTTTTCTACATTCTGATCGCGGCAGCGATGATCGTGCTGATTCTCATGCAGCGCGGTGCGGGTGCGGATGCAGGCTCCGGTTTCGGCGGCGGTGCATCGGCAACCGTGTTCGGTGCACGCGGTTCCGCGAGCTTCCTCACCCGCTCGACGGCGGTGCTGGCTGCGTTGTTCTTTGCCCTCAGCCTCGGCATGGGCATTTACCTCGGCCACCATGGTTCGTCGCAGGGTGAGGGCGGCAGCGATCTGGGTGTGATGTCCGGTCTTGCCAACAAGCCGGCTGCCACGCAAAATGCGCAGCCCGCCGCGCCGGCCAATGCGGAAATCCCGCAGGCCACCAAGCCGGCGGCCAGCCAGGGCGACGTCCCGGCAGCCACCGCGCCGGCCAAGTCCGCGGGTGACGTGCCGGCCGCGACGGAACCGGCAAAGAAAAACTAAGTAAGACACCTGCCCAGGTGGCGGAATTGGTAGACGCACTACCTTGAGGTGGTAGCGCCGAGAGGCGTGGGGGTTCGAGTCCCCCCTTGGGCACCAATAACGAGTTTCAGCGAGTCTCACTGGAATTCAAAAGATCAAAGAAACCCGCTATTTAGCGGGTTTTTTTGTGTCTTTTCTATTCCTAGGCGTCCCAGGATGGCTCCCTGGAGCCGACGGTATCAGGCGGCATTTTTGTCGGTATGTGCGTAAGATGTTGCGCCATACCCAGAAGGCATGCTTGCCATTACGTACGATTCAGGGGGAAATATGGATTCTGCTCCAAAGAAGCTCGTCACTCAGCTCAGAGCCATCGATACTCAAGTTTCAGCCAACCCGGAGGCAAGGAAATACTCTGAGATTTGGGGGTGGCAGGCGCCAGCCATTGATAAGAATGATTTGGCGTACATGGCAAGAATGCTGGCGAGACGTGTTGAAGCGCTGGACTGGAGTCAGGCCGGTGATACTGCGGCGGAGATACTTGAAGATTTGGCGGGGAAGGCCGCGTCAGTCCTGCAGCATAACGTGCCTAATTTGACGGCCGGCCCCAATGCCGCCTTAAGCATCCAGGCCTATCTTTGTGCGGTCGACTTCCAGGTCAACGCAATTATGACCGTGGAGCAGGTGAGCTCTGTATTCCAGCTCCCGGCCAACTTAGGCAGGGGCGTTCGCGTGGCTCAGAAGCGATTGGACCAGGCCACCAGTCAAATGGAAGGCATAGAGGGAATTCTCGCCAACATTTTGAAGGCCCACGACGCTGCTGGGAAACTACCGATAACGCAGTCGGACTTGGAGGAAGCGTTGGAGGCCGTCGAGAAATCGAGAGCTGCCACCATTCGTTATGAAGTCTCCGCAGAGACGGGTGCCAACAAGGTGAAAGAGATCGAAGATCGCCTTGCGGGTGTCGCTAACGAGGCCAGTGGTGTCTTAGCGAGGGTGAACGCGGCTTATCGAGCTGCGACGTCGCAAGGTCTGGCTCAAGCTTTCTCTGCGAAGTCGAAGAAATTGAGCGATTCGCTTCTTGTCTGGACTGGCGTCCTATTCGCCGGGCTGGGTGCGGCTGTGTGGATCGCGCGCGAGAGATTTCCAGCGATGCTGGAGACCCTTAAGGAGACACCAAACTGGGGAGCGGTGGCCGCACACGGTGTTTTAGGGCTACTCAGCGTTGCGGCGCCGGTTTGGTTGTGTTGGGTCGCCACAAAGCAAATCGGGCAGCGATTCAGGCTGGCCGAGGATTACGGTTACAAAGCCGCACTGGCAACGGCCTATGAGGGCTACCGGACGGAGGCAGCTCGCCTTGATCCATTGTTTGAGGCGCAGCTCTTCGCTACAGCGTTGAACAGGCTGGATGAGCTCCCAATTCGGCTAATTGAGCGAGACGTTGCTGGAAGCCCATTCCATGAGCTTCTGACCTCTAAGGAATTTCGCGAAGCCATCGACAAGGTGCCAGAGCTAAAAGAGCGACTCGTCGGTATCATTCGTGCGAAACGGCCTGCAAAAGACGAACAGGAGCGGGACAAGGCCACGGTGGAGTGACTAGCCCGAGAGGCATGTCGGTATCTTTGACGGTATTTGTCCACTGATGCCTTGAAAGTTCGCATTGGGCTTTGACGTTCGAGTCCCCCCCCTGCACCAATCTGTAATGACGATGCTTCGCGTGTCTTCATTCGTGAAAACAAAAGAGCCGCCGCAAGGCGGTTTTTTTGTGCGCGCGATTGCCGTCCATGACGATCCTGTCATGATCGCCTCGCTGGCACGCTCCTTGATTCCCTTTTGCTTGAGTCGACACCGCGCAGAAACAGGCTGCGCTTTGCCGCGTGTGCAGCAACGAGCGGAAGGGGCCTTCCATGGAACTCAATTTCACATTGGTCGACGCCCAGGGCGAAACCATCGATGTCTTCTGCGAAGTGTTCGAGCGGGGCGGGGCCGTGTATTGGCATGCCTGGCTGTATGGGTTTGCGACCCTGCTGGATACGATGGAAGGTCACGCTTTCGATGAGAGCGCCATTCCTGGCCAGATCCAGGCGGAAGTCATGGTACGCGGCATTCGCGCACTGAATTGACGCTTGTGGGCACTATCTGACTCAGGCGGGTTTCGGGCGTCGCCACGAGAGCATCGGGCTCCATGCAAACCCTGAGTATCCTTGCCGCGGTAGTCCTCATCGGAGCTATGACCGGGTGCCCACAAAATGAACCCCGCGCAAGGCGGGGTTTCATCGATCAGGCGGCGATGGCCGGATTTGCTTGCAATCGACTCTGGTAGGCGCCTTCGGTTTCCCGATAGAGGCCGGACCAGGGGTCGAGCACGTAGCCGTCTACAGGTTCGGCGGAGACGCGGCGGGCATGAGGGTGGTTCTCCTCGCTGGCAATGGGCATATCAAGGGTCAGGGGATCCATATGCACTCCGGTGGTTGTCGCGGGGAGGTTCAGGCTATCGGCCCGTCCGTTGCTCCGTGGTTAAGGAGTGCGCGCATTTCGGCCAACGCAAAACTTATAAGTGCAGGGCTTTCACGCGTCAGTGACAGGCTTGCTACAGGCCGTGGTGGCGTTCATGTTTTTGCGATCGCGCGGCGCTATGGAAGTTCGTCACTTGCGGGTGACAATAGCTTCCTCCCCGCATGCATTCGGTACTGACCATGAGTGTGCACAAAGACGCCTACCGGCAGTTCCAGGACGAACTTGCCGCACTCGACAGGGATCAGGAGCGCAAACGCAAGGCGTCGATCGAGTCACCCATGGAGCGCGCCCGGCGGGAGTTCCTGGAGTTGCGCGAGCGCCATGGCCTCAGCGTGGCCGATGTGATTGCGTTCTTTCCGGAAGAAGAAGGCATCGCCTACCTGCAGTCATTGATCGCCGCAGCGGAGTCGCGCCCGACGACTGTGCGCAAGCGGGGCGCGAAGCGCTCGGAGAAGGGCGAGGACTGAGTGGTCGCCACTGCGCGACCAGGCTGCTTGAGCCCATGACGCATCGCTAACAAGACTTCTGCCATACAGCGGGGCATAGCCACGCGGAGACTGGTGATGATCGAGCAAATCAGCGGATTGCCGCCGGGTGCCGTGGGTTTTCGCGCCAGCGGCCAGGTGACGGCGACTGATTACGCGCGAGTTCTGGTGCCTGACGTGGAAGCCGCGTTTGCCATGAATCGCAAGCTGCGCCTGCTTTATCACGTGGGGCCGGACTTCACCGGTTTCGATCCGGGTGCCATGTGGGAGGACGCCATGCTGGGCGTGCGCCATTTCTCTGGCTGGGATCGCGTGGCGCTGGGGCCCGCTGTGCCCTGGCTGCGCGTGGCCACCCAGGCCATGAGTTTCGCCATCCCGGGGCATTTTCGCCTGTTTCATGACGCCCAGTTCGAAGAGGCCAGGTCATGGATCGCCGAGCCGCGCCCCGCCGAGGAAAATGGAAACAAATGAAACTTTCCAGGGAGCTTGCCAGGCGATGCGGCATGTGATGAAGTCGTGACCATGTCCAGCCCTTGCACCCTTGCTCTGTTTGCGCTTGCCGCCTCTGGCGCGGCAAGCAGGCTCGTGTGCGCACTGAACAACAATAACGCCAACAACAATACCCGCATCAACGGGTGGGCCGGCGTGTAAGCAGCAGTTACCGACATACACACGCAAAAAGGCCCGCTTACAGCGGGCCTTTTTGTTTTTACGCCTCGCGAAAAACAGACAAAGGAATCCAGCTCATGTGTTCGATCTTTGGCATGTTCGATCTTCAGCCGGGCGATGACCTGGCGGCGTTGCGCCAGCAATCGTTGGAGCTTTCGCAGCGCCAGCGCCATCGAGGGCCGGACTGGAGTGGCGTATTCGTCGACGCCGGGGTGATCCTGGTGCACGAGCGGCTGGCCATCGTGGATCCGGCCAGTGGCGCGCAGCCGCTGCGGTCGCGCGATGGGCAGCTGGCGCTCGCAGTAAACGGCGAGATCTACAACCATCGTGCATTGCGCGCGGCCAGTGACTACGACTTCACCACTGGTTCCGATTGCGAGGTGATCAACGCGCTGTATCGCATGGGCGACGATGCCGCGGATTGGGCTTCCCGTCTCAATGGCATTTTCGCATTCGCCCTGTGGGATAGCGCGGCGGCGCGCTACGTGATTGCACGGGACCCCATCGGGGTGTGTCCGCTGTATTGGGGGCATGATGCGCAAGGGCGCCTGTGCGTGGCTTCAGAGATGAAGGCGCTGGTGGGTGTGTGTGCCGATGTGGCCGCGTTTCCGCCGGGCCATGTGTACGACAGCGCGGATGGAGGCCTGCGTCGTTACTATCACAAACCCTGGCGCGATTACGCGCAAACGCGCGGGCACGATGTTTCGGCGGCCAGGTTGCGCGAGGCGTTCGAGCAGGCCGTGCATCGCCAGTTGATGACGGATGTTCCCTATGGCGTGCTGCTGTCCGGCGGGCTCGACTCTTCGTTGGTGGCCGCCTGTGCGGCTCGTTTCGCGCGGCACCGGATCGAGGAGGACGATCACGCCGAAGCGTGGTGGCCGCGACTGCACTCGTTCGCGATAGGGTTGGAGGGCTCGCCTGACCTGGCGGCGGCGGAGGTGGCGGCGGATGCGCTGGGCACCGTACATCACGGCTTCGCCTACACCTTCTGGGATGGGCTGGATGCCTTGCCGGAGGTCATCCGTCACATAGAAACCTACGACGTGACCACTATTCGTGCATCCACGCCGATGTACCTGCTGGCGCGCCGCATCAAGGCGATGGGGGTGAAGATGGTGCTTTCGGGCGAGGGCTCGGATGAGATCTTTGGCGGCTACCTGTATTTCCACAAGGCGCCGTCCCCCGAAGCCTTCCACGAGGAAACGGTGCGCAAGCTGGACGCCTTGCACAGCTATGACTGCCTGCGCGCCAACAAGTCGATGATGGCCTGGGGCGTGGAAGCGCGCGTGCCGTTCCTCGATCTGGAATTCCTCGATGTGGCGATGGGCCTGGATGCGCGCCACAAGATGGCTGGTGCGGGCCGCATTGAAAAAGCCGTGTTGCGCGAAGCGTTCCAGGGCGCGTTGCCCGATTCGATCCTGTGGCGCCAGAAGGAGCAGTTCAGCGACGGCGTGGGCTATGGATGGATCGACGGCCTGAAGGCCCACGCCGAGCAGGCGGTGAGCGACCGCGAGTTCGCCGCGGCGGCGACGCGGTTTCCGCACAACCCGCCGGCCAGCAAGGAGGCCTACCTGTATCGGCGCATCTTCGAGCGCTTCTATCCGGGGCAGGCCTGCGCGGAGACGGTGCCGGGCGGGAAGTCGATCGCCTGCTCATCGCCGGCGGCGCTGGCGTGGGACCCTGCGTTCGCCCAGGCGGCGGATCCGTCGGGGCGCGCGGTGAAGGGGGTGCATCAGCAGGCGTTGGCGTAGGGCGTGGTTTCGCCTGTCCGTCGAGGCTCGTCGGTGGTGTTTCGATGGGGTGCTTTGATGCGGGGCTGCGGCAGGATCGGCCCCTCACCCCCGGCCTTCTCCCCGGCGGGGAGAGGCGCCACCGGGTTGCGGTGCCGGGCTCCGGCCCGCTCTGCTACCATGTACGGCCGTTTTCCCAAGACTTCCCATCCATGATCGAAACCAATCCGATCCTTGCGCAGATCGCGGACCTGAAGGGCCGCGTCGAGTCGCTTAGGGGGTATCTTTGACTACGCCACCAAGCGTGAGCGTCTCGAAGAAGTAAGCCGCGAACTGGAAAGCCCCACGGTGTGGGACGATCCGCCGCGCGCGCAGGAGCTGGGCCGCGAGCGCGCCCGCCTGGACACCATCGTCAGCGGCATCGATACGCTGACCGCGGGTCTCGCCGATGCCGGCGAGCTGCTGGAAATGGCCGCTGCCGACAACGACGAAGGCACCGTGCAGTCCGTGGTCGAGGACCTCAAGGGCCTCGAGGCCAGCGTGGGCAAGCTGGAATTCCAGCGCATGTTCTCCGGCAAGATGGACGCCAACAATGCGTTCGTGGACATCCAGGCCGGCGCTGGTGGCACCGAAGCCCAGGACTGGGCCGAAATCCTGCTGCGCATGTACCTGCGCTGGGCCGAGTCGCGCGGCTGGAAAACCGAGCTGCTGGAAGTCTCCGGTGGCGAAGTGGCGGGCATCAAGTCCGCCACCTTCCGCGTGGAGGGCGACTACGCCTATGGCTGGCTGAAGACCGAGATCGGCGTGCACCGCCTGGTGCGCAAGAGCCCGTTCGACTCGGACAATCGCCGCCACACCAGCTTCACCTCGGTGTTCGTGTCGCCGGAAGTCGACGACGACATCGACATCGAGATCAACCCGGCCGACCTCAAGACTGACGTGTACCGCTCGTCCGGCGCCGGTGGTCAGCACGTGAACAAGACCGAGTCGGCCGTCCGTATCACGCATGTCCCGAGCGGCGTGGTGGTGGCCTGTCAGACCGAGCGCAGCCAGCACGCCAACCGCGACCGCGCGATGAAGATGCTGGCCGCCAAGCTGTACGAGATCGAGATCCAGAAGCGCAACGCGGAAAAGAACGCGCTGGAGGCTTCCAAGTCCGATATCGGCTGGGGCAGCCAGATCCGCAACTACGTGCTGGACCAGAGCCGCATCAAGGACCTGCGCACCGGCATCGAGCGTTCGGACACGCAGAAAGTGCTTGACGGCGACCTGGACGAATTCGTCGAGGCGAGCCTCAAATCGGGCCTGGATGCAGGCGCCAAGCGCGTGGATGCGTAACGCTCACGTCGTTTCGGGTTAGATCGCTTCATCGCTCTTGTTTCGTCGCCGCTGGCTTTATTGCTTGTCATCCCGGCGAAAGCCGGGATCCAGCGACCTCAATGGCTGGCGACAAGGGCACTGGATCCCGGCTTTCGCCGGGATGACGCCTCGAGCAAGTGGCCGCGTCGTTTCCCTGCGGCCGGCTAGAACTGGCAACAAACCAACCTACAGACTGGAATCCACGCATGACCAGCGACAACGTTTCTCCCGCCGCCGCTTCCGCCGAGTCCGTTCCGCAGGACGAGAACAAACTCATCGCCGAGCGTCGCGAGAAACTGAAAGCGCTGCGTTCGCAGGGCGTGGCTTTTCCGAACGACTACAAGATCGACGCCTTCGCCGGCGACCTGCAGGCGGAGTTCGCCGATGCGGAGAAGTGGACCGCCGAGGCCATCGAGGCACTGAGCCGCCGCGTGAAGGTGGCCGGTCGCATCATGCTCAAGCGCGACCAGGGCAAGGTCGCCTTCGTGCAGATGCAGGACTTCAACGGCCGCATCCAGCTGTTCATCCACCAGGGCACGGTGGGCGAGGATACCTACAAGGCCTTCAAGGGCTGGGACATGGGTGACATCGTCGGCGCCGAAGGCACGCTGATGCGCACGCGCACGGGCGAGCTGTCGGTCAAGGTGGACAAGCTGCGCCTGCTCACCAAGAGCCTGCGCCCGCTGCCGGACAAGCACCACGGCATGGCCGACGTGGAGCAGCGCTACCGCCAGCGCTACGTCGACCTGATCGTCACCGAGGAGGCGCGTCGCACCTTCGCGCAGCGTTCCAAGATCATCGGCTTCATCCGCAAGTGGCTCGAGGCCGAGCCGCGCCGCTTCATGGAAGTGGAAACGCCGATGATGCACGTGATCCCGGGTGGTGCTGCCGCGCGTCCGTTCGTCACCCACCACAACGCGCTGGACATGGACCTGTACCTGCGCATCGCGCCCGAGCTCTACCTCAAGCGCCTGGTGGTCGGAGGTTTCGACCGTGTGTACGAGATCAACCGCAATTTCCGCAACGAGGGCGTGTCCACTCGGCACAACCCCGAGTTCACCATGCTCGAGCTGTACCAGGCCTACGTCACCTACACCGAAATCATGGACATCACCGAAGCGTTGATCCGTGAGACGGCCAGGAACGTCATCGGTCACACCAAGCTGATGTGGGACGGCGTGGAGATCGACGTGGGGCCGGCGTTCCGACGCTGGAGCATGGAAGACGCCGTGCTTGAGCTGAATCCGGAAATCCGCCGCGAGGAGCTGCGCGATCGCGAGGCCATGGCCGCGCACGCCAAGCGCCTGGGCTGCCAGGTAAAGGCCGATTTCGGCTGGGGTCGCCTGCTGCTGGAGATCTTCGAGAAGACGGTGGAGCACACGCTGATCCAGCCGACCTTCATCACCGATCATCCGGTGGAGGTTTCACCGCTGGCGCGCGAGAGCGACACCAAGCCGGGCATCACCGACCGCTTCGAGTTGTTCATCAACGCCAAGGAGATCGCCAACGGCTTCTCCGAGCTCAACGACCCGGAGGATCAGGCGGCGCGCTTCATGGCCCAGGTGGAGGCCAAGGAGCATGGCGACGACGAGGCCATGCACTTCGACGCCGACTACATCCGCGCCCTGGAAGTCGGTCTGCCGCCGACCGGTGGCCTGGGCGTGGGCATCGACCGCCTGGTGATGCTGCTGACGGGGTCGTCTTCGATTCGCGATGTGCTGCTGTTCCCGTACATGCGTCCCGAAGCCTGAGCATCGGCACCATCGAAAACCCCGGCCTCGGCCGGGGTTTTCTGCTTTAGGGGTTCAGCGGGCGAAGCGGCGCAGGCGATGGCGCAGCAAGGTCGCCTGCAGCACATTGACTCCGCTGGAGGCTGCCCAGTAGAGACCAAGCCCCGCGGCCGCATGCCAGACCACCACAAACGACACCAGTACGGGCAGCACCTGCAACAAGGTCTTGGCCTGGGTCGACATGGCTGGGTTGAGCGCGATGGCCGCGTAGCTCAGCGCCGCTACCAGCACGGCGAGCCACACATCGGGACGGGCCAGTCGGGGAATCCACAGGAATGCGCCGGCGCCGCCCAGGCCTTGCCGGATGGCGCTGTACACGCCCAACCCCAGCGGGGCCTGCACCAGGGCGGTGAGCAGGCCGCCGCCCATGCCCGTGCCGACGCCGTGCTCGCGATACAGCGCACGCATCGCCGTGGCATGGGCCGCCGGGTCATCCGCATGGCGCTTGGCCAGTTGTTCCAGCTTCGGTTTCAGCGCTTCCATCCGGCGGCGCTGGTGCCAGCCCTGTTCGGCGGCGCGCAGCGTCCAGGGCAACAGGCCCAGCCGCACCAGCAAGGCCAGGATGATGATGGCCAGGCCATAGCTGTTGCCCACGCCGTGCGCCAGTCCGCCCAGCAGTTGACTGATCACTGCGACAAACCCATTCCATAGTTCCATGTCGACCTCCCCGTGGTGATGCGTGGCGAGATGGGCGCGCGCTGGCGGTTTGCAAGGGGCGGCCGCATGGCCTGCGCCATACTCGGCTAAACTTTGCGTTTTGCCGCGCAGGAGTTCCCCATGTGGTTTGCCATTAACGGTACCGATGTCCCTGACTCGCTGGAGAAGCGCAAGGGCGCGCGGCCTGCACACATCGAGCGCCTGCAGAAGCTGCTGGACGAGGGGCGTCTGCTGGTCGCCGGCGCCTTTCCCGCCATCGAGTCGGAAGACCCGGGTCCGGCTGGCTTCACCGGCAGCCTGATCCTGGCGCAGTTCCCCTCGCAGGCCGAAGCCGAGGCCTGGGCCAAGGACGATCCGTACGTGGCTGCCGGCGTCTATGCCAGCGTCAGCATCAAGCCGTTCCGCAAGGCGCTGCCGCCGGCATGAGCGCGCCGATGGTGGAACAGATCCGTGCGCGCCTGCAGCAGGCGCTGGCCCCGTCCGAGCTGGAAGTGCTGGACGAGGGTTACAAGCACGCCGGCCACGCCAACGAAGGCAAGGGCCATTTCCATGTGCGCATCGTCAGCGCGGCCTTCGCCGGCCAGCTGCCAATCAAGCGCCACCGGCTGGTCTATGCCGCGCTGCAGGGGCTGATGGACAACGGCATCCATGCCTTGTCGATCGACGCCCGGGGGCCGGGCGAGTAGGGCGATTGGGGGTGTGGGGC
>NZ_QIRF01000028.1 GCF_003332825.1 Dyella sp. C9 | reverse complement strand
GTGCTGATTTTTGGCTAGGTTCGCCTGCAACGTGCCTGGAGACTGTTACTAACAGGGAAACGTCCGCTTCCGACCCATAGCGGACGTTCCATTTTGGGAGAAAGGAGGGGGGAATGGACGAGGCAGCGATCGATGATCCGGAAGGTACTTTGCTCAACTTCATTCGACAGTTAGGGGAGCTCGAATGGCGAAAGTATCAGCGCCGATCCGTGAAGAAGCTGATCGATGGTGAGACGCGCATCGAAGACCAATCCAATCGCCCGCCTTTCGTGAGCTTCCGTTTCAAGCATGAGAGCGAAGCCACTATTCAGAGACTAGGGGCGGTGGTCGCAAGTTTCTCGGGCAACGTACGGTGGGGCTTGTTTGGGCATCAACGTGAAGGCCTTCCCGGCGTGAATTGGCTGATTTGCCCGGAAGAGGTGCAAGCTGCCCGAGTTACGGCGATGTCCCACGGGCTGTCCGTCGGCGCTTTCATCGCCGAGGTAGAGCCGACTTTTGCCGAGTTGGCATACAAAGATCTTGTCGGGTTGGAGTTGGCCCTTCGGACTGAGTTCGGCATTTAGTCCAATGTCCGCTTTCGGCCCATGGCGGACATGCCAATTTTTGAGGTGCGATGATGCAGGTTCCGAAGCAATCCATGCGATCAAAGCGAAAGAATGCGTGGTACTGCCTTTCCTTGATCCTGGTTGTCCTTACCGCATGCCACGAACGCGGAAATGTCGAGCAAGTGCATCACGCAGATGCACAAAGTGCCGAGGCAAGCGCCATTGCCCATTTGGAAGACCATAGTTCGCCGAACGGGTACCAGATTGAAGTCAGCGGCTATGGCGAAAACGGCCTCGAGACCAAGGTCGTCGACGTGGTGCCGTCATATCGACTAGCTGCGTTTGGTGGCGAATTGATGGGCGATGATCGTGGAGAGTTTGGTGGCGAGCTGATGTTTCGCGATAAGCATGGCTTGGTGCATCAGGTCTTGAAGGAAAATGTACATGGCATCTTCCAGATGCCCTTTGGCATTGTGGTTTTCACTGGCCTAGCACATCTTTCCTTTGACTCGGGACGCACCTATCTCGTAACGGCTTCGCCGGGAGGTGTCCCAATTGCGACACCGTTTCATCCACTGCCCGGCTCGCCAGAACAAGTGGTTCGCGCATTGTCAGGCTCGTTGATCTTTAAGGTGAACAACGGACGTTTTGAGAAGAACAGCGTCGGATACAAGGCTCCGGCAAAGGATTGCTATCGGCTGACCAAAAGCGGGGATGTTGAAAATTTGGCCTGCGCTTCAATCGGCATTGTGAACTGAAAGGGATCGCGGAGTTCATCTTGTGCACGTAGGCGACAAGAGGCGGTGAGGTCCGCTTTCGACCCATAGCGGACATCATTCGTACGGCGGCCAGGTGGCCCAACTTGAATGGGGGCGGCGATTCGCATGATGGAAGGTAGTTGCCACTGCGGCGCGATTCGCCTGGAGCTAGCGACCGCTCCGGATCACGTAATCGACTGCAACTGTTCAATCTGCAGTAGGTACGGGGCACTCTGGGCGGTGTTCGAACCCGATGCAGCGACAATCTCTGGTCAATTGGAGTCATTGCGCGGTTACGTCTGGGGGCGACGAACGATCCGCACCATGCACTGCGCGATCTGTGGGTGCGTGACTCATTGGGAGTCCATCAGCACCCAGGACGAGCCAAAGCTAGGGATCAATATGCGTAACTTCAAAACCTCGTCGGTGACAGGCTTGAAGGTGCGTCGCTTCGACGGAGCTGAAGGCTGGAGTTATCTTGATTGAAAGGTCTGCTTCCGACCCGAAGCGGACCTTTTTTGGAACCCTCGAAAAAGCGATACCCGGAGCTTGGATAGATGCGCAATATCGGCTGTTGTGGGGGAAGTTCGATCTGTGCGCCTGGCCCGGTATCGGACGTGACGCTGTTTTTCGACTGCATTTCGACTTACACAGCGGGTCGTCTCGATAGGAATTGGAGTCTTCTCACCGCCCGGCTCTATCGGCGCTATGTCAGACAAGACGATCTGGACGAGACCATTGGACTTATGGCGGAGGCCAAACGAGTGTTCGGCGCGGTTCCCAGCACGGCTGTCGACTGGACGGCTCTTGATGGGCTGCCAAGTTCATCTAGCCGGCTTGAATCGGGCTTGGCGACATTGGGTCAGGTGTTCGCGAAATATTTCGATAACTTTGACGTGTGTGTCGCTTCGGCAAAAGTGTTCTACGAGTCATGGAAGATCTACCAACCGGTTCGGGTCGGTAGGGGCGACGCTGCAATGGCAGGACGATGGCTGGTTCTGGCCGTCGCAAGTTGCAGGGGCGTCCATTGAAAACGCGCCAGACATCGGCGAACTAACCTCGCTTCGAGATCAATTGAAGGGCGTCGGTTATATCTAACAGCAGGTCCGCTTCCGACCCGAAGCGGACATGCCGGAAACGATGTGATTCACGCAACGAAGGGGGCTTCGTGACAGGTTTTGGCATGAAAGCGCTCTTCGGTCGCTTCTTCATGTTTATAGATGCCCAGGCACCCAACGTACTTAGGGTCGTCCGCAGGGAAGCCTAGTATTTTATAACGGGAGTAGCGTCCGCTTCCGACGGCGGACACTCACAATTCTTAGAACCACCCGCGATCACAAAATAGGGGACGAGTATGCGGCGAATTTATGTGTCAGCGTGGACGATTTTCGTCGGCCTGCTGCTTTCGATGAATGTCTTTGGCGCTGATCAGCAAGGGCTGCACATTATCCTCGCAGGAAATGCCCCTTCACCGATGAAGCTAGTACCGGGTCTCTATGTCTCTGCGGGAGAGAGAGCCCAGGCGGCACAATACCGGCCCAAGATCGAGGCGCTACGTGTCGATAAGGTGGACGGAACGCAAGTGACCGGCACGCTGGAGCTTATCCGGCTCGGCGTAAATGGTGAGGTCGATGATTTCAAGTCTCGAGTCACAGGAACCTTGGCGGATGGCGGCATCTTTCACACGGCACAGAGCATCATCGTTCAAGGTAATCATGTCGATTTCAATATCGTGGACGGCCCATTGGGCAGCATGATCCGCACGGTCAGCGGTGGGATGCAACCGAACGGGATTATCCTAAATTGGGACGTCGTCCAGACCGATTCCAACTTGGACAGCAGCTCCAATCTCCTTGTGCCTACGTCCGAGGATCGTTACCAACAACTAGTCGCGCAATACCAAGTCTTGGCGCAGGAAAGAGCTGCATTGCTAGATCAGCAATCAGTCTCCGCCAGGCTGATCCAGGATCGCTATAACCAGTTTACGCAGGAATCTGCTCTTTGGTTGAAGGAGTTCGCAAGTGATCCGTTGAATGACATCGTGTCGAAGGCTCAGCAAATGTATGCGGAGGAACGTCGATTGCTGACCAATGTCGAGACCGCGAAAATCGATCCGGCCGTGCGCCAGGCGACCGTTGATGTCATGCAAATCAACACGTATTGGTGGGAGGTTCATCTTGCCAATCAGCGCCTGAAGCGAGCTCAAAAATCTCATGAAGTCGAATGGGAGGCACTGGAGCAACTGATTGAGCAGTCACCATGTGTGACTTCCACAAGTGGTGGGGATGAGCTGGAGTACGACGCATCACCTGCCTGCGCCACCATTCCCAGCATTCTGAAGGCATACTCAAATCAAAGGCGCGAGCTGATCCGTGCCACAAGCAAAGCCGATCAGGATTCCAACCGCCAAGGCGACGTTTTTTTCTGCATCTTCATGAACGCCAATCACCTACTGAATCCCAAGATCTCCATCTATCACGAAATGCCTGGGTGTTAGGCGTGGTCGTTCTTATATCGACTTTCCGGCCAAGGTTCTGGCCATGTCCGCTTCCGACCCGGAGCGGACATCGCGACTCCACAGCGCAGTGAGAACGAATAGTCGTCTTGGACGAAACGGAACCGCAAATGGGCGTACTTAGTAAGTCAGAGGTGACACAGGTTGGGTGGTGGGAAGGGCTAGGCCCTTACTACATCAAGGAGTGGCCCGCGACCGTTCTCGCATGTTTGTTCTTTTTTGCCGCATTCGTGGCGATTTGGATCTACAACGCAGGACCGTTCCTGATGGGAAGCGCTGTTACGAGTGGAACCGTCACTAGCGTATGGTGTGGAACCAAGGGCTACGACTATGACTACTCATATAAAGTAGGAGCAGTTCGGTACTCTGGCCACGCTAGATCGGGGGCGTGGGATGGCAATGTCGGTCGATGTGCTGATCGCGTGGGCCAGCGTGCTTTGATCACCTATAGCCAGTCTCATCCCGAGCGTAGCCTTGGTGGCACCGTCAAGGATCGGTTTACAGCCGGCGCCCAACTCATGGGCGCGTTGACCATCGTTATGATGCTAATCGGAATGCCGCTGAGCTACACCAAGCAGCGTCGACAAACGCGGAATGGCCAGCTTCAAGACGACGACTTGCCGCTAAGTCGGCAGCAAAGGCGAGCGCTCGAAAGAAGACAACGAAAGGCTGATGGGGTCGAATGAGGTAGGTTTGGGTTTCAAGCCTCATTCGATCGCCGTCGTAATGTCCGCTCCCGACCCGAAGCAGACACCGCGACCTGCGTTATGGGCGAACCGTCAAATCTGATACGACAAAGGGAGCATGTGCGCATGAGGCGGACACTAATTTCCTTGGCCATCGCCATGGTTAGTTTGAGCGCTGGACTTGTTTACGCGCATCCGCAGCCGCAAGACCAAAAGGACTTCGATGACTCCAAGGCGGCGGCACAAAGCTGCCCTGGGCCTCAAATCGCCTTGGAAGCGTGCGAGAGCAGTATTTATCACTCGCTCGACACGCGAATGGGCGATCTCTACAAGAAGCAGATGGCTCGACTGGGGCCGGAATCAAAGGCGGCGTTGCGTGATGCTCAAAGGGCTTGGTTAGTCTTTAGGGACAAGTCTTGTGACTATGAGGCGGGTAAAGACCCCCGTGGGTACATGCTGGTGATCCAGTACACCTGCCTCCAAGATACGACTCGGCGTCGTATCGAAGATCTGACTTCTTACATTGAGTGCACGCAAAACGGCTGTCCGTCTGAGTAGAACATGGTGCCAGCCTGTTTCTCCGTCTGGTCCGCTTTTGACCCGAAGTAGACCTAAGAGACGAGCAAATCCATCCAAGATTTATGAGCGATGTTCATGGTTCAACGCTATTCAATGCGGCAAGAATGCACTGGCGCGCCTGGGGCTGACGCCACGGCAGCACAGCTCCGGTGGACGGGATCGCCTGCTGGGCATCAGCAAACGTGGCGACGCCTATCTGCGCTCGCTGCTGGTTCACGGCGCGCGCGCCATGCTGCGAACGGCACCACGCCACGACGATCCACTGAGCCGATGGGTCCCCAGCTCTCGGCGCGAGCCCATCCGAACGTGGCCTGTGTGGTGATGGCCAACAAGACGGCGCGCATGGCCTGGGCCATGCGGCGCTATGGAACCAACTATCAACCGGCTCTGGCGGCCGCCTGAGAGCAACGTCCGAAACCATCTCTTCAACGATTGCGAAGCACCCGAGTGATGACGTACCGGTCGGACCGGCGTCGGCAAAACCCTGAAAGATCCGTGTGCCCTGAGCACGCCAAAGCGATTGGGAGCCGACGCGCGACTAGCTCATCGTGGCCCGGCACCACCTGACGGTGCAGCGTTTAGAGGCCGGATATACGTATGCAGTCGACACGGACGCCAGAGCTAGGGGATGCTTGGCAAAGGGGAGGAGTCCATATACGGACGCTTGGGCTGAGGCTGTCCCTGATGGCCTGGTTCAAGCCGAGCCGACCAAGATTGGTTATTCATGTTGCGATGGCGTCAACGGCGATGGCGCCGCGGACTATCGTGGCTCAGTGGGTACCGACACATACGTCGGCACTCGGATGGATGGTTGGGTGGTCATCGCTGACATGCCGGGCGCATGCCGTTTGCTACGTTCAGCAGGCCACTGCAACGTCCGCTACGAGGTAGTGCAGTTGGCTTCGACAGCAATGTCGTGAAGCGCGGGCCGCATGAGCGGCAACTCATACGACCCGCTGACCATCACCAACTGACCTGAGAGTTGATCATGGCTGCACGCGATCATACGGGACGCATTCGCCCGTTCATTCCCTTCGATGTAACCCTCGTTTCCTGTTCCCGCAGCCTGCGTGCCACGCGGCGGGATGCTCACAGCCATGCGTGTCAGCTTTCGCTGACAACCGCCATCGGCTACGGCTAAATCCCACGCTCCGCGCTGCACGGCTTGATTCCAAGCCCGAGGTGAGCATTTCCCGCACCCAGTGATCGTTTCCGCGACGTATCGGTTTATCGGCCGCTGGGCCGTACCTCGGCGATCACTTACACCGTTCCCGGCATGCGCCGACACGGAAGCCTGTAGGGCTTGATCCGTCGTTGAGCCGTGCCTGACAGGAAAGGAAGCCCCATGTGCCTCATCAAACTCGATCCGCTGATGGACTTTGATCCATCGATGGTGCTGCGCAGCCCCGGCGAGGTGCTGCTTGCCGATTACCTCCAGCCTTGCGCCATGCCGCTGGCCCGCTTTGCGCGCCGCAGCGGCATCTCGTTGGTCATGCTGCGGCAGATCACGCTGGGTCGCCGGCGGATCGATGCAGAGCACGCGCTGCGGCTTTCGCTGGTAATGGAGCCCACCGCGGCGTACTGGCTGTTGCTGCAGGCACGTTACGATCTGGCGAAGGTGAGGGAAGGGCGCAGGCGTACCACGTAGTGGTTCAGCCATCCCAGGGAGGCTGGGGGCAACGTGCACTTTCTGTCGCGCGCAGAGCCAGGGCGATGAATGGCCCACCCCGAGCCCTGATGGCGCTGGATGGAACGGCCGGGTGACCCGCCACCCGCTTTGCCGGATTTGCCCCGGGGCTATCTGGACAGCCATCCGGCCGGGCTGAGCAGTGCGAAAGCGGGAAGGGGGCGCAAGCAGGGATGCAGCCCTTCAACCGCCAGACGCTCCCCCAGAAACGCCGCGACGGCCCCCTTTCCCGGCGCCCGTAAAACGTGCAATCTTGCGATTCATCTCTGGGGGGAGCATGAACATGCAAAAGCTTTGGGCTGTAGCCTTGTGCCTGTGGTTAGCCGTGGCGTCGGCGGCACAGGCGTCCACCACCAAGCATGCAGACGCGCCCCCCACACCCGAGGAGCAGGTTGAGGCCGTTCGGAACGCCATCAACCAGGCGCAGGACGACCTTCGCAACAACGACGACAGCGCGGCTGCCGGGGTCCTTGATGCGGTGATCCATGCCAATGGCTTTTCCAGGTTGCCCGATAGCGAGCGCTATCAGGCCCTGCTGCTCGCCGGCCTGGTTGATTACGACCGCGGTGAGCATGCGTCCGCGCATGACCTGCTGACGCGCGCAAGCAGCTTTAGCCAAAGCGACAGCATCGCCTGGTACGTTCGCCTGGCTGCCGCCTATGACGTGAAGGACTACCAGGACAGCGCGCGCTGCGTCATCACCCTCGCGCAGCGCTGGCCCGAAACGCTGGAAAAGGTCAGCAGCCAGTCGATCTACACCATCCACACCCGGCTTGAGGGCGACTCCGGGCTCGATCGGGATTACCTGCAGGCCTTGTTTGATGTGGAATGGCGCGACCCTGACGGTGAGCCAAGCATCCTCTGGCGTGACCTGGCGCTTTCGTGGCTTGCCCAGGGTGACACGCCAAAGGCCGCGCTTGCAGCCGGGCGCGTCACCTCCTCGCGGGTTGCGCTGAGCATGCGCGTCGATGCCCGCTTTGACGGCATCACGCGGAAAAACCTCGAGGCTTACGACGTGGATCGTCTGGTCCAAAAGGAAATCGCCGATACCCGAGCCCGTATGGCGGCAGAACGGGATCAACTAGGCCATGTCGCTACTCTGCAAGGGCTCCTGCTCGACACGCAGCACTACGACGAAGCGCTGGCGATTGCCGACGATGTCATCGCCAAATCCAGGGATGGCCAGGGTCCGACGCTGTACAAGGATTTCGATGATCGCTACATCTGGATTCTCGATCAGCGTGCCCGCGCCTTGGTTCGGATGGGGCGGTGGGACGAAGCCGTCGATCAATGGGTGCGTGCCGCACGGCGCCCCGAGCAGGGGCAAATGAATGTCAGCCAGATCATCAATCTCGCCCAGTTCTACGCTGAACTCCAGCGCCCCAAGGACGCCCTGGACACTATCGCCGAACTGGGCAACGTGAGCCCTTACGGACGCATGCAGCTTGAAATGGTGAAGCTCGAGGTCGCCCTGCAGCAGAAGGATACGGCTGTGGTTACCGAGCGCCTCGCCTATATGCGCGAGCATCGCGCTGACGCCATAGGCACCTGGCAGAACGCCTTGCTGCTAAGCGGTGACCTGGACGCTGCCGGTGATCTGCTGGTGGAACGGCTCCAAAGCGAGCCATGGCGAAGCGAGGCCCTCGCCGACATGCAGGACTACGCCACCACCGCACGCACCACGCCCGTGGAAACGGAGCGCATGGAGCGCTGGAATACCGTTATTTCTCAGCCGAAGGTGCAGAAGGCGCTTTCCAAGGTGGGCAGAGTCGAACACTTCAGTCTGGACCCGGCACAGCTTTGACCCTATGGACCTTGGTGTGTCCGGGCGTGGCGTCGGCCGGCATGACGTTGGGACGATCGTGCAGGCTTACGGGGCACGGCCTGGCTCCGAAACCGAGGCTTCGGGCAGCGGGCCGCGCCCCCGTGGTCTTGCCAAGGGCTGTGGGTGTGTCGGCTCCGGTTCGCCCGGTGCCGTGCATCACGTCAAGCGCGGGCGGTGCGCATGCCGAATGGCTGCGTGGTGATGGCCACATGCGCTTTGAAACCGGGCCAGGGCGTAGTCGCGCTGCCGGCTGCGGCCTCATACTGCCAGGCACTCTTGGCATCGGATCGGGGTTTGCATGCGTCGTCGTGATTTTCTCTCGGGGGCCGTAGCGGCCACTGCCGCGTCCACCGCACTCATGCTGGCCGGCCGGTCGGCGCGGGCTGCAGCGGCGGCGCCCAACGGGCTTGCCGGTTTGACCTCCATGACCACGGGCGCCAAGCCGATAACCGTGGAGGAGCGCCTGGCGCGCATCGCCAAGCTGCAGCGGTTGATGGTCGAGCAGAAGATCGGTGCCCTGATCCTGGAATCGGGTTCGAGCCTGGACTACTTCACCGGCATCCAGTGGCATCGTTCGGAGCGCACGACGGCCGCCGTGATCCCGGCGCGGGGCGACATCGTCGTGGTGACCCCGGCCTTCGAAGAACCCTCGATCCGCGAGACCCTGGCGGTGGGTGGCGATGTGCGGCCCTGGAACGAGCACGAGAGCCCATTTGCCCGCCTTGTTGGCGGGCTTCGCGATCGCGGCGTTAGCTCTGGCCCGATCGCCTTCGAAGCCACCACGCGCCTGTTCATCGTCGACGGCGTGCGTGAGGCGAGCGCCGGAGCCTATCAGGTGGTGTCCGGCGACGCCCTGGTCAAAGCCGTCCGGCTGATCAAGTCCCCCGCCGAACTTGCGCTGATGCAAACCGCCAATGATGTCACCCTGGCGGCGCTGCGTTACGTCCACGCCAACGTGCGCCCCGGCATGCGCCCGGACGAGATCGCCGACATGATGAACGCCGCCACCATGGCCCTGGGTGGTGCACCGGAGTTCGCCCTGGTGTTGATCAACGAGGCCAGTGCCTATCCGCATGGTTCGCACCAGCCGCAGACCTTGCACGAAGGTTCGGTGATCCTGATGGACGTGGGCTGCACCGTGCATGGCTATCAATCAGACATCTCGCGTACCTGGGTGATGGGCCAGCCGACCGCGAAACAGCGAAAGGTCTGGGACACCGTCAAGCGGGGACAGGAGCTCGCGTTGGCCACCGCCAAGCTGGGCACCCCCGTGGGTGCCATCGACGACGCCGTGCGCGCCTACTACGAAAAGGAAGGCTGGGGTCCCGGCTACCATCTGCCCGGACTCCCCCATCGAACCGGCCACGGTATCGGGCTGGATGGTCACGAGCCGCCTTATCTCGTCCACGGCGACGCCACGCCGTTGGCGCCCGGCATGTGCTTTTCCGACGAGCCGGGCATCTACATCCCCGGCGAATTCGGCATCCGTCTTGAGGACTGCTGGCACATGACCGAGACCGGCCCGAAGCTGTTCACCGGGCTTGCCAAGTCGATTGATGATCCGATCTGATTGGGTCTCGCGAGTATTCACGCATGATGTCCGTTCTCGATGCAGAACGGACGTCACGCGTGGACACCGCAGGGTGGCTGCCTTGGTTTTAATTCACGCTCTCGAATCACGGGCTGTCCGGGATGTTCGAACTCGCCAGGGCGGCAGCTCGGCAATCCGGGTGCATCACGAGTTGGGAAAAGAGCTATCCAGGTTGGCACCATGACCTCAACGTATCGCTGGAGTCGCTGATCCTCGCTCTCATCGTGGTGATTTCTGGAAGCGGCGACGTGCGAAAGATCACGTCAGTCTATACGTCGACTGTCACTGTAAAGCTTCGGGATGAGAAGTGCCTCGCGGAGTTCATCTTCGCTGAGGTCTCGAGAGAAGAGCCAGCCCTGCCCGTAGCCCACCTTCCATGCCGAAAGTATTTCGGCCTGTTCCGTCGTTTCAATGCCTTCCGCCACGATGTCGAGAGAAAGCTCCCTTCCCAGTTCCACGATCAGGCTCGCGATCTTATTCGTTACGGCGTGACTTTCGACCGCTTGCGTAAACGCCTTGTCGATCTTGATAGCGTCCAAGGCAAAGTTCATCAGTTCAGAGAGGCTTGAGTAACCGGTTCCGAAGTCGTCGATGGCCACTTTCATTCCGATGTCGCGCATGCGGTCGATCATGGCGCGCGCGACGGCGGTATCGGCAAAGCCGCGCTCAGTTATCTCCACGTGAAGTTGCGGCGGTACAGCTCCGGTGCGCTCAATCACCCCTTTGAGCAAGGGCAATGTCGCGTCAGAATGGAGATCTTCGGGTGCAAGGTTGATGGATAGGTAGAAATCGCCGTGCACTTCCGAGAGATCGGCGAGAAGCGGTTCTATCAGTTTTATAACCCTCTCCGTGATGCAGCCAATGAGCCCCGCCTCTTCAGCGGCGGCGATGAATCGATCTGGCCGCATGATGGACCCGTCCTGGCGTCGCCAACGCAGGAGCGCTTCGGCGCCGATCCATCGGTGGTTATCGAGACGAACGATCGGCTGATACACGAGAAAGAACTCGTTGTTGCGAAGCGCCGACTTGATGGCTGCAGGCAGGCTCATTTGCAACCTGGCGATTCGCAGTATCAGATAGCTGAGGATGAGGCCGGAAATGAGGCCTATCGGTAGCAGCACGGCCAGGAGTTTCGTGACGATGGCGCTGTAGCTTTGCTCGTTGAGTGCGGCGATGGTGACGACATCGACGACCTTGGATCGAGCCATGGCGACCATGTTGTGACCGATCAGCCTCGCGTTGGTCTGACCTGGAGCCAAGTCCAGCATGGCCGTGAGCCAATGCGGATCGACCACACCGCGCGTTGCGTAGATCTTTTTCCGTGAGGCCGACAGCGTTACAAGCGCCACCCCTGTGTCGCTTGTCGGTGCGTCTACCTGAAGCGTTTTATGCAACACCGCAGCGACGTGCCCATTGTCGATAACGACGAATTTCTCGCTGGGTGAAAAGGGCAGAATGACGTTCTCTCGGACGTTGTGCCCGGTCAAGGGGGATACGTCGTCGGGTGGCCCCAAGTCGATGGCTGGGTTGTGGGGTCCAAATGACGAGCAGGTCAGTTGGTTGCCATGCATGATCCCCACGAGCTTGACGTATGGGGAGCTCACCTCGACCCGTTGAAGTGCGGCGACAGTTTCCGCGCTGCAGTTGTCGATGCCGGGAATGCGCCCCAACTCGTCGAATGCCTGGGCATCCTGCACACCTGTGATGTCAACACGGCGCAGGATATCTGCCGCATAGAACAGTGCTCGGTTGGCCAGGTTTGTGCGTGCCTGCGCCATGGCGAGTCCGAAAGACAACGCTACGGGTACCGCTGTCGCAAACACCACCATCGCGAAGGTGAGCGCCAACAAGATCTTCCTGTTTGACGCTAACAAGATGTCCTCCTATGTATGCCTGGGTTGGCGTGTCAGGTAGGCGTCAGGAAGGGGCGTCGCAGCACGTTTTATGAAGGAAATAATGCCACCACTCGGTTTCCATGGATAAACGGATAGGTGGCAACGGGAGCTAGTATGGCCCTGGCAATTGGTGCGCGCTCGTTTTTCCCACCAATGCAGGATCGAAGCCCGGCAATCGAAGGTCGCTTGGTGTTTGAGCCCAACTAGGGCATGGCCGCATCGGCCCTGTGTCCAAACGCGCCGTTGTGCTCCGCGGGGCTGTCCTGGCCGAGATCCGAACCCGCGCATCCGCGTGCGCACAAGAGATTGATGCGCCGCAGCGAGGCGACCCGCAAGGTGGCCGAGTTCGCTGTTGTGATGCGCGATGGCGTTCGGGCTGACCATGGCGTCCGTGAATGGGGTTGGGCCGGATCCGCTTAGGCCTCGGGCGACTACCGCCTCAAATAGGAAGGATGAGTTCGACCCGCCTACAGTGCACAGGGTGCGAGAAGGGCCCGTCGGGCAATGACGCACTGTTACTTGACACGGAATATTTATTGTCGTTGCATAAAGCAAGTTCTTGCTGCAAACGCTTGCGGCCAACCCGGCCGCAGCCGACTTGGGGAAATCGAGACTCACTGTGGTGGACCGGCTTTCGTCGGCCCAGGCGCCGTTTTCATGCCTGAAGGATGAAATGGAGTCGCTCGGTTCTTTTGCATAACGCAGGGCTGGTTCGACATTTCGCCTTTGCACCACTTGCTTTCATTCTGGCGGTCACATTGATCGATTTCAGGTTGTAGGCCTCTGAGACTGCGGCGTCCTTGGCGTTGCAGTGGGTTGCCAATGTGTTGCCGTTTGTTTGATGCGAATTGCGCTCCCGGTTGCATCGAATGCGCTGGTCAAGAATCTCCAATGGCCGGATCGCAGCAATGAATGGGAGGCGCCCACGGGGCCGACGAGGAGTTGTTTCGCGTTTGACGAGGAGCCGGCCGATGAAGGAGCTTGCGCTCAGTTTCATTCTCGCCGCCGCATGGGTTGCGCCGATGCCCGCGCATCCAGGCAACGTGGAACCAAGCGTCAAGGTTTGCCGTGTAGAAAGCACGAGTGTCGCAACTGGCGCGGATCCCTTGAAAGGACAGCGCCTCTCAACGGCGCGACGGGCACGAGCCATATGGAGATCTTGGCGACTGCCAAATGGAAGGTCGTTCCCGTTAGCCCCGTTTTAGTGGCTGGCGCAGCATCTGCTGATCAGCATTCTTCGGAAGTGAATACGTGTAACTGATAGGCCGTTGCAGTTAGAGCATGTCCCCCTCAGCCCGTAAAGGAATGAGCATGTCCCAAGTACTGCCTGTAGCCAATGAAGTACCCCAGATGGAAGGGCGCGTGATGAAGCTGGAACGCTCGTTGCGGCGCGCGCGCTGGGGTATGGTCGGCCTCTTGTTGCTCATGGTTGCGATGTCTCTTGCCTGGTATGGCTTTGGCGGCATCGTTCAGCGCGAGATTCGCGTTCATCGTATCTACGCCGTCGACGATACGGGTACGGTACGCGTACGCGTGGGTGAGGATCAGTCGGGTGGTAATCGCTTGAGCCGGGTGGCGGGCGTGGTTGTCTACGACACGACAGGGCTCGAGCGCGGTGGGCTGGCCACCATGGCTAACGGCAGTGTGGCATTGGGCCTGGACGCACAGCACTCCGAGAAGGGCGTGCCTCGTGATCGCATCGGGTTGATGGTCGACGGCAAGGGCAACACGATGTTCTTGCTGGAAGATGGCCAGGGGGTGCCGATCGTTATCGCGAAAGGGGCTGCAGCCAACGGGGGCGTACTGCAGGTTGCCGAGGCTACGCCTGATGGCAAACAGCTGCAGATTCGCACGCTGGGCGTGCACGGCGACACGCAGTCGACGGAAAGTGACGACTGACGGAAGCTTCTATCTGGTCTCAGATGGGCTTCGAAGTATCAGGCTAGAGCCGCTCTCGCGGCCCTAGCAGACGCGTGAAACTCCGTTTCGATTTGTTAGTAGTCAAAGAGAGGGCATCGATGTCGAAGACGATGCCGACGCCGACGGGTATTGTCTTGGGTGCTGCCTTCGCTTTCACCCTCATGGGGGGGCTGGGCG
>NZ_QIRF01000027.1 GCF_003332825.1 Dyella sp. C9 | reverse complement strand
GAGATGTGCATAAGAGACTGGTCTCGGTCACCCGGGGCGTCCCTCCTGGCCAAGCGCACTCACCGGCTGAGGCGAGGGAATTCATCCGGCGCCTCGGCGCAACACCGTATCCGTTAGGCGACCGCCACCCGGCGGCGACCTCCCGGGAAGTCTGGACCAGTCACCCGATCCGCCACGTGCGGGTCACGGGCGCGCTTTGCCGCATGCCCGGGCCGGCCAGCCATTTGTGCTGCAACAACATCGTTTTGAGGGGAGTCCATGTCTAACCATCGAATCAACCACGTGCACGGGCCGGCGTTCCGCCGTTCCGCCCTCGCCGTGGCCATCGCCGCCGGCGTCTTCCTCGCCGCGCCGGCCTTTGCGCAGAGCTCGACCGGCACGATCTTCGGCACCGCACCCGTGGTCGCCGGCGAAACCGTGCTCATCCAGAGCGACGGCGGCCTGAGCCGCGAAGTGCCGGTTGACGCCAATGGCCGTTACTCCGCGCCCAGCCTTCCGCTAGGCACCTACAAGGTGAGCCTCAAGAAGGACGGTGCCATCGTCGATACCCGTTCGGACATCACCCTGGTGGTGGGTGCGGGTACGCAGGTTTCGTTCGCGTCCGCCGCGGCCAGTGACGCCAAGAGCCTGGGCGCCATCAGCGTGGTGGCCAACTCCCTGCCCGCGATCGACGTGAGCCAGGTGGATTCGCGTACCGTGATCACGGCCGACCAGATGGCCAAGCTGCCGCTGCAGCGCTCGGCCGAAGCGATCGCCACGCTGGCGCCCGGCGTGAACCAGGGCAGTGGCTACTTCACTGGCACTACCGGCCAGCCGCTCAACTCGTTCGGCGGCTCGTCGGTCGCCGAGAACGCGTATTACATCAACGGCTTCAACACCAGCGATCCGCTGCATAACTTCGGCGGCCTGACCCTTCCCTACGGAGCAGTGGACCAGGAGCAAGTGCTGACCGGCGGTTACGGCGCGGCCTACGGCCGATCCGACGGCGGCGTCATCAATCAGGTGGGCAAGCGCGGCACCAACGAATGGCACTTCGGCGGCCAGGTGCTTTATCATCCCAGCTGGGCGCAGAGCAACCCCGACAACTACTACCTGACCAACGGCACGCTCGATCGCTACCGCCAGGACAACAACAACCAGTCCACCTACACCTATGACGCCTACTTCGGCGGCCCGCTGATCAAGGACAAGCTCTACATCTTCGGCGCGGTCGAGGGCGAACAGCAGCAGAACGGCGTCAATGTCGGTTCGCAGGCCGTTGGCCAGGCGCGTACCTACTCGTACTCCGATCCGAAGTGGTACGGCAAGATCGACTGGAACATCACCGACAACAACATCCTCGAGCTGACCGGCGCGTCGAACAAGACCGAGTACAGCGGCAACGTCTACGCGTACAACTACGGTTCGGGCAACAGCAAGGGCTCGTGGGGCTCCTATCTTGGCCCGGACACCGCGACCAAGGACGGCGCCGACATGTGGACGGCCAAGTACACCGGCTACATCACCGACAGCCTTACCGTCGATGCGCAGTACGGCAAGATGAACCAGATCAGCTACAGCAATCCAGGCGGCAGCGACGACTCGCGCGTCCTCGATGCGCAGTACCAGAACCCCACGCTCAACGGTGGCGTTCCGATCACCGGCCCGCAGACCGCCGGGTCGATTTCCAATCCGGATGCGCACGACAAGACCACCAACTACCGTCTGGACATCAACTACAAGATCGGCAACCACTCGATCACGGCGGGCATCGACAACCTCAACGTGTCCTCGTACGACATCGGCAACGTCGAACCGGGTCCCGGCTACTCGTGGGAATACGGCTACGGTGACCCGACCCTGCCGATCAGCACCCTGCCCGGCGCCAGCGTGGGCGCACCGGGTGGCAGCGGCTACTACGTGGACAAGTACATCTACACCACAGGTGCCGATGTCGTTCACGTGAAGCAGCGCGCGCAGTTCATCGAGGACCAGTGGCAAGTGACCGACCGACTGCTGTTGTCGCTGGGCCTGCGCAACGACCAGTTCACCAACTACAACCCGGACAGCGAGCCCTACATCCGCCTCGGCAAGCCGAACTGGGCGCCGCGCCTGGGCGCCAGCTGGGACGTGTTTGGCGACTCCAGCCTGAAGGTGTACGGCAATGCCGGTCGCTACTACCTCGACGAGCCGACCAACGTGGCGATCCGCGGTGCCTCGGGCAGCACCTATACGCGCCAGTACTTCACCTACACCGGTATCGACCCGGTCACCGGCGCGCCCACCGGCCTGACCCAGATCCCGCAGTCGGTCTACCCGGGCGTGTCGGCCGACAACGAGTATGGCCAGGCACCGGATCCGAAGACCGTCACCAGCAGCAACGTGAAGGCGGAATACCAGGACGAGTACATCGCCGGCGTGGACAAGGCCTTCGAAATGTTCGGCGAAAAGTGGACGGCGGGCGCCAAGGGCACCTACCGCGTGCTCCGCAACGACCTCGACGACGTCTGCGATTACCCGACGTTCGGCGCCGTTGGCGTGTCGCAGGGCTTCGACCAGGCCGCGGCGGAGGGCTCGGGCTGCTACATCATGAACCCCGGTCGCACCGCGGACATCAATGTGCCGCTGGCCTCCGGTGGGTACGGCACCATGGTCGTTCCGTGGTCCGCGCTGGACATGCCATCGCTGCTGCGCAAGTACGTGGCGCTGGACACCTACCTGGAGCATCCGTTCGACGGCACCTGGTACGCCAAGGTCACCTACACCTGGTCGCACAGCTTCGGCAACACCGAAGGTTCGGTGCGTTCGGACATTGGCCAGCAAGACGTCTCCCAGACCGAAGACTGGGACAACAAGGGTGTGATGACCTACGCCAATGGCGACCAGGCCAACGATCGCCGCCACCAGATCAAGGCGTTCGGCTACTACCAGATCAACCCCGAGTGGCTGGTGGGTGCCAACGCGCAGATCCTGTCGGGCACCCCGGTCGTCTGCCTGGGCTACTTCGGCGCAAGCCAGACCGACCCCTATGGCTACGGCGCGTCTTACCACTTCTGCGGCGCCAACGGCACCCCGGCACCTCCGGGTTCGACCGGCCGCACGCCGTGGACCGAGATCATCAGCCTCAACGCTTCGTACCGTCCGGGCTGGGCGCAGCACAAGCTGGCCTTCACCGTGCAGGTGTACAACCTGCTCGACCAGCAGCGTGCCACCCAGTTGTACGGCGTCTCGGAGTCGGGTCCGGGCCAGGCCTCGGTGCTCTACAAGATGCCGCTGTACTCCACCACGCCGCGCTACGTGCAGTTCGGCGTCAGCTACGACTTCTGACCGTTTCCCCGCGGGGCTGACGGATCGCCCTCTAAGCTTGCTCCCCTCCTCGCGGAGGGGAGTTCTTCAGGGTCGCCACGACCGGACACCAGGGCCCATCACCCGGCTCGATCCGGCAAACACCTGCAACCGACCCAGGCGGCGATGGACCCGCCGCCTCTTTTTCGCCGGTGGTCAAGTGACCTTTTGGTAATAGAGAACCCTCCACCCGCTTGTTAGGTGGCTTACATATACGCCTGTTAGCATGGCGGCACCGTACTACCCTCGTGCCCTATGCGTATCCTGCTGGTCGAAGACGATTCCCTGGTTTCAGATGCCATCTCGCGCGGCCTGGTTGGGGCCGGCTATGTGGTTGATGCCGTCCCCGATGCCGAGTCCGTGGCGAGCCGCCTGGCCGACACGCATTACGACCTGGCCATCGTGGACCTGGGCCTGCCTGGCGAGGACGGCCTGACCCTGGTGCGCAAGCTCCGTCGTGCCGGCAGCTCGCTGCCCCTCCTGATCGTGACCGCCCGCGATGGGCTGGATGACCGTATCAACGCACTGGACCTCGGTGCGGATGACTACCTCGTCAAACCTTTTGCATTGCCCGAACTGGCAGCCCGCTGCCGAGCCCTGATCCGTCGCGCCACCGCCGCGGCCGCCAACGAGATCGTGATCGGTGGGCTGCGCATCGACCTGGCCGGCCGCCGGGCGATCAATGCCGCTGGCGAGGTGCTGGAACTGACCCGCCGCGAGTGGTCCATCCTGGAGTGCCTGGCCCACCATAGCGGCCGCGTGGTAAGCAAGGAGCGACTGACCCAGGCGATCACCGGCTGGAGCGAGGACATCTCCGGCAACGCCATCGAGGTGCACGTGTCGCGCCTGCGCAGCAAACTGGGCGGTTCGGCCACCGTGCGCGGCATCCGCGGACTGGGCTATCGACTCGAAGATGGCTGAGCGCAAGCGGCCGACCAGCAGCGTCCACGGCCGACTGCTCAGCTACCTGCTGGCCCCGCTGTTCCTGCTGTTGGTCGCCGGGGTGGCCGTCGACCATCACGTCATCGTCAGTCCGATCCACAGCGCATTCGACCATTCGCTGTCGCGCGCGGCGCTGGCGATCGTGGCGCGGATCCATCCCGACCCCGACGGCGAGCCGGTGGTCAGCCTGCCGCAACATCCCCCGCCGCCGCTCCGGGCGATGGCCGACGAGCATTTTTTCTACCGTGTAAGCCGGCCCGACGGCAGCACCGTGGCGGGCGTGCCCGAGCTGCCGCTGGCGCCCGATGAGAAATCCGCCGACGGCTTCAGCTTCACCAACATCAAGTTCCGCGGCGAAATCTTCCGTGTGGCCAGCTATCGCACGATCGAAGACGACGCGCCGCTGGTGGTGACCGTCGCGGAAACCCCGTTGCGCCGTGACCGCGCGGTGCACCGGCTGGACGTCGCCTTCCTCATCAACGACACCATACAGATGGCGGCAGTGCTGTTGATCGCGCTGATCGGCATCCGCATCGCGCTGCGCCCGCTGCAGCGCCTGAGCCGCCAGATCTCCGGCCGGCCGCCCATGTCGCTCTCCAAGTTGTCGACCGAACAGGTACCCACCGAGGTGCTGCCCGTGGTCGAATCGATGAATACGCTGTTGGGGCGCGTGCGTGATTCGGTGTTGTCGCAACAGCACTTCCTGGCCAATGCGGCGCACCAGCTGCGCACGCCGCTGACCGGGCTGAAGGCGCAACTGGAGGTGCTCGGTCGCGAAACGGCAGGCACCCCGCTGCAGGATCGCATCAACCTGCTGCAGGGCGGCGTGGACCGTCTTGCCCATACCGCCAACCAACTGTTGACGCTGGCCCGGGCGGAGCCGTCGGTACATCGCGCCAGCCACTTCAGCACCATCGAACTGCCGCACCTGGTCGGCGAGATCATCGAAAGCATGCTCGACCGCGCACTGGCCCACGGCATCGATCTTGGTGCCGACAGCCAGCCAGCCGAGGTTTCCGGCGTGTACTGGCTGCTCCACGAGCTGCTCAACAACCTGGTGGACAACGCCATCCGGCATACGCCACCCGGCGGCAACATCACCCTGCGCTGCGGCGTCGAGGACGGCCATCCGTTCCTGGAGGTCGACGACAGCGGCAGCGGCATCCCGCTGGAGGAACGCGAGCGCGTGCGCGAGCGCTTCTATCGCGGCGCGAACAGCCCGGCCAATGGCTGCGGCCTGGGCCTGGCGATCGTCGATGAAGTCGCACGCCTGCACCGCGCCCGCCTGGACATCCTCGACGGCAGTACCGGCCGGGGCACCCGCATGCGCATCGATTTTCCGGGACAGGACTGAAAAAAGCAGCAGATGAGTGGCGGGGCACTTTGAAATTCGCCCCGCCACCCCCAAAGTGGGGGCAGTTTTTGACAGGAGTCCCCCGTGTCCATCCCCAGTGCCGTCAAAAGCACGCCGATCGGTAGCCGCCAGCAGCTCTCCGATTACCTGGCTGCAGGCGAAAAACCGCGCGATGCCTGGCGCATCGGCACCGAGCACGAGAAGTTCGGTTTCCTGACCGACACCCTGCGTCCGCCCACCTTCGAAGGCGAGCGCGGCATCCGCGTGCTGCTGGAGACCCTGGCGTCCCGCTATGGCTGGGAAATCAGCCGCGAAGGCGACAACCCGGTGGCGCTGTCGCGCGACAAGGCCTCGATCACGCTCGAACCGGCCGGCCAGCTGGAGCTCTCCGGCGCGCCGCTGGAGTCGATCCACCAGACCTGCTGCGAGGTCAACACGCACCTGAGCGAAGTGCGTTCGATTGCCGAAGGCCTCGGCATGGGCTTCCTCGGCATGGGCTTCCAGCCCAAGTGGCGCCGCGATGAAATGCCCTGGATGCCCAAGGGGCGTTACAAGATCATGCGCGAGTACATGCCCAAGGTCGGCAACCTGGGCCTGGACATGATGACGCGCACCTGCACCGTGCAGGTCAACCTGGACTTCGGCAGCGAAGCCGACATGGTGCGCAAGTTCCGCACCAGCCTCGCCCTGCAACCGATCGCCACGGCGCTGTTCGCCGACTCGCCATTCACGGATGGCCGTCCAAACGGCTACCAGTCGTATCGCTCGCACGTGTGGGAGGACACCGACCCCCACCGCACCGGCATGCTCGACTTCGTGTTCGAGGACGGCTTCGGCTACGAACGCTATGTCGACTACATGCTCGACGTGCCCATGTACTTCAGCTACCAGGACGGTCACTACGTGGACCTGGCCGGCCAGGACTTCAAGCGATTCATGGCCGGCGAGCTGCCCACCCTACCCGGTGTTCGGGCCACCATGAAGGATTGGGCGGACCACCTCACCACCGCCTTCCCCGAGGTGCGCCTGAAGCAGTACCTGGAGATGCGCGGCGCCGATGGCGGCCCATGGAACCGCCTGTGCGCATTGCCCGCACTCTGGGTGGGCCTGCTGTATGACGACGATGCACTCGCCGCCGCATGGGACCTGGTGAAGGACTTCACTCGCGAGGAGCGCCACGCCCTGCGCGACGGGGTGCCGCGCGAGGCGCTGAAGCTGCCGTTCCGTACGCATAGCGTGCGCGACCTGGCGAACGAAACGCTGAAGATCGCGGCGCACGGCCTCAAGCGTCGTGCCCGCCTCAACCGCAATGGCGCGGACGAAAGCATCTACCTCGAGCCGCTGATCGAGATCGTTGAAGCGAACCAGACGCCGGCCGAGCGCAAGCTCGAGCTGTTCCATGGCCCTTGGCAGGGCAGCGTGGACCCGGTGTTCCGCGAGTTTGCCTACTGAGCCGACACCAGGCGGCCCGGCTCATGCCGGGCCGCCCTGATCAGTGCTCGCCGCCCCGCTGGCCCCAGAAGACCACCCAGGTGGCGAAGTCGTCCGAGAAGTTCTCGAAGCGATGCTCCGCGCCGGCCTCCACGAAAATCACGTCCTGGGGCTTGAACGGCCGTCGCAGGCCGTTCTTCACGAACTCGCCCTGGCCACTCACCACGATGTAGAGCTCGTCCTGGGCATGCGGCGTCTGCCGGTCGTCCGCCCGGGGAGCGTACAGGCCGACCTTCATGGTTCCATGCCGCAGCATGTAATGCGAACGGAATTGGGCCTCGTCACCGGGCAATCGTTCGACGGCCTCTTGCAGTCCGAACATCCAGTCGTGCTTGGACATCGATCACGTCTCCTCGCTGGCAGGTATCTCTCGTGAAGGGTGGCCCGGCCATCGGCCAGGCACGGCATCGCGCTATCTCGGGACAGTGGCCATCAGGCAGTTTTCCGCGCGCGACAGCACGCAGATGGCCTTCTCCGCTGTGTAACCCACGGCATGCGTCAGATGCATCACGTTGTCGTGCCCAAGCTGCCCTTCTGAAATCAGCGCACCCAGCGCCCGTAGCGTCTTCATGGTGATCGAACCCTGTTCGACCAGATAGGCCAGCTCGGGAATGAGCTTATGGCCGAAATCCGTGAGCACGCCTTCCAACTGCACCGCGGCATCGCCGGATGAGCGCGACACGGTAGCCGCCATGACCGGAGGCAAGGGCCCCAACAGCACGGCATCATGGATCAGTCCCCTGCACGCCCTGGCCGTATCCAGCGAGCGAGAGACGGCGACGGTCGGTTCCTTGCACATAAAGCCTCCGATCCCCTGCCGAGCCATTGTGCATGGCATCACTGCGGACTGTCGATCGTAAAAGCTCTGTTTTTCAGCGTCCGGGACAAAATGACCCATTCGTGTATCCCCGTCACGATGAGTCGCCCAGCGCCTTTTCCAGCAACGCCAGGTGAAGGCCAGGCCAAGCGTCTGCGTGCTGATGTGGCACCGTGCCACACCCCAGGCTGCTGGCGCGCATGCAATCCCCACGCTACTCCAATGGAGGTACGTGCCGCGCGCGTGCAGGGGCCATGTCCGCTTGAACGCGATGCTTCCGGCGAGACATGGCTTCATTGCTCAACGGCTTCCTCACGCGCCGAATGCACGATCGTCTGCCCGCGGCGTCGACACTGCGTGAAATAAGTAGTTTTACTGGAGGCGTACTCCGTGAAAACACGGAGGCGAAATACCGGGCCACATGGTTTCATGGGGTCGCTAGCCCACCCCACGCCCATCTTTCCAGTCATCTCCAGCGAGCATCGCCCGCACGCGGCGCGCTTTCGATGGGTCTTGCCGTGTTTTTCAGGGAGGTCACGTGGCCTACGACAATGACCGTCGCCTGCCTCGCCATCGCTCCATGGCGATGGCGATTACTCTGGCCCTCGTTGCAACGGGAACGACTCACGCACAGACCTACCCGGATGCTGTCATCGTTTCCGGCAGCAACCTGACTTACGAGCAGTATTACAACGGCAACGTCGTGCCCACCGGCACCATCCAGGGCAGCGTGACGATCCATCCCGTGCCCCCTTATCCATCGCAGCTTGGCGGTGCCGGCGTTTCTGTATTCAACGGCGCATCGGTAACGATCAATCCCAACCTCGGCACGCCGGGCGCGGTGAACATCACGTCGGACTACTTGTCGGGCGCACCCAACGATGCGCTGTACATCGCCAACGGCACGGTCAACATCGTCGCCAGTCCGGGCGGCGTGCTCCTCACCGGCAACGGCCAGTCGGTGCATGGCGTCTACATGCCCGAGAGCAGCAGCGGCCAGTCACTGCTGACCGGTTCCAACGTCACCATCGTCGCCAACGGAGACGGGGCCGACGGCATCCGGCCCTACGGCACCACTTCCACGGTGAACCTCAGCAACGTCGCCATCACGACCAACGGTGCCGACAGCTGGGGCGTGCGTTCCTGGGGGGGCAGCAACGTCACCTTAACCAATGCCACCATCCAGGCCAATGGAACAGGCGGCGGCGTGGAGGTGTACAACGGCTCATCCGCCACCATCAACGGCAACTCGCTGATCACGACCGCGGTGGCCAGCAACATCGGCCTGTACGCGACATCGGGTGGCTTTCTCAACACCAATACCGATGCTTCCACCAGCGGTACCGTCAGCGTGCAGACCACCGGCGCAGGTAGCCCTGCGGTGCGGATTTCGACTGCCACCGGCAATCTGAATCGCCTGAGCCTGGGCACCACGCAGAACAGCACCTATGGACTGCTGGTCAACGGCACGTCGACGGTAACGGGTTCGTCGGTGGCGGTTGAAACCCAAGGCACGTCGGCCTACGGCATGTGGATCTCCGGCAGTTCCAGCGTGACCCTCAACGGAGGATCGATCACCACCCAAGGCCAGACGGCCTACGGCCTGCTCTCGGGCTCCGGTGCGAGCACGGTCAACCTCACCGACTTCTCCATTGCCACGCATGGCAGCCAGGCCTACGGCATCTATGCCTGGACCGGCAGCACCACCAACTATGCCGGTGGCAGCATCGCCACCGACCAGGCCAGCACCTATGGCGTGTACGCCAACGCCGGCACGGTGAACCTGCTGCAGGATGCGTCGGGGGCCGGCGCAACCATCACGACGTCCGGCACCAATGCCTATGCCGTGCGCATCCAGAACGGCGGCATCTTCAACGCGACGGGTGCGACGCTGCACGCCACGGGCGCCGGCGGTGCCGGCATTGTCTTCGACGCCCCGCAGACACTGACCACCAGCACCACCGTCGCGGCGACCCCAGGCCTGCCGACACTGCCGTCGACCACGCCGCTGCTGGACTCCAACACCCCCCCGCCGCCACCAGCGATCATCACGCCGGATCCGGTGCCCCCGCCTGCCCCCGACGTGGAGGCCGCGGTGCCCTCGAGCGCGGGCGTCGGCTCGGCGGCCGACCCGCCGGCCAGCGGCGGATACAACATGACGCTGCAGAACACCAGCGTGACGTCGGATACCAGTGCCGCACTGTGGGTCTATGGCGGCATCGCCAACATCGACCTGAGCGACTCCACCCTGACCGGCGCCGCAGGCGCGATCTACACGAGCAGCCGCGCGCTCAGCGGAGGCGGTCAGCTGGGTGCGACCGTCGAGGTCGATGCGAGTCACTCCGTGCTGAACGGCCGCGTGTACACCGATGCGCTCAGCACCACGACCTTGAACCTCGGCAACGACAGCACATGGAACGTGACGGCCAGTTCCAACCTCACGAACCTGTCGAACACCGACAGCCTGATCAGTTTTCCCGTCACGGCGGCCTTGCAGGCCGCACCCACCGACAGCGCTTCCTACCGCAGCGTGACCGTGGCCGGCAATTACGTCGGCAGCAATGGCGGCATCGCGCTCAACACCTATCTTGGCGGGGACGGCGCGCCATCGGACCAGCTCATCATCAGCGGCGGCACCGCCACCGGCGACACCTTGCTGAACATCCACAACAGCGGCGGCCCGGGCGCACAGACCCTGGCCAACGGCATCCTGGTGGTCAGCGCCATCAACGGCGCCACCACGGCATCCAATGCCTTCAGCCTCGGCACCGAAGTGCGTGCGGGTGCCTACACCTATGACCTGTTCCGCGGCGCCGCCGATGGCAGCAGCGCGGACAGCTGGTACCTGCGCTCCGATTTCGTCGTGCCTCCGGCGCCGCCGGAACCCGAACCACCGGCGCCTCCCGAGCCTGCGCCGCCGGAACCGCCCGCGCCACCGGCCCCCTTGCCACCCGATCCCCCGCCGGAACCGCTGCCGCCCGGGGTCTATCCCATCATCGGTCCGGAGCTGGCGACCTATGGCGTGGTGCAGCCCACCGCGCGGCAGATGGGCCTGACCACGCTGGGCACCATGCATGAACGCATCGGTGACACGCTGACCAGCGCCAACACCCAAGGTGATCCTGACGGCTGGGCCAGTTCCGCGTGGGCGCGCGTGTTCGGCCAGGACATCAACAATCACTACCAGGCCTATGCCGATCCGCGCACCGATGGTCGCCTGCTCGGTGCGCAGGCGGGCTTTGATGTCTGGCAAGGCAGCCTCGCCACCGATCATCGCGACGCCGCCGGCGTCTACCTCGCCTACGCCAACACGCAAGTGGACGTGCAAGGCCTGGTCACCAATCCGCAGGCGACGGCGTACGAATTGACCCACACCGGCCAGGTCAATCTCGATGCGGTTTCCGGCGGCGGCTACTGGACCCATTACGGCCCCACCGGCTGGTATCTGGACGGCGTGGTGCAGGGCACGCGCTACAGCGGCACGGCCCGCACGCAGTACGCCTCGCTGCTGACCCGCGGCGACGGCCTGATCACGTCGCTGGAAGGCGGCTATCCGTTCGCCCTGGCGTGGGGGCCGAACTTCATCCTCGAGCCGCAATTGCAGGTGATCTGGCAGCACGTGTGGTTCCGCCCGACCGAGGATGTCTACAGCGATGTCTCGCTGGGCTCCTCCAATGGCACCACGGCCCGCCTGGGTGTACGCGCGCAATGGACCATCGCCACCGACGGCGGCCAGATCTGGCAACCCTATGCGCGGGTCAACGTGTGGCGCGACATGGGTGGAAGCTCCACGGCGACCTATGCCGGGGTCGACCAGGTGCCGCTGCTCATGCAGGCCACGCGCATGGACGTGGCGGGCGGCGTCACTGCCAAGCTGGTGGCGGGCCTGAGCTTGTACGCGCAGCTGGGATACCAGTTCGGCGTCAGCTCGGGCAATGCCAAGCGCGACGGTGTGGCGGGCGACGCGGGATTGCGCTATCGCTGGTAAACGCTTCAAGAAAAAAAGGGGCCGGCATAGCCGGCCCCTTTGTCGATTGCGTTAAACGCGATCACTTCTTCTGCGGCGCTTCCTTCAGACCACGGTTGAGCAGCATCGGCTCGATGCTCGGATCCTTGCCGCGCCAGTCCTTGTAGAGCTTGCCCAGTTCCACGGTGTTGCCCTGCGAGAGGATCATGGCGCGGAAGCGGTCGCCGTTCTCGCGGGTCAGGCCACCCTTGTCCACAAAGCCCTGGAAGGCGTCGTCGGCGAGCATTTCGGTCCACAGGTAGGCGTAGTAGCCGGCGGCGTAGCCGTTGCCCCAGATGTGCTGGAAGTAGCTGGAACGGTAGCGCGGCGGCACGTAGCTGAGGTTGATCTTGGCCTTGGCCAGCGCGTCGGCTTCGAACTTGTCCGCATCCTGCTTCGGTGCATCGGCGCTCAGCGTGTGCCAGCTCATGTCCAGCAGGGCGGCCGAGACCAGCTCGGTCATGTCGTAGCCCTTGTTGAAGGTCTTGGACTTCTTGATCTTCTCGACCAGCTCGGCCGGCATCGGCTCGCCGGTCTTGTAGTTCTTCGCGTAGTTGGCGAAGACCTTCGGATCGGTCGCCCAGTGCTCGTTGAACTGCGACGGGAATTCCACGAAGTCGCGCGCCGTGTTGGCACCGGACAGGCTCGGGTACTGCGTGTCGGCGAAGATGCCGTGCAGGCCGTGGCCGAACTCGTGGAACATGGTGATGACGTCGTCGAACGACAGCAGGGCCGGCTGGCCCGGCGCGGGCTTGGTGAAGTTGGCGACGTTGAAGATCACCGGCTTGGTGCCCAGCAGCTTGGACTGGTCGACCAGGTTGCTCATCCAGGCGCCGCCGTTCTTGTTGTCGCGCTTGAAGTAGTCACAGTAGAACAGCGCCAGCGAGCTGCCGTCCTTGTCGAACACTTCGAACACGCGCACGTCCGGCTGCCACACCGGGATGTCCTTGCGCTCCTTGAAGGTCAGGCCGTAGAGCTGGTTGGCGGCATAGAACACGCCGTTCTGCAGCACGTTGTCCAGCTCGAAGTACGGCTTGATCTGCGACTCGTCGAGGTCGTACTTGGCCTTGCGCACCTGCTCGGCATAGTGGTTCCAGTCCCATGCCTCGACCTTGAAGCCGCCCTTCTGCTGGTCGATCACGTCCTGGATGTCCTTGGCCTCGCGCTCGGCACGCGCGGTGGCGGCCGGGGCCAGCTTGTCCATGAAGCCCAGCGCCGCTTCCGGCGTCTTGGCCATCTGGTCCTCGAGCTTCCATGCCGCGTAGTTCGGGAAGCCCAGCAGCTTGGCCTGCTCGGCGCGGATCTGCGCGATGCGCTCGATCATGTCGCGGGTGTCGTTGGCGTCGCCCTTCTCGGCGCGATCCCACGAGGCCTTGAACAGCTGTTCGCGGACAGCGCGGTCATTGAGGCTCTGCAGCGCCGGCTGCTGCGTGGTGTTCTGCAGCGGGATCACCCACTTGCCGTCGAGCTGGCGGCCCTTGGCGGCTTCGGCGGCGGCAGCGATGTCGCCATCGGACAGGCCGTCGAGCTTGCTCTTGTCGTCCACCACCAGCGCACCGGCCTTGGTCGCGGCGAGCAGCTTGTTGGTGAACTGGGTGCTCAGGGTGGACTCTTCCTTGTTGAGGTCCTTGAGCTTGGCCTTGTCGGCGTCGGACAGCTTGGCGCCGCCGTGCACGAAGTTCTGGTAGGTCACTTCCACCAGGCGCTTGGACTCGGGATCGAGCTTCAGCGAGTCACGCTGGTCGTAGATGGTCTGGATGCGCTTGAACAGCTTGTCGTTCATCACGATCGCATCCTGGTGCTCGGCGAGCTTGGGTGCCTCGTCCTCCTGCACCTTCTGCAGCGTGTCGTCGGTATTGGCACCGCTGACCGCGTCGAACGCGTGCATCACGCGCGACAGCATGGCGCCGGACTTCTCCATCGCCACGAAGGTGTTCTCGAAGGTCGGCGGCTCCGGGTTGTCGGCGATCTTGTTGATCTCCTCCAGGTGCTGCTTCATGCCTTCCTCGAAGGCCGGCTGGTAGTCGCCATCCTTGATCTTGTCGAACGGCGGCGCCTGGAACGGCAGCGTGCTGGGTTCAAGGAACGGGTTCACGGCGCTGACCTCGGCGGAGGGAGCGGCTGCGCTGGCGGCCTTGGCCGGTGCAGTGCTGGCCGGCGCGGGCTGCTGCGCGGCTTGCTCGTTCGACTGCTGCGAGCAGGCGGCGAGCGCGAGGGAAGTGGCAATCACAAGCGTACGGAGACGAAGCATCGGGGTTCCCCAAGGTGGGCGGTACAAAACCCCGAGCCTAACCACACCCCGGCATGGGTGCCAAGGGCTGGAAGTCCTGGACGGACCAGGGAATCAGGCCTTGCGCATGTCCCGGAGCTGCCAGCTGGGCCCGATCAGCAAGTTCAGGCGATGACGCACGATGCTCATCGGCAGGTCGGTGATCAGGTCCATGTCGATGCGCAGGTCGTCCACCCGCGCGCTGGCGCTGGCCGCCGGATCGACCACCGCCAGCGCCGGATCGACGTCGTCGGGCTCGTCCTGCATGGCGCGCCAGCGCTCGAAAAGTGCGGGTGTGCGCATGGCATCCTGCACTGCAACAGCAAGATCATCCGGTCCGGCGCCGTCGAAGCTCAACGCAGGCACAGGCCCACGGGCCTTGGCCAGGTCGGCGATCGAGAGGTAGTAATGGCTGCGTATCGGCATGGCGAACCTCCGGCGTCCCTTCCGCATGCAAGCACGCTTGGCGTGAAATTCAGTCCAACAGCGCGGCGATATCCAGCTCGGCCGCCGCTTTTGCCGGCGGCACGCCATGCGGCAGCACGCCAAGGCAGGGGGCGGGGAGCAACCGGCGCAGGGTGGCCAGGTTTTCCTCCACCGCGGCCATCTCCGGATCGATGCGGTTGCCGATCCAGCCCACCAGGCGGCAACCGTCGATGGCGATGGCGCGCGCGGTCAGCAGCGCGTGGTTGAGGCAGCCCAACCGCAGGCCGACCACCAGGATCACCGGCAACTGCCACTGGCGCGCGATATCGGAGGCGAGCAGTCCACGGGACAACGGCACCAGCCAGCCGCCCACGCCTTCCACCATGACCACGTCGTGGATGTCGCGCAGGCGGTCGAACGCCTCGCGCAACGGCGACAGCGCGATTTCCACGCCATCGTGCGCAGCAGCCAGATGCGGTGACAGCGGCTCGCGCAGCGCCACCGGGTTCACCCATTCATAGGGTACCGGTGCGCTGCCGGCCGCCAGCAGGGCCAGTGCGTCGTCATTGCGCAGGCCCTCGGGCGTCTCCACGCAGCCGCTAGCCACCGGCTTCATGCCGCAGGCATTGAGACCTGCGCCGCGCATCGCGTGCAGCAGGGTGCAGGTGGCGTGGGTCTTGCCCACACCGGTGTCGGTACCCGCGACGAAGAACGTCGACATGTGCCCATCCCCCTGGAGGCGCCCAAACGAAGGCGGGCGGCGCCACTGCGTCCGACCCGGCCGTGCGGGCGCATAATACGTGCTTTATCGTCGAGTCTCATGCCATGTACGAAGTCAAGACGCAGGCCTACGCCAGCAAGCACGAGCTATACCAGGACCTGTGCGACCAGGCCCGCGGCCTGCTCGAGGGCGAACCGGACATGATCGCCAACGCCGCGAACTTCTCCGCGCTGGTCTACCACAGCGTGCCCGATCTCAACTGGTGCGGCTTCTACCTGTTCGACGGCAACGAGCTGGTGGTCGGCCCGTTCCAGGGCAAGCCGGCATGCATCCGCATCGCACTGGGCCGCGGTGTGTGTGGCACCGCCGCGCAGACGCGCCAGACCCAGGTGGTGCGCGACGTGCACGCCTTCGATGGCCACATCGCCTGCGACGCCGCGTCGCAGTCGGAGATCGTGGTGCCGCTGCAGCATGCCGATGGAAGCCTGTTCGGCGTGTGGGACGTGGACAGCCCGCTGGTTGCGCGTTTCGACGACGAAGACCGCGCCGGCATGGAATCGCTGTGCGCGGTGTTCATGAATTCCGTCAAGCCACGCTGAGCCGGCTTTCACGCCATGCATGACTGGCGCGATGCCAGTCTTGCAGGCCACGGGAGGGGGAATCACCTGCACGCGCACCATGACGGTGCGTGGCCTTCGCAAGGAGTCCCCATGAAAGCTGTGCGTTTCAACGGTGTCGGCAAGCCAGTCTCGATCGACGAAGTAAGCAAGCCCAGGCCTGGCCCCGGCCAAGTGCTGATCAGGATCGGCGGCGCCGGCGTCTGCCACTCCGACCTGCACGTGATGGAAGAAGAGCTCGGCTTCACGGCCGGCTTCACGCTTGGCCACGAGAACGCCGGCTGGATCGCGGAGCTGGGCGAAGGGGTCAACGGCTTCAAGGAAGGCGATGCGGTGGCGGTGTACGGGCCCTGGGGCTGCGGCCACTGCCACGCCTGCCAGGTCTCCATGGAAAACTACTGCGAGAACGCCGAGAGCCTCGGCGGTGCCGGCGGTGGACTGGGTTTCGATGGCGGCATGGCCGAATACATGCTGGTGCCCGCGGTGCGCCTGCTGGTGCCGCTGGGTTCGCTGGAGCCGCGGCACGCGGCGCCACTGAGCGACGCCGCGCTCACCCCGTACCACGCGATCAAGCGAGCACTGCCGCTGCTCACCGCCGATACCACGGTGGTCGTGCTGGGCATCGGCGGACTGGGCCACATGGCGGTGCAGCTGCTGCGCGTGCTCTCCACCGCGCGCATCATTGCCGGCGACGTCGATGAGGCAAAGCTGGCGCAGGCCAGGAAGCTCGGCGCCGACCACACCGTGAGCACGCGCGACCTCGATGCCGCCACGGCGGCCATCCGCGACATCGTCGGGCCGCGCGGCGCGGTGCTGGTACTCGACTGCGTCGGCATCCAGCCCACCTACGACCTCGGCGCGCGCGTGCTCGGGCGCGACAGCCGCTGGACCATCGTGGGCCTCGGCGGCGGCCACCACGATTTCCACTTCACCAGCACGCCCTACGGCTGCGAGATGTGCACGCCCTACTGGGGCGGGCGCGCCGAGCTGATGGAAGTGATCGCCATGGCCCGCGACGGGCGCATCCACGCCGAAACCACCGAGTTCCCGCTCGAACAGGCTGCCGACGTCTACGCCAGGCTCAAGGCCGGCAAGATCAACGGCCGCGCCGTGCTGATTCCCTGACTACGACCCGCGCGCGGGGGTGGGCCCCCCCCCCCCCCCCCAAACGCGGGCGGTTGTACCACCGGCAGGGCCCGGGGCCCCCCCCCGCCCCCCCCGGGAGGGCCCCCCGAGGGAATGCC
>NZ_QIRF01000026.1 GCF_003332825.1 Dyella sp. C9 | reverse complement strand
AAGCTCGCCATCAACGACACCCCTGATTCGTCACATTCATCGTTGCATCCAAGTTTATGGAGGCGCTGAGGTCCGCTACGGGTCGAAAGCGGACCTAACGCCATACAGTCACACAGTAACATCCAGCAACGCAGCGTTCGCAGCGAGATGCGATTTGATAAGCCCGGCAGGGCCTTCTGCGCGAACAGAGTCGGCTCCCGGTTCGCGCTCGACATCCAGAATGAAACGGTCGCATATGCCGAACCCCATCGGGCCCCTCCCCTTGGGCCGGCTCCGGGTGCGAAGCGGACACTCGCCTTTCGATATTCCTCCCACCGCGGACATGGCCCATGCCGCCGCGGCAGCGCCCCGATCTGGCAAGCCCCGACGCTGGAGATGGCCCGAAGGCTTGAAGCGGCTGCCATAACGCTGCACGCTCCCCGGTGCGAACCAGGGTCTATGGTCGAGGGAGAGGATGAAGCAGCGGTATTTCGATCTGCTGGCGATCGCGGGCGTGTTTGCGGCCTACACCGTTACGATCCGGCTGGCCTTGCATGTCGGCCTGCGCGAAAGCCTGCTTGGAGGGCTCGCCAATACGATACCCGTGGTGATCTTCGGGGCTTGGGTACGTCGCGTCATCCAGCGCAAGCTGATCGGCAAGCCTGCCCTCGTCCAGCTGGGAATCCATCTTCCGCTTTGCGCGGCGTTCTCCGGCCTTTGCTATGGCCTGTTGATCGTGCTCCTTGGCGTGTTCAATGGCGGCGGTCCCGCGGGTTTCCTGGTGAAGCCTTTCCCGGTCAGCGGCATGGCCTGGCAAACGCTGGAGAACGTAACGACCTATGCGCTCATTGCCGCCATGTCCTATCTGCAGGCGCTGCACGGCGGCTACGTCACCGCGTCGGCGCTGCCCCTGCAGACCGAAACGCCAGCCCAGCCTGCCGGGCCGATCACCCCGGCCGGGTACGACGCAGCATCGGCGCAGCCCGATCATGCCAGCCCCCCGGCCGCTCGGGGGCCGGAGCCCTCGCTGAAAGAGCCGGGCGACACCCGTACCGACCTTGAGCGCTCCCGCTACTTCGTCCGCATCGGCGACGAGCTTCGACCCATCGATGTCGATACCGTCGTGAGCATTGGTGGCGCCGACGACTATGCCGAGGTGTGGACGCAGTCCGGCAAGCACCTGGTCCGCATGACGCTCACCGAGTTCACCCGGTCGCTGGATCCGGCGAGATTCGCCCGGGTGCATCGTTCGTGGATCGTCAATATCCACCGGGTCGCCCGGGCAGAACCCGCGGGTGGCGGCCGCCTGCTGCTGCACATGGACACCGGCCAGACAGTTTCCACCAGCCGCGCTGGCGCCAAGCTCGTACGCGACCGCGTCATTTGACCGTTCACCGCGCCGAGCGGTTCATTCGCCGATTTCCTGCCCGCTTTTCTCCGCTCCACGGAATCATCCCGGTGACTTAGGCACCGTCCGGCCGTCGGCACGGACGCACACGCTTCCCCGGGGAAACCGTCGAATGAATCCATTCACCTTGTTACTGCCCGCCCATGGCCTAATACGCCCACGAGCGCTCCGGCAGCTCCTGCGCAAAAGCGCACCCGCGGCCCAAAGGGTGCGGCCCCTCGCCGCGACGGTGCTCCTGTGGCTGGCCACTCTCGGCACCACTACTCCGGTGTTCGCCCAGTCCTACGGGCGATTGCCGCAGGGCCCAATGGACGCGGCGGCCCTGCAGCGGGCCATGCCGGAGCTGGCATCGCGACTTCTCCACGACCTGCCGGACGATTCCAGCCTGGCAGGCCTCGATCGTCGATTCCGTCTTGAACTGGCCGCGGACCGCTACGAGCAGGCTCTGGGCACCATGGCCACCCTGCGCGAACGCTTGCGGGGCCAGGCGGTCATCCCCACCCGCGCGGACTGGGTCACCGTGCCTTACGAAATCTACGCGCACGCGCGGATCAACGAGGCGGCGGATCATCTCGACGGTGCCAAGGCCTACGGCAAGGCGTTCCGCGACCGCTTTGCCACACTGGACGACTGGCCGTCCGCGGAGGTTGCGCGCAGCTTTACCGAAACCCAACCGGCGGAGCTGCAAGCGAGCTTGCAGGCAGACCTCGCGGCGACCCAGGGCAAGGCCGGGATCAGCCAGATCGATGCCGTGCGCCTGGTTTCCGACTATCTGACCGCCACCGTCTTCGGCCAGGCGTCCTTGCTTGCCCCTGCCCTCATCAAGGAAGACGACGGGCGTCGCTACCTCACGCAGCAAAACGTCCTGGTCAAGGAAGCTGGCGGCGCCAGTGTCTGTGCTTATGTCATGCGCCCCAGAAAGGCCGGGCCATTGCCCGCGCTGCTGGAGTTCACGATCTATGCGTCCTCTCCCGAGGTGATATTGAGCCGGGCACGACTTTCCGCGGCACGTAACTATGCAGGCGTGCTCGGCTTCACGCGCGGCAAGGTCTGCAGCCCAAACAAGCCATCGGCCTATCTGACCGACGCGGACGACACCAGCGCTTTGATCGACTGGATCAGCCACCAGCCCTGGAGCGACGGCCGCGTGGGCATGTACGGGGGCAGCTACGAAGGCTTTACCCAGTGGGCCGCGGCCAAGCGCATGCCCAAGGCGCTGAAGGCGATCATGCCTAGCACACCCGTTGCACCGGGCATCGACGTGCCGATGGAAGGCAACGTGTTCTGGAATTTCGTCTATCCGTGGCCGTTCTACACGCTCAACGCAAAGTTCAACGACAAGGCCACTTACGGCAACGCAGGGCATTGGCGGCAGCTGGACCGCGCCTGGTACGCCAGCGGCCGTGCCTACCGCGACTTGGACAAGATCGACGGGACGCCAAATCCCACCTTCGACGAATGGCTTTCGCACCCGTCCTACGATGCCTACTGGCAGGGCATGATTCCATACGGCACGGAATTCTCGCGCGTCACCCTGCCCGTGCTGCTGGTGGCGGGCTATTACTACGGCGGCCCCGGCGCGGCGATCTACTACTTCCAGCAGTTGGAAAAGTACGCGCCCGCGTCCGAGCACTATCTGCTCATCGGGCCTTATCACCATATCGGCGCCCAGTACGGCGTGCTCGACGATCAGGGCAACCTGATGGACACCCTGGCGGGCTTGAGCGTGGACCCGGTCGCGCAGCTCGACATGTACGAATTGCGCTACCAGTGGTTCGACTATGTCTTCAAACGGGGCCCAAAGCCGGCACTGCTGGGCGACATGGTCAACTATGAGGTAACTGGCGCGAATGTCTGGAAGCACGCGCCGTCGCTGTCCGCCATGGGCAACACCCGCTTGCGTCTCCATCTCGATGGCGGCTTGGCGCCTGGCCCTGTCCATCGGCTCGACGAGAAGCCTTCCGATGGAAAAGGTGCCGCCATTTCGCTCACCGTAGATCTTGCCGATCGAAGCGATACCGATGCCGATCCTCTCGGTGGCGGCGTGGTGGACAGCGCGATCGATACGCGCCATGCCCTGCAGTTCGTCAGCCAGCCCTTCGACACATCTATCGAACTGAGCGGACTGTTCTCCGGCCAACTGGACTTCGTGACCAACAAGAAGGATTTCGACGTAGAGATCGACCTGTTCGAACTCACGGCACAAGGGCAGTACGTACAACTCAGCCAGTACTGGACCCGTGCGAGCTACGCGGACGATCGTACGCAGCGCCGGCTCTTGCTGCCCGGACGCGAACAACACCTCGTCTTCGAAAGTAGCCGCCTGATGAGCCGCCAGCTTAAAGCGGGCAGCCGCCTGGTCATGGTGCTGGGGGTCATCAAGGGAGCCGGCAGGCAGATCAACTATGGCAGCGGCAAGGACGTCAGTGACGAAACCGTCCGCGATGCCGGAGATGCCCTGTCCTTACGTTGGCTGCCGAGCAGCTACATCGAGCTTCCCGTGCGTGATCAGCCAACCATCAGGTAACAGCGGGCAGATGCGCTGACTCGGGAGGCGCGTACCCAACACCGACGACAACGCGCTGCGGGTAACCGCGTCCACTGCCCAAAAGCCCCCGGCCCTTGGCTGGCGGGGGCTTTCAAACGAAACGGGGTCACCGAAACGTGGTCAGGTTCACTTTCCGCTTCTATCCATAACGCCGTACGTGATCTCACATGGATTGACCGCCACCATCCCGCATAGTTGGGGCGGAATGTCACCTCAGCGCTGTGTAACCAAGCCCTATCCTATTTGACCACAGAGACGCCGTAGAACACCCGCTAGCGAGCACCGGGGTGGTGGTCAAAGGGCTTGAATATCTTCGCCGCCCAATCGATGAATACGCGCAGCCGTGCGCTTTCCTGTTTCGAGCGCTGAAACACGATGTGGATTGGATGAAGCGGACGGGTCCATTCCGGAAGCACCTGGATCAGCCGACCGCTCTCAAGGTAGGGCCTGGCCATGAACCCGAACGTTTGACCGACGCCCAATCCGTGCACGAGTGCATTGACGTGCGCGGTGCTTTCGTTGAGCAAGATGCCTCGCGTGCTCCTGGGATCAACTTCCAGCTGATCGTCCTCCCGGTTGAACAGCAGGGGGAACGGCCGGCCGGTAAGTGATGAAAAATAGCCCACCGTATCGAACGCTTCGCGAAGATCATCCGGATGGGTGGGCACGCCATGGGCTTTGAGGTACTGCGGGCTGGCGCAGGTGACGTAATCGAGACTGGCGATCCGGCGAGCCACCAACGACGTATCGGTGAGTTCGCCGCCTCGGATGACACAGTCGACGGCATCGCCCACCAGGTCGACATGTCGGTCGCTCACCCCTAGCTCGAGCCGGATGTCGGGAAAAGCCTTCCGAAAGGCGGGCAACTGCGGCAGCAAGATGATGTTGGCTAGCGACGAGCCGATATCAACCCGGAGCCTGCCCCGATGACCGTGCTTTGCATCCAAGAACAGAACGTCCATTTCCTCCAGGTCCGAGAGCACCTGGATGGCTCGCTGGTAGTAGGCCTTTCCTTCGTCCGTAACCGTGACCTTGCGGGTCGAGCGCAGAAACAGCTTTACCCCCAGGTGCCGCTCCAGATCCTGGACGTGTTTGGTGACCGTTGCCCTGGGTATATCCAGCGCATCAGACGCCTTTCCAAAGCCGCCCGACTCCGCGATCCGGACAAATACACGCAACGCCGCCAACTGATCCATGAAAGCACCCTCAACCGGGCTGGGCCGGAGACCCGGATTATTCATTCTAGTGAATAGTCATTTCCTTCGGCCCATCTTAATCCGCCCCTTCGGCCGGCCTATCGTTCTCCCACCGAATTCAACCACCGACTACTCGTCCACCGATTGGAGAACTGAAATGAGCAAGCGACTGAAGGGCAAGATTGCACTGGTTACGGGCGGCACCACCGGCATCGGCTTCGCCTCGGCCCTGGAGCTCCTCAATGAAGGTGCCAAGGTCTACATCACCGGACGGCGCCAGCCGGAACTGGATGCCGCACTCGCCGCCATCGGTGAAGGTGCGATTGGTGTCCGCGGCGATGTGACCAAACAGGAAGATCTCGATGCCTTGGCGGAGCTGATCAAGCGCGAGGAGGGGCATCTGGACATTCTTTTCGCCAACGCGGGTGGCGGCACCATGCTTCCCCTTGGGCAGATCACGGAACAGCATTTCGACGACACCTTCAACCGCAATGTCAAAGCACTGGTGTTCACCGTGCAGACCATGCTTCCGCTGATGAAGGCCGGTTCGTCCATCATCCTCAATGGCTCCATCGCCGGCAGCACCGGCATCGCCGCCTTCAGCATCTACAGCGCCTCCAAGGCAGCCGTGCGCAGCCTGGCCCGCAGCTGGGTACTGGATCTGAAGGATCGAGGCATTCGCGTCAACGTCGTGAGCCCGGGCTCGACCAAGACCTCGGGACTGGCCGAACTTGCCGGCGAAAGCAAAGAAGCCCAGGAAGGCCTGCTCGCCTATCTGGCTTCGCAGGTCCCCATGGGCCGCCTGGCGGAACCGTCGGAGATCGGTCGCACCGTCGTCTTCCTGGCGTCGGACGACTCCAGCTTCATCAACGGCGCAGAAATCGCCGCGGATGGCGGGCAGGCTCAGGTCTGACGCCTGCCGCGCTGCGACGCCCACTTGGCTCTACCAGGGCACCACGGGGGCCCCGGTGGAGCAAGGTAATTGGGTGGACGGAGGAAGTGGCCTGCCCACTCGGTGGCATGTGGCAGGCCATAAACCTCAGATGTTCTCGCGGATCATTTCCAGCACATCCGCGCCACGCCCATGAAGGATGGCGCGTGTCGAATACAGGGCCATGCCCATGACCGGCTTCAATTCGATCATTGGAGGCTTTACCAGTTCCAACTGATTGACGATGACGTTGAGCAGTGCGGGACCTGGCTGGGCCAGCAACTCCTGGATCGCACCATCGAGGTCGGCGGCTTTGTTCACCGTCTTTCCCCAAAGTCCGATAGCATCCGCCACCTTGCCGAAGTCCGGATTCTTTAGCTTGGTGAAAGTGTCCAGGATACCTTCGGCTTTCTGCTCGATCTCCACGAAACCGAGCTTGCCGTTATCGAACACTATGATCTTTACCGGAATGTTTTCCTGGACGGTCGTGATCAGTTCACCAAAGAGCATGGTCAGGCCGCCATCACCGCAACAGGCAATAACCTGGCGATCAGGCGCAGCTTTCTTTAATCCCAGCGAGCTTGAAAGGGCCGACGCCATCGTACCGTGGAGCAGGCTGCCAAAGATGCGCCGCTTACCGTTGGCGTCGAAATGGCGAATCGCCCAGACAATGGGCGATCCATCGTCGGCAGCCAGCACAGAGTCGTCGGCCGCAAACTCGTTAATGCGCGACATCAGGTTTGAGGCAGGGATGGTGTCGTCATGGCCGGGCTTGAGGTGCTTTTGCGTGTCCTCCATGACCTTCTTGTGGCGCTCGACGAATTCCACCAGAAACGACTCGTCCGGGTTTTCTTCCAGAAGCGGAAGCAAGGCTTGCAACGTTGCTTTTACGTCGCCCACAGCACCCAGCGTTACGTGGTGGCGCCGACCCAAGTGCGTAGGCCTGATGTCGATCTGCACAATCTTGGCGTGATCGGGGTAGAACTGGCGCCAGGCAAAATCGGCGCCCAGCAAAAGCAGCGTGTCGCATTCAAGGATGGCGTTGTATCCCGCTTCGTTACCCAGGATGCCGGTCATCCCGACGTTATAAGGATTGTCATGCGCCAACACATCCTTGCTACGCGACGTATGGGCCACAGGTGACTTGAGCCTGTCCGCCACGGCCTTGATATCTTCGAGTGCATCTTCACAACCGGAGCCGGCGTAAATGGTGATTTTTTCGCCGGCGTTCAGGATTTTGGCGATCTCGGAAATTTCCTCGTCGTTTGGCCGAACGAGCGGTTTGGCGTGGTGCACGCGATAGGGGAAGTCATCCCTTACTTCACCGTGGGATATATCCACGGGCACGATGAGAACCGCCACGCCCTTCAACGAGATCGCGGCCTGGCACGCGGCCACCGCCTTCCTTCGCGCTTGTTCAGGCGTGTAGATCTGTTCGCAGTAAACCGAGCATTCCTTGAAGAGCGACTTGAAATCGACTTCCTGGATAAATTCAAACCCGAGTTCGCTGCTCATGACTTGGCTGGCGATCAAGACCACCGGCGAGCGATTGCGATTGGCTTCGTACAAGCCATTGATGAAGTGAAGGCTACCCGGGCCACAGGATCCGGCACACGCAGTCAGCCTGCCAGTGAGCTGAGCCTCCGCGCCCGCTGCAAACGCGGCCGCTTCTTCGTGACGGACATGCACCCACTCGATGGAGCTTTTGTCGAGATTCTCAGCAAACAAGTTGAGGGTGTCTCCGACAATGCCGTAGCAACGTTCAACACCGGCCTGCTCCAACACCTCAACAATGATTTCAGCGACTTTCTTGCCCATGTCCACACTCCGGGTAGCAGATAAAGGCGGGGATAATGACCGGCACGCGCCGGATCAGGTCACGGATGTAAACGTGTCACTTTTCCCGTTCATCGACGTGTGACGGTGCGTCGTGAAGGGTTGAGTGTGCCCTTGGGGGAAACCCTCACCCATCCCCCTGATGGGGGGTCTCACCATAACGGTTCTTCTTCCGCTGCGTTTGGCTGCGGTGGCAACACACCGAGCCATACCTCCGCGCTTGCCACGTCATGTGGCCAGGCATGCAAGCCTGATTGCCGAATGGATCGAGCGGTCCAGAGGGACTATCGTCCGTACGGCACTCCATGGCGCCTTCACCATGGGCTGCCGCACCATGCAGTTCCATCCAATGGTTGACACGCCTGAGCGCTCGCGCGGCGCTAGATGCACCAGCGCGGCGCAAACGTACCCCGCCCCGTCGGCACCGCCAGCGCACGTAATTTCTGCAGGGTCACTACCCCCACCCGATATTCGCGTTTGCAAGGCAGTCCTACAGGATTCCTATCGCCAAAGCGCGGGCCACGGCCTCCGCACGCGTATGGCTCGATAACTTGAAGAAGATCTTCTTTGCGTGACACTTGACCGTTTCAGGGGTGATGTTCAACTCGCGCGCGATGCTCTTGTTGCTATGCCCTTTCCCAATCAAGCGAAGAACCGCGGTCTCCTTGTCGCTCAGCAGACCTGGCATGGGAGATTGATGGGGAGAGTCGGCGCAATGTCCCTCCGGACTGACCTTGACCGCAGATGCCTTCTGTTGGCCGAACTGTAGAAGAAGATGAAGCAACGAACGGAATCCTGCGGGTGCCGGATGGCAGAGCATGTCGCAAACCAGGGAGACAGCGCCGTCGACATCACCCTGCCAGAGGTAGCCGATGGCAAGAAGCCTTCGGGCGTCGCGGCAGTGGAGCTTGCGGACGTCACCGGCACGTTCCAGGAGGCTGACGATGGGGGTGTTGGCTTCCCGATAGTCAGTTGCCAGGCTCAGCGTGTGTAACGGTTCTGAGACATCGACACCGCTCGACCGTGACACGTCTTGCGTTGGGTTGGCGCCGGACACGGTGTTCACAGCGGTCCGGCGTGTTGAGAACGGGCGCAGGTTCACAGATACCTCACCAAGGATTGGCCGAGATGCCGTTGCCATCGACGAGCACTCTCCATAAAGTCTCGTTGCGACCGGTCTGTGGTGTGCAAAGCGTTCGCTATTTGCTTCCAGCAAGCAATCGGATAAACGTGGAAACACTTTCGGCGTTTCGGCGAAAATCATGCGCGTAGACGACATTCAGGTGTTTGTCGAAACTGCTGATGCCGGTAGCTTTTCCGCCGCGGCCAAGCGGCTGGATATGACGCCCGCGTTGGCGAGCAGCTCGGTCCAGCGTCTGGAAGACGCCTTGGGTGTGAGGTTGTTTGTACGCTCAACCCGCAGCCTACGCTTGTCCGAGGATGGCGAGCGATACCTTCCCCATGCGCGCGCCGCGCTGGAAGCCATCACGGATGGCGAGCAGGCATTGGCGCTCGCGCGCCAGGAAATTAGAGGCGTATTGCGCCTCTCGGCGCCGTCAGACCTTGGGCGCAACATCTTGCTGCCGTGGCTGGAAGGGTTTCAAGACCAGCACCCACGGCTGCATCTGCAATTGCACATCAGCGATCGCGTGGCCGACCTTTATCGCTTGCCGCTGGATGCCGCTATTCGGTACGGCCCCCTCGTAGAGTCCGGACTCGTCGCGCAGCCGCTCAGCAATGACAATCGGCGCGCGCTTTGCGCCTCTCCGGCTTACGTTAGTGCGAATGGACGTCCCAACACACCCGAAGACCTTCAGGACCACAACTGTCTTCGCTTCGTCTGGGGCGACCAGGTTTACGACAGGTGGCGCTTCAATCTTCCCAACGGCGTGAGGACCGTGGCTGTTACTGGCGATCTCGTCAGCGATGATGCCGACGTGGTGCGCCGCCTCGCCGTGTCCGGACGCGGTGTTGTATACAAATCGCGCATCGATCTCCTGCCGGATATAAGGGCGGGGCGTCTGCTGGAACTATTTCCCGCTGTCTATGGCGAGGCCGTTCCGCTGAACCTAGTGTGTGCCCACCGCTCTCTGTTGACGCCGGCCATCCAGCTCCTGCGCGATTACTTGCGGTCTCGCTGCAGCGAGATAGTCGAAGAACGTCGTTGACCCACTTGGCCCTCTTCCAGCCCTTGCGCTTTGAGGGGTGATTTGACGAATGGAAAGTGATCGCTGACGCGATCGGTTTGATGCCTCGAAAGCACCGTGCCACCGGTACCCGCGCGGCCCCACTCCCTTGGCGGCGATCGAAAGTAGACCAGCGAGAAATAGGAGGTCATGTGAAGATCTGGCGATCAACATTGATGCTGACCATCTTGGGCGTTGGACTCACGGGTGCCATACGAGCAGGCTCATCCGGACCGGACTCACAGATAGCCCAGTTTCGGCGTGCCTGCAGTACCGCCATGGACCACATGATGGACGCGATGGGTGAGCCAACGACGGGAGATGTGGATAAGGACTTTGTCCAGATGATGAAACCGCACCACCAGGCGGCGATAGACATGGCTCAATCCGAGTTGCGTTACGGTCACAACGAGCAGCTGAGGCGTATTGCTCAGGAAATCATCGTTGACCAGCAACAGGAGCTTTTGGCCATGGACATGGCCATTGGGAAGCGTCCCGCCGCGAATGCCGATGAACGAAGCGCATCGGTAAAATCCGCTCTGACTGAGGAATCGAAATGAAGATCGGTCCTATGGCAGTCGTGTTATTGCTTGCTGTATCGAACGCCGTGGCGCAGCAGGCTCCATGGGCTTCCAAGGATGTACCCATATCGCACGCTGACCGCGTATACGCTTCGGAACAATTCTCCAATACGGTTTCGGTAACCGACCCCGTTGATAACAAGCTGCTTGGCGTTATCCGACTTGGGGACCCACAGCCCACGAATTTTTCGCCGCTCTACAAAGGCCAGGTACTGGTTCATGGCATGGGCTTTTCACCCGACGGTTCGACGTTGGCCGTGGTGTCGATTGGCTCGAACGCCGTTTCGTTCATTGATACGAAAACCAACCGTGTGAAGCACACCACTTACGTGGGGCGATCGCCTCACGAGGCGTTCTTTACACCGGACGGCAAGAGCGTCTGGGTCACCGTTCGAGGCGAGGACTACGTATCGGTCCTGGATGCCAGCACCTACCAGGAGACGTATCGGGTAAAGACGCCGGGTGGGCCCGGCATGACCATCTTTTCGCCCGACGGAAAGTATGCCTACATCTGTTCTTCCTTTAACCCCGAAACCGTCGTCATCGATGTGGCATCCAAGGCGAAGGTCGGGCGAGTTCAGCAGCCCAGCGCCTTTTGCCCGAACATCGCAGCCAGCCCGGATGGAAAACAGGTGTGGTTCACCTTGAAGGATGTGGGCAAGACGGTCGCCTTCAACGCCCGGCCTCCGTTCAACATCCTGAAAATCATTGATACAGGACCCATCACCAACCATGTCAATTTCGCAGTGACCTCGAAAGGCCAGCTTGCCTATGTGACGGTCGGCGGAACCAATGAAGTGAAGGTCTTTCGCACCGACACCTTCTCACAGGTGGCGACTATTCCCGTGGGAAACCTGCCTCATGGTGTCTGGCCTTCTGGTGATGGGCGGCGAATTTACGTCGGCCTGGAAAACGACGACAAGCTTGCCTGCATCGATACTTCAACCCAGCGAGTCATCGGCGAGGTGGCCATTGGGCAAGCGCCGCAAGCCATCGCTTACGTTTCCCACGCACTGGATAAGTCTGAAGCTGGGACCCAAGGTCTTCAGCCACTGGGCGTAGCGGGTTCTACGGCTCAGGTTGCCCTGCGAGGAAAGGGCGGCTCTGACCACACATCGACGAGTGTCACGCTGTTCGACCAAGGATTGGTGCAGGTTCTCCAGGCGGCTGTTGCCGGCCTGCAACCTGACCACACGTACTTCCTGGCCTTTGCAGAGCATGAGGATGGAAGCGGCATGCTCGAGCCTCTATCGGCGTTCAAGACCAATCCGGCAGGAGCAGCCATTGTCAACGCCTCCGGCCCCATTCGCCAGATCGTTGCCTCGGAAGGATCGCCCCCCAGGCGCTCGCTGGTGATTGCCGAGGCGGAAGGTGACAGGCCAGGAAGCGTCGTTCAATGGCAAAGTCGTTGACGACAGACCTGTATCCGATGACTCAGTCGTTACCTGGCGTTGGAGACGGCTAACCGAAGCATCCACTTCCGCCCCAAAACAGACACAATCGTCAGGGCCTCGGGGGAGGCCCTACCAGGGGAACGGGAATGGAAACAACGACTATCGACCCGCAGCGGGAACGGCGACGCCTGCGTGCAGCACTGGAAAGCATGAATCGCAAGCGGCGCCTGGCAGTAGGCGGATTTGTTGCGGCACTGGGCCTGTTGACGATGGCCAACTACTACACCGAGTTTCCGGAAGCTGTGCGCTGGACGATGCGCCTTGCGGCACCCATCGTGTTCTTGCCGCTGGCACTTCCTTTTCTGCGTTCGCCATGCCCTCAATGCAACGGCCGCTACCATTCGATCGGGAGCCTGTGGCAAAACCCTGATCGTGCACCGCAATGATTGCTCACAGCTTGAAAACGATGTGCGGCATCTATGAGTCTCCACAAGAAAGCGACGTCCCCACACTTAGTCGTACTTGAGGGCAACGATGAGTCGTAGGTCCTACGAGGGCGATGGCCTCGTGTGGAGTTTGATACCGCGCGCTGCGTTATAAGTCGTCGCTTAGGCCGTCAGGCCCAACCGACTGAGATCACCGATCACGTTGCGGGGACGTACCTTGAGCAACGTTGTCGCTTGTACGCCATATTCAGGCGAGATGACGATTTCTTTATTTTTCTTGGTGATGAACTGATTCGTATCGACAGACGATATGAGGCGCACTGTCAGCGATCTCCGTTCCGAAGAGAATTTGTCCTCTCCTAGGATGGAAAGCCGACGTTCGTACTCGACTATGTCTCTCCATGGAAAATCCTAGCCGATCCGCGCCTATGGGCGAGGTTTCTATTCGTCGAGGAAGGGGAAGATGATTGGGATTTTGACTTCTTTATGAGCGCCAGCAATGAGATTGGCAGCTATGTCAGTCAATTGAATGGTTAGTATTTTCGTAGTACCCATGCCGCCGGTAATGTCTGTTTTCGACCCGGTGCGGATATTCGGGACACACAGGAGAAATATCGTGATGGATCGCTGGATCGTGCAATTACGAGGACACTGTCGCGACTCGACAGGTCAGCAAAGAGCCGCGCGTCAATGACGCTTTCAAAAGAAGCTGGCCAGCAAAAGTGGCCCGGACGCATTTATACATATTCGCTTGCCAGGATCTTGATGTCGGTCTTCATCGAGCTGGCGATCCTGACGCTCCCTTGGTGGTCAGTTTCAATGGGATACACCACAGGAGTTGCACGGCCGATTGTCCTTCTTTGCCTAGCAGTCGCCATTCCGATCTTCGTATTTATCGTCTATATGTCAACGTATTCCCTGACCATCAAGGCTGATCGGGTGGTCGAGAAAGGGTTTGTCAGACAAGAGGTTCTTTTCTGCGACATGGTGAGAATGGAATTGGCCAACTACAAAGGTGGCGTTTCTGCCGTTTTTTTCTTGCGCAATGGACGTCACTTCGGTGTTGATGGCTCCATCAAGGGGTTTCGAGAGGCCATTGAACGCATTGAACGATCCATTCTCTGACAAAGTGTCCGTATATGGACTCCTCCCCGTTGCAAAGCCCCTCGTGCCCTAGCGTCCGTGTCGACTGCACACGTATATCCGGCCTCTAACTACCGCACCGCTTTGCGGTGCTCGGCCATGCTGGGCTACTCACGAGCCGTTCTCTTCGTCGTGGGCCAATCAAAGCTCACATTCGGCTCACCCGGCCAGGTGCTCAGCAGCCCTGCTACCACAGATGGTCGTCCGGGGCCTCGATCACCTCATGCAGTTGCCGCCCCGCTGCTTGCCCTGACAGGGCATACGCCAGTTGCCGTCCGACCATGAAACTCAATCCGCCAGGCGAGCCACCACCAGGTCCAGCAGCGCGCGCAGTCGGGCTTGTCGTCGCATGTCCCGGTGGTAGCCGATCCAGGTTTCCCGCGTAGGCGGCTCCTCGCCCAAGTCGAGACGACGCAGGCCGTCGAGAGTGTCGCCTAGTGGGCGTGGCAGAACGGCAACACCCGCACCGCGTCGGCACATTTGCGCATGGACCGCGCGGGCGTTGCTACGAAACGCAACCTGGGCATTCGGCAGCATTCGCTGCAGCCACGCCACGTCGGGCATGTCCCCGAAAGCCATGTCCATGGTGATCAGTTTCGCCCCTGCACCATCGCCCGCACGGGGCTCGGCGTAGCCCTGGGCGACGTATGCGCCGTACGGCATGTGCAGCAGCTTGCGCGAGACAACATCCGGCTCGTCGAAGGGCCTGATGCGAAACGCCAGGTCCGCCTCGCGGCGCGAGAGGCTGAAGAAGCGCGAGTCGGTCAGCAGTTCCACCAACACAAGCGGGTGCTGCCTGGCGAAATCGGCAAGCACCGGCGTCAGCACAACCTCGGCGAACCAGTCGGATGAGGTGATGCGCAACGTTCCGTCGAGCTGGTTTTCCTGTCCGGATAGTTGCCGCTGAACAGCAAGCGCTTCGTCCTCCATGCGCTCGGCGTGACTGAGCACGGCGGCGCCCTCGTCGGTCAGCACGAATCCGCTACTGGTTCGCTGGAATAGCGTGTGCCCGATGTCACGCTCCAATGCCTGGAGTCGTCGTCCCATCGTCGGCTGGCTTTGCCCGAGCTTGCGCGCAGCGGCGCCAAGCGAGCCTTCGCGCGCAATCGCCAGGAAAACCCGCAGGTCGCTCCACTCCATCGCAGTCCCCTTTGTCAGCTGGATTTGGCCGGGCGGCACCTCGCCATAGGCCATTCAATTATGAATGAATCGAATTCATATATGCCTATTACTAAACGACATTGAATGCCCTAACGTGGCAACACTTCTTCAACCACGCGGAGTTCGTCGTGACCACCCACCCGTCGATGCAAGCCGCCGTGCTGGAAAACTACGGCGCGCCGTTTCGCCTGACCTCCATCGCACGACCCACGCCCCAGCAGGGGCAGGTGCTGGTGAAGATCATGGCCAGTGGCATCAACCCGCTGGACCTGAAGATTCGCGCAGGTGCCGCGGCCCACGCTCGCCATCCATTGCCCGCCATCCTGGGTATCGACCTGGCGGGCGTAGTCGCTGCGGTAGGGCCGGGCGTGACCGATTTCCGGGTGGGCGACGAGGTCTACGGCATGACCGGCGGCGTGGGCGGCGTACAGGGTTCGCTCGCCGAATATGCCAGCGTGGACGCCAACCTGCTTGCCCTGAAACCCAGCCACTTCAGCATGCGCGAGGCGGCTTCGCTGCCGCTCGCCTTCATCACCGCTTGGGAAGGCTTGGTTGATCGAGCCGGCGTCAACGAAAGCCACACCGTCCTGGTGCAAGGCGGCGCGGGAGGCGTCGGCAGCATCGCCATCCAGATCGCCCGCGCCTTCGGTGCAAAGGTATACGCGACCGGCGCCGCGGTGCGCACGGAGACTATTCGTCAACTGGGTGCGATACCGATCGACCACGAGCGGATGACGGTCGAGGACTACGTTGTCGAACACACCGCAGGGCGCGGCTTCAACGTGGTATTCGACACCGCCGGTGGCGCCAGCCTGGATGCCTCGTTCAATGCGGTGGCGCGCTTTGGCCACGTGGTCAGCGCCCTGGGCTGGGGAACGCATGCGTTGGCGCCACTGTCGTTCCGTGCCGCTACCTACTCCGGTGTATTCACCCTGCTACCCCTGTTGACCGGCGAGGGCCGGGCGCACCACGGCGAGATCATGCGCGAAGCGACGCGACTGGCCGAAGCGGGAAAGATCAAGCCGCTGCTGGATCCCCGCGAGTTCACGCTGGATACCGTCGGAGAGGCCTACACGCTCATCGAGCAGCGACAAACGCAGGGGAAGGTCGTGGTTCGCATCAATGGTTGAAACAACCGCGACCCACCATTTCAAAGCTGGGCACGTCGGGTTATACGCGGACCTTCGTTAAACAACCTTTCTCAAGGAAGGGCCGTCTATTCACTGAAGCCATACGCCTGGAGCCCCCAGGGACGCTTTCGACCATCCAGTTCCCCCCTGTGCGTCGGATACACCCCACCAACCACACGGCAATAGGCAGCGAGCTCAGCTCCAATAGCCATCCCCATGCCGTCAAGCCGGCATGGGGATTAGGGAATGACACATTGGCAAGGCTCCTATTGAGCCAGACGAAGGACGGAATCACGGCCGCGATCAGGTAAAGCCGGACTCTCTCCGGGCGGAGCCGCGTAAGCACCCATGCGGCCGGCATGTTGATCAATACGTTTGTGAGCGGGTCAAGGGGATAGAGCACGGAGTAAATGCCCTTTGTCCTCAACCCAAAGTCAAACAACCAACGCACCACCGGGCTGTACACCCCAATGGAATCCCAGCAATGGAGTGCCAGATAGGTTTGCGCCAAGCCCCCGGCCAGTGCACCAACCATCGATACCAAGAGTGCGCGATCCTGCATCCGCCATTGCTCCCTGAGTCGAGAGAATCCGTCTTTCTGCGCGCGTTTCGCTGGGTCCGGTGAAGAAATTTCTGCTTCGGGTTGCGTATCCGGCTGGTCGTTGCAACACACTAAGGACTGCGTGAGAAGCAGGACTGTTGCAACAACCGCCTGACTCCGCAGTCGAAAGCGGACACCCCGAAAGCATCCTTTAAACATCCATCGCGCCGTTCCAATGGCCCCTTAAAGGCTTTCTGGATTCATATGTTTAACCGCGTGGCCCGAGGCATCCAGGAACTCCAGGCTTGATGTGCAGGCCGCCGTTACCTTCAGGGGCATATGCGCGACCTTGCGTTCCGTCAGCCAGTGGCGCAGGGAGCCTCGCGCGCCAACTCGCTCCATCGGTCACGCAAGGGCAGGCTCAACCCACGTCCAGTACGTGGATCGCCGCATCGAGCTGAGGATCTACGCCGCGCCAGATATCCACTGGCGTATAGATTACCTCGATGTCTGGCACAGCACCTTTGTTCTCCAGAATAAAGGCACCGTCTGCGTCGAACAGACTGTCCTTCGGCACCGTGATGGCGCTGCCATCCAGCAGGGGTATCTTGCCCTGGATGCCGCGCACGCCACCCCATGTGCGCTCGCCAACGACCTTGCCGAGCCCGTATTTGCGGAAGTAATAGGGAAACTGATCGCCATCTGATGCGGAGAATGGGTCGGTGATGACCACCAGCTTCATTGGCACGCCCCCAGCAGGAAGGTCCGTGCGCGCGCCCGCGCGATTGACAAAGCCACCGGCGCGCCGACGTGACAAAAGATCAAGCACCCATTGGCTGGTGGAGCCCCCGCCGTTGGCGCGAAGGTCAATCACCATGCCTTCCCGCCCCGCCTGGTCATTCCACTGACGGATCAGGTCGGCGGCTCCATTGGCGTTGAAGTCACGCAGGAAGATGTAGCCATAGCGTCCGCCTGAAACGTTGGCGACGTGGGCGGCGTTGCGCTGGATCCAGTCGGTTCGACGGATATCGGTTTCGTTGAAGACGGGTTGGACGACCACGTGGCGCACGGGCCCTGATGGACTGGCCGAGACATCCAGTGTTACCGGCTTCTCCTCGTTCGGTAGCAGCTCGTAGGGATCGGCGGGAGCCGACAACGACTTTCCATTGATCGCAAGCAGGTAGTCGCCGTCGTTCACTTCGATGCCTGGCGCCCCCAAGGGGGCCCGTAGCTCGGGCCTTGAAGCGTCGCCCCGATAGATATGCGCGAGCTGGTATCGCCCGGATGAGATGTCCAGCGCATAGTCCACGCCCAGTAGCGCGACCGGGTGGTCGTGGCGACCATCGTTGTCTCCCCCGCTCGAGATAAACATGTGGCTGGTCGCAAGTTCGCCTTGCAGCTCGCCCAGGACATAGGTCAGGTCTTCGGGCGACGCTGTGCGACGCGCAAGCGGAAGGTAGCGCTCAAGCATGGCGGGCCAGTCCACGTTGTTCATGTGGCGATCCCAGAACAGGCCGCGATCGTAAAGCCATGCCTGGCGGACAACCTCGGCGGCCTCCACGCCTGTCGGAACGGTCAGTGGCTCTGCTTTTCCGAGGTCAAACTTGCGGGCGTCCTGTCCGCTGTCGCTCGCCACCCACAGGGCGGCGTTTTTTACCCCTGCCACACCCTGGCCCGTTGACGAGCCTTCTGGCGAACTGACGTCTTCAGCGACCACCTGACTGGTACCGTCGCGAAGCCCTATCGACAGAAGCTGATCCTTCATGCCACCAAGCTGACCCGCCAACGTGGACACCGGCTCGCTATGAACGAACAGATGCGTGGAGCTCGCCGTTACGTGGGTCAACGCGCCCGCGTTGGATAGCGAAACCGGGACAGCACGCGCGAAAATGCGCGTCCAATCGATCGTCGAAGACGGCTGCGGGCGTTGGTGCGGAAAGGCGTCGTCATCCTCTCTCATGGACGCGACGTAGAGCCCGGTGGATGCAAGGCCGGCGATATTGAGCTCATCACGATCCGACGGTGCCATCTGTTCCCGGCGCTCGGAAAGGAAGAACAGGTCGCGTCCATCGGGCGAGAATACCGGGTCGTGGTCGCTGTCATGCGAAGGTCCGAGCTGGCGGTCTTCGCCCGTCGTGACGTTCACGACATGCACGGCCCGGTCGGGATAGCGCCGTACCCGGCTGTACGCCACGAAGGTGCCGTCGGGCGAGAACGTGGCATCGCGAATCTCACTGAACGGGTCGTAGGCCAGCAAACGGGTTGCGCCACTGCGACGACTGACGTACCAAAGGTTGTGGTCACCATCCGCGACCACCCACCCTTTACCGTCAGGCGACCACACTGGTCGATACAGCACGCCACCCTTGAACCGCGACTGCGCTTGCGGTTTGCCACCGCCGGCCGGCATGACGGCGACCTGATCCTCGCCAGTCGCGTCGCTGACAAAGGCAATCTCCCGACCATCCGGGCTGACGGAAGGATAGGACTCCGAGACACCCGGCGTGCGCGTCAGATTTTCTGCATGGCCAGTAGCATCGACACGGTAGATATCGCCGCGGGCAACAAACCACGCCTGATGTGTCCTGGCATCGAATCCGAATTCGGATTGGCCGCGAACATCGGTGAGGTGACTTGCATCCCTGACATCGACGGTCGTTGTCGACGGCGTTTCAGGTAGGCGGAGGTCGATCCGTCGGGGCGCGCCGTCCGGCGTGTCGATGGTGTAGATCTCGCCATTTACCTGGTAGGCAATGCCCCCCGGGCCGACGGACGGCGCATCGATATCGATGTCGCGGTAATGGGTCATTTGTATCCATGGGTTGGCGGCCGTTCCCCTCTTCCACAGATTCAGGCGGTGCTCCGGCCCGCGATCACTGAGGAAGAAGAGCTGCCCCCGAAACCACATGGGAAAGGTGTCGGCACCCTCCCAAGTGGTAACACGCGCATAGGCGTGGCTGGCTAGGTTATAGCTGACCAACTCGGATGCCTGACCGCCCACATAGTGCTTCCAACGGTCGCCCGCGAAATTGCGAAAGCTCGTGTCATACGTGATCGTGCCGCCATCGGGTGCCATGCTGGAGGTGCCCGAGTGACCAAGGCCGAGTGGTCGGGCAAGGCCGCCAGTCGCGGCAACGCGATACGTGTCGTACTCGCCACGCAAATGTGCCTCCCTCTGCGAAACGAACAGGATGTCGCCATGGGTCGTCCATCCGGTCACCGCGTTGTCGTAGGGTGAATAGGACGGCCCATGTGTCAGCCGGCGGGGCTCGCCCCCTTGGATCGGCACCACATACACGTCGCTCAACCCTCCATGACGCCAAGTGAATGCAACCGAGTTGCCGTCCTGGGAGATGTGCGGAAACAGGACTTGGCCCTGTCCCTTCACCAGCTCGGTGGCCTCCCCACCCGATCGCGGCGCGCGCCAGAGTTCGCCGCGTGCAACGAAAACCACATAGTCCTGGGAGACAACCGGAAAACGATTCAATGGGCCGGGTGTGGACGCGGCGACGGCAACAGCAACAGGAAGCCCCCACGCAAATAGGCAGAGGCTTCGGATGAGTGACGACATGTGATGTCCATGTAGCGGCAAATCACGCCGCAAGGGAGGTGGAGGAGTTGTCATGCGTGGTAACGAATAGGCCGTAATGGGCGCCGCCCCGAAGGCCCAGTCCCTATACACGGCATCGATCAACGCAATGCCCGCGCCTCGAAGTATGACCATCGGCCGCCAAAAGCAAGGCCGCCTTACGGCGGCCTCGAAGGATAGAAGACGACCCACAACCTCTGCCAGGCCCGCATCACCTACCTGCTTCAGATGCGGCTTTGACACGAACTAATGGTGGATTCCCGACCCAGACGCACGCAGGGGGCTGTCTGGAACGCAACGGCCATCGACAATCCGCACGATCGGTGCGTGCTCCCCACTTGTCACCGAACGCAGCGCGCGCCCATCGCGATACCGCCCCCGGAGTTCGGGGGCGGCATCGCGTCGGTTCAGAACGTCCAGGTCAGACTCATCCGCGCCGCCTGGTCTGTTGCGTGGCTGGCAAACTGTCCGCTGTAGGTGGCATCCACGGTCACATCGCGCGCGACGCGGAAGCTGATGCCCCCGTTGAACGCCGCGGCATTTCGAGCCAGTGGCGCGCCGGAGACGGTGAACGACGGGCCACCCGCGAAGCGCATGGCAGTTTGCGGCGTCACCGCGCCCCAGGCGCGCTGCCAGCCCAGGCTGAAGTTGGCGCGTAGGCCGCCGTCGTCGCTGAGGCTGAAGCTGCTGCGTGCCCCCAGCGTTCCGACCGTTACCGAGCTGTTGTCTCCGGAAATATCCAACGCTGCCGGTGTTCCGCTCTCCCTGATTGTGTCGGTGCGCAGATGGTCGTAGGCCACCGTCACGAACGGCGAAACTGTCGAGCGGCCCACCGCGACGTCGTAGCTGCCATCCAGGTAGGCCTGGGCGGTATTCGCGTCGTAGCGACTGCCCGCAACTCCCCCCAAGGTGCCGAAGGCAAGCGTGCGATTGGCGCTCACGCGCTGCCAGCCGTAGACGGCTCCGCCCTGAAGATGGAATGCATCAAGGCGAACGTCGCCGTACAAGCCGGCATAGTTGTCGACGTGATGCGCCGACGCATTCGGCGCATCGGTACGCACCGAGCCCTCGCCGGTGCCCACCAGGGCACCGATGCGCCCGGCGGCGCCGACGGCGAGATCGCCGCCCAGCACCAGTCCGCTGCCATTGCCTGACATGTCCGTGGCATTGCCGTTGCCATCGCGATCGCCCCAGTGGCCCCATGCGGACGTCCACGCCGAAACGCCGGCGCCATTGCTGGCGTCGTTGCCCGTTGTCGTGCCAGACAGGCCGGAGAGATGCGCAACGATGGCATCGCGCACGTAGCGATCGTTGTCCAGAATCGCGGTGTGCGTGCTGGCATGGATGTCGCCAGCCAGTTGCTGGAACGCCGAGACGGCGGTCGGCCCATCGAGCAGCAACACCGCGTTGTAGAGCGCATTGCCGGAGCCAAGCGCCTCCACCGCCGCCGATGCATTGCGTGCATTGGGGGTGGTGGCTACGGATGGGAAGGCCACTTCGTTGCGCTCCAAGGCCAACGTCACCGTAGTTGGTCCGTAGGCAAGCGTGGGATCGACGAAGGCAAAGTTGGACGACACCGAGCCGAATGTCCCGACCACGCCACCCGTGGCGGTAATCAGGCTGTAGTCGGTACTGGCCTTCCAGTCGGCGGCCGGCAGTACCAGCAGCGCACTGCCGGCCAGGTTCGCCTTGCCGTTGACCACCAGCTGACTGCCTGTGCCGTCCGATGCCGTGTCTACGACGAAGGTGCCGGCGGATGACTGGCTGAAATCACCGTTGATGGTCAGCGTTCCGATGGATCCACCCGGGCGCAGCGGGCCGTCGTTCGTCACGTTGCCATTGATCGTGCCATGGCCGCGCAGCGTTCCTCCGGACTGCACGCTGACGTTGCCGCCCAGCGTCGCGGTTGGCGTGGATGCATCGCCCACCTCCAATGTGCCTTGCGTCACCGTGGTGGTGCCAGCGAAGCTGTTCTGGCCGTCGAGCACGAGCATGCCTTGCCCGGTCTTGGTCAGCACACCCGAGCCGCTGATGCTTCCCGCATAGATGCCATCGGTACTCTGGTCGAATACCAGTGCGGCATTGTTCGTGATGGTGCCCTGCAGGCTCGCCGTGTTTCCGATCAAGGTACCCGCAAGGACGGACGTACCGCCGCTGTACGTATTCGCCCCCCCGAGCGTCAGGCTGCCGCTGCCATTCTGCACAACGGCGCCCGTGCCACTGACCGCTCCATTGAAGGTGATGCTGTCGGCACGGTTGAAAGCCAGCGTGCCGGCGTTGATCACATCGCCCGTGATCGTGCCCGAGGTGCCGCCGTCTCCCACTTGCAGCGTGCCGGCATGAATGGCCGTACCGCCCTGATAGGCGTTGGCTCCCGTAAGCACCAGCGCTCCGTTGCCATCCTTCACCACTTGGCCGGTGCCGGTGATGATGCCGGCAAACGTTCCGTCGACGGATTGATTGAAGCTCAGCACCGCATCGTTGAGCACATTGCCCTGGATAGACACGCTGTTGCCCACGAGCGTGCCGGCGCTCACGGTGGTGCCACCCGTATAGGTGTTGGCGCCAGTCAGCGTCAGCGTGGCTGCACCATCCTTCACCAGTCCACCTCCACCCGCAATAGCCCCGCCGAACGTCACTGCGTTGCTGCCGAGAATGTCGATGGTGCTCCCCGCCGCGAGGTTCACGTTGTTGGTCGTGGTAATTGCCCGACTCACGTCGAGCGTTATTGCCCCGTCGACAGTCAGCGCACCGCTGCCAAGTGCCGCATCGTTGCCCAGCACCAGGCCGCCCGATGCGAGCGTCAGGCCACCGCCGAACGTGTTGATGCCACCAAGCTCGAGCACGCCCGAGCCGCTCTTCACCAGGCTGCCCGCACCGCTGATGGTGCCGTCAAAGCTGATGTAGCCCGAACTGCTCAGCGTCAGTGCATGGCCGCCAAGCACCACGTTTCCACTGGCTCCCGCGAGTGAGCCGATGGTCTGGTTGCCGGCGTTGGAAAGATCCAGCGTACCGTTGCCGCCGAACGTCACCGCGCTGTTGGTGGCAAGGCTGCCGCCTGCGGCAATGGCTAAAGTACCCGCGTTGATGGTGGTGCTTCCGGCATAAGTGTTCGCGCTGCTCAACGTGAGCGTCGATGCGCCGTTCTTGATCAGCGAGCCTGCGCCGGAGATGACGCCGGTAAGCGTCAGATCATTCGAGCCGAGCACGCTCAGCGTTGAGCCGTTGCCGAGCGCGATGCCGTTGGCGATGCTGGACGACGCCGATGCATCGAGCGTCACCGTGCCGCTGGTCGACAGGACGCCGACGCCAAGGCCGTTGTCGTTGCCAAGCAACAGGCCGCCCCCATTGAGCGTCACGCCACCGGCAAATGTATTGGCGCCGCCCAGCTCCTGCACGCCGGCACCATTTTTTACCAGACCGCCGGCGCCACTGATGACGCCGTCGAAAGCCGTGTTGCCCATGCCGTTCAACGTCAACGTGGCGTTGCCAAGCGACACATTGCCCGTGACGCCGGACAATGAACCGATAAGCTGATTGCCGCTGGAAAGTTGCAGCGTAGCCTGATTGTTCAGCGTTACTGCACCGGTGGCCGCGAGGCTGCCGCCCGGCGCGATGGAAAGGGTGCCGCCATTGATGGTGGTGCCGCCGGTATAGGTGTTCGCCCCGCCAAGCACGAGGGTCGCCGCGCCATTCTTGGTCAGCGAGCCCGTGCCGGAAATCACGCCGGAGAGCGTGATGTCGTTGGAGCCCAGTACGTTCAAGCCGGCCCCGCCGTTGAGCGCGATGTTGTTGGCAATGCCCAAGGATGTAATGGCGTCCAGCGTAGAGGCACCATTGACGGACAACGCACCGGTGCCCAACGCCTGGCCACTTCCGAGGACAAGGCCACCGGCATCGAGTGCCACGCCACCAGTAAAGGTATTTGCACCATCCAGCATCTGCACGCCCGAGCCGCTTTTGACCAGGCCGCCGGTGCCGGTGATGGTGCCGTCGTAGCGCGCGTTGCCGACGCCTCCCAGCGTCAACGTATCGGCACCTAGCGACACAGTGCTTCCTGCCACGCCATTCAATGCACCAATGGTCTGGTTGCCGGCTGCTGAAATATCGAAGCCTGTACCCGGTGCGCCGAGATTGACGGCCCCGGCCGAAGAGAGGCTTCCGCCGGCGCCGATCGCCAGCGTGCCTGCATTGATGGTGGTGCCGCCGCTGAACGTGCTGTTGCCGGTGAGGGTTTCCGTGCCCGTGCCCTGCTTGATCAATCCGCCGGTGCCGGCGATCGAGCCGCTGAAGACGCCGTCGGTGGGCCCACCGATGGTGATGTCGTTAGCACCGGTATTGACCGTGCCGCCGCCGATCAGTGTGCCGACCGTCTGCATGCCATTGCCTGCGGAAAGATCCAGCGTTGCGCCGGTCGCCACGTTGACGGTACCTGCTGCATAGAGACCCGCGCCCGCGCCGAGAGCCAGCGTTCCCGCGTTGATGAAGGTGCCACCGGTGTAGGTGTTGACGCCATCCAACGTTTGCACACCCGTGCCATTCTTTATGAGGGCACCGGTGCCGCTGATCGTGCCGCCGAAAGTCGTATTCCCGACGCCGCCCAGCGTGAGCGTGTTACCACCGAGATTGACTGTGCCGGTGGTACCGGCGAGCGAGCCCACCGTCTGATTGCCGCCAGCGGAAATATCGAGGGTGCCCGTGCCAGCTAACGTCACCGCGCCGGTGGCCGCCAAACTGCCTCCTGCGCCGATGGCCAGCGTACCGGACAGGATGCTGGTGCCCCCGGTAAAGGTATTGGCACCGGTCAACGTGAGTGTCGAGCTGCTGTTCAGGGTGAGGCTGCCTGCGCCGGAAACGCTGCCACCCAGCGTCAGCGCATTGCCTCCCTGCACCGTGAGCCCGGCGCCCGTGCCGAGCACCACGCTGTTATCCAACGTGATGTTATTTGCGCTGCCGCCCAACGTGACGGCGCCATTGACGTTCAGCGTGCCGGTACCGAGCGCGCTGTTGTTCCCCACCAGCAGACCACCGGCGTTGAGGACGACGTCGCCCGCAAAAGTACTCGCGCCATTGAAGGTCTGCGTGCCCGAACCATTCTTGATCAGGCCACCGGTGCCGGTAATCGCGCCACTGAAGGTGTAATCGCCCACGCCACCCAGAGTGAGTGTGTTGGCACCCAGAGCAACCGTCGTGCCAGAAGCACCACTCAGCGAGGCAATGGCCTGGCTGCTCGCTGCTGAGATGTCGAATGCGGCACCGCCATTGGCGATATTGACCCCCGAAGTGACACTACCGCCGGCACCGAGCGCCACCGTGCCCGCGTTGATCGTGAGTCCGCCGGTGAACGTATTGGCGCCCGCCAAGTTCTCGGTGCCCGTCCCCTGCTTGACCAGACCACCGGTGCCACCGATAACACCACCATAGCTGGCGTTGAGCGAACTGCCGAAGGTGAGCGTGTTGGCCCCCAGCGCGATACTGGTACCCGCCGCACCGGACAAGCTGCCGATGCTCTGGTCGACCCCGACAACAACTTTGCCGCCGGTGACCGAAAGGTCACCCGCAAAGGTATTCGCGCCATCCAGCGTCAGCGTGGAGGCACCTGCCTTGGTCAGGGCACCCGTACCGGACAGCGTACCTGTCAGTATCAGATCCTGCGTGCCCATCAGGTACAACGCACTGCCCCCGGCGAGCACAATGCTGTTGGCCAGGTTCAGCGATCCGCCCGAGCTGTCCAGCGCGACCGAGCCGCCGACATTCAAGGCTCCGCCGCCGAGCGCTGCGTTGTCGCCGAGCAGCAGGTTGCCGCCGTTCAAGCTGACGCCACCGCTGAAGGTGTTGCTGCCGTTCAAGGTCAGCGTCGATGCCCCGCTTTTCACCAGGCTGCCGAGGCCGCTGATCTGTCCGTTGAGGGTCAGGTCGTTGCTGCCGGCGAGGGTCAGTGCGCCATTGAGGTTGAGGTTGTTGCTCAGCGCCTGGACGGTCTGCGTATCCAGGCTGGTGCCGGCCGCAGCGATGATCAAGCCGCTGCCGATGGCCGAGGCGTTGCCGAGAATCACCTTGCCGGCCGACAGGTTGAAACCGCCGGTGAAGCTGTTGTTGCCGGTCAGGATCAGATCGGCGCTACCGGTCTTGCTCAGTGCGCCGTTACCGCTCAGTGTGCCGCTCAGGGTCAGCGGGGAAGAGCTGCTGATGTTCGCCACACCAAGCCCTGCATTGAGCTGCATGTTGTTGCTGACCGTCATGGTCGAATTGTTTTGCAGGGTGGACGCGCCCGTGACGGTGAGTGAACCACTGCCCAGCCCTGCGGCGTTGCCCAGCTGCATAGTGCCGCCAGCCAGGGTGGTGCCGCCGAAGTAGGTGTTGGCGGCGCCGAGAACCAGCGTACCGATGCCGCTTTTGGTCAGCGCCCCCATGCCGTTGATGGCTGAACTCAGGGTCAGGGTGTTGCCGCCGGTCACGGTCAACCCGCTTGCGCTGATGTTGATAACGTTGGACAACGCAAGCGCCGACGCCCCCGCCTGCAACGTCCCGCCGTTGCTGGTGATTTGCCCGGTGCCCATGCCTAAGGCGTTGTCGAAGGACAGGATGCCGCCGTTCAGCATCGTGGTGGTGGTGCCGGTCAGTACCGGGCCAGACAGCGTCCAGGCACCGCTGTTGACCGTCAGGTTGCTGAAGTTTTGGTAATTGGCGCTGGAAATGGTGCCGGTGCCGGTGGTGCCTGAGCCAGTGCCAGCTGCACTGTTTTGCAGGACCAGGTTGTTGAGCGTGCCGCTGCCGCCATCGACAGTGCCTGTGGCGGCGAACTGGAGCAGCGGATAGAGCGTGACTGACAGTGCGGGACCAACGCCATCGGCCTGCGATACCAGCGACCCAGTCACGGCGGTAAAGGTGTTGGCTGCACCGCCGGTCCCCATGTTCAGGCTACCGGTCAGAATGCCGGCGTTGATGAACTGGTTGCCCTGCGCCGAGCCCTGGAATGCGATACGACCGGTAATGTTGCCGGTGGCGGTGTTGGTGAAGGTGGTCGGGCTACCACCACGTACGGAAATCACCGGAATATCGGCTTGCGCGATTGAGATGCCGAGGATCGCCGTTGAACCAATGGTTCCGCTGTTGGTGATGGTATTTTGCCCGTTGGCGCCGTTCTGAACGTCCAGGGCAAGGCCAGTCAGGTTCGCCAGGGGCAGGCCCAGGGCAAGGGTCGATGTTCCCTTGAGTATCCCTGTGTTGTTGACGGTCACGAAGCTATTGTTGGTGCCGCCGATCCTCGCCCCCGACGTCAACAAGGACAAGCCAGCCACCAATGATGGATCGACCGTGCCGTTGTTGTTGAAGGTCATGTTGTTACCCAGCAGGTTCACCACATAACCCGGGTTGACCACCGCCGGTTGAATCAAGGCGCCACCCGCAACGGTGACGATCATGTTGTTGGCTGTCGAATCGATGCCGAACACCGAGCCGGCACAGGTCACATTGGCTCCGGCGCCAAATGTCGGAGTACAGGCAGCCAACGCGCTGGGCACCGCTCCTGCCAGCCCCCATATCGCAGCCAGGGCTGCGGCCATATGGTGCAGGCGCAATGAACCATGTCCCTTGGATGCGCGGCTTGTGGAGTTTATAGGCGCAGTTTCTTGTGCTGCGGCCAAGGCTCCCAACAACTGATTCTCTTTGAATCGGTAGGCTTTTTTCACGGTTACCCCTTTGATTGACGCAGGGCAACCCGTTATTGACCGCCCCCCTGTTAGCGTATTTTTTTGCTTGAGACTGTAAACGGGGGCGCAATTTCTTACAATCACGAAAATCAGTTGACGCCATGCCCGGATCTTCGAAGGGCGCAACCCGATGAGCCTGAGTGTTGAAGAACGGGGAGACCTCAAGGCCTCTCTCGAGGCGCTCTAAGGAACCGCGGCATTTCCCGGCGTCCGAAGCAGGATCGGCGGGGAGTCTTCGACGGACCAAGAAGACAAGAGAGGGCATCTCAACAGTCGGACGTGGTGTCCTTCCCACATACACAAGCGGCACCTAGCCCGAACGCCCCACGTCGTAGTCCTCGATCGCGCGCAAGAAGCGTTCGATGCCGATGTTCCTCCTGGAAAAGCATTCCGCAATCTCGATGCCGATCGTCTTCAGGCGAGCGCGCTTGACGACCTGCATCTCCCGCAGATTGGTTGTCAATCGAACGCAAATGTACGGAATGATTCGAAAGCAAGAATCGGAGTTTGGCTTCTAGATCCAATCTTTAACCTTCTCCCTCAGGTCCTCGATCGAACTCGAAGATCACCCAAAGCCAACCTGAGGAGTCACTGCGATGAACAAAGAACAGAACAACAAGGCTGTTGTCGTCCGTTGGTTCACCGAGTTTTGGGGCAAGGATGTCAATCTGGCGGTCATCGACGATATTGCTGCGCCGGACATGCTGCTGAAGTATTCGTTGCACGAACCGCGTCGCGGCAGGGCGGACATCAGGGCCTTTATGACGGATTTTCGTGCCGCATTCCCCGACCTGAACTTCTGGGGTACAGCCGACCTGATCGCTGAGGGCGATTACGTCGTCGGTCAGTGGGAAGGCGGTGGCACGCACACGGGGCCGGCCTTCAGCGACTTCCTTGTCGGTAGCCTGCCGGCCGCTACGGGTCGCAAGATGCGCTTCACAGGCACCACGGTGCTGAAGGTGATCGACGGCAAGATCGTCGAGGAGATCGGCCTTGATGATGGCGTGTCGGCTCTCACGCAGCTCGGTCTGATCAAGACCACGGCACAGAACGGCGACGCATAATCCCCTCGGGCCACCCCAGCGAAGCCGATCGCATTACGAAAAAAGGGGGCAGAGTCATTTTCCGCTCTTGAAGCGAAAAGTGAGAAATGGTGGCGGTTAGTACGGCCACGTTTTCATGGCCAGGAGCAAAAATGGTGGGCCCACCAGGATTCGAACCTGGAACCAAGGGATTATGAGTCCCCTGCTCTAACCGTTGAGCTATAGGCCCTGTCTCGTATAGACATCTGACTGTGCAGGCCATCGTCCGGCTGTTCAGCTCGGGGGTCGG
>NZ_QIRF01000025.1 GCF_003332825.1 Dyella sp. C9 | reverse complement strand
ATTTTCTTTGGGTTACTTTTCTTTGACTTCGGGCATCCTGCCCTGCGCCCTACGGGCCGGCTTCGCCGTTCGCACGCGCTCCAGGCGCGTGCGTGGGCCAGCAAAAGAAAAGTGACTCGGCGGCCGGCAGGACGTCGAAACGCCCGCCGCGTAGGCGGCACGCTGGCGATACCGCCGAGTAGGGCCAAAGTCGCTAGTACGCCGCCCCGATCAAGGCGGTCGCGCACAGGGTGCACTCCTACACATGACCGCGGTCGCGGATTTCATGCGTGCCCTCTCCCCACGCGGGAAGAGGGCACACAGGCCGCTTACTGCTTCACCGGCTTCACGTACGTGTTGAACAACTCGTCGATGCGGCGGTACTCGTCATGCCACGAGTCCGGATGCACGAAACCGTGGCGCTCCATCGGGTACAGCGAGATCCAGAAATTCTGCTTGTGCAGCTCGATGAAGCGCTGGTACATGCGCACCGTGTCGCTGGCCAGCACGTTGTCGTCGATCAGGCCGTGCTGCATCAGCAGCGGATCCTGCAGCTTGTCGGCGTAGTTGATCGGCGAGCTGGTGGCGAACGCCTCGGGATCGAGCTGGGGATCGTTGAGGATGTTCGAGGTGTACTCGTGGTTGTAGGTGACCCAGTCCGTCACTGGACGCAGCGCCGAACCTGCCGCGAATTCACCCGGCGCACGCAGCAGCGACATCAGCGTCATGAAGCCGCCGTAACTGCCGCCGTAGATGCCCACGCGCTTGGGATCCACCCCGCGGTTCTTCACCAGCCACGCCTTGCCGTCCAGCAGGTCTTCCAGTTCCGGATGGCCCATCTGGCGGTAGATCGCGGTGCGCCAGTCGCGGCCGTAGCCCTCGGAGGCGCGGTAGTCCATGTCCAGCACCACGTAGCCCTGCTGCACCAGCAGGTTGTGGAACATCTGCTCGCGGAAGTAGTTGGAGTAGGACAGCGTGACGTTCTGCAGGTAGCCCGCACCGTGCACGAAGATCACCGCCGGGCGCGAGGCGGCGGCGCCGGCATCGGCCGGGCCGTAGTACTTCGCCCAGACCGTGCCCGCGCCATGCGAGGACGGCACGCCGACGATCTGCGGCGCGAGCCAGGCATGGGCGGTGTAGGCCGGCTTCATGGTGTTGGTGAGTTCGCGCGGCGTGCCGCCGGCGGCGTCCTGCACCGCCAGCTGGGCCAGCACGTAGGGCGAGGAATGCAGCACGCCCAGCTGGCGGCCATCGGGCGACAGCACGAAGTCGTCCATGCCCTGGTACTGGGTCACGCGGCTCAGCTCGCCGCCGCCGCTGGGCAGGCGGTAGACGTCATAGCTGTACGGCGCCATCTGGTTGGTGCGCACGTAGAACCATTGGCCGTCCTCGCTCAGCGCGGGGTGGCTCACTTCGAACTTGCCGGTGGTCAGCGCCTTGGCCTTGCCGCCCAGCGACTTGCTGTAGAGCTGCGAATAGCCGGTTTCCTCGCTGAGGTACCACAGCGTGCGACCGTCCTTCAGCCAGCCGAAGTCGTTGAAGTTCCAGTTGATCCAGGCGTTGTCGGTGAGGCGGTGCTGGGTCACCAGCGCGTGCTTGTCGAAGTCGACGCTGGCGATCCAGCGGTCCTTGTTGTCGATCGCGCGCAGCTGCACGGCCACGTTCTGGCCGTCGTCGCTCCACACGATGCCGCCGCCACCGCCGTCATCGGCGCCGGAGATGATGCGCACCGGGCGCACGTCGGGCGCCTTCAGCGCCTTGGCCTCATCAGCCTTGCCATCCTTTTCCAGCGCGGCGACGGTCTTGGCGCGGATGTCCTTGAGCGGATCGTCCTTGATGCCAGGCAGCACGTCGGTCTTCAGCGGGTAGAACTTGGCCGCCTTCAGGTCGACCAGGGTCAGCGACTGCGGCACGGGATCGTTGCGGCCCACGTAGACGCGCGTCTCCTGCTGCTCGGCGTAGCCGGAGTCGGTGACGTAATGCGTGAGTTCGGGCTTTTTGCCCTCCTTGGCACCCTTGGGCTGGGTGACCACCAGCATCCAGCGGCCATCGGGGGACAGCTCGGTGTCCACCGGCTCGCCGCCTTCGCCCAGGTAGATCGGCTTGGGCGCGCGGCCCGGGTCGGCGGCGGCCAGCGCGTCGTCGTTGGCGCGCTGGGCGTCCTTGTCGGACTTGTTCTCGCGCAGCGACTTGAACAATTCCAGCTGCTGGCGACCCAGCGCATCGGGCTGCTTGGCCTGCGGGTCGTCGACGAAGCGCAGCACGGCGGCCGGCGCATTCACGCCACTGGCGATGTCGTACACGAACCAGTTGTTGCCCTGGCGGTACTGCAGGCTGCGTGCGTCGCTGGAGAAGCGCGGCGAGGACTCGGGCTCGCTGCTGCGGGTGACCTGTACCCGGCGGCCGCTGGCCAGCTCCGCCAGGAACACGTCGCCGTGGCGAATGAACGCGGCGTAGCGATGCGCGCGGTCGAACACGGCCGGGCCGTCGGCCTGCGCCACGGCGGCGGCGTCGAGCTTCACGCTTTGCCCACTGGCCAGGTCGACACGATACAGGTCGCGCACCTTGCTGCCGTCTTCCTTGAGCGAGTAGTACAGGCTGCGGCCGTCCACGCTCCAATAGGGGGATTCCACCGCGGCGCCGATCCAGTCCGGATTGGCCATGATGGGTTCCAGGTCCAGTTGGCCGTCCGTGGCAGGTGGCGTCAGGGCCGCCGCAGGCAGGGTGGCCAGGGCAGCGAGGCCGGCAAACAGCATTCGGCGCATGGAGGGCTCCACAGTCAAAACGTTGCAGGATAGCCAAGGCCCCGGCCCAGGCAAGCGCCGATAGTCCCGGTTCAAACTACGGGCCTAGGCAGCTAATCTTTCCGATCCTCCGGGCAACGCGGCTGTCGGCTCATCGCCGGCCCAAGCGTTCGGGAACTTCACTGGGGCGCCGGACGTCTGCGCCTTCTCCCTCTCCCATCCAGCGAACTGTCCATGCCCCTGCCGACCGTCGAAACCGAAACCGCTCCCCAACCCACCCACAGCGTGATCTGGTTGCACGGCCTGGGTGCCGACGGCCACGACTTCGCGCCGCTCGTGCCGGAGCTGGTGTCGCTGGACTGGCCGGCGTTGCGTTTCGTGTTTCCCCACGCGCCGGTGCGCCCGGTCACGGTGAACGGCGGCATGCCGATGCGTGCCTGGTACGACATCGCCGGGGTGGACCTGGTCTCGCGGCAGGACGAAAGCGGCATGCGTGCCTCGATCGCCAACGTGGAAGCCCTGATCGAGCGCGAGAACGAGCGCGGCGTTCCGACCGAACGCATCATGCTGGCTGGCTTTTCCCAGGGCGGCGCCATCGCGCTGTCGGCCGGCCTGCGCCATGCCCGGCGCCTGGGCGGAGTGATCGCGCTGTCCACCTACCTGCCGATGCAGGCCTCGGTTGCCGCCGAGCGCAGCGAGGCCAATGCCGGCCTGCCGGTGTTCTGGGGACATGGCACGGCCGACCCGATCGTGCCGCTCACCCGCGGCGTGAGTTCGCGCGACCTCTTGCAGTCGCTGGGCTGCCCTGTCGCCTGGCACACCTATCCGATGCCGCACTCGGTGTGCGCCGAGGAGATCGCCGACCTGCGCCACTGGATGACCCCCCGCCTGGCGCTCTGAGCGCTGCGACGATCCCGCCGACGGTCGCATTCGCCCCACCGGGGCATGCGGCATACTCCGCCGCATGACGGATACCCCCATCGCCACGTCCGTGCCCGGCCCGGCCGAACCGCACCTGCTGCCTGACTTCTGCAGCATGCCGGTGCTGTTCGCGTTGCTGGTGGTGGCGGCCATCACCGTCACCGTGATGTGGCTGGCGCCCAACAACGGCCACGGCTGGCAGGGCTACACCATGGGGATGCTGTTCGCCGACTGGCTGGCCCTGGTGAGCGGGGTAGCGCTGTGCAAGCTGCGCCCCCTGCTGCAGCGCTTGCCGGCCTATGCCGCCTACGCCAGCGTGTGGCTGGTGATGGTGCTGATCGTGGCCGGCGCCAGCGCGCTGGTGCACTGGATGGACAGCGCCATGGAGATGCAGCTGCTGCAGGACAGCGCCGGCATCTTCGTGCGCAACAACACGGCGATCGCCGCCCTGCTGAGCGCGGCGATGCTGCGCTATTTCTACCTGCTGGCCCAGTGGCAGACGCGCCTGGCCGCGGTGACCACGGCACAGGTGGCGGCCCTGCAGGCGCGCATCCGCCCGCACTTCCTGTTCAACAGCATGAACACCGTGGCGGCGCTGGTGCGGGTGGACCCGGACGCGGCCGAGCGTACGGTGGAAGACCTGTCCGAGCTGTTCCGCGCCGCGCTGGGCGAACACGGCACCCGCGACGGCACCCTGGGCGAGGAGCTCAGCCTGGTGGAGCGTTACCTGGCGATCGAGCAGCTGCGCCTGGGCGACCGCCTGCGCGTGCAACGCGAACTGGACGATCTGCCGCCCGGCTTCCCCTTGCCGCGCCTGCTGCTGCAGCCGCTGGTGGAGAACGCCGTACGCCACGGCATCCAGCCCTCGCGCCAGGGTGGCGAGGTGATCCTGCGCGGGCAACGCGAACGCGACGGCATCGTGATCGAAATAGACAATCCCTGCCTCGGCCCGCCCACGCCCGGCGGCCACGGCCACGGCCTGGACAACGTGCGCCAGCGCGTCGCCTATCGCTACGGCCCGCGCGCACGTGTGGAAGCCGGCCCCCAGGGCGACCGCTTCGTGGTGCGCCTGCAACTTCCGGATCAAGTCCATGCGCGTACTGATCGTTGACGACGAACCCCTGGCCCGCGCCCGGCTCGCCGCGCTGCTGGGCGAATGCCAGGACGTGGAGGTCGCCGGCAGCGTGGGGGATGGCGAAGCCGCGCTCGGCGCGCTGGGCGAGCTGCAGCCGGACGTGCTGCTGCTGGACATCAACATGCCCGGCCTCAGCGGCACGGCATTGGCCCAGAGGCTGGCCGGGCTCAAGCGGCCACAAGTGGTGTTCTGCACTGCCTACGAAAACCACGCGCTGCAGGCATTCGAGCTCGGCGCCGTCGATTACTTGCTCAAGCCGGTCCGGCTGGAGCGGCTCAACGAGGCACTGGAACGCGCGCGCGTACGCCTGGCGCAGACGCCCCGCGCCGTGCCGAACTACCTGCACGGCCGCCTGCGCGGCGAGCAGGTGCGCGTCGCGCTCGACGACGTGGTGTGCCTGCTGGCGGAAGAAAAGTACGTGGTGGTGCAGCATCGCGGCGGCCAGTTGCTGCTGGAGGAGTCGTTGCGACAGCTCGAAGAGGCCTATCCGGAGCTTCTGATCCGCCTGCACCGCAATTGCCTGGTGCCCGCGCAGCGTCTGATCGGCCTCAAGACGCTCAGCGACGGTCGCGTGCTGGCCCGGCTGGGTGGCACCGAACTGATGCCCGAGGTGAGCCGGCGCAACCTGCCGGCGCTGCGCCGCCTGCTGCGCATGGGCTGAAACGTGCGACCTCGCGCACCGCGCGGGCCCCTGCGCGATACGGCGCAATTACGCCACAATGCGGCTCCCCATTGAAGCCAGCGCGCGGCGCCTCCACCGAGAACAGCATGACTCCTTCGACCCTGCGCATCGCCACCCGCAAGAGCGCACTCGCCCTGTGGCAGGCCGAGCACGTGGCCAGCGAACTGCGCGCCACGCACCCCGGGCTGGTGGTGGAACTGGTGCCACTGTCCACCCGTGGTGACGAGATCCTCGACAAGCCACTGGCCACCATCGGTGGCAAGGGCCTGTTCCTCAAGGAACTGGAAGTGGCCATGCTGGAAGGCCGCGCTGACCTGGCCGTGCACTCGTTGAAGGACGTACCGGCCGAACTCGAACCCGGCTTCACGCTGCCGGCGATCCTGCCGCGCGCCGACGCTGCCGATGCCTTCATCAGCAACGATTACGCGAATCTCCATGAGCTGCCGCTGGGCGCACGCGTGGGTACCTCCTCGCTGCGCCGGCAGGCGCAACTGCGTGCAGTGCGGCCTGACCTGAGCCTGCTCGACCTGCGCGGCAACGTGGGCACGCGCCTGTCCAAGCTCGATGCCGGCCATTACGACGCCATCCTGCTGGCCTGCGCCGGGCTGGAGCGCCTGGGCCTGGCCAGCCGCATCCGCAGTCGCCTCACCGCACCCGACTGGCTGCCGGCACCGGGCCAGGCAGCCATTGCCATCGAGTCACGCAACGATCAACCCGCCGTCATCGATTTGCTGCGTGCGCTGGACGATGCCCAGACGCGCCTGGCCGTCACTGCCGAGCGTGCGATGAACCAGGCACTGGGCGGCAGCTGCACGGTGCCGGTGGGTGCCTGGTGCACCGTCACCGAACGCGGCCTGCACCTGCGCGGCATGGTCGGCGACGTGAGCAGTGGCCGCCTGCTGCTGGCCGAGGCACAGGCCGAGGGTGATCAGGCCGAAGCGCTGGGCCGGCAGGTGGCCGAAGCCCTGTACGAGCAGGGCGCCAGCCAGTTCCTCGGCCACTGAAAAACTTCCCTGCAGGAGCGTTGCATCGCCACCGCGCCTCCCGCCGTAGCGGGCAGTCACCTTAGAAGTTGTAGACCAGGTTGGTGGTCAGCAGGGTGTCGGTGCTGTCCGTGCCCGGCTGCACGTCGCTGTTGTAGCGCACCTGGTAACCCAGCTTGAGCGCCATCTTGCGGGTCATGCTGACCGACACGCCGATGTCGTTCTGGTAGTACTTGTTCTTCGAACCCGCTTCCATCAGCAGCGTGTCTTCCAGCGCCGTATTGGAGGTGAGGCGGTACTTGTAGTTGATCAGGCCACGGCCGACCACTTCGCTCTGCGTGTTCTGCGGCACCTTGACGGTACCGGTGGTGCCGTCGGGGTTGTCCACTTCCTGGCTGACATCGGCCGGGCGATAACGCTTGTAACCGGGACCGGCTTCGAAGGACAGCTCGGTGCTCTCGGTCTTCAGCGCGATGTAGCCATAACCCACCGAGATGATGCCCTGCCACAGGTTGGCGCCGAAATCGTCATGCTCATAGCGCGCGGCGGTCACCACGTAGCTGCGCGGGTCGAGCTTGTAGCCCACGGAGGCGCCCGAGTCGTAGCGATTGGCGGTGGTGGCGAGGCGATCCACTGTGTTGCCGTACTGGTCCTGCACCTCGACCTCGCCCTTGGAGCGCAGGCCGTTGAGGTAGAAGTTGTTCTTCCACAGGTCGTTTTCCTGGCTCAGGCCCAGCTTGGCGTTGGCGTTCTCCGAGCGGGAATTGCCGTACGACGAGGCAAAACCGAATTCACCCGAACCCGTCCAGCCGCCGTTGTCGGCAGGGTTGGAGGAGGCGTTGGCCGCCGGCGCGTCGTCTGCGTACGCGCCAACACTGGCCAGCGCCGCGAGCAGGGCGCCCGCCATCAGGGTCTTCTTCATTGAAATTCGTTCCTTTTTCGTTAAAACAAAGCAGCCGCCACCATAACGGGGCGGATTGAACTGCCAGTGAACAAAGCGGCCTTTTTTGAGCGCAAATGGCGTCAGATGGCCGATTCAGCGGCTATCGGGGAGTGCCGCAAGAGCCCCATCATACAAACTTAGCTCGGTGCCCATGCCGATCAGGCAGCTGATCGCGGCGAGCGCCGACATTTCCAGGCGAACCTCGCCAAAGCTCACCATCAGCAGGGCCATGCTGGGCACGGCGTAGATCAGCAGCGCGCCCAGATAGCGCCGCGGCTGCAACTCGAAGCGCGGCCGCGGCCCGGGCAACCGCTGCAGCACGGCCTGCCAGCGCAGGCTCTCGATGAGGCCGCGAAGCAGCGCCAGCAGCAGCAGGCCGATGATGCACACCAGCGGTGGAATCAACGCGTCGGGATTGTCCTGTCCCATCATGCACATCCACAGCCACAGGCCGCCGCCATAGGTGGCCGACACCACGCGGCTCAGAGGCAGCTGGGTGACCACGTGCTTGTCCAGGCCCGGTGCATTGCGCGAGGCATCGCCGAGCACGGTGACGATGAGGCTGACCAGGCTGCACAGGGCCAGCGCGGCACCGGCCAGCCGGGTGACCCAGAATGAATTGTCGCCCCGCGCCAACCCCGCCACCGCGAGCACCGGCAACACCGTCGCCAACGCGACCAGGGCGTCACGCGTGGGTCGGCTGCCCTTGCCGAAGCGCCAGCCATGCCAGTCGGGCATCCACGGCGAGCGTACGCAGGCGGCCAGCAGGCCGACCCCGACGAGGGCACCGCCGATCATCAACGGCACCAGCGCATCGCCGCGCCCCGCGGGATACATGCCGATGGCAAGCGACAACCCGAGCAGCATCCACACACCGAAGCCGTGGGTCGCTGCCGCCTGCAGCAAGGTGGCGCCGAGGCGGCGTGGACGGAGCAGGGGTGGCCCTTCGCGTCCTTCACCGATGGTGACTGCTGGGGCTTGGCGGCGTGGCTTCATGATTTTTCTGTCTTCTGTGCGTGAAGGGCAGATCATCACTGCATGATCGGTGCGTGATCGGAGCCACTTCCGCCGTAGGTTGTACTTGCGGCTGTGCTCAACGGTGCGCATGCTACGCAAAGGCTGCCGTCGAAAATCATTTCATGGATCGTTACGAGCGCATTCTCACCCTGCACCGATTGCTCAAGTCGGCTCACTATCCGGTGCCCCTGCCTCGTCTGATGGACGAGCTGGAGTGTTCGCGCGCAACCCTGTACCGCGACGTAGCGTTCCTGCGCGATGCGCTGGGCGCACCGATCGAAAGCGCGGGCGGCGAACATGCCGCCTTCCGCTACGCGGCCGGCGAAGGCGAGCGCTTCGAACTGCCTGGCCTGTGGCTGACTTCTGACGAACTCGCCGCACTGCTCGCCCTCAACGAGCTGATCGGGCGCAGCGGGCCGGGCGTCCTGGCCGGCGCGCTTGCGCCGTTCAAGGCGCGCATCGAGCACCTGCTGTCGGACCAGGGCAGCGGCAAGGCGCTGCCGATCGAGCGCATCCGCGTGATCGCCTGGGGCGAGCGCAAGCTCGACCAGCAGGTGTTCCGCGTGGTGGCCGGCGCGGTGCTCGAACGCAAGCAGCTTCGCTTCCGCTACCGTGCGCGCACCACCAATGCCGACAGCCATCGCAAGGTGTCGCCGCAACGGCTGACCCATTACCGCGACAACTGGTACCTCGACGTGTGGGATCACGACCGCGAGGCGCTGCGTAGCTTCGCCGTCGATCGCATCGCCGAACCGCAGGCGCTGGACGAACCCGCGCGCGACGTGCCCGAAGCCGAGCTCAACGATGCGCTCGCCTCCAGCTACGGCATCTTCGCCGGCAAGCCCAAGGCCTGGGCCACGCTGCGTTTCTCGCAGCACGCGGCGCGCTGGGTCGCCGACGAGCACTGGCACTCGCAGCAGAAGGGCGAGTGGCTGCCCGACGGCCGCTACGAACTGCAGGTGCCTTATTCCAACTCCAAGGAACTGCTGATGGACGTGCTCAAGTACGGTCCTGACGCGGAAGTGGTGGCGCCGCTGTCGCTGCGCGAGGAGATGAAGATCCAGCTGCAGCTGGCACTGGGTGGCTACCAGCAGCCGCCTCGCTGAGCGTCGACGACGGTCCGGACCGAGGCCACGATCCGGACGCAGGCCCGGATGGGCTTCGCACGCAAGGCTTGCCAGCCGGCCCGCCCGGGGTGAGGCTAGAGCCCCACACCGCTGCTGTGCCCCGCGTTCCATGAGCCCTGCCGACATCGCCGTGTCCTCTGCACTACCTGCGGAATCCGAAGCCATCCGCAAACCGACCGTGGCGCTGGCACTTGGTTCCGGCGGAGCGAAGGGTCTGGCGCATATCGGGGCGATCGAGGAGATCCGGGCGCAGGGCTACGACATCGTCGCCATCGCCGGCACCTCCATGGGCGCGCTGATCGGCGGCGTCTACGCCATGGGCAAGCTGGACGTGTACCGTGACTGGGTCTGCTCGCTGGCCAAGATGGATGTGCTCAAGCTGGTCGACTGGACCTTCTCCGGCGGTGGCCTGATCAAAGGCGAACGCATCATCGACACGCTGCGCGAACTGATCGGCGACGCCCAGATCGAGGCGCTGCCGCTGGCCTTCACTGCCGTGGCCACCGACCTGGATCGCGAGCGCGAGGTGTGGCTTACGCGCGGCCCGTTGTTCGATGCGATCCGCGCTTCCATCGCGATACCCACCGTGTTCCGACCGCACACGCTGTCGGAGCGCCGGCTGGTCGATGGCGGCCTGTTGAACCCGGTGCCGGTCACGCCGCTGATCCGCGAAACCGCCGATTTCCTGTTCGCCGTCAGCGTGGACGGCCCGCCCGACGTCACCACGCCGGACGAAGTACCTGCCACGCCAACCGAGCCGCCCGAGGGTTACCGCGCGCGCATCGGCGACTTCATCGGCCGGCTGATGCCGCACGGCGCGGACAAGCCGCGCGAACCGGGGATGCTGGAGCTGCTCACGCAGTCGATGGACCTGATGCAGGCCAACCTCTCGCGGCTGCGCCTGGCCGCTTACGAACCCGACCTGCTGATCCGGTTGCCGCGCAACTGCGCCAACGTCTACGAGTTCTACCGCGCGCGCGAACTGATCGAGCACGGCCGCCTGCAGGCGCGCCGCGCACTCGCCGGCTGGGAGCCCAATCACCGCGTCAATGGGGGCCGTTCGCCTTGAGCCAGGCGTCCAGGTAGCACTTCAGCGCCACCGCGTTGTTGTGCTCCTCGTCGCGGGCGCCATAGAGCAGGGTGACGCGGCGGCGTCCGGCCTTGGTCGCCAGCGGCTGCCAGAACTCGGCATGGTCATCGAGCTCGGTGGCGTAGCGATGGCGGAAACTCTCCCAGCGCGCGGGATCGTGGCCGAACCATTTGCGCAGCGAGGTCGACGGCGCCAGTTCCTTGGGCCATTCGTCCAGCACGGCGTCTTCCTTCTTCAGCCCACGCGGCCACAGGCGATCGACCAGCACCCGGTAGCCGTCGCTCTTCGCGGCGGGCTCGTAGACGCGCTTGACGGCAATGCTCATGGGCGGGCGGCCTCCCAAAAGGAGGATCTTCAGCATACGCCGATGAAAAACGCGTCGACAGGACGCTACGCGCTTGTGCCCCGCGAGCGGCAGGGCGCGCGCGTTCAGATCTCCTCGACGCGGGTCACCTTGCCACGGCGCATCAGCCAGGCCACGCCGCGCAGGTCGGCGATGCCCACCCACAGGCGGTCGAGCATGCCGTACTTGGAGCTGCCCGCGGTACGCGGACGATGGCCCACCGGCACGCTGGTGCTCTCGAAACCCGCGCGCTTGACCAGCGCCGGCAGGTAGCGGTGCATGTGGTCGAAGTAGGGCAGGCGCAGGAACACTTCGCGATCGAACAGCTTCAGGCCGCAACCGGTGTCGGGCGTGCTGTCCCTGAGCATGCGCGAACGCACCGCGTTGGCGATCTTGGAGGAGATGCGCTTGTTGAAGCTGTCACGGCGCGTGGTGCGCCAACCGGCGAACAGGCGGGTGTTCTCCGAGGCCTTGTCGCGCGAGGCGAGCAGCTTGGGGATGTCGGCCGGATCGTTCTGGCCGTCGCCGTCCAGCGTGGCGATCCACGGTGAACGCGCGGCGCGCACGCCGTTCCACACGGCGGTGCTCTGCCCGCTGCGGGTAAGGTGGCGCACGATGCGCAGCTCCGGATAGCTCGGCTTCTCGGCGGCAAGCACGGCCACGCTGTCGTCGCTGGAGTCGTCGTCCACGTAGATGACCTCGAAATCGACCTTGCCACGCAGGGCAGCGGCGATCTCGGCCAACAGCGGCGGAATGTTGTCGCGCTCGTTGAATACCGGCACGACGACGGACAGTTGAGGCATGGGGGAGGGCCTTGTCTGAAGCAGGGGGCGCTTGCGCGCCAGGGCGCCATTCTAGTGGGTGAAAGGCTTGGCGTCAGGGGTGGATGGCCGCCAGCGGCACTCGACCGCCCCCTGCAGGAGCGCCCCCTGTGCGCGACCGCTTCTCGCCACGGTCCTTCCTGCCCGTCGTTAAGGCGAGGCGGTTTTTACTCCCTCTCCCCTCGGGGAGAGGGTTGGGGTGAGGGGGCCAGTCTTGTCCCTGTCCCCAACGCTTATCCCTAACCCCTCAGCGGATCTTGCCGAGGATGCCTTCCAGCTCGTCGTTGCTGTGGTAATGGATTACCAGCTTGCCCTTGCCGCCGCGGCTGTGGGCCAGTTCCACGCGGGTGGCGAAGCGCTCGCCCAGCTCGCGTTCCAGTGCGTCCACGTTGGGATCGCGGGCCGGGGCGCTCTTGGCCTTGCCCTTGGGCGCGGTCTGCGCGCGGCGCGCGGCTTCTTCCAGCTCGCGCACGCTCCAGCCATGGCGCGAGGCCTCCAGCGCCAGGCCTTCGGCCATGCCCTCGGGCAGGGTGATCAGGCAGCGGGCATGGCCCATTTCCAGCTTGCCCTCGTCCAGCAGGCGCTTGATGGATACCGGCAGCTCGGTGAGGCGAAGCAGGTTGGATACCGCAGCACGCGAGCGGCCCACCGCGTCGGCGGCCTGCTGGTGGGTGAGGTCGAAATCGTCGATCAGGCGCTTGAGCGCGTCGGCTTCTTCCAGCGGGGTGAGGTCCTGGCGCTGGATGTTTTCGATCAGCGCCATGGCCGGCACGGCCACTTCCGGCACGTCCTTCACCAACACCGGCAGCTCGGACAGCTGCGCGCGCTGCGCGGCGCGCCAGCGGCGCTCGCCGGCGATCAGCTCGTAGCTGTTCTTGCCGATGGCGCGAACCACCACCGGCTGGATCAGGCCCTGCGCGCGGATGGAGGCGGCCAGCTCGTCCAGCGCCTCCTCGTTCCAGTGGCGGCGCGGCTGGTACTTGCCCGGCTGGATCTGCTGGATCGGCAGCGTGCGCAGCTCGCCTTCCTGCTCGAGCACCGACGGCTTGTTGGGTTCGTCAGCGGCACCCAGCAGGACATCGAGCCCGCGTCCCAGGCCCCGTTTTTTCGCAGCGGACATGCTTACTCCTGATGCAGGTCGACGATGTCGTCGAGCGTCTCGGTGTCGTCATGCAGCACGGCCGGCACCACCTCGCCGGCCTGGTCGTTGGCGGCGGCATGCTGCCCGCGCTCGCGACGGATCATCTCGCCGGCCAGGCCGATGTAGGCGATGGCGCCACGCGAGCTGCGGTCGTAAAGGTGGATCGGCTGCCCATGGCTGGGCGCCTCGGCCAGGCGGATGTTGCGCGGGATGATCGAGCGCAGCACCTTGTCGCCGAAATGCTGGGTGAGCTGGGCCGATACCTCATTGCCCAGGTTGTTGCGCACGTCGTACATGGTGCGCAGCAGGCCTTCGATCTCCAGCGCGGGATTCAGGCGCTGGCGCACGGCCTTCACCGTGTCGAGCAGGCTGGAAAGGCCTTCCAGCGCGAAGTATTCGCACTGCACTGGAATCAGCAGGCCGTTGGCCGCCGCCAGCGCGTTGAGCGTGAGCAGGTGCAGCGACGGCGGGCAGTCGATCAGGATGGTGTCATAGCGATCCGCCACCTTGGCCAGCTGTTCCTTGAGCCGGTTCTCGCGCGCGATGGCATCCATCAGCTTGAGCTCGGCAGCGGTGAGATCGCCGTTGCCGGGCAGCAGGTCGTAGTTCGCCTCGGTGCGCACGATGGCCTGCTCGATCGGCGCCTCGTCCAGCAGCACTTCGCAGCCGTTCGGCTTGGCCTCGTGCTTGTCCACGCCCGACGCCATGGTCGCGTTGCCCTGCGGGTCGAGATCGACCAGCAGCACCTTGCGCTTGGCGGCCGCCAACGCGGCAGCGAGGTTGACGGCGGTGGTGGTCTTGCCGACGCCGCCCTTCTGGTTGGCGACAGCGATGATGCGAGCCATGGTGTCGTCGTTACCGTGAGCGAGTGAAAAGGGGGCTAGATTAGCAGCCTGCTTGACGGCCTGCCCGCCCGATGATCACCAGATGACGCTCGCCACCCACCTCGGGTACGTCCAGCGCCTGGATGGCGCGCACCTCGAAGCCTTCCGGCACGCCCGGCAGCTCTTCCTCCGGATGCTTGCCCTTCATGGCCAGCCAGATGCCGTCCTTGGTCAAAAGATGACCACCCCAGTCCAGCATGTCGTGCAGGCTGGCGAAGGCGCGGGCAGTGATGCAGTCGAACTGGCCTTCCACCTCTTCCACGCGGGACTGCACGGCGCGCACGTTCTCAAGCTTGAGCGAGCGGATCGCTTCGCGCAGGAAGCGGACCTTCTTGCCGTTGGAGTCCACCAGCAGCACCTCGCGCTCCGGTGCGGCGATGGCCAGGGGAATGCCCGGCAGGCCGGGGCCGGTGCCCAGGTCGGCCAGCGTCGCGCCGCGCACGAACGGTAGGATCGCCAGCGAGTCGACCAGATGGCGGCTCACCATCTCGGCCGGGTCGCGGATGGCGGTGAGGTTATAGGTGGCGTTCCAGCGCCCCAGCAGCGCCTGGTAGTCGAGCAGGCGCTCCACCGCGCCTTCCGGCAGCTGCAGGCCGAGCGTGGCGATGCCGCGTTCCAGCCGGTTTTGCAGGTCGTGACGGGAGGACATGGGTGATGCGCCTTGGAGAAACGGGGCCGCAAGTATCCGGGGGTGGGGGCCGCGATGCCAGCGCGACGGGCCCGTGCGCAAAGAAAAACCCGCCGTAGCGGGTTTCAAGTGACTCCCCTGTGGCGGGCCGCTCTGGGGCGACCTTCGCCATGGGCCTGACCGGCAGTCTTCCGGATCAGGCGAATTCCAGTTCCACGCGGGTGACCATCATGCCGCGCTCGCGCAGGGCGCCGTTCATGGCCTGCTTGAGGCGCGAACCCAGGTCACGGCGGTCCGCACGGTAGGCCTCCGGCTCGTCGCGCAGGGCGGCGAGGGCGCCACCGCGGATCAGCTGGTCGGCCTGCTCGATCACCGCATCGGCGCGCTCGGGCTCAAGCACCTGCCAGTACACCGTGCCGCGCACGTCGTGCTGGTTCGGCAGCGGCTCCTGGAAGCGCAGCACCTGGCCGCTCAGGGCGATGCGGTGCTCCACGCGGTCGATCAGCGGAAGGCTCATGTGGATGCCCGGCTGCAGCAGGCGATACGGCTTGCCCCGGCGATAGAGGCTATGCACCTGGTCGGCCGGTACGCGCTTGATCGCGGTGGCGAACGTCGCGATCAAGGCCAGGACAATGAGAGTAATCAGGGCATTCATAATAATGAATACAACGAGTTATAGATGAATTCTTTGCAAGAACTGTAGATTCATACTACAGCCGTCTGCACCCCTTTGGATTAATCCTAATTTAACGACAGTCCAAGATCGTTTTACAACCCGTCAGCCGGGCTAACTTGCTGATTTTGTGAACCCGGCGGCAGGCACGGATGGCATGCATCGAACGCGCCATCCGTGCCGCCACCGCCAGATTCCCCCTACTACGAGGAAGTGATCGGCGAGGACGGGAGGGGCTTGAGGGGCTTGCCTCATACCCCCTCCCTTCGGGAGAGGGCTGGGGAGAGGGTGCAGGGCTGGCCATGGCGCCTGGCTGGGCGATGGTCAGAGGCCTGGGGCAAGTGCGTACCCTGACTCGAACCCTCTCCCGAGGGGAGAGGGGGCAAGGCGCCGTCGGAGATGGGCGGGTCCGTATCGGTTGGAAACCCCGGGGCGGCCCATGGGCCGCCCCGGTCGATCAGAACTTGCCTGCGCGGAAATCCGCGATGGCCTGGTGGATCTGCTCGGGCGTGTTCATCACGAACGGTCCGTAGCGCGCCACGCTCTCGTTGAGCGGATGGCCGGCCACCAGCAGCACGCGTGCCGCGCCGTCGCGGCCGGCAATGCGCAGTTCGCCGCTGCGCGAGAGCACGGCCAGTTCGCTGCGGGCCAGCGGTTCGCCGGCGACGTCCGCGTCCTTGCCGTCGAACACGTAGGCAAAGCCGGCGTGGCCTTCCGGCAGCGGGATGGTGACCGAGGCGCCCGGCTGCACGGCGATGTCGAGGTAGATCGGCTGGGTGACGATCTCGGCCACCGGGCCGGTCACGCCGCCGAATTCACCGGCGATCACCTTCACTTCCACGCCCTCGGACGGGCGTGCCACCGGAATGCGCTCCGGACCGATGTCCTGGTAGCGCGGCGCGATCATCTTGTCCTTGGCCGGCAGGTTCACCCACAGTTGGAAGCCCCACATCAGGCCGTCTTCCTGCTCGGGCATTTCCGAGTGCAGGATGCCGCGGCCGGCGGTCATCCACTGCACGCTGCCCGGCACCAGGTCGCCGCTGTTGCCGTGGTTGTCGTGGTGCTTCATGTGGCCGGCCAGCATGTAGGTCACCGTCTCGAAGCCACGGTGCGGATGCTCGGGGAAGCCGGCGATGTAATCGCCCGCCTGGTCGGAACGGAACTCGTCCAGCAGCAGGAACGGATCGAGCATGTCCAGGCCCGGCTGGCCGATCACGCGCTTGAGCCGCACGCCCGCGCCGTCGGACGTGTCGATGCCGCGGATGCGGCGGAGGATGCTGCGTTCGGTCATGGCTGGTCTCCAGTACGTGGACTGTCCACCATGATGATGCCGCGCCGTGCGCGGCCCAAGACCCGAACAGGGAACGGATTGTTCGCTGCAGCGATGGAAACGCCGGCGCGGCTCAGCGCGGTGGCGCCTGCTCCTCGCGCAGCTGGTAGACCCAGTCCAGCTCCGGGCCCTGCCTGCCCATGGCGGTCACTGCCGCGCTGAGCTGGCCACGGTGGTGGGTGGCATGGTTGAACACATGTCCCAGCGTGGGTGCGAACGGCACCTGCACGGCGATGCCCTGGTTGCGGGTGTAGTGCAGCTCGCCGTCGAGCCGCGCGGGGTCCAGCGTGTCGATCCAGCCGGCCCAGCGATCCACCGCGGCAAGCAGCGCCCTGCACAGCGGCGCACGGTCGGCATGCAGCTCGGCGTCGAGCGGCAACTGCAGCGAACGCTGCTCGGCGAAGCGTCCGTACCAGATGTCGTCGGTCACCAGCAGGTGATTGACGGTGCCATGCACGGAACGGAAGAACAGCCCCGCGTCGCCATGCCATTGCGCATCGCTCAGCGGGGCCACGCTGTCGAGCACGCGGCGCGTGGCCCACGCGTGGTAGCGGGCCAGCCTGCGGAAGTAGTCCTTCAGGTCCATCGCAACGGCCTGCCGTGCGCGCGCCGGCTCAGTGCACCCAGTGCCCGCTGCGCTGGCGCGGCGGCTGCGTGTGGTCCTCTTCGGTGCTGATGGTCTTCACCGCCGCCTCGATCTCGGCCTCGGTCACCGGATGCGCGTTCCAGTACTGGTTCACCGCATTGAGCACGCCCGGCACCTGGGTCAGGCACTCGTCGTACTCCTCGTCGCTGAGCTTCTCGAACTCGGCCTCGGCATTGAGGATGCCCTCGTCCACCGCCAGCGCCATCACCGGGCCCAGCAGCTCCATCAACTGCGGATCGTCGGCCAGCCGCTTCTCCCACAGGCCCGCGCGCAGGTCGATGCCGCGGCTGAAACCCTCGCACCAACCCGCGGCCGAAAGCACCGGGCCGGCCTCGGTATCGATCTCGCCGAGGATGGGCTCGTAGGCGTCGACGTCGAGTTCGGCGCTGATGGAATCGTTGAGCTTGGCCAGCAGCGCCAGCACGCGGTTGCCCTCGGCCTCGTCGGCGAACGGCTCGTGCAGAACCTCGGGCAGCCATTCGTCGGGCAGCACCTGGGTTGGCCCCACCGCCAGCGCCGAAAGCAGTCCGTGCACGCCGTCGAGCAACAGGTCACCCTCGCCGACGTGGGCGCGCAGGTATTGGTCCAGTTCCTCGAGTTCGTTGTCGTCCAGCGAACTGGGCCAGTCGCTCTTGGGTGTATTCATCCAGCTGCCTGTTTTGCCTTAGATATCCAGATCCACCGTCACCGGTGTGTGATCGGAGGGTCGTTCCCACGTACGCGGCGTGCGGTCGATGCCTGCCGCCGTGGCCTTTGCCTTCAATGCGTCGCCGAGCAGGATCAGGTCGATGCGCAGACCCATGTTGCGCCGGAACGCACCCTGGCGATAGTCCCACCAACTGAAGTGTTCGCCGCTATCCTCGAACAGGCGGAAGCTGTCGTGCAGGCCCAGGTCGGTGATGCGCTTGAGTGCCTCGCGCTCGGGCGGCGAACACAGGATGTCCTCGCCCCAGGCGATCGGGTCGTACACGTCGCGGTCATCCGGCGCGATGTTGAAGTCGCCCAGCACCACCAGGTTGGGATGGCGTTCGATCTCGCGGGCGAGGAATTCGCGCATCCTGGCCAGCCAGTCCAGCTTGTACGTGTATTTCTCGTCGCCAATGGCCTTGCCGTTGACCACGTACAGGTCGACCACGCGCACGCCACCCACGGTGGCGGCGAGGATGCGGCGCTGCGGATCGTCCAGGTTCGGAATGTCGGTGACGACGTCGTCGAAGCCTTCGTGCGCATCGGCGCGCGCGAGCAGGGCCACGCCGTTATAGGTCTTCTGGCCGGAGAACACGGCGCGATAACCGGCAGCAGCCAGCTCGTCGACCGGGAACTTGGCGTCCTCCAGCTTGGTTTCCTGCAGCGCCACCACGTCCGGCCGCGCATCGGCCAGCCACTGGGTGAGGTGCGGCAGGCGCACCTTCAGCGAGTTCACGTTCCACGAAGCGATTTTCATCGGCGCATTGTAAGCCATGCCCGTACCGCCGCCCGGGGCCGGGCGGCGGCGGTGTGGATCAGGCGAGTCCGTGGCTGCGCAACATCGCCTCGGGTTCCGGCGGGCGGCCGCGGAAGGCGATGAAGCTTTCCAGCGCCGGGCGGCTCGCGCCTACCGCAAGGATCTCCGCGCGGAAGCGGTCGCCGGTGGCGCGATGGATCACGCCGTTCTCCTCGAATGCACCGAATGCATCGGCGCTGAGCAGTTCGGCCCACAGGTAGCTGTAATAACCCGCCGAGTAGCCGCCCGCGAAGATGTGCGAGAACGCATGCGGGAAACGTTGCCACGCCGGGGGATGCAGCACCGCCACTTCGTGGCGCACTTCCTCGAGCACCTCCATGGTGCGTGCGCCGTTGGCCGGGTCGTATTCCAGGTGCAGGCGGAAATCGAACATGGCGAATTCCAGCTGGCGCACCAGGAACAGGCCCGCATGGAAATGGCGGGCGGCCAGCATGCGCTGGAACAGCTCGTCGGGGAGGCGCTCGCCGGTTTCGTAGTGGCGCGCGAACAGGTCCAGCGCCTCGCGGTTCCAGCCGAAGTTCTCCATGAACTGGCTGGGCAGCTCCACCGCGTCCCATTCCACGCCGTCGATGCCGCCGATGGACGGCAACGCGATCTCGGTCAGCAGGTGATGCAGGCCGTGGCCGAACTCGTGGAACAGGGTGAGCACGTCGTCATGCGTGAGCAGGGCCGGGCGGCCCTCGGTCGGCGGCGCGAAGTTGCAGGTGAGGAAGGCCACCGGCAGCTGTTCGTTGTCGCCATCGCGGAAGCGCGCGCGGCACACGTCCATCCATGCGCCACCGCGTTTGCCGGTACGCGCGTAAAGGTCGACATAGGCGCCGGCAAATACGCGGCCGTCGGCATCGCGCACGTCGTAGTAGCGCACGTCGGGATGCCACACATCCACGCCCTCGCGCACGCTGAGCGAGATGCCGTAGAGACGGTCGGTGAGGCCGAACAAGCCCTCGATCACTGCCGGCAGCGGGAAGTAGGGCTTGAGCTGCTCCTCGTCGAGGTCGTACTGCTGCTGGCGCAGCTTCTCGGAGGCGTAGCCGACGTCCCAGGATTCGAGGTTGTCGAGCTTGAGCTCAGTGGTGGCGAACTCCCGCAGGCGATTCAGCTCCTCGCGCGCCACCGGCCGTGCGCGCGCGGCCAGGTCGTGCAGGAATTCCATCACCTGTGCCGGCGAGCCGGCCATCTTGGTGGCCAGCGATTCTTCCGCCGCATTGGCGAAACCGAGCAGCTGCGCCGCCTCGTGGCGCAAGGCCATGATGCGTTCGATGCGCTCGCTGTTGTCGTACTTGCCGGCCTGCGGGCCCTGGTCGGAGGCGCGCGTCTGGTAGGCCCAGTACACGCGCTCACGCAGGCCGCGGTTGTCGGCGTAGGTGAGCACGGCCTGCACGCTGGGCTGCTTGAGCGTGACCAGGTAACCGTCGAGGTTCTGTTCCTTGGCGTACTGGCGCAGCACCGCACGGCCCGACTCGGGAATGCCGGCGAGGTCGCGTTCGTCGGTGATGTGCTCGTGCCACGCATCGGTGGCGTCCAGCACCGCGTTGGAAAATTCCGTGGACAGGCGGCTCAGCTCCACACCGATCTCGCGGTAGCGCGTGCGAGCGGGTTCTTCCAGCGCCACGCCGGACAGGCGGAAGTCGCGCAGGGCGTGCTCCACCAGCGCGCGTTCGGCGCGCGGCAGGCCGGCAAAGCCCGGAGCATCGGCCAGCGCCTGCACGGCCTGGTAGAGCGCGCGGTTCTGGCCCACCTCGATGGCGTGCTCGGTGAGCTTTTCCTCGGCCGGTCCATAGACTTCGCGCAGGGCTTCGCTGTCGGCCACCGAGTGCAGGTGGCCCACCGGCGCCCAGGCGCGGGCCAGACGCTGCTCCAGCCGCTCCTGGGTGAGCATGACGCTGGCAAAATCGTGGGACGCGCCGGGTGCGGTCAGCGCATCGATGCCGGCGCGGTAATCGGCCAGCAGGGTGTCGATGGCCGGGGTGACCTGTTCGGGGCGGATCTGCGAGAACGCCGGCAGTGCGTCATCGGTCAGTAGCGGATTGTTCTGTTCCATGGTGTCTCCTGGGGCCCGGCTGCCGGAAGCATGCCTGCGGGCTGCATGCCAGCGTGGCGATGCCCCCAGGCGAAATCAAGCTGGCCAAGGGGCCCGGGTCGGGCGGCTCTCATGAATTGTCATATCGCCCGCCTAACCTCTCGCGCCATGCCCATGCCTGATTTCTCCGCCCTGCTGCGTCGAAGCGACGTGTTCGGGCACCTGGGGGACGAGGCGCTCGCCGCGCTGGTCCCTGAACTTCGTTGGTTTTCCCTGCCCGGCGGCCGCACCCTGTTCCGCCACGGCGATCCCGCCGATGCCCTGTACCTGGTGGTGGCGGGCAGTCTGGGCGTATTCGAGGGGCCGACCGAACGGGTGCGGCTGGTGGCGGCCGGCGACAGCGTCGGCGAGGTCGGCCTGATCACCGGCGAGGGCCGCCAGCACACCGCCCGGGCCCTGCGCGACACCGAGCTGCTGCGGCTGGACCGCGCCGCGTTCGAGGCCCTCACCCGCCTTTATCCACAGGCCATGCTGGCCGTGGCTCGGCTGGCCATCGCGCGCATGCAGCAGCGTCTGCAGGGCGACCGGGAGCCCGATGCACCACGCACCTTCGCCCTGCTGCCGGCATCGCCCGAGGTGCCGGCGCGCTCGCTGGCGATGCAGCTGGCAATGGCGCTGGAGGAGTGGGGCAACTGTGTGGTGATCGACGCCGAGCACGGCGCCGGACGCGGCAGCGACTGGTTCGCCGAGCGCGAAGCGCAGGCGCGCTTCGTGATCTATCTCGACAGCCACGGTGACCCGGTGTGGCGCCAGCGCTGCCTGCGCCAGGCTGACGTGCTGCTGTTGCCCGCGCTGGCCGCCCAGCCTGCCCGGCCATGGCCGGAGGCTGCCCCGATGCATCCGTCGCGGGTCGGACATCGCCCGCGCCACTTGATCCTGCTGCATGCGGGGCGCCAGCCCACGCTCGGCGCCGCGCAACGCTGGCGGGCCCAATTCAGTGGCGAGCTGCAGCACCACCACGTGGGCGGACAAAACGATATTCCACGGCTGGCGCGCCTGGTCAGCGGCCATGCGCGCGGGCTGGTGCTGGCCGGCGGCGGTGCGCGTGGCGTGTCCCACCTGGGCGCGTTGCGCGCACTGCGCGAAGCGGGCCACCAGTTCGATGCCGTGGGCGGCACCAGCATAGGCGCCATCATCGGCGCCGGCGTGGCGGCCGGCTGGGAACTGGAGGCCATGGTGGAGTCGTTCCATCGCGACTTCGTCGAAGGCCGCCCGCTGTCGGACTGGACCGTGCCGGTGGTGGCGCTCACCCGTGGCCGCCGCGCCGCGGCCATGCTGCGGCGCGCGTTCGGCGCGCTGGACATCGAGGACCTCACGCTGCCGTTCTTCTGCGTGTCCACCTGCCTGTCCGGCGAGGGCATGGTGGTGCACCGGCGTGGACCGCTGTGGCTATGGCTGCGTGCGTCGAGCGCGATTCCCGGCGTGCTGCCGCCGGTGCTGCACCACGGACGGGTGTACGTGGACGGCGCACTGGTCGACAACCTGCCCACCGACGTGATGTCCGACGACGGCATCGCGCACATCACCGCCATCGACATCCGCGCCGAGATCTCGCTGCTCACCACCGCCGAAGAATACGCCACGCCGCCGTGGTGGCAGCTGCTGTGGCCACGCCAGGACATCCAGCGGCCCGGGCTGCTGTCCACCCTGGTGCGCGCGGCCATGGTCAACAGCGAAGGGCCGAGCGAACACCGGCGCGCGCGTGCCGACCTGCTGATCACGCCACCGCTGGACCACATCGGCATGCTGGACTGGAAGGATTGGCAACGCGCGATCGAGGCCGGCTACCTGCATACGCGCGAACAGCTGGAGCGCGGCGCAAGCCATCTCCTGTAAGAGCGCACCCTGTGCGCGCCGCAGGGGTAACATAGAGGGATGGATCCACTACGCAAATACAAGGGCATCTGGCCCACCCTGCACCAGCGTGTCTACGTCGACCCGGCAGCCACGGTGATCGGCGCGGTCGAACTCGGTGACGACGTCTCGATCTGGCCGGGCGCCGTGCTGCGCGGCGACGTGCACTTCATCCGCATCGGCGCGCGCAGCAATGTGCAGGACGGCGCGGTGGTGCACGTTACCCATGACGGCCCGTACTCACCGGGCGGCGCACCGACCATCGTGGGCGAGGGCGTCACCATCGGCCATGGTGCGGTGATCCACGCCTGCACCATCGAGGACTACTGCCTGATCGGCATGCACGCCACCGTGCTCGATGGCGCGGTGGTGAAGAAGCATGGCTTCGTCGGCGCCGGCAGCCTGATTCCGCCGGGCAAGGTGGTGGGCGAGGGCGAGCTGTGGCTGGGCAACCCCGCCAAGCGGGTGCGCGTGCTCAACGACAAGCAGATCGAGCAGCTGCACTACTCGGCCGATCACTACGTGCGGATCAAGGACGACTACCTCGCCGCACGATGACGCCGCGTCGCGTGCTGTTCCTGTGCAGCCGCCACCGGTTGCGTAGCCCCACCGCCGCCGTGGTGTTCGGCGCGTGGCCGCACATCGAGGTGGATTCGGCCGGCCTGGCCGACGACGCGGAAACGCCGTTGTCGGCCGAGCAGCTGGACTGGGCCGAACTCGTCGTGGTGATGGATGCGGGGCAACGGCGCCGGCTGCAATCGCGCCATGGCGCGCGGCTGCGCGGCAAGCGCGTAGTGTGCCTGGACATTCCCGACCGCTACGACTGCATGCAGCCCGAACTGGTCGAGCTGCTGCTGCGGCGTGCCGGACCGTTGCTGCGCTGAGGCTTACAGCATCGAGCCGCTGTTGGAGGCGGCGTGCTGGGCCTGGATCACTGCGGCGCGCGCTTCGTCCTGGCGAATCTGGATCTGGCGCTGCGCATCCAGCTTGCCGCCCAGCAGCGAGAGGATGTAGTTGGTGCTGTCGAACTCGCGCAGCAGCGACAGCTCGCGCTGGGCTTCGTCCAGATCGTTGTCGTTGATCGCGCGTTCGACATCGGCGGATGCCGCCTCGAACGAATCATGCAGCTGGTCCTGCGCCGCCTTGTTCTGCGGATCCAGCTGCAGCACGCTGAGGTAGAACTCGTATGCGTTGCTGCCGGCCGGTGCCACCAGGCGCTTCTCGCTCACCGCCGTCTTGGCCAGGTCGAGCAGGATGCCCACGCCGCTGTCGTCCTTGCCGCCCGAGGCCTGCACATCGGCATTGGCGCTGCCGCCCGGCGTCCGGGCACCCGACAACCACCAGGCAGTACCTCCGGCCAGGATCAGCACCGCAGCCAGGGAACCACCGATGAGCATGCGCTGGCGTGGCGCGAGAGTAGCGAAACGAGACATGGCACCGCTTGACCAGGGGGAACCGCGCACAGGGTCACCTGCCCCTCAGGGCCCCGGCGGAACTGTCACATTAGCGTTACATGATGTCAGCGATGTGACTTGCGTTTGGCTGTCCATGCGAATGGACGTCCATGCAGTGACGCCCGGATATCCGCTCAACCGAAGTGGCCGCCGGTGATGCGACCGTCGTTGTCCAGCTGCGCGAAGTAACGGCTGTTGTTGGTGCGAAATTCCATGGTGGTGATGCTTCCGGGCATCACCAGTTGCACATCAGGATACGTCGCGCGGAATTGATCCGGCGTCGGATGTGTCCTGATGAAGGCGTCGAAGGCATGCATGTCGGTGACGTAGCCGTGCAGCGGCGCCGGCGCGGGATGGGTGGGCATCTGGCACGCACCGAGTGCGATGGCGCTGGTGAACACGGCAAGCAGCAACGAGCGGCGCATGTCAGGCCTCCTTGGTGGATGCAGCCGATTATGCGCCCGCCCAGCGGCCCGCTCAGAGCCTGAATTCGATGCGCTGGCGCACCTGCGCCGCCACCGGCTTGCCATCCTGGGTACCGGGGGCGAACTGCCAGCGCGACACCGCGGCCAGCGCCGCGCGGTCGAACACGTACTTCGGATCTGCATCGGCGACTGCGGCGGCGGCCACCGACCCATCGGGCTGCACGGTGAAGGTCACGTCGACCCATCCCTGGCGCCTGGCGCGACGTGCCTCCGGCGGATACACCGGTTCGATCCGCTGGGTCAGCACGGGCGCAGCCACGCCGGAGGCATCGGCGCTCGCCACGGCGTTCGCGCGGGGCCGTGCCGGCGCCACGGCCGCGGCGACCACCTGCGTCGATTCGACGTGTGCGCGCGACAGTGCCGATTCGCTCGATGCCTGGGTGTCCGGCGCGTGGGCGACGGTAGCCGTGCCGCTCGCGACAACGGGCGCGGCAGCGGGTACCGATGTCGGTGCCGGTGCAACCGGAGCAGGCTGCGCCGCGGACGGGCGATTGCCCGCGGCTGCCGCGCCGTCGCGCTTGCTGGCCTGCTGCGCCTGCTGGGCGGCGGTGTCACGCGCGGCCTGCAGTTTCGATTGCAGCAAGGTCAGCGTGTAATTTTGCGGATCGGCCTTGGCCAGCAACTCGATCTCGCGCTGCGCCTCGGCGTCGTTGCCATCGTCGATGGTCTGCTCGGCGGCACGCGAGGCGAACGGGAAGATTTCGCGCAGGGCGTCCTGCGCCGCCTGGTTGCCGGGTTCGCGGCGTAGCACGGCAAGGTAGTACTCGAAGGCATTGTTGCCAGCTGGCGCCACCAGTCGCTGCTCAGCCATGGCCTGGTGTGCACGCTGCAGCAACTCGCCGGTACCCGTGCCGTCGTGGGTGGCCGGACCGGCCGCGGCAACCGTCGTCGGGGCGGGATCGTCGGCATCGGCATGCGACTTCAGCCACCAGAAGATCCCGCCTCCAGCCGCCAGCACGGCGGCCAGCACGATCAGGAAGGAAGGACTGACGGAGCCTTGGGTACGACGCAGGGAAACAGGTGACATGAGCGACGCGGAATGGCCGTAGTTGAGGCCGGCGCACCAGCACGCCGACGAGGCGCGCCAGCTTAGTGAGGCCATATTGCGGTGATGTTGCCTCGCGCATCCAACTGTGACGCAGTTCACACGCGGTGCGCAGATCGGCACCGCGTGTGCACCGACAACCCGCTCAGTGCCCGGGAAGCAGGCTGCTGTCCGGGGAGCCGTCAGGGTGGGCCAGCCACGACACGCGGTTCTGCTGGTCCGGGCAACCCTTGCCCGTGCTGTAGCTGGCCAATGCGCCCGACTGGGTGGTGAGCGAGGTGCGATAGCAACCACCGCGGCTGTCGCCGAAATCGAAACGCTGCGCGCTCTGCTGGCCAGCATGGCCAGTGATGTTGCCGCTGGCATCGAACTGCAAGGTATCGCTGCTCACCACATGGTTGTGCACGTCATAGGCGTACGCGAGGCCGCCGAAGATGCGCTGCTCGCCATGCTGCACATAACCCTGCTGCACGCTGCTGGCCGCGGTGCCGCTGCCGTCGGCGGCGACCAACTGGTCGTACACGAACAGGAGGGGATACTGGTAGTGCTGGCGACGCTCGACGATCAGCAGCTTGCCCAGGCGACTCTGGCTCACGCTGTTGGACCAGGTGTCCTGCGTGACCTGCTGGCGATAGGTACTGGCGTTGATGGTGAAGCCCTGCACGTCATGGAAGCCCACGTCCTGCGTGACCGTGCTGGTGACGCGGCCATTCGAGGTCTGTGCATAACCCTCGATCACGAACTTGCGATCGAGGCGGGTGGTGATGTCACCCGAGATGTCGCCGTTGCTGGCCGTGGTCAGCGTGCTGCCGATGCTGGGCGTGGGCGCCTGTCCCACCAGCGTATTGCGCGTGATCCCGCCGGTGACCTGGCTGGCGTGCGCGTCGCGATACACCAGCAAGGTGGCGGTGGCGGCGAAGTAGCCGTTGGCGCCGGCCACCTGCAACGCGACCTGGTGCGGCTGGCCGTTGCTCAGCACGCCGGCGAACGGCGTGAGGTCCACGCGATACGGCATGAAGTTCAGCGTCTGCACGCCGGGCGTCGGCCGCCACAGGTACGGATCGATGCCACCGGTGTAGATCCACGGGTACACCGGCGCCACGCCGGCCGGCTGTCCATCGATGCTGATCTCGGCCTCGCGGAAATTGCCGCCGCCGCAGTCCTGCAGTTCGGAGGCATAGGCGTCGGGCACGCAGGTGTACCAGAACTCATCGTTGCTCTGGCTCTGCGTGAACACGTCGAGATAGGCGCGCTCGACATTGGTGGGCAGGGTCAGCGTGCGCACCAGCTGGTCGGTGGGCGTGCTCAGCGTGGCGGTGCTCCCCACCGGATCGCTGCCCAGCGGATACACCGCGTCGGGCACGTCCGCGGCGCGCGCCTGCGCGCTGGCCGGATAGAACAGCAGGCGCGCGCTGCCGTGGATCACGCCGGTATAGGTGCTGTTGACCAGGTTGCCGATCACCGCCTGGCCCTGGCCCGTGCTGCGCAGCAGGGTGGCGTAATCGGTGAGGTCGCGCTCCACATGCCAGGCCGGCGATACCGTCGCCGACGGTTCCTGGGTGGTGCCGAAATACAGATTCACGCCCGCCAGCCACAGCGTGGCGGTGCGGTCGTACTGGCGTCCGGCGGTGACCGAGAAGTCGGCCTCCAGCACCACCTTGGCCCACGCGCCCTGGCATGCGGTCGGTGGTGCGTAGCTGTAGGGGCGCGGGCTGAAGTCGTCGAAGCTGACGTTGGTGAACAGGTTCACCACGCAAGGTTGTCCCGGTGGTCGCGGCACGCCTGGATCGGCCACCACCACGTTGCTGGAACCGATCACCGGATCGGCGCCAGCGGGCGCGGCAAGACCACCGCCCAGCATGGCCAACAGAACGACTATCGCCATGCGATGGCGGACGAGACCCTCAGGCACCATGACGTTGCTCCCCATGACGTGCCCCCTGTACCGCGCACGCTAGCACGGCCCGGCGTCACACGGCCGTCCATACGGCCGCGCGGCGTGATGCCGGTCGTGAAGGCTTTGTCAGCTTGCTCGCGTGGCCACTTCCAGCGCGGCGAGATAGGCCATGGCGTGCTCGCGGTGCGGGCCGCACATCGCCGCGTCCGGTCGCAGCGCCCCGCATACGGCAGGACGCTCCGGCTGGCCGAAGATCGCGCAACGGTTGTCATCCGTGAGCTGCACGCAACGTACGCCGGCCGGCTTGCCCTGCGGCATGCCGGGAATCGGCGAGGAAATCGACGGGGCGATGCAGCAGGCCCCGCAACCGGCGCGGCAGGCGAGCGTGCTCATGGCGCCGGCATTCGCATGGCTCAGCCGTACTGCTGGCGCAGCTGCGCGTACACCGGATCGGTGTCCGGGCGCTTGCCGTGCCACAGCTCGAAACTGTCGGCCGCCGTTTCCACCAGCATGCCCAGGCCGTCGAGCGCATAGCGCGCCTTGGCGGTGCGGGCCCAGGCCAGGAAGTCGGTGGCGGCCTTGCCGTAGGAAAGGTCGTAGCACAGCGCACGGTTGCCGACGATGGCGAACGGCAGGTCCAGCGAGCGACCCAGCACGCCGGCCGAGGTGGCGTTGACGATCAGGTCGAAGGCGCCCAGGTCCGCAAGGTCTTCCCAGTAACGCGTATGCGCGCGCGCCGGTTCACCGATGGCATCGGCCAGCGCGTCGGCGGTCTCCGGCGTGCGGTTGACGATGGTCAGCGTCTCCACCCCCGCGTCGAGCAGGGTCCAGGCCACACCACGTGCGGCGCCGCCGGCGCCAAGCAGCAGGGCAGTGTGGCCACGCAGGTCCACCTGGTGGCGCTCGGCGATGTCGCGCACCAGACCGTCGCCGTCGGTGTTGTGGGCGGCGAGGCGGCCACCAGGGAGGGCGGTCAGCACGTTGGCGGTGCCGGCGCGGCGCGCGGCCTCGCTGCATTCGTCGGCCAGCGCCAGCGCGGCCGCCTTGTGCGGCAGGGTGACGTTGGCGCCACGGCCGCCTTCGGCGAAGAACCGGCGCACGGCGGCCTCGAATTCCGCCGGCGCGGCATCGATGGTGCGGTACTCCAGCTCGATGCCGAACTGGCGGGCGAAGGCCTGGTGGATCTGCGGCGACAGCGAATGGCTGATGGGATGGCCAAACACCGCGAACTGTCCTGCACTCATGCGCGCTCCTTGTGGATTCGATGCCCCGGGAAGCGTGCCCCGGGAAAACCTGACCGCCTATTTTAGCGCCCGAACCCGCGCCGCGCCTGCCATCGCAGGCTATGAGACCGACCCCCGGCACGCTGCGCCCACCTGAACCGACCGGATCACTGCCATGCGCCCGAACGCCGACTCCATCCGCCACGAACGACTGCTCGGTGGCGCACTGCTGTGGTTGCTGGCTGGCACGGTGCTGCTGCTGACCACCCTGGTCCCGGCGCATACCCGCACCTTGGGCTGGACGCCTGCGTTCTGGCTGCTGGGCGCCCCGCTGGCGGTGCTGCTGGCGCTGGAACCGTCGCTGCCGCGCCAGTTGCTGGCGCTGGCCCGCCCGCGCCGCCGCCGCGCCGCGCAGCTGATCTGGAACTGAGCGACAACGAATTCACTTGGCAGTGGATGCCGTGGCCGGAACGCCGCGGCGTGGGGCTCCATGCGAAGGCTTGGGATGGCTGGGCACCTCGCGGGAGCGGCGCCACGGAAGGCGCCAGCGTGACGGCGGTCCATGGACGGGCTGCCGGAATCACCCCACCCACGTCAGGCCCTTTGCAGGAAGCCGAGGGACGAGGAATGAACGGCTAAGGGCACGGGTCCCCACCTCCGTCGCAACCTGCGAGCTGGCGCCAGGTAGCCGGACCTGGCGCCCTCACTACCCGCCCCTCGTCCCTGCGTCGATCCGGTCGCGCACCGAGTGCGCTCCGCTCCTGCAGGGCATGCCGTGTACCGCTCAGTCGGCGATGCCGGATCGCTTGTTTTCCATGCGCCGCAGGAACTCCCGCATCACGCGCAGGTACAACTCCTCGCCGAGGAAGGCGTCCTCCACACCGGCGTCGATCGATGGGTTGTCGTTCACCTCGATCACCACCGGCTTGTCGCCCACGCGCTTGAGGTCGACGCCGTAGAGGCCATCGCCCACCGCCTGGGTGGCCTTCAGCGCCAGCTTCACCACGTCGGCCGGGGCGTCCTTGATCGGGATGGTCTCGAAGCCGCCGGATTTGGCGGTGCCCTTGGCCCCGTGGTTGTAGATCTGCCAGTGGCCGCGCGACATGTAGTACTTGCAGGCGTACAGCGCCTGGTTGTTCAGCACGCCGATGCGCCAGTCGTATTCGGTGTAGACGAATTCCTGCGCCAGCAGCAGCGAGCTGTGCTGGAACAGTTCGGCGGTGGCCTTGCCCAGCGCGGCCTCGTTCTCCACCTTGACCACGCCGCGCGAGAACGAGCCGTCGGGAATCTTCAGCACCAGCGGATAGCCCAGCCGCGCAGCGACTTCCTTGACCCCCTTGCTGTCGTCGCGATAGAGGATCTCGGTGCGCGGCACCGCGAGCTTGCGCGAGACCATCAGGTCGTTGAGGAAGATCTTGTTGGTGCAACGCAGGATCGAGGTCGGGTCGTCGATCACCACCATGCCTTCCTTCTCCGCGCGATGGGCGAAGCGGTAGGTGTGGTTGTCGCTGGCGGTGGTCTCGCGGATGAACAGCCCGTCGTATTCGGCCAGGCGCTGGTAATCGTTCTTGCCGATCGGGTCGACCTCGATGCCCAGTTCCTTGCCAGCCGTGATGAAGGACTTCAGCGCCTTCTTGTTCGACGGCGGCATCGCCTCGGCCGGATCGACCAGCATGGCGATGTCGTAGCGATAGAGCTTGCGCGCCTTGGGCTTGCGCCACAGCTTCTTGCTGAAGCGGTCCAGTTCCTCGGCGAAGGCGTCTTCCTGGTCGTCGACCAGGGTATGCAGGCCCACCGGCTTGATCGCACTGACCTGCCACACGCGGTCGCGCTCGAACTCGATGCGCAGCAAAGGGCAGGGAAACATTTCGAACACCTGCCGCGCGAGATCCTGCAGGGCGGGGTAGGCGGTCTGCCCGAAGTAGACCAGGATGCCGAAGTCGGTGGTGTCGCGGCCGCCCGCCGGCAGGAAATGGGTGAGCTTGGTGCTCAGGTCCTCGATGTCCAGGCCGTACAGCGAGCGGCGGCGCAAGTCATTGACCGTGCGCACCGAAGGCATCACGCGGTGCCCGCGCGCCTCGGCCAGCAGCGAGACGTAATAACCCGTGCCCAGATACTTGTAGCTGCGACAGAGGTTGATGACGTGGGTGCGCTCGTCGTCCAGGCCCACCGGCTCGCGCAGGTAGTCCATGGCGGTGACGACGTCGACGGACGGGTAGTAGGAGCTCCAGTCGGAAGCTTTCTCCACAACGATGACGAGACGGGTCATGACACCTCGATCAGTTGGAAGTGTCGTCGCGTGGGGAGAACGGGGCGGCACCGCAGAAGGGGCGCAGTGTGGCACATGCGGGGCGCCGCACAAGGCGTGGCACTGAAGCCCGACTAAATGCACCAGAAGTCATGATTGCCCCGGCGAGACCCGGGGGCTAGAGTGCGCCGCCGGACCTGCCTGCCCGCCCACGGAATTCGCCACTGATGCCCCCGATGCCCGCGACCGCCGCCGTGCGCGTGCGCCGTGCCGAACTCTCCGACCTCGATGACCTGGTGGCGCTGGAGGAAAGCAGCTTCGCCCCCGACCGCCTGAGCCGCGCGCAGTATCGCCGCCATCTCGACAGCGAGACCGCGACGGTGCTGGTGGCCAGCGCCAACCATCGCCGCTTCCTGGGCACCGCCGTGGTGTTCTTCCGCAAGGGCACCCACGTGGCCCGCCTGTACTCCATCGCCACGCACGTGGAGGCGCGCGGCAAGGGCGTAGGCTCGGCCCTGCTCGACGCCGCCGAGCACGTCGCCAGGCGCCGCCGCTGCAAGGTGCTGCGCCTGGAAGTGCGCACCGACAACGACGCGGCCATCCGCCTGTACGAGCGGCTGGGCTACGTGCGCATCGGCCGCTATGAGCGTTACTACGGGGATGGGGCGGATGCTTGGCGGTATGAGAAGAGGCTGGGGTAACATCCGCTTACACACCGCGCTGCTCTACCGGCTTTAAGTCCTCAGCGCCACGGCGCGTTGCGGTGTAGCTGCGGTCGACCTGCGAGGACGTTCGCCCTCCGGGCTCCTGAATCTCCAAAGCTTTTCCCGGCGGACTGCTGCCAGCACTGGCTCTGAAGGCCGTTTTCTTTGGGTTACTTTTCTTTGACTTCGGGCATCCTGCCCTGCGCCCTACGGGCCGGCTTCGCCGTTCGCACGCGCTCCAGGCGCGTGCGTGGGCCAGCAAAAGAAAAGTGACTCGAGCG
>NZ_QIRF01000024.1 GCF_003332825.1 Dyella sp. C9 | reverse complement strand
TCAGCGTTGGAACATTTCGTTCCGAGTGAGCCGCTCATCTTACATCATCTTTCCAGTCCGTCAACACCTTCAGCGAAAATCTTTTTGCTTCGGTGTTTTCTGCTGGACCCCTTCGAGGATGAACATCTCGTCGGGGCAGGAGGGAAATAATAGCGTGGCCTCCCGGATCTGGGAAGGGGTCAACACGATTTTTTTTCACATCCGTGACAATTCGGCGCCGCACATCGGCCGCAGGCCGCATGGTTGTCACGATTCGGGCGCATGGCCCCGTGATGATCGACTTCGCCTAGCCGCTCGAACGACCAACGCAGGCGTGTGTCGTCGCGTCATCGCCCATATATATAGCTATGGCGCGAAAGCTCCATCTTTGGATGGGACGCGGGCCCGGCTGCCCGCACCGCTGCGGATTCAGCGTCGCGCCGCGGTTGCCACGAGTGGCTGGCGTATCGGCGTGACAAGGGAAGTGGCGCCAGAGGGTGCTGCAAGCGGCGCACCGGGCATGGCCGCGGCAAGATCGTGGCGGCATGGGACGCCGACGTGATACGGGACGAGCATTTCGGGACGCAGCTGTTCCAGGGCGTCCCAGTCGTCTTCGAACGGAATGAACTGTTGCATGGTGCTGCTCCTGCAGGTCGCAAACCCCGGGGTCGGGCTTGCAGGAGCTATCTAAACAAACGGCCCGGTCCGTACGATGACGGAATCGGGCCGTTTCGAGGCAAGCAGGAGCGGTTCAGTCGATTTCGATCATCTCGAAATCTTCCTTGGTCGCGCCGCAGTCCGGGCAGGTCCAGGTATCGGGGACGTCAGCCCAGCGGGTGCCCGGCTCGATGCCCTCATCGGGCAGGCCTGCCGCTTCGTCATAGATGAAGCCGCAAACGACACACATCCATTTGCGCAGGGTGCCGGTTTCGTTGGAGCTCTGATTCATCGCTGGACTGCTTGATGTGGAAAATAAGAAGTCATTCTCGCAACTCCCCCGCCGATGCGAAAGCGTATGGCGCTCGTTTTCAGGATGGAACCCGATGCATGCACGACTGAAGGGCCGCGGCCTGTACGTAATCACCGATGGCCCGCGCCGCAACCTGCTGGAAGTGGTGGCGCTGGCCCTGGCCGGCGGTGCCAGGCTACTGCAATACCGCGACAAGACCACCGATCATGCCCGCCGCCTGACCGAGGCCCGGGCGATCCGTGCGCTGTGCGTTGCCCGCAAGGTGCCGATGATCGTCAATGACGACGTGGCGCTGGCCATGGCCGCCGGCGCCGATGGCGTACATCTGGGCGAGGAGGATGGCGACATCGCCGCCGCGCGGGCGCAGCTCGGACCCGAGGCCATCATAGGGGTGTCCTGCTACGACTCGGCCGAGCGCGCCTTCCAGCTGGCCGCGGCGGGCGCGGATTACCTGGCGTTCGGGGCGTTCTTCCCCTCCCCCACCAAGCCGCATGCACGCCGTGCATCGTTCGACCTGCTGCGACAGACCGCCGCGCTGGGACTGCCTCGGGTGGCGATCGGTGGCATCACGCCGGACAATGGCGGCCCCCTGATCGATGCCGGCGCCGACTACCTGGCGGTGATCTCCGCCGTCTTCGGCGACCCGGACGTGCGCGGTGCCGCCGCACGTTTCGCCCAACTCTTCCATTCGCACTGAGATTGCCCACGATGACCACCAACCATGAGCTTTTCCAACGCGCACTGCAGCTGATGCCGGGCGGCGTGAATTCGCCGGTGCGCGCTTTCAAGTCGGTGGGCGGCGAGCCGTTCTTCACGGCGCGCGCCGATGGCGCCTATCTGTGGGATGTCGAAGGCAAGCGCTATATCGATTATGTGGGCTCGTGGGGCCCGATGATCGTCGGCCACAACCATCCGCACGTTCGCGAGGCGGTGGAGCGCGCGGTGAAGAACGGCCTCTCCTACGGCACGCCCTGCCCGGCCGAGGTGACCATGGCCGAGATCATCACGCGGCTGATCCCGTCGATCGACATGGTGCGCATGGTCAATTCGGGTACCGAGGCCACCATGTCGGCGATCCGCCTGGCGCGCGGCGCCACCGGTCGCAACCTGATCGTGAAGTTCGAAGGCTGCTACCACGGGCATGGCGACAGTTTCCTGGTAAAGGCCGGTTCGGGCGCGCTGACCTTTGGCGTGCCGACTTCGCCGGGCGTACCCAAGGCGAGTGCCGACCTCACGCTGACCCTGACCTACAACGACCTGGATGCCGCGGTGCAACTGTTCGAGGAGCATGGCCACGACATCGCCGGCCTGATCATCGAGCCGGTGGCCGGCAACATGAACTGCATTCCGCCGAAGGACGGCTACCTGCAGGGCCTGCGCGAGCTGTGCACCCGGCACGGCGCGCTGCTGATCTTCGACGAGGTCATGACCGGTTTCCGCGTGGCCCTCGGCGGTGCGCAAGCCTATTACGGCGTGACGCCGGACCTCACCACCTTCGGCAAGATCATCGGTGGCGGCATGCCGGTGGGCGCCTATGGCGGTCGCCGCGAGCTGATGCAGCAGGTGGCTCCGGCGGGCCCGATCTACCAGGCCGGCACGCTGTCGGGCAATCCGGTGGCCATGGCCGCGGGCCTGGCCATGCTCGAGCTGATCCAGGCGCCGGGCTTCTATGAAGCGCTGGCCGCGCGCACGCGCCTGCTCACCGATGGCCTGCAGGCGATCGCCGATGGCGAAGGCGTGGCGTTCACCACCAACCGCGTGGGCGGCATGTTCGGCCTGTTCTTCACCGGCGGGAAGGTGGACAGCTACGCCCAGGCCACCGCGGCGGACGCAGCGATGTTCAACCGCTTCTTCCACGGCATGCTGGAGCGTGGCGTGTACCTGGCACCGTCTGCCTTCGAGGCGGGCTTCGTCTCCAGCGCGCACAGCGAGGATGACATCGCCCAGACGCTCGACGCCGCACGCGGCGCGCTGCGGGCTGCCCGCGCCGGATGAGCACGGCGTTGCACTGCGTCCTGTTCGACCTGGACGACGTGCTGGCCGATTACGATCGCAGCGTGCGCGTGCGCACGCTGGCCGAAGCCCTGGGTCGCAGCCCGCAAGCGGTGCAGGCGGCGATCTACGAATCGGGCATCGAGGACGCGGGCGACAGCGGCGCGCTGGACGCCGGCGCCTACCTCGCCGCACTGGGTGCGTGGCTCGAATGCAGCATCAGCGAGGAAGCATGGACGGCGGCACGACGTGCCGCCACGCGCATCCGCCCCGAGGTGCTGGCATTGGCCGAGAGGCTCGGCAGGCACCTCACCGTGGCCCTGCTCACCAACAACGGCGTGCTGATGGCACGACAGCTGCCATACATCGCGCCACCGCTGTTTCCCCTGTTCGAAGGGCGCGCGTTCGCGTCCGCGCAGTTCGGGGCGCGCAAGCCCGACGCGCGGGTCTATCTCGACTGTCTGGATGCGCTGGGCATGGCCCCTGCGACGACGCTGTTCGTCGACGACAACATCGCCAATGTGGAAGGCGCGCGGCGAGCCGGCTTGCACGCCCATCATTTCGTCGACCTGGCCGGACTGCACGCAGCACTCCGGCCATTCGGCCTGCCCTGATCGAGGGCAGGTGATGCCATGGCAGGAGCGCAACGCTCCTGCCGGGCCAGGAGGATCAGGCCGCGAGGTAGGCGCGCAGCGCGGCTTCCAGGCGTGCGAGGCCTTCGGCCACGTCCGCGTCTGAAATGTTCAACGGCGGCACGAAACGCAGCACATCGGGGCCTGCCTGCAGCACCAGCAGGCCATGGCCGGCGGCGAAATCGAGGATGCTGCCGGCCTTGCCCTTGTGGGCGTCCTTGAGCACGGCGCCCAGCATCAGGCCACGGCCACGCACTTCTTCGAACAGGTCCAGCTCTTCGTTGATGCGGGCCAGACCATCACGCAGCGCCTGCGACTGGCGTCCTACGTTGGCCAGCGTCTCCGGTGAGGAAAGCTTGCGCAGCGCCACGCGGGCGACGGCGGCAGCCAGCGGATTGCCGCCGAAGGTGGTGCCGTGCGCGCCGAACTGCATGGTTTCGGCGACCTTGGGACCGGCCAGCAGCGCGCCGATCGGGAAGCCGCAACCAAGGGCCTTGGCCAGGGTCACGATGTCCGGACGCACACCGTCCTGCACGTAGGCGAACAGGGTGCCGGTACGGCCCATGCCGCACTGGATCTCGTCCAGCACCAGCAGCGCGTCGTGCTGGTCGCACAATTCGCGCACACGCTTGAGGAAGCCCGGCGCGGCCGGCAGCACGCCGCCCTCGCCCTGCACCGGCTCGAGCATCACCGCGGCCACGTCACCGTGGGCGAACGCGGCTTCGAGTTGGGCGACGTCGTTGAAGTCGAGGTAACGGAAACCACCCGGCAGCGGCTCGTAGCCTTCCTGGTACTTGGGCTGCGCGGTGGCGGTGACCGCCGCCAGCGTGCGGCCGTGGAAGGAGCCGCGGAAGGTGACGATCACGCGCTTGGCGGCATCGCGCCCCTGGGACGCGGCCCACTTGCGCACCAGCTTGATCGCGGCCTCGTTGGCCTCGGTGCCGGAGTTGCACAGAAACACGCGCTCGGCAAAGCCCGAGGCGGCCACCAGTTCCTCCGCCAGCCGCAGCGGCGGCTCGCTGTAGAACACGTTGCTGGTGTGCCACAGCTTGTGCGCCTGCGTGGTCAGCGCGGCGAGCAGGTCCGGGTCCTGGTGGCCCAGCGCGTTCACCGCGATGCCGGCGCCCAGGTCCACGTACTCGCGACCCTGGGTGTCCCACACGCGCGAGCCCTTGCCGTGGTCCAGCACCACGTCGCGCGGTCGATAGACCGGCAGCCAGTAGCGCTTGCCGAGATCGATCAGGGACTGGGCGGAAGGGTCTTGCGCGTGCATGTCGAGACTCCGGGCCTGCCGGGAAAGGCGGCGCCTTGGGGTTATATGGGGTCGAAGTGGGGAAGCGCACCGCCTGACGCGGCGCGTCATGCATCCTAAGCCCTGGGCCCGGCGATTGCACGGCGGGCGCCCGCGGCAGCTGGGGTGTCAACTTCGATGGCGCCGTGTGTCCCACCCGTTACCCCCGCCTCAAAGCGCATAACCACGCCATTTCTCGGGCATTTGCCCGCCCGGCGGGGCCGCCGGCTGTAACGCCGCCAAGACGCCCGCTCGCCCGCCTGACCGACACTGGCAGCCGGCAAACCGCGCCACTGCGCCATTCGTGGCATCTGGCACAGCACTTGCTGCACTGACACCGTACAGGCGGGAAGGGGGAAGGGCCAGCTGCGACAACGCACCGAACACCGTGGCAGGGATATCCACGGCGGCGGACTGGCGATGCCCTTGGATGGTCCAGGGCAAGGTCGGCGCGGACATCGCAGCTGGCAACGGGAACCTTCTTTGGCGCACCCACCATCGCGTGGGCAGGCAGTTCCAGCAGTCTTCCGCCGCGAGGCGGCAACGAGGGCGGTAACCCGGCAACCCCTGTGGCCGGGGCACCAATGGAAGCCCCCGGCCCGACCCCTGCGGGCCGGGGGCCTTCCTTTCCAGCCCGCTGCAAGGCGAGTGCGTGGAACGGAGTGAGTGGCGGGTGCTTGCAGCAACGTGGCTGGGTAGGCGCCCAACCAGCCACAACTGGGCGAGCATCCGCCACTCACTCCGGTCGCGCCGACTCCCCCGCCATAGCAAAACGGCCGCGACCCAACGGCCGCGACCGTCTGCAGGGACTCCCCTTCAACGCAGTTCGTCGAGCGCGAGCTGGTGCTTCTTGCACAGGCGATAGATGGTGACGCGCGAGACCTTCAGGCGCCGCGCGCATTCGCTCACGTTGAAGCGGCTCTCGCGCAGGCATGCGATCACCGCATCACGTTCGGCAGCCACGCGGGTGCTGCCGAGGCTGGAACGTGCGGCCTGGCGGGTGAGCACGTCGGAGAGATCCAGGTCTTCCACGCTGATCAAGGGATCCTCCGCCACCACCGCGGCGCGCTGCACGCGATTGAGCAGTTCGCGCACGTTGCCGGGCCAGGCGAACTCCAGCATCGCGCGGCGCGCGCCGGCACTGAAACCGCGTGCACGGCTGGCGTGCTGTTCGCGGAAGGCGTCGAGGAAGCGCTGCGCGAGCAGCAGCACGTCGTCCTCGCGTTCGCGCAGCGCCGGCATGCGCAGGCGCAGCACGTTGAGGCGGTAATACAGGTCTTCGCGGAAACGGCCCTGCTCGACCGCCTTCTCCAGGTCCACATGGGTGGCCGCCAGCACGCGCACGTCCAGCTTGATCAGCTGGCTGCTGCCCACGCGCTCCAGCGTGCCTTCCTGCAGGAAGCGCAACAGGCTGGTCTGCGCATCCAGCGGCAGGTCGCCCACTTCGTCAAGGAACACGGTGCCGCCGGCGGCGGTTTCGAAATGGCCGATGCGGCGCGCGTTGGCGCCGGTGAAGGCGCCGCGCTCATGGCCGAACAGTTCGGACTGCACCAGGTTCGGTGGCAGTGCGCCGCAGTTGATGGCCGCGAACGGCCGCTCAGCGCGCGCCGAAAGCCCGTGCAGGGCACGCGCGGCCACTTCCTTGCCGGTACCTGTTTCGCCGGTGATCAACACCGGCAGCTCCACCGGCGCGTACTTGCGGATGCTGGCCACCACCAGGCCGATCGCGGCGCTGCGCCCGGTGACGCCGATATCGCCCGGTTCCGGGGTGGCCGGCTGGTTGCCGCCGATGCGCGCCAGCGTTTCGACCAGACGGTCGACATTCACCGGCGTGCTGAAGTATTCGATGCTGGCCTCGAGCACGCGGTCGATCAGCGGCTCGTGCACCGGCATGTCCGGCGCGATCAGCGCCACCCAAGGCAGCCACGGGTGGTCGGCCATCAGCTGGGCCATGGCGTAGGTGGATGCGAGGTCGCCGTGCCTGAGGTCGGCCAGCGCCACCACCGTATCGTTGTTACGCATGCCAACACCGCTCTGGGTACTGGCATCGGCCACGCGGATGATCCAGCCCGCGTTGGACAGCCCGGCCCGCTCTTCCTCGGCGGGCTGTCCGAACCAGACGACGCAGCGTCTGGCTTCCTCCCTCATAACAGCCATGGCTCCCTCCCCTTCCCCTGATAAGGGTCACAGGTTTCGGCCGGTCGCAGCCAACCCATGCTGGCCACCCCCCGGTTACCACGCCCGTCGCGACAACCTACCCCGCGAACGCTGCATAAATGTGATATGCATCACACAATATACAACTCTGCGCGTGACGGTTACCCCACAAATGGGCCAGATCCGTCGAACAGAAGCGGGGGTAGCGGCGGCCGCCTAACACCAATGGCCTAGTGACGGACTCTTGCGAAACCAGGCCACAAGGCGCTGCGGAGTCTCGCAAGATCCATCGCGGCTGCCGGAAATCACCACACGCCGGTGTTGGGCATCGACGCCCAGGGCTCCTGGGGCGGCAGCTGGCCGTCCTGCAGCAGCTCCACCGAGATCAGGTCAGGTGAGCGCACGAAGGCCATGTGGCCGTCCCGGGGCGGCCGGTTGATGGTGTAGCCCATCGCCTGCAGGCGGGCGCAGGTGGCGTAGATGTCATCCACACGGAACGCCAGGTGGCCGAAATTGCGGGCGGTGCCGTAGTCCTCGGTGGAATCCCAGTTGTAGGTCAGCTCGATCTCGGCCTCCGGCGACCCCGCGGCGGCGAGGAAGATCAGGGTGAACTTGCCGCCCGGGTTTTCCATCCGCCGCTTTTCCACGAGACCCAGCCCCTCGCAGTAAAAACGCAGGCTGGCGTCGACATCGCGGATGCGGACCATGGTGTGCAGGTATTTCATGGGGGTACTCCGTGGCGCCGGGGATGCGCCGTCAGGGGGAAAAGACCTCGCGGATGCGCGCGGCCAGTTGCTCCAGCGCGTCGCGCGGGGTGGCTGCCGGCAGGCCGTGCGGGTAGACGCGCAACAGCCCGTCGGCCACGCGCCGTGGCTGCACGTGCAGGTGGAAGTGCCCCACCTCCTGCCCCGCAGCGGCCCCGTTGGATTGCCACAGGTTGATCCCGGGTGGATGCAGCAGCCGGCCCAGCGCCTGGGCCACGCGCACGCCCAGCTGCATCACATCGCCCGCCAGCTCGGGGTCGATGGCGTGGATGTCCGCCACGTGCTGGCGCGGGATCACCAGCACGTGGCCAGGCACGGCCTGGCGCAGGTCGAGAAAGGCCAGCGAGTGCTCGCTCTGCGCGACCACGCTGGCTTCCAGCCGGCCGGCGACGATCTCGCAGAACGGACAGCTCACGGCGCTCAGTCCAGGAACAGGTCGGGCAACAGCGGCTGGGCGGGATCCATCGCGTACGCGGCCAGGTCGGTGATGCCGGCTTCGCGCAGCACGTCCTCGTCGATGAGGAAATGCCCGGCAAAGCCCTTGGCCGGACGCGTCAGCACGGCGTGCGCCGCATCGGCCACGATGGTCGGCTTGCGGCAGCGCTCGATCGCCACGCCCGGAATCATGTTGAGCGCATCGGTGGCGATGATGGTGCGCGGCCACAGCGCGTTCACTGCCACGCCCTTGGGGCCGAACTCGCCAGCCAGGCCCAGCGTCACGAAGCTCATGCCCATCTTGGCCAGCGTGTAGCCGGTGTGCGGCGCCCACCACTTGGGATCGAGCGACGGCGGCGGCGCCAGCGTGAGGATATGCGGGTTGGCCGACTTGAGCAGATGCGGCAGGCAGGCCTGCGCGCAGAGGAAGCTGCCGCGCGCATTGACCTGCTGCATCAGGTCGAAGCGCTTCATCGGCGTGTCCAGCGCGCCGGCCAGCCAGATCGCGCTGGCGTTGTTGACCAGGATGTCGATGCCGCCGAAGCGCTCGACCGTGGCGGCGACCGCGGCCTGCACCTCGTCTTCCTCGCGGATGTCGCACTTGATCGGCAGGGCCTTGCCGCCCGCGGCCTCGATCTCGGCGGCGGCACTGTGGATGGTGCCTGGCAGCCGGGGATTGGGCACGCTGCTCTTGGCGGCGATGGCGATGTTGGCGCCGTCGCGCGCGGCGCGCAGTGCGATCGCCAGGCCGATGCCGCGCGAGGCACCGGTGATGAACAGGGTCTTGCCTGCGAGGCTAGCCATGCGTGGTTCCGCCGTAGTCGGGAAACCCCCAGTGTAGGAGCGCACCCTGTGTGCGAAAAGCCTGCGGCGCGTTACGGCGCCGCCACCGGGTGCGCTGCTGCGCGTGCGGTATCAGGCGCGCTGGAATCGCGGGAGGATGTCGCGCAGTTCGGCCAGGCGGCGCAGCGGATCGGTGAGTTCGAGCATGCGCTGCTGCTCATCCGCATGCAGCGGCAACAGCTCGGCAAGGCGAAAACCCACCCAGCCCGCATCATCGTAGAGATGCCTGGGCGCATGCCGCCACTGCGGCGCCATGTTCTCGACCAGCCGTTCGAGGATGGACGGCAGCAGCGACAACTCCACCGGCACCGTCTGGCCCGGCTCCTCGGCCCACACCTCCACGTCGCCGCGCACCAGTCCGTCCGAACGCACCCGCGTACGTGCCACGCGGAACCGCGCGCCGCCTTCGACCAGGATGCCGAGCAGGCCATCCTCGCGATTGTGGAAATCGATGATGCTCGCCAGCGTGCCCACCGCGGCCGGCGTAGCCGGCTCGCCGGCCTCCTGGCCTTCCAGGATCAGGCACACCCCGAACGGGCTGCCGGTGCGTGCGCATTCGCGCACCATGTCCAGGTAGCGCTGCTCGAAGATGCGCAGCGGCATCTGCCCGCCCGGATAAAGCACGGCGGACAGCGGAAACAGGGGCAGGTCGCGGGTGGGAGATTTGGCTGCCATGCCGCCCAGTCTAGCCTGTCCACCCCGTCCCCTCGTGCAGCGTCACGGTGCGGCGACACGTGCCGTTCGCGCACAGGGTGCGCTCCCGCGGGGGGACGGACGGATCAGGCCTTGAGGGCTGCCGCAAAGCGCCGGGGCGCGCCTTCGAAACCGCCGTTGGACATGAACACCACGTGGTCGCCGGGCTGCACCTGCGAACGCAACGCGGCGATCAACGCATCCACGCTGGGCACGGTGCTGCCGCGGCCTTCGAGCGCGCCGGTGACGCGGCTGGCATCCCACGGCAGTTCAGGGCGATGCAGGAACACCACGGCATCCGCATCGGCCAGCGACGGCGCCAGTGCGTCGGCGTGCGCGCCCAGACGCATGGAATTCGAACGCGGCTCCAGCGCCACCACGATGCGCGCCTTGCCCACCTTGGCGCGCAGGCCCGCCAGCGTGGTGGCAATGGCGGTGGGGTGATGGGCGAAATCGTCGTACACGCGCACGCCCTGGACCTCGCCCACTACTTCCATGCGTCGCTTGACGCTCTGGAAGCCGGCGAAGGCCGGCAGCAAGGCGCGCGGGTCGGCGCCCGCCGCCGTGGCCGCCGCCAGCGCGGCGAGCGCATTCATCACGCTGTGGTTGCCCAGCAGCGACCAGTGGATTTCGCCCAGGCGTTCGCCGGCACGGTGCACCACGAAGGCACTGCCGTCGGCTTCCAGCAATTGCGCCTGCCAGTCGCCCTGGCCGATGCCGAAGGTTTCCACCGGCGTCCAGCACCCCATGGCGAGCACCTTGGCCAGATGGGCGTCGTGCGCGTTGACGATCAGCCGGCCGTTGGCCGGCACCGTGCGCACCAGGTGATGGAACTGCCGCTCGATCGCTTCCACGTCGGGGAAGATGTCCGCGTGGTCGTATTCGAGGTTGTTGAGGATGGCGACGCGCGGGCGGTAGTGCACGAACTTCGAGCGCTTGTCGAAGAACGCGCTGTCGTACTCATCGGCCTCGATCACGAACGGCTTGCCCGAACCCACCCGCGCCGACACGTCGAAGTTGCCCGGCACGCCGCCGATCAGGAAGCCCGGCGCCAGCCCGGCGCTTTCCAGCAGGTGCGCCAGCAGGCTGGTGGTGGTGGTCTTGCCGTGCGTGCCGGCCACCGCCAGCACTTCGCGCCCCGGCAGCAGCGTCTCGCCCAGCCACTGTGGGCCGGAGATGTAGCGCAGCTGCTCGTTGAGCATGTATTCCACCGCGGGGTTGCCGCGCACCATGGCATTGCCCACCACCACCAGGTCCGGCGCCGGCTGCAGGTGCGCGGCCGCATAGCCTTCCATCAGGTGGATGCCGAGCGACTCCAGCTGGGTGCTCATGGGCGGATAGACGTTGGCATCGGAACCTTCCACGGCGAGGCCAAGCTCGCGCGCCAGCGCGGCGACGCCGCCCATGAAGGTGCCGCAGATGCCCAGGATATGCAGACGCATCGGTAACCCGTTCGATGAAGCCAGGGCCGCCACGCAGGGCCAGCCCCCGGAAAACAGCGGGCCGCCTTGCGGCGGCCCGGGGATATCAGCCGTTGGCGGCGGCCGATTCGGCCGAGAGTGCACGCTTGATGCGCGCAGTGACCTCGTTGAGTTCACCCACGCCGTCCACCACCTGCAGCTTGCCGCGGCGGGCGAAGAACTCCGCCACCGGCGCGGTCTGCTCGGCGTAGACCTTCAGGCGGTCGCGCACCACCGCCGGATCGTCGTCCTTGCGGTGCTCGGCGGCAAAGCGGATCTCGCAGCGGGCGATGATCGCCTCGTTGGGCACGTCCAGCTTGACCACGGCGTCCAGCGGCTGGCCGATCTTGGCCAGCAGGTGATCCAGCGCATCGGCCTGGGCCAGGTTGCGCGGGTAGCCGTCGAGGATGAAGCCGCCCTTGACGTCGTCCTGCGAGAGGCGCTCTTCCAGCATCGCCAGCAGGATGTCGTCGGACACCAGCTGGCCGGCATCCATCACCGCCTTCGCCTTCAGGCCGGTGGGCGTACCCGCGGCCACCGCCGCGCGCAGCATGTCGCCGGTGGAAATGTGCGGCACGCCGAGTTCCACCTTCAGGCGCGTGGCCTGGGTGCCTTTGCCCGAACCGGGCGGACCAAGTAGGACGAGTCGCATAGTGCTCCAAGGTGTCCCCGGGTCACCGCACGCTGCGGGCCCGCGGAGTGCAGGAAAATTGGCGTCCAAGTTAGCTTCTGCGGCCCATGACGTCAAACCACGCGACGCTCACGGCGACGCCAAGCCATTGTTGTGAAAAGATTTAGTGATGACACGCGTTTGTCACGCATGCGGCGCGGCGTCGCGGGTTTAAGCTCCAGGGCTTCCCTGGCGGAAGGAATCGACCATGACGGCACCCCGGATCCACATCGTCACCCTCGGCGTGGGCGACCTCGCGCGCTCCCGGCGCTTCTACGAAACCCTGGGCTGGCACGCCTCCTCGGTGAGCAACGAGAACATCATCTTCCTCAAGGGCGGGGGCAGCGTACTGGCGCTGTACGGTCGCGAGGCGCTGGCCGAGGACGCGCTGGCCGAGGACCTGCCCACCGGCTTCGCCGCCGTGACCCTGGCCCGCAATGCGGTCTCCCGCGACGAGGTCGATGCCTGGTTCGCGGCGGCCGTCGCGGCCGGGGCGCGACCGATGAAGACGCCCGAGGAGGCCTTCTGGGGCGGTTACTCCGGCTACATCGCCGACCCGGACGGTCATCTGTGGGAGTTCGCATTCAACCCGTACTTCGTGTTTGATGAGCACGGCTACCTCGCCCTGCCGGATGGAACCCCATGAAGTCGACCTCCAAGCCCAAAGGCCGCCTGCTCTATGCCCAGTCGGGCGGCGTCACCGCCGTGATCAACGCGACCGCGGCAGGCGTGATCGACGCGGCCCGCGCCAAGGGCGTGCCGGTCTATGCCGCGCACAACGGCATCCTCGGTGCACTGCGCGAGGAGTTGATCGATACCACCCGGGAATCGAAGGCCGCCATCGCCGCACTGCGCCACACGCCGGGCGGTGCCTTCGGCTCGTGCCGCTACAAGCTCAAGTCGCTGGAGGCGAACCGCGCCGAATACGAACGCCTGATCGAAGTGTTCCGCGCGCACGACATCCGCTGGTTCCTCTACAACGGCGGCAACGACTCGGCCGATACCGCGCTGAAGATCTCGCAGCTGGGCAAGGCGCTGAACTACGACATCCGCTGCATCGGCGTGCCCAAGACGGTGGACAACGACCTGGCCGTCACCGACTGCTGCCCCGGCTTTGGCTCGGTGGCCAAGTACACCGCCGTCTCCACGCTGGAGGCGAGCCTGGATGTCGCCTCGATGGCCGACACCTCGACCAAGGTGTTCATCCTCGAAGTGATGGGCCGCCATGCTGGCTGGATCGCCGCGGCCTCGGGCCTGGCCGGCGAAGGCGCCGATGCGCCGCCGCACCTCATCCTGTTCCCCGAGCGCGTGTTCGACGAGGCGGCGTTCCTGGCCAAGGTGAAGGCCACGGTGGAACGCGTGGGCTGGTGCACCGTGGTGGCTTCCGAAGGCATCCGCAACGCCGAGGGACAGTTCCTCGCCGAAGCCGGCACGCGCGATGCGTTCGGCCATGCGCAGCTGGGCGGCGTGGCGCCGGTGCTCGCTGCGCTGGTGAAGGAAAAGCTTGGCTACAAGTACCACTGGGCCTTGCCCGATTATCTGCAGCGCTCGGCACGCCATCTCGCTTCGGCCACCGATGCCGCGCAGGCCTACGCCGTGGGCACCGCGGCGGTGGACTACGCCTTGAAGGGCATGAATGCGGTGATGCCGGTGATCGTGCGCAGCAGCGATGCGCCGTACCGCTGGAAGATCGAGCCTGCGCCGCTGTCGAAAATCGCCAACCGCGAAAAGAAGATGCCCGCCGGCTTCCTCACCCGCGATGGCTTCGGCATCACCGCCGCCGCGAGGCGCTACCTGGCCCCGCTGATCCAGGGCGAGGCACCGCTGCCCTACGGCAAGGACGGCCTGCCCCGCTACGTGAACCTCAAGAATACGCTGGTGGCACCGCGACTGGCGCCGTTCGCGCGCTGATCCTCACTGCAGGAAGCGCGACAGGGCTACGCGGTAATCCGCGTAGTCCTGCACGGTGTTGTGCCCCGCATCGGCCACCACCTGCTCCAGCGGTGATTGCGGGAAGGCCTGGATCAGCGCGGCCGTGCGCACCGCGGAAATGATCTCGTCCTGCTCGGCACGGATCACCAGCACCGGGCAGCGGAGGGCCGACGCATAACGCCACGACTCGTAGCGCTCACGCATCAGGGCATTCACCGGCAACCACGGAAAGTACCCCGAGGCCACCCGTACCAGGCTGTCGAACGGCGTCACCAGCACCAGCCGCTCCACCGGACGCCGCGCCGCCAGCTGCACGGCCACACCGCTGCCCAGGCTGCGCCCCAGCACGGCCACGGTGGAGTGGCGTGGCGCCACCCGGTCGAACAGCGCCACCGCATCGTCCACCAGCGCCGCTTCGCTGGGCGTGCCGTCGCTGGCCGCATACCCTCGATAGGCCAGCAGATAGATGGTGCGGTCGGGCAACCAGCGCGAGAGATCGCCGCGCGCGTCCTCCACGCGCTCCCCATTGCCACCGAAGTAAAGCAGCGCCTTGGCATGGCCCGGGTTCACCACCCAGCCCCGCAGGTGGACGCTATTGCGATCCAGCTCGAAGTCCGGCGCCTGCTGCACCCGCCAGGTGGGCTCGGGGTGATACACCTGCTGGCGCTGGCCCAGCACCATGAAGAGGCATATGCCGCCGTAAGCCACCAGCGCCAGCGACAGAAGCACCAGCAAGACCCTCACGGCCATCCCTATCCTCCTTGCTGACTGACCGGTTCACCTGCATGAGCCACGCCTGAAAGCTCGCATGGATGCCGCAGGAAATCACCCTCGACGTTCAGACGCAGATTCCTACGATACCGCTGCCTGACCAACGCCCGGGGCGGCGGCAGTGCCACCGAGGAGACCGCGATGAAGATGCTTTCCAGCGCATGGATTGCCCTGGGTTTGCTGGTTGGTAACAACGCCGCCCTGGCTGACCCATGGCATGACCACGGCCGCAATGATCGCGGCGGCTGGCATGACCGCGACGATGGGCGCCGTGACCGAGACGGTCACGGCCACTGGGAGCATCGTTACTACAGCGATCGCCGTTACGAAGGCCGCCCTCGCTGGGGGCGCGGCAATCGCTATGACGGTCCCTTGCTGATCGTCAACGACTACAGCCATTACCGTCTGGCGCCGCCGCCGTATGGCTACCGTTGGGTGCGCGACGGCGGCAGCTATCTGCTGGTGTCGATGGGCGACAACGTGATCCTGGACATGATCATCCGCTGACGCCGGGGCGCGGGCGGTTGCGACCGCCACCCTTAGAACGCCACGCATGCCCGCTCGCCGGGCACACTGGCTGCCAGCCGCAGGCAATGACGGTTCCGGCGGGCTTCCATGGAGCCCGATTCCAGCGCCGCCCATGCGCTTTGCGCTTCCTGCCATTGCCTGAGCACGTGCGATGGCAACACGGCACCCGCGCGCCAGGCCTGCTCGGCATACAGGCAACCGCGCCGGTGATCGCCCGCACGCAAGCCACTCTCCGCCAGCAACTGCAGCGACAGTGCATCGCTGGAATCGACCACCACCTCCAGGCACCTAGCGTACACCACGCGCTCCTTTTCTTCGCCGAGCGCAAGCAACGCCGCCAGCATGCAGCGCAATGCATCGATGGCCAAGGTGGGAACGGCGGTCAGTGGCCGAGCCAGTTCCACCGCCTGCTGGTAGCAGCGCAACGCGACCTCGGGGGCGGCTTCCTGGGCGCGGGCCAGCGCAATCCGGCACGCCTGCAGGCGCAGTCCTCGATCGCAATCCACCCATGGGGCCAGCACGGCCTCGGTGTCATCCAGCAAGTTCGTCCGCGCCGCATGCCGCTCGCGCATGGCACGGCTCAAGCCAATGCGCGCGAAGGCCCGCGCGTAGGCGCGTTCATCGCCTTGCACATGCAGGCGTTCAAGCACGATGCCCGCCTCCGCATAGCGATCCGCAGCCATTCTGCCGGTGACCGACTCTGCCATGGCACAGAGCACATCGATCCACGGCACCAGCAACGCAACGGACTCCGGCCGCTGTTCGGGCGCCGCCCAAGCGGCATGCAACTCCCGTAGACGAAGACGGCGTTCGCCCACATGCGGGCTGGCATGCTGCGCATACTGCAGTTCCGCTTGCAGGAGTGCGCCCCGCCATGCCGCATGGCCAGGCGAAAACGCCAAGCCCCCTGCCAACAAGTCGCGCGCCTCCAGCAGCCGCGGCACAACGCGCTTCGGCCCCCATCCAGTCGGCACCACCCGGAGCACGCGCTGAAGCTCCCATACGGACTCGGCATCTGGCCGCGCCTCTTCGCTCACGGCGATGCGCAGCGCCGCCTCCGCCTCGGCCAGGAGGTCATCGTCGACATGCGGTCCGATCAGCGCACGCTGATGACAGGCCTCACCCAGTGCCCGCAGGGCTTTTGCGTCCCGCTCCATGGGCGGGATCTCGCGCAAGGCCTGGATACGTTCGTCGAGCACACTCGCCACCACCCATTCATCCGGTTCTGCTTCCGCTTCGAACGGCGGAGCGTGCACGTCAGCGTCCGGCGCGGGGATGTTGTCCATATACGGCCGGCCATCCACCGCGGGCGCTGGGGTAGCGGCGACGGGGTGCGTCCCTGTCATCGCATCACCAGGCGCTTCAAGCGCGGGGCCAGGCGCATCGAGGCTTCCTGCAAGGCTGCCAGGATCAAGCTGCGCTGGGCGTACCCACGTCGAGCCGGCAGGCTGCCCGAACAACTCCCCCTGCACAGCGGCGACCGGCAGGAACGGTGTCCGCGTGAACAGGCCCTGCGCCGAAGCACGCCGAAGAAGGATCTCCTGCGACAGAACGCCCCCCTGCAGCATGGAGTCATGCGAAACGGCCGAGGGCGGCTGCGCCCTCTCGGGCGATGGTGCATTGCCATGCGGCGAGGCGCTCTCGCCAGCATCGTGTCGGTCCGGCCTCATCGAAGCCTCCATGTTTGGTGTCTTGGGGCGCGCATCCGCAAGCCCGTGGCGCATCACCGAGCCATCCCAGGTCAGGGCAAGTACGACAGGCCGTTGCCGGGACGGTGGCGGCAAGGCCCCGGGTATCGCGATGCGTGCATCGCGCCGGCGGCGAAACCTGGCCAGCCATCCGACGCCCCACAGCGACAGGGCAAGCGCGGGAATCCAGCCATAACGCCCCAGCTGCAACCGTGTCATCACGAGGTTATGACTCGACCCGCCCGCGTTGCCGCAACAGGACGCCGGTGCGACCTCCGCCGCGACATCCGCAGGCGAGACAGCCAGCGACGGCGGGGGAATGGGCCCGGCGCCGGTACCCGGATCCGAGGGTGTGTTGTCCGAGATGGCCCAGGCGGCCATCGGTCCCTCCGCCCATGGCCCGGGACGGCGATAAGGAACCGGTTCGTCCAGCGCGGATCGTCGCGCGACGTCCCGCTGGGCAGCCGCGGGTCGTGAACGGGGCGAGATCGAACGGCCACGTGGCGTGACGTGGTCGGCACGCGTTGATCCAGCCAGCGGCGCAAGCGGAGCCGCGACATGCTCCGCATCGCCGCCTCCCGAGGGCCGACTCGCTCGGGAACACGCCACCTGCGCGCCCGTGCTTGCGAACAGCAGCACCCAGGGAAGCAGGGCGCACCTCGCGATGGAACGGACCTTGGCTGCGCGCATCCCTTGCTCGTCTTCCAGGCTCAGAGTTCGAGCAGGTGTGAGAACACCTCGTCAGCCTCCCTGTGCGTGGCAATCACGTTCTGGCTGACCCAGCCCGGGAAGATGTTCGACGTGCTCCCTGCAAAATTCAGCGCGCTGTGCAGGTAAGGCAGATGCGACCAGCAGCGATAGCCAAGGCCCTTGAGTGCCTTGATCTCCTCCATCGCCTGGTCACTATGGGAAAGGCGGAAATAGATGATGGGGTGGTCATGGCGCAGCGTCGCTTCCGCACCCGCCAGCAACGGCAGCAGGCCACCGGCACGATTGACCTTGACCAGATGCAGCTTGCCGAGCCGCAGCGCATCGAGCGTCATCTGCGTACAGGTTTCCGCCGGCTGGTCATCGGCGGCATCGAGGTACACGGTGGCGCCTTGCTTTTCCCCAAGCGCCGCGTGCAGCGGGTAGACATTGCGGACGCCGTTGAGTGCCAGCGTGGAGCACAGCGCAATATGGTCGAGGCGGCGCGGTTCGACGACATGGACCCTTCCGCCCTGGCCGACGAGCTTCGACAGCCACAGGGTTTGCGCACCGTACTCCGCGCCGTACTGAAGCACGGCCTGCCCCTCGTCGAGCAGGGCGCCGATGGTATCGAGCTCCTGTTCGATCCACTCGCCGTACTCCGACAAGGATCGCGTGACTGGCGTCCTGCACGGCTGGGCCAGGATGAGACCACAGCGCGTCTGCCAGAAGGCGGGCTTGGGGCCGGGCGTCTCCTGCAGCACCGGGGCGAGGCTCTCCGGGGTATCAATGACGGGTGCCGCGACGGCCTCGTCGGGATGCGACTCTTCGTTCATGGCGCTCTCTCAGCATGACAGTACGGGGACAAATCCAAGGGTCGGGAGGGATTCGCCCCGACTGTCCTGGTGAATTCGGCGCGCAGGGAAATGACGGGCGCAGTCCCTCACCTTACAGAGAGCCATCCAACACGCACGAAAGCCTGCGCCGAGCAACGCGTCGTCCTGATCGGACGTGGCCGTAAGAACACCGTGTAGCTGCGATGCGGCGGAATGCTCCAGCGCTGCATCGCACAACACTGATCGTCACTGCAATTGCCTATACTCGCCCAGACCGCCCGCAAGGGCGGCCGCCGTGTCGGGGGTCGCCGATGGCGCTCCCGACGTTGTGGTTACCACCCATGGGGAGGCTCCGATGCTGCAGCAGTATGGCTTGTGGATCGTGCTGGCATGTGCGGTCCTGGCGGTTCTCTACGGCGCACTGTCAGTGCGCTGGGTCTTGGCACAATCGCCGGGCAATGCACGCATGCAAGAGATCGCTTCCGCGATCCAGGAAGGTGCGAAGGCGTATCTCAATCGCCAGTACGCCACGATCGGCGGCGTCGGTGTGGTGCTGTTCCTGATCATCGGCTTTGCGCTGGACTGGGCCACCGCGATCGGCTTTGCGATCGGCGCGGTGCTGTCCGGCGCTACCGGATACATCGGCATGAACGTCTCGGTGCGCGCGAACGTGCGCACCGCCGAGGCGGCCCGTGGCGGCCTGGCCGCGGCGCTGAAAGTGGCGTTCCGCGGCGGCGCGATCACCGGCATGCTGGTAGTGGGCCTGGCCCTGCTTGGCGTCACCGGTTACTACGTGGTGCTCAACCGCATGGGCTTCGAGACCATGCATGCGCTGCACGCACTGGTGGGCCTGGCCTTTGGCTCCTCGCTCATCTCGATCTTCGCCCGCCTGGGCGGCGGCATCTTCACCAAGGGCGCCGATGTGGGTGCCGACCTGGTGGGCAAGGTCGAGGCTGGCATTCCCGAGGATGATCCGCGCAACCCGGCCGTGATCGCCGACAACGTGGGCGACAACGTGGGCGACTGCGCCGGCATGGCAGCCGACCTGTTCGAAACCTATGCGGTGACCCTGATCGCCACCATGCTGCTGGGCGGCGTGATGGCCGAGCAGACCGGCAGCAACGGCGTGCTGTTCCCGCTGCTGCTGGGCGGCGCCTCGATCATCGCCTCGGTGATCGGCACCTTCTTCGTGAAGGCGCGCGGGCCCAAGATCATGAATGCGCTGTATGCGGGCGTGGCGGTATCCGGCGTGCTCGCCGCCATCGCGTTCTGGCCCATCACCAGCCAGCTGATGGCCGATTCCGCCTATGGCGTGGGCCACCTGTACGGCTGCGCCCTGATCGGCCTGGTGCTCACCGGCGCGATGGTGGTGATCACCGAGTACTACACCGCCACCGAGTACAAGCCGGTGCAGCACGTGGCCCGCGCCTCCACCACCGGCCATGCCACCAACATCATCGCCGGCATCGGTGTGTCGATGAAGTCCACCGCCATGCCCGTGCTGGCGGTATGCGCCGCCATCTGGGGCGCCTACCAGCTGGCCGGCCTGTATGGCATCGCCATCGCCGCCACCGCCATGCTCAGCATGACCGGCATGATCGTGGCGCTGGACGCCTACGGCCCGATCACCGACAACGCCGGCGGCATCGCCGAGATGGCCGACCTGCCGCCCGAAGTGCGCGGTGTCACCGACCCGCTCGACGCCGTGGGCAACACCACCAAGGCGGTGACCAAGGGCTATGCGATCGGTTCGGCGGGCCTGGCCGCGCTGGTGCTGTTCGCCGACTACACGCACAACCTCACCAAGCACCTGAACATCGACGACTTCCGTTTCGACCTCTCCAACCCTTACGTGATCATCGGCCTGCTGATCGGCGGCCTGATCCCTTACCTGTTCGGCGCCATGGCCATGGAAGCGGTCGGCCGCGCCGCCGGCGCGGTGGTGGAAGAGGTACGCCGCCAGTTCCGCGAGATCAAGGGCATCATGGAAGGCACCACCAAACCGGACTACTCGCGCGCGGTGGACATGCTGACCCGTTCGGCCATCAAGGAAATGCTGATTCCCTCGCTGCTGCCGGTGCTGGTGCCGGTCGCCGTGGTGTTCGGCTTCAAGTGGCTGGGTGGCCCCGAGGCCGGCGCGCAGGCCCTGGGCGGCGTGCTGATCGGCACCATCGTCACCGGCCTGTTCGTGGCCATCTCGATGACCACCGGCGGTGGCGCCTGGGACAACGCCAAGAAGTACATCGAGGACGATCACTTCGGCGGCAAGGGTTCGGAGGCCCACAAGGCGGCCGTGACCGGCGACACCGTGGGTGACCCTTACAAGGACACCGCGGGCCCGGCGGTGAACCCGCTCATCAAGATCATCAACATCGTGGCCCTTTTGCTGATACCTCTGCTGTAAGCATGGCGCGCCCGATTGCCGGAACGGTGATCGGGCGAACCCGCACGGCACGTTTGCCCCCTCTCCCCTCCAGGGGAGAGGGTTGGGGTGAGGGGCCACGCTGGCTCCGGTTCCAGTCTGGAAGCGATCATCCCGCAAGCACCTGCCCCTCACTGCTTCTCCCGGAAGCAGCAAGGGCCTTTCACCCTCAAGGAAGATCCATGAAGTCCAAGTCTCCGCGCTGGCTCGCCCTGGCACTGGCCGTCACACTAGGCGGCATGACCCATGCAAACGACAACCTCGCTCCCGCCGCCAGCGATCCCAACCTTTGGCTGGAAAACATCGACGGTGCCAGGCAGCTGGACTGGGTGAAGACCCAGAACGCCAAGACCGTGGCTGCCTATGCCCAGAGTGCCGAGTTCAAGCAGCTCGATGCACGCCTGCTGGAAGTGCTCGACTCGACCGACCGCATTCCGATGGTAGCCAAGATCGGCGACCTCTACTACAACTTCTGGCGCGACCAGGACCATCCCAAGGGACTGTGGCGCCGCACCACGCTGGCCGAGTACCGCAAGGACAAGCCGGCATGGGAGACCGTGATCGACCTGGACGCGCTGGCCAAGGCGGAGAACGAGAACTGGGTGTGGCACGGCGCGCAATGCCTCAAGCCCGACTACCAGCGTTGCCTGGTAATGCTCTCGCGCGGCGGCGCCGATGCCGACGTGGTGCGTGAGTTCGACCTGTCGGCGAAGCAATTCGTCAAGGGTGGATTCGAACTGCCCGAAGCCAAGAGCAACGTCGGCTGGAAGGACAAGGACCACCTCTATGTGGCCACCGATTTTGGCCCGGGCTCGATGACCACCTCCAGCTATCCGCGCATCGTCAAGGAGTGGCGACGCGGCACGCCGTTGGCCAGCGCCGTCACCGTGTACGAGGTGAAGGCCAACGACATGAGCGTCTCGGCCTTCCGTGACAACACGCCGGGCTTCGAACGCGACTTCGTCACCCGGCAGATCGCCTTCTACGACAGCGAGAGCTTTTTTCGCGGCAAGGATGGCAAGCTGACCAGGATCGACGTTCCCACCGATGCCCAGACCGACGTGCATCGCGAGTGGCTGCTGATCGAGCCGCGCAGCGACTGGACGGTGGGCGGCAAGACCTACAAGTCCGGCTCGCTGCTCGCGACCCGCTTCGACGACTACATGGCCGGCAAGCGCGAGCTCAACGTGCTGTTCGCTCCTACCGCGACCACCGCGCTGGACGGCTATTCGTGGACGCGTCACCAGCTGATCCTCAACGTGATGGACAACGTGGTGAACAAGCTGGAGGTGCTTACCCCCGGCCCTGGCGAATGGAAGCGGCAGAGCCTCGGTGGCGCGCCGGCGCTGTCCCAGATCGCCGCGGTGGGCGTCGATGACGACACCAGCGACGACTACTTCCTTACCGTCAGCGGTTTCCTGCAGCCCACCACGCTGTATTACGGCACCCTTGGCCAGGGCGAGGCGCAGGCGATCAAGCACAGCCCGAGCTTCTTCGACGCCTCGAAATACGTGGTGAGCCAGCACTTCGCCACCTCCAAGGATGGCACCCGCGTGCCCTACTTCGAGATCGCGCCGAAGGACCTCCAGACGAATGGCGTCAACCCCACCCTGCAGTACGGCTACGGCGGCTTTGAAATCGCGCTGCAACCGGCCTACAGCGGCAGCATCGGGCGCGCATGGCTGGACAAGGGCGGCGTGTACGTCATTGCCAATATCCGCGGCGGTGGCGAATACGGCCCGCGCTGGCACCAGGCGGCCATGAAGGCCAATCGCCTGCGGGCCTATGAGGATTTCGCCGCCGTGTCCGAGGACCTGTTCGCCCGCAAGATCACCTCGCCCGCCCACCTGGGCGCCATGGGCGGCAGCAACGGCGGACTGCTGATGGGCAACATGCTCACGCTGTATCCGCAGCTGTACGGCGCCATCGTCAGCCAGGTAGCCCTGCTCGACATGCAGCGCTACACCCATCTCTCGGCGGGCGCATCGTGGATCGCCGAATACGGCGACCCGGACAAGCCGCAGGAGTGGGCATGGATCAAGACCTTCTCGCCGTACACCAACGCCAAGGCCGGCCAGAACTATCCGCCGGTGCTGTTCACCACCTCCACCCGCGACGACCGCGTGGGCCCGGTGCACGCGCGCAAGATGTACGCCAAGCTCGAAGGGCTCGGCTATGACGCCAGCTTCTACGAGAACATCGAGGGCGGCCACGGCGCCGCGGCCGACAACAAGCAGGCGGCATTCATGAGTGCGCTCGGCTACACCTACCTGTGGGATCACGTGAAGTAAGCATCACCGATGCGTAAGATGGGACGCCGGGCTTCCCGGTGTCCCCATCGATCACGCATGAAAGAGCACACGATCCGCCCCGAACTGCGCGAATGGATCCTTTCCACGGTCCGCTCCGGCTACGGCCCGGGCGACGTGCTGCGCCTGATGAAGGACGCCGGCTACAAGGAAGACCAGAGCCGGCATATCCTCGCCCGCGTGCTCAACATGCCGATGACGACCTTGAGCACCAACATCAAGGAGTCCGGCAAGACCTACCGCACGCGCCATCCGGAGGCTCCACGCCAAGTCGTGGACGGCCACACGGTGCGCGTGGGCCTGAGCACGGAACGCCCGGTCATCCGCCTGCTGGAGGACTTGCTCACCGGCGAGGAGTGCGACGCGCTCATCGGCGAGGCCAGCCCGCGCCTGCAGCGCTCGCTTACCGTGGATGTCGACGGCAAGCACCAGACCGACGAGCGACGCACCAGCCAGGGCATGTTCTTCCGCATCGGCGAGACGCCGCTGGTGCAGCGGATCGAGCAGCGCATCGCACATCTGCTCGACATCCCGGTGAGCCATGGCGAAGGGCTGCAGATCCTGCATTACCTGCCCGGCCAGGAATACGAACCGCACTTCGACTGGTTCGATCCTACCCAGCCGGGCTTCGGCGCGGTCACAGCGCGTGGTGGCCAACGCATCGCCAGCGTGGTGATGTATCTCAACACCCCCGAGGCGGGCGGCGGCACCGGGTTCCCGGCGATCGGCCTTACCGTCACCGCCCAGCGCGGTTCGGCCGTCTATTTCGCCTACGACACCGGCGACCAGGCCTCGCTGCATGCCGGCCTGCCCGTAGTGAAGGGCGAAAAGTGGATTGCCACCAAGTGGTTACGCGAGCGGCCGTACCAGGCCTGAGCACGCCCCGGCGCCACATCGGCGGCTGAACTGGCGGCCATCCGGCTGCTGCGATGCACCACCTTTTGCCGTATCCTTCCAAGTCTTTGCTTTTGACTACGCTGAAGGACACGCCCATGGGTCTGCACCTCGTTCCCGCCGGCCGCAAGGTTCCGGACGAAATCAACGTCATCATCGAAATCCCGAAGGACGCCGAGCCCGTCAAGTACGAGGTGGAGAAGGAAAGCGGCGCGATCTTCGTCGACCGCATCCTGTCCACCCCGATGCGCTACCCCTGCAACTACGGCTACGTGCCGGGCACCCTGGGTGGCGACGGCGACCCGCTGGACGCGCTGGTGATCCTGCCGCTGCCGCTGGTGCCGGCTTCGGTGATCCGCTGCGTGCCGGTGGGCATGCTGAAGATGACCGACGAAGCTGGCAGCGACGAGAAGCTGGTGGTGGTGCCGGTGGAAAAGATCTTCGCCGGTTACGCGCACATCAAGGACATCAAGCAGGTGTCCGGCCACTGGCTGGAGCGCATCGGCCACTTCTTCGAGCACTACAAGGACCTGGAGAAGGGCAAGTGGGTGAAGGTCGAGGGTTGGGTCGGCGCGGATGAGGCCAAGGCGGAAATCATCGCCGGCATCGAGCGCTACCAGGCCGACAAGAAGGCCTGAGTCGCCTGACCAGAACGCGCCACCTCCGGGTGGCGCGTTTTTTTGTGTCTTTCGTCAGCCGGCCGGTTCGCTTTGCTGCGCCGTCTGCATGGCCTGCCCGGCCATGCCGCCGCCCTCGTCGGCCTGGCGCACCCACCACCACATCAGCGCGCTGGCCAACAGCACTCCCACGGCCAGCGTAATCAGCACGGCTCGAAGCACCACATGCCCTTCGCGGGCGCGGCTTGGTGTCGGCATGACACGTCTCCCGATCGCTGCACGTCTCCTTGCTAACGCCGAAGGCGCGACGTGGCTGACCGTGCGGTTCAGCTCTTGGACGGTTTCTTCCTTTGCGGGCCCGGCTTCGCCGGTTCGCCCTTCTTGCCGAGGTTGTCCAGCAGGGTCGCAAGATCCTCCGCATGCTCCTCTTCCATCGCGAGGATCTCCTCCATCAGGCGGCGCGTGGTCGGATCGCTGGCCCCGATGTAGTTGACGATCTCGCGATAGCTGTCGATGGCGATGCGCTCGGCCACCAGGTCTTCCTTGATCATGTCGACCAGGTCGTCGCCTTCCACGTAATCGGCATGGCTGCGCGTAAGCAGGCCTTCCGGCGAAAAGTTCGGCGCGCCATCGAGCTGGGTGATGCGCTGCGCGATCAGGTCGGCATGGCCCTGCTCCTCGTTCGCGTGCTCCAGGAACTCGGCCGCCACGCTCTTGGCGTGGATGCCCTTGGCCATGTAGTAGTGGTACTTGTAGCGCAGCACGCAGACGATCTCGGTGGCGAGCGCCTCGTTGAGCAGCTTGATCACCGTCTTGCGGTCGGCACTGTAACCGGCCGTGATCGCGCCCTGGTCGATATGCTCGCGTGCGCGCTTGCGGATGGTCTCGATGTCGGTGACGAACGGTTTCGATGCCATGGCGTGCCTCCACGGGCTGGCTGGGCAATGCCGGGCACCGTAGGGCGTTTGGTGCGAAACGCAGGTGAAAAATCTCCCTCGCGCTGCATCACGCCGGCCATGCGTACCGAACAGCGAGGGCGTGGGAGGGAGACGGCAATCAAGCTCGTGGCCGTGCGAAGCGCTGATCGCGCACAGGGGGCGCTGCTACAGGTGTAGCTTCCAACTGCAGGAGCGCACCCTGTGCGCGACCATCCCACGAAGCACACCGCTTCGACAGGTCAGCCGCGCACGGGGTGCGCCGGCACAGCAATTACGCCTTGTGGTAGACCTCGGAGCCCTGCTGGCGGAACTCGGCGGCCTTCTCGGCCATGCCTTCCTCCAGCGCTTCGATTTCGCCCGTGCCGTGCTCGGCAGCGTAGTCGCGCACGTCCTGCGTGATCTTCATCGAGCAGAACTTGGGGCCGCACATCGAGCAGAAGTGCGCGCTCTTGTGCGCATCCTTCGGCAGCGTCTCGTCGTGGAATTCCTTCGCCTTCTCCGGATCCAGGCCCAGGTTGAACTGGTCTTCCCAGCGGAATTCGAAGCGCGCCTTGCTCAGCGCGTTGTCGCGTACCTGCGCGCCCGGATGGCCCTTGGCCAGGTCCGCCGCATGCGCGGCGATCTTGTACGCGATGATGCCGTCGCGCACGTCCTGCTTGTTGGGCAGGCCCAGGTGCTCCTTCGGCGTCACGTAGCAGAGCATCGCCGTACCGAACCAGCCGATCATCGCCGCACCGATGGCGGAGGTGATGTGGTCGTAGCCCGGCGCGATGTCAGTGGTCAGCGGCCCCAGCGTGTAGAACGGCGCCTCGTGGCACTTCTCCAGCTGGCGGTCCATGTTCTCCTTGATGAGATGCATGGGCACGTGGCCGGGGCCTTCGATCATCACCTGCACGTCGTGCTTCCAGGCGATCTGGGTCAGTTCGCCCAGCGTGTCCAGCTCGCCGAACTGCGCCGCGTCGTTGGCATCGGCGATGCTGCCCGGACGCAGGCCGTCACCGAGGCTGAAGGACACGTCGTACGCCTTCATGATCTCGCAGATCTCTTCGAAGTGCGTGTACAGGAAGTTTTCCTTGTGGTGAGCCAGGCACCACTTGGCCATGATCGAACCGCCGCGCGAGACGATGCCGGTGACGCGCTTGGCGGTCAGCGGCACGAAGCGCAGCAGCACGCCGGCATGGATGGTGAAGTAGTCCACGCCCTGCTCGGCCTGCTCGATCAGCGTGTCGCGGAAGATCTCCCAGTTGAGGTCCTCGGCGACGCCGCCCACCTTCTCCAGCGCCTGGTAGATGGGAACCGTGCCGATCGGCACCGGCGAGTTGCGGATGATCCACTCGCGCGTCTCGTGGATGTGCTTGCCGGTGGAGAGGTCCATCACCGTGTCGCCGCCCCAGCGGATCGACCACACCAGCTTCTCCACTTCCTCGGCGATGCCGGAGCTCACCGCGCTATTACCGATATTCGCGTTGATCTTGGTGAGGAAGTTGCGGCCGATGATCATCGGCTCCGCTTCCGGGTGGTTGATGTTGGCCGGGATGATGGCGCGGCCACGGGCCACTTCGTCACGCACGAATTCGGGCGTGATCAGCTTCGGCAGCGCCGCGCCGAACGACTGGCCCGGGTGCTGGTTGAGCAGCGCGCTGCCCTGCAGCGCTTCGATGCGCTGGTTCTCGCGGATGGCGATGTATTCCATCTCCGGCGTGACGATGCCGCGGCGCGCGTAGTGCATCTGGGTGACGTTGGCGCCAGCCTTGGCGCGACGCGGCGCGCGCGTGGCGGTGAAGCGGAACGCGTCCAGCTTCGGGTCGGCGGCACGCTCGCGGCCAAAGGCCGAGCTCAGGCCGGCCAGCTGCTCGGTGTCGCCGCGCTCGGCGATCCAGGCGGCGCGCAGCGCCGGCAGGCCGGTGACCAGGTCCACCTTGTAGTCGGGGTCGGTGTAGGGGCCGGAGGTGTCGTAGACGGTGACCGGCGGGTTCGATTCGCCCCCGAACAGGGTCGGCGTCTGCGCCTGGCAGATTTCGCGCAGCGGCACCTTCAGGTCAGCCCGGCTGCCCTGCACGTAGATTTTGCGCGAGCCCGGGATCGGGCGCGTCACGGCTTCGGAGAGTTCCTGCGCGGCGCGCGCGAGGTCATTGGGCAGGGCATTCATCGGCTTGTGTCCGTCCGGGGGTCGAAGCGATGTCCCCGAGGGGACGTGCTTTTGTTGGGGAGCCCGCGCACGGGAGCGCGGGGTGTCGCGAATGGATTCGCATACCAGCAACAGAAGCGACGGCGCCTGGCGCACGGACTTGGGGCCGTGCGGCGAAGCTCCCTACAGCGGTACTAGCCGCATCAGGTTCGAAGGGACTCTCTCAGCCGGCTCACGCCGGCACCCCCGCTTCAAGGGGGCTATTTCAGCACGAAGCGGGGTGGACCGCGAGTGACGGGTCGTCAAGCGGCCTTTCTCCGGCCGCCAAGTCAGGGCTTTTCAGCGCGGAAGGTAGGCGCGCAGGAACATCTCGACACCATCGCGAGCGGTCTCTTCCAGCTCGGCGGCATAGGACTGGGCGCACTCCTCGCAGCCGAACATGCGACGCATGAGCATCTCGCCCTTGATCAGCGAAATCAGCTGGCCGGCGGCGCGGCCGACGTTGGGGATGTCCAGCTTGCCGTCGTCAACGGCCTGCTGGAGCAGCCGTTTCATCAGCTCGTGGCCGCGCTCGGGGCCTTCTTCCCACAGCAGCCGGCCGTAGCGGGGGTTGCCCTGGCGGCAGTCGCTGAGGATGGCGCGGAACGTGCCCACGTTCTGCACGTCGCAGTCCAGCCGGACATGGTGCAGGGCGATGCGCTCGAGCGTCTCGCGGATGTGCTCGCCCGGGACGTACTGGTAGGTGTCTTCCGGCAGCAGGTCCTGGATGCGGGCACGGATGACCTCGCGGAACAGGTTGTCCTTGTCGCCGAAGTGGCTGTAGACGGTGAGCTTGGATACGCCAGCCTCCGCGGCCACGGCGTCCATGCTGGTGCCCGCGAAGGCGTTGCGGATGAACAGGGCCTTGGCGGCCTCCAGGATCGCCGCACGCTTTTCCATGTCCTTGGGACGGCCGGGCCCCTGCGGCTTGGTCTGCGGGATCGAACTCATGGCAACACCTTCACAAATGGCTTCACAAATGGGTAACACGCGTTTAGTATACGCGGCGGTTTAGTTATTTTCCACGGCCACGATACACGGCTTGCCCCATGTCCACCACTATCGCAGAACTTTCACTCAGCGAGGCGTACCGCAAGGCCCAGCGAGCGCTGGCGGCCTGGCTCGAGCGCGGCCCCGCCGCTGCCCGCCAGGACGCCTTTGCCGTACGCGCCGCGCTGGCATTGGTGGACGCCACCGAGCGCAGCCGCCTGGCGCGCTGGCTGGCCTGGCTGACGGTCGCCGCCCGCATCCGCGGCGAGGCGTCGCCGGCGCCCCGCATCCAGCGCCTTGACGCATCCTTGCATCAGGCCATGGAAGATGCGATGGCACGGCTGCCAATGGGCCTGCGCGAGACCTCGCCGAGAATTCAACGCCGTAGCGCATAAGTGTCCGCGGACACCGCGTCCTGCATGACTTCCGTCAACCAGGCGCGATGACTTCCGGCACTTCGTGCCTCCGGGGCCAGGCCGCACGCTTTGCACATTGTCGGAAACTGGCTAACCGCTTATCCTTTTTAGCCTTTTTTCCCGATCCGAATAGGACGTTAGCAACATGGCGATGAACTTCGAACAGGCGCGACTGAACATGGTGGAAAACCAGGTGCGCCCCTGGGAGGTGCTGGATGCCCGCGTACTTGACGTGCTGGGCAGCGTGCGCCGCGAGGACTTCGTTGCCGAGGAGCACCGCAAGCTGGCCTTCGCCGACCTGTGCCTGCCGCTCGGTCATGGCGAAGTGATGATGAAGCCGGTAGTCGAGGGCCGCGTGCTGCAGGCGCTGGAACTGACCCCGACCGACCAGGTGCTGGAGATCGGCACCGGCTCGGGCTTCCTTACCGCCTGCATGGCCAAGCTGTCCGCCGGCGTCACCAGCGTGGACATCCATGCCGACTTCACCGCCACGGCGGGGGACCGCCTGGCCAAGGCCGGCATCGCCAACGTCAAGCTGGAAACCGGCGAAGCCGTGGCCGGCTGGCAGCCGACCGGCCTGTTCGATGCGGTGGTGGTCACCGGTGCGGTGTACCAGATCCCGCAGCGCTTCCTGGCCTGGCTGAAGCCGGGCGGTCGCCTGCTGGTGGTGCGTGGCGAGTCGCCGGTGCAGCACGTGCTGCTGATCACCCATGAGGGCAACGGCCGCTACCGCGAAGAATCGCTGTTTGAAACCGACCTTCCGTACCTGAAGCACGCCGAACCGCCGCGCCGCTTCGTTTTCTGATCCATTCCCCAAACATGAGGCAACCCATGCGCTTGAAGCTTCTGACCCTTGCCCTGGCCCTGTCGGCGCTCCCGCTGGCCGGCCACAGCGAGGACTTGCTGGATGCATACCGAGAAGCCCGCGCCAACGATCCGGTGCTGTCGCAGGCGGAAGCTACCCGCCTGGCCACCGGTGAGGGCGTCGTGCAGGCGCGTGCAGTCATGCTGCCGCAACTCAACGGCAGCTTTGGCCTCACCCAGCAGTCCACCGGCAGCGCGCTCAGCAGTGGCGAGGTCAGCGGCTCCGGCCATTCGCGCACCCGCGACCTGTCGGCCTCGCTGACCCAGTCGGTGGTGGACCTCAGCCAGTGGGCCAACCTCTCGGTCGCGCGCTCCACCGCGCGTTCGCAGGACGCCACCTACGAGGCCGCGCTGCAGGACCTGTTCGTGCGCGTCACCACGGCCTACTTCGGCGTGCTGACCAGCCAGGATGCGCTGGTGTTCGCCAAGGCCAACGAGGATGCCTACAAGGAGGCCTATGACCAGGCCGACCAGCGCTTCAAGGTGGGCCTGTCCGCGGTGACCGACGTCTACCAGGCGAAGTCGTACTACGAGCTGGCCAAGGCGCAGACCATCGCGGCGCAGAACACGCTGAACGACTCCAAGGAAGCGCTGACCCAGATCACCGGCAAGCCGGTGGGCGAGCTGAAGAAGCTGCGCGAGGACCTGCCGCTCACCCCGCCCGCGCCGAACGACCCGGACGCCTGGGTGCAGGCCGCGCTGAAGTCCAATGCCACCGTCCAGGCCGGGCAGTACAGCGTCGAGGCCGCCGAGCACGCGATCAACGCAGCGCGCGCCGGCCACCTGCCGACCCTCAACGCCTCGGTGTCGCGCGGCAAGGACACCACCTGGCTTGAGCACGGCAACTACAACGTGCCCGGCAACGGTTCCTACGGCACCACTGTTGGCCTGTCGGTGAGCATCCCGATCTTCTCGGGCGGCGCCACCCAGTCCAAGGTCCGCCAGTCGATCTACCAGCGCGACGAGGCCCAGGACTCGCTGGAAAGCACCCGCCGCCAGGTGGTGCGTGACACGCTGAACTACTACCGTTCGGTGATTGCCGGCATCAGCCAGGTGGAAGCGAACAAGGCCTCGGTGGATTCGGGCCAGAAGGCACTGGATGCCACCCGCGCCGGCTTCGACGTGGGTACCCAGACCATGCTGAACGTGCTCAACGCGATTCAGACGCTGACCCAGGCCGAAAGCAGCTACTCGCAGTCGCGCCACGCCCTGGTGCTGGATCAGCTGCAGCTGAAGGAATCGGCCGGCTCGATCGAACTCAAGGACGTCGAGCTGGTCAACGCGATGCTGCAGTAACAGCGGACCACTTGCGTCGCACACGAAAAGGCCGGGCTAGTCCCGGCCTTTTCGCATGCATGAGGCGGGCGAGGCCTGGACGTCTATTCCTGCAGCAGGTTGTCGATCATGCCCATGACGCGCTTGACCGCGCCGCGCTCGCTGTCGAACACGATGCGCGCCACCATGCCCATGCGCTCGCAACGCGGCTTGTCACGCAACAAGTTGAGTACCGCCGTCCCCAGCTCCTCGGCGCCATCGACCCGCATGGCGCCGCCCTCCTGGATCAAGGTCAGGGTGATCTCCTCGAAATTGAAAGTATGCGGCCCCACCAGCACCGGGGTGGACAGCGCCGCCGGCTCCAGCACGTTGTGGCCACCGATAGGCACCAGGCTGCCGCCCACGAAGGCCAGGTCCGAGGCCGCATAGAACGGCATCAGCTCGCCCATGGCATCGATCACGAAGACCTGGTGTGCCGACGAAGGCACGCGATCGACGCTGCGCGTGCCCACGGTGAAACCCAGGCTGCGTGCGGAGTTTTCCACCAGCTTGAAGCGCTCCGGATGGCGCGGTGCGATCAGCAGCAAGGCATCGGGCCAGCGCGTGAGCACCTCGAGGTGCGCTTCGAGCACCGGCAATTCCTCGCCTTCATGGGTGCTGCCCGCGATCCACGCCGGCCGCAGATGTCCCCACTGCTGGCGCAGCTCCTCGCCCTTGAGCCCTGCGTCGTATGGCACCGGCATGTCGAACTTCATGTTGCCGGTGACCACGATCTTCTCGGCGCTTGCGCCCAGCACGCGATAGCGCGCCGCATCGGTACGCGACTGTGCGGCGATCTGGCTCACGCAACCGAGCGCGCGCGAGACCAGGCTGCCCATGGGCTTGTAGCCACGCAATGAGCGTTCGGACAGGCGGGCGTTGACGATCATCAACGGGATGCCCCGCTTGCGGCAGGCAAAATAGAGGTTGGGCCAGATCTCCGTCTCGACGATCACCGCCAGGCGTGGCCGCACGCGGCGCAGAAAGCGCTTCACCGCGAATGGCAGGTCGTAGGGCAGGTAGACATGGAACACGCTGTCACCGAACAGCTGGCGCACGCGTTCGGAGCCGGTCGGCGTCACCGTGGTGACCACCAACGGTGCGTTCGGATAGTCGCGCTGCAGCGCCTTGATCAGCGGCTCGGCCGCGTTGACCTCGCCCACCGACACGGCATGCACCCACAGGCTGCCATTGACGCCGGGGGCCTGGAAGAAGCCGAAGCGCTCGCGCCAGCGCTTGTGGTAGTCGCGATAGCGTACGCCACGCGCCAGCAGACGCAGCACGATGATCGGCGTCACCAGGTACATGGCGAGGGTATACAGATAGCGCAACGGCAGGCCCTTCGAATCGGTGCGCCAGTATATCGGCTACCTGCCGCGGGCCGGCCACGCGTGACCGGGGCTGCGTCAAGCGTGCGGCTCGCCTCGTTTTGGCTTGTTCCCTACAATGGCATAGATGCCCGGCATGCCTCGTCCCCCGTTCGCTCGCACACTGCTCGCCCCGCAACACTGGCCGGCCTGGCTGGGCGCGGGCGTGATCTGGCTGATTGCGCGCCTGCCCCGCCCCTTGCTGATGGGGCTCGGTCGCCTGCTGGGCCAGCTGGTGCAACGCGTGCCCTCGCCGCGCCGCCACGTGGCCGAAGCGAATATCGCGCTGTGCTTTCCCGAGCTGTCCAAGGCCGAGCAGGCGGCGCTGGTCGACGCTCACCTGCGCGACATCGGCCTGATGATGATGGAGTTCGCGCTGGGCTGGATGGGCAGCGAACGCGCCATCGCCAACGTACCCGTCACCATCGAGGGGCTGGAACACCTCGAGGCCGCGCGGGCACAGGGCAAGGGCGTGCTGCTGGTCGGCGGGCATTTCTCGCACCTGGAACTGTGCGCGCGACTGGTGTCGCAGCGCATCCGCATCTCGGGCATGTACCGCAAGATGGATTCGGCGGTGTTCGAATGGGTCGTGCTGCGAGCGCGCCTCGACTACGCCGAGGCGATGTTCGACAAGGACGACATCCGCGGCACGGTGAAGTACCTGCGCAACGGCGGCACGCTGTGGTACGCACCCGACCAGGACATGCGCAGCAAGGACAATGTGTTCGTGCCGTTCTTCGGCGTGCCGGCGGCCACCATCACCGCCACCCATCACCTGGCGCGCCTGTCCGGTGCGCAGGTGATTCCTTTCCACCACCGCCGCCTGCCGGGCAATGCCGGCTATGCGCTGCGCCTGGGTGCTCCGCTGGCCCCCTTCCCCACCGCCGACGCGCTGGACGACACCGCGCGTGTCAACAGCTGCATCGAACAGATGGTGCGCGCCGCACCCGAGCAATACCTGTGGGTACACAAGCGCTTCAAGACGCGGCCCGAAGGCAGTCCGTCCATCTACTAGTCCATGTGACAGGTCGACGACAGTTAGTTTCGGTAAAACACAGCCTGTATTTTCCCCGACTGCTGTTCCTTCATGTCATTCCGGCTGCTCCTGCGCTCCCTGAGCCAGCGCCGCGACTGGCGAGGCCCCTTGCACAAGCGCCTTGCCGCCGGCCTCAAATACGTCGCCCGCAGTGCCCGCATGGCGCGGCGGCAATCCGCCTGGCTGCGCGAGCTGTACGATTCGCCGCGCCTGAGTGCTTTTCTTGCGCATGATCCACGCTTACACGAGCGCTGGCATCACCACTACATCAACCGGCGCATGGGGCGTTCCCGCCGGCTGGCGGTGATCCGCAGCCACTATCACTTCGCCTTCAGCTGCCTGCCGGCCGCCATGGTCGATGCGATCTACCTGAGCGGCCGCCACGAATTGGGCGCACTCAACCTCAAGGATGGCAGCCAGCTGCTGCTGGAGCTGCGTCGCCCGCTGGGCCGCAGCCGCGAGGGCGAGCTTGCGCTATGCCTGGCCAATTCCCAGGGGCAGGTGCTGTCTTCGCTGATCTTCAGCATCGCCGACGCAGGCCAGACCTTGCTGGTGGGCTGCCTGCAGGGTGCAGCGCCCGAACTCGGCCGCGAGGCCGTGCGGGAACTGACCAAGCAGTGCTACGGACTACGACCGAAGAACCTGCTGTTCTCCCTGCTGCTCGCCTTCGGCTCGTTCACGGGCGCGCGCGAGGTGCGCGGCGTCTCCAATCTTGCGCACCCGTTCGCTGGCGAGGACGACAAGATCAAGGCCGACTACGACGGCTTCTGGGAAGAATGCCAGGGTGAGCTGCAGGCAGACGGCTTCTTCGCGCTACCCATCCGCGAACCGGAACGCGACGAGTCCCAGGTGGAAAGCAAGCATCGCTCCGCCTTCCGTCGCCGTGAACTGCTGCGTCGCGAGGCCTGCGCGCGGCTGCTGGCCGCGCTGCGTGGCCAGCCCGTGGCATGGCCACAGGAGGCCGCCGCCGCGGCCTGACGGCGTCAGCGGCGGGCGCGCCTGGCCTGTTCGTGGGCTTCGTGCAGCTTGGCGTACTTCAGGAAGGCATAGAACGCGCCGGTGACGCTGGCGATGAAGCCTGCCCATCCATTGAGGAAGTAGCGCTTGCCGATGTACTGGCGCAGGAAGAACACCGGCGGATAGAACACCATCCGAAGGCCGGTGAAGCGCTGCTGCTTGCGCAGCTTGTGCGCCACCATGCCGGTGGTATAGCGGTTGATCTTCTCCACCCGCGTGGCGATGTCGCCGTCGCCATCGTTGACGAAGTCGGCGCTCCACAGCGTTTTGACCGGGCCGCGCACTTCCACCGCGGCATGCACCTCGACATCGTTCATGCCGCCGCGGCGCCGATCGAACAGGCGCAGGTGGCCGTTGCGCCAACTGAGGCGGTGCTGCACGGTCCAGAACATGCGCTCGCGCCGCGGCAGGCGGAAGCCTGCATGGCGTGGCTCCACCAGGGCCCGCTCGATGACCGCGCGCGTGCCCGGCGAAAGGATCTCGTCGGCGTCGAGGTTGAGGATCCAGTGGTGGCTGGCCATGTCGTAGGCGCGCTGCTTCTGCGGCCCGTAGTCGTCGAACGGATGCACCGCCACGCGTGCACCGTGCCGCTTGGCGATGGCCACGGTATCGTCACTGGAGCCGGAGTCCAGCACCACGATCTCCTCGGCCCAGTCGACCTGGCTGAGGCAGGCATCCAGGGTGTCGGCATTGTTGTAGGTGATCAGCACCACCGACAGCGGCTCGCGGGTCATGCGCGGCTGGCCTCCTGCGCCGGGTAGACATACAGGGCCGCACACCACAGGCCCAGCAGCCAGGCGAACAGCAAGCCCCACCACGCCGAATAGAACGCCAGATGGGTGTTGAACGGAAACAGCATCACGCCCAGCGCGAGCGTGGCGGGGAAGGCCCGCTGGCGGGCCGCGGCGCCGACGCGACGCCAGGCGCGCACCGCCAGCACGATGGCCGCCAGCCAGCACAACAGGCCCAGCGTGCCGGTCTCGGTGAGCACCTCCAGCACCCACTGGTGCGCATGGCAGGCGCCCTCGCCCACCCCGCAGGCCTCGCCCGACACCACGAAGTGGTCATTCGGTGGCGCATAGGCGGGATAGGCATCGCGGTAGGCGCGCACGCCCACGCCGTTGACGGGATGGGCACGGAACATCGCCACGCTGGTACGCCAGATGTCCAGGCGTCCACTCAGCGCGGTATCCAGCGACTGGTCCGAACCGTGCAGCGCCTGCAAGGTGCGATCCATGCGCAGCTGGAAACGGTCGGAGGTCTTCCAGGCGATGCCGCCGGCCAGCAACAACAGCAATGTGCCCCCGGCGGCGGCGGCCATGAAGCGCATGGGCGAACGCGAGGCATGCCAGGCAAAGCCCAGCGCCACCAGGGCGTAGCACAACCACGAGGCGCGCGAGCCCGACAGCAGCACCGGCCCCAGCAACAGCAGGAAAGACAGCAACAGGCCCTTGGTGCCCCAGCGGCGGCCCGCCGACCACAGCACGAACGGGGACAGCACGGCCAGCGACGGCCCCAGCTTCAGGTTGGTGGCGCCGAAGATGCCGGAAATCCGCTCGGCCTCGGCGCGCCCACCCAGGCTCCAGCCAGTGAGTGCCTGCACCCAGGCATCGACCGCCCAGAACGCCACCACCACGGCAACCGCAAGGTAGAGAGCCTCGAGCTTTTCCTCACGACGAATGGCGAAGCAGGCGTACAAGCCCAGCGGCACATAGCGCAGCAGCGCGGCCACCGTGGACCAGCTCTTGCCCGGCGCCAACGAATCAACTGCCGACAGCAGGGCTGCCGCGATATAGGCACCCAGCAGCCACAACAGCAGGCGCGCGCCGGCATGGTCGCGCAGCGCGCCTGGCTGCCGCACGAACAGCAGCACTACGCCGACCAGGCACAGGAAGGTGCCGAGTTCCGAGCTGCGCCCCAGCGGCAGCAGGGCGATGACCAGCCAGAACGGCAACAGGGGCGAGCGCAGGGCTGCCTTCAGGGAAGAAGCGAATGAGGTCATGCGGACATCGTATGGACGCGGCGCACGCATTGTAGGGGAGCCGGCCATCCGACCGGCGAACGGTGCTCAGACCGCGGCAAGCTCGTCGTACAGGGCCAGCGTGGCCTGCTGCATGTCGCTCAGGCGATAGCTCTGCAGCATCGGGATGGGCGGCGCCACGCGCAGCAGCTCCGCTGCGCGCTCCACCAGTCGCTCACGATCGGCCGGCGGCACGCGGCCGGCCGGATACAGCTCGGCCAACAGCTCACCCACGCCACCGTGCGCATAACCCAACACCGGACGGCACAGCGACAGTGCCTCGATCACGGTGCGGCCGAACGATTCGGGCTTGTTGGACAGCTGCAGTACCAGCGCCGAAATCGCATAGATGTCGCGCACATCGCTGCGCGGCGGGGTCATCACCACCTGCGACTCCAGGCCGCGGGCACGAACCAGGTTACGCAGCTCCTCCACGTAGGCTTCGCGGCCCGGCTCGATCACGCCCAGCAACAGCAGGCGCACGTCGATGCCGCGGCGCTTGAGCTCAGAGACCAGCTCGACCGCGTCGTGATGGCCCTTCAGCCGGGTGCCGCGACCGGGCAGGGTCAGCAGAGGCCCGCCGGCCAGTGCCGGGTACTCGGCGAAAAACGCCTTGCGCCAGGCATCGTCGGGGCGATGGCCATAGGGGAACGCATCCGGGTCGATGCCGCGGGGGATCACCCGCACCCGGCCCGGCTCCAGCCACGGGTAGTGGCTGAGCATGAAATCTCGCAGCGTCTGCGACACCGCGATCACCCGCTCGCCGCGCAGCAGGATGGCGCTGTAGCGACCGGGCGAATTGAGCCCGTGCACGGTGGTGACGAAGTGAGGAACCGGCTTGAGGCCCTTGATAGCCCACCAGCCCAGCCAGGCCGGAAGGCGCGAGCGGGCATGCACGATGTCGGGCTTGAGCTCACGCAGGAGCCGCCGCAGCGCACCCACTTTCATCAACGTGCCCAGGGACTTGCGGCCGATGTCCAGGGTGATGTGGCGGCTGCCTTCGGCCTCCAGCTGGGACACCATGCGGCCGCCGGCGGAGATCACGATGGACTGGTGCCCGGCCTTGACCAGGGCGCGCGCGATCTCCAGCGTGGACCGCTCGGCCCCACCAGAGTGCAGGGCTGGGATCAGCTGGACGACGGTCAACGATCTCACTGGCGTGGCGACTGCTGACATGATTGGTTCAAAAGGTGCCTTCATCCCTAGAGGCAAGCAGCAATCGTGCCTAAAACGGCAGCGCAGGTTGTTTCAGTTGAAACTGATGGGCCGGAACTCAGTCCCGCAGCACGTAATGCGCGCCACAATAAGGACATGTGGACTCGCCGCCGTCCTCGACGACCGGCAGATAGACCTTCGGATGGGAGTTCCACAGCGCCATGCCGGGCATCGGGCAGGACAGCGGAAGGTCCGCCCGCGTCACTTCATAACGATTTTCGGCATTCGCCGGGATCAGCGGGGCAGCCGCAGGGGAACGCGACATGGGGGAGAACTCCATCAGGACACCGGATCGCCCATGTTAGCAGGCGAACCCCTTTTCGAGTTGCGCGATAGCCACGACCTTCGCCGCAGGCGATGGCCTGGACCAGGCTGATCTGGCCATCCGGACGCCTCCGGGCAACCACCGCCGATCAGCTCCGCACGAGGCGGTCGTCGATCGCATGGCTCACCGCACACAAAAAAACCCGCGCCTTGCATGGCGCGGGTTTCTGGCTACCCGAAGGGAGCGACTTACTTGGCGGCGTCGGCCTTCGGCACCGAGGCTTCGGTGGTGATGCGCACCTGGATCTCGTCGCTCACGTTCGGCACGTAGGCGCCCATGCCGAAGTCCGAGCGCTTCAACGTGGCGGTCGCGTCGAAGCCCACCGTCTGCACCTTCATCATCGGGTGCTCGCCGCTCTTGTTGAGGGTGGCGTCCAGCACGACCGGCTTGGTCACGCCGTGCACGGTGAGGTCACCGGTGACCTTGAACTTGTTGCCGCCCACTGCCTGCACGCTGGTGCTCTTGAAGGTGATGGTCGGGTACTTGTCGGCATCGAAGAAGTCCGGCTTCTTCAGGTGCTCGTCCAGCTTCGTCACGTGCGTGTCGAGGTTGGCCAGCGGCAGCGTGACGTTCACCGAGGAAGCGGACGGGTTCTTCTCGTCGAACACGATGGTGCCCTCGCCCAGGCCGAGGTTGGCGGTGGGGTTGGAGAAGCCGAAGTGGTTCCAGCTGAACAGGACGTCGGTGTGGCCCGGGTCCATCTTGTAGGTGACCGGGGCGGCCTGGGCGGTGACGGCGGCGCCGAGCAGGCCGGCGAGAAGCAGGTAACGGAGTGCACGCATGGGAAGTCTCCAGTGGGTGTGGGGCTGCATGGGATCAACGGGGCCCGGAGGGGCTCAGACGATCTTGCAGGCCTCGTCGAAGGCGAGGCGCGGACTGCGCGGGAAGAGGTCACGGCTGGCGTCGCCGTAACCGATGTTGATGAGGAAGTTGGCCTTGATAGTGGTGCCGGCGAAGAACTCGGCGTTCACGCCTTCGGCGTCGAAGCCGGACATCGGGCCGCAATCGAGGCCCAGCGCACGCGCGGCGGCGATCACATAGGCGCCCTGCAGCGAGCCATTGCGGAAGGCGGTGGCGTCGATCAGCGGCTGGTTGCCGACGAACCAGCTGCGCGCATCGGCATGCGGGAACAACTGCGGCAGCTTTTCGTAGAAAGCGTAGTCGGTACCCACGATCACCGTGACCGGCGCCGCCAGGCTCTTGGCGCGATTGCCTTCGGACAGGTGCGGCGCGAGGCGGGCCTTGGCGTCAGCGGACTTCACGAACACCAGGCGGGCCGGCGAGGAATTGGCGCTGGTCGGGCCGAACTTGGCCAGTTCATAGAGCTGGTGCAGCTGCGCCCCGGTCACCTCTTTCGGCAGCCACGCGTTATACGTGCGGGCATGGCGGAACAGTTGGTCGAGGGCGGCCTCGGAAAGCATCTCGCTCATGGGTATCCTTTGGACGTGGGGCGCCACCGGTGGCGCGACAGTGACGCAGTGTAAGCGCGGGCGCGGACAAACTGGACACAGGCGAATGAAACGAACTGTGCTGTTCAAGGAAACAATCCCGCCGGTTATGCCCGAATGCTGAAGCTGCGCGGTGATTGCTGGGTGATTACGGACCAGGCCGCCGGCAACCAACGCCAGGCCCTGGCCCTGGCCGAGCCGTTGGGCCTGCCGATCCACCACATGCAGTTGGAACCCAAGCCGCCCTGGTCCTGGCTCGCGCCGCGCTTCACGGTAGGTGCACAGCTGGCGCTTTCCTCCGCGCAGGAACAGCGATTTGCTCCGCCCTGGCCGGCGGTGGCCGTTGGCTGCGGCAGGCAGTCCGCCTTGTACACACGCATGCTGCGGCAGCTCAGCAATGGGCGCAGCTACACCGTGCAGATTCTCGACCCGCGCATCGATCCAGCGCATTGGGACATGGTGATTGCACCGCGCCACGACCAGCTGAGCGGCCCCAACGTGGTGCAGCCGCTGGGCTCCCTCAATCCGGTGGACGACGACTGGCTGCGCGACGGACGCGAAGCCGACCCCGGGCTCGCCGAACTGCCCCGGCCACTGGTCGGCGTGCTGCTGGGCGGCCCCCGGCGTGGCATCACATTCGACGAAGGCTATATCGAACAACTGGCCAGCCAGCTGTTGCTGCGCCAACTGGCCGAGGGTGGCAGCCTGCTGGTGCTGGCCTCGCGGCGCACGCCACGGTCGCTGGTCGAGCGCATGCGCGAGCGACTGGCCGATGCCTCGGGCCTGGTGTGGGCGGGCCCCGATGATGGCGGCAACCCCTATCCGGGCGTGCTGGGCTGGGCCGACCGCCTGGTGGTGACGCCCGATTCGGTCAACATGCTGTCGGAAGCCTGCGCGGTCGGCTGCCCGGTGCAGACCCTCGTGCTGGGCAACCTGCCGGAGAAGCTAGCGCGCTTCCACCGCGCCCTGGCCGATGCGGGCTACCTCTACCCACTCGATACGATCGCCCCGGCCCCTGCCCGTCCATTGCGCGAAACGGCGGCGATCGCCGCGATGCTGCGCGAACGCATCGCGATCCGGCAAGCCAACCCCTGAGCTGGATCAGAACTGGAAGCCCAGCTCCGCGGTCACTTCCTGCACGTTGCTGCACAGGCGATCGAGCTCGCCGTCGCGTGGCGCGATGCGTGAGCGCAGATCCAGGGTGCAGGCCAGCGCGCGGTGCAGCAGCTCGGCATGGGCCTCGGCGAACAGGCCTGCCTGCCTGCCGGTAAGCAGGCCGGCATTGCGGCACGCCTCGATCAGGCCCGCATTGGCGGTGATCGACAGCAATGCCGGATGTTCCGCGGCATGCGCAAGCACCAGGCCCTGCAAGGCGAACTCAATGTCGAGCAGGCCGCCCAGGCCCTGCTTGAGATCGAGCTGGCTCGCATCGGAACGATCACGCTCCGCACGCCAGCGCTGGCGCATGTTGCTCACCTCCAGCAGCACGGCGGCGCGATCGCGAGGCACCGCCAAAACCTCGCGACGCACGGTCGCCAGTTCCGACTGCAGGGCGGGATCGCCCGCGATGGGGCGCGCGCGCAACAAAGCCTGGTGCTCCCAGGTCCATGCACGACTCTTCTGGTAGCCGGTGAACGACTCCAGGCTGCTCACCAGCAGGCCCTTGGAACCATCGGGGCGCAGGCGGGTGTCCACCTCGTACATTCGACCCGCGCGAGTCAGCACGGTCAGCCAGTTCACCACGCGCTGCACGAGGCGCTGGTACCAGCGCGTGCCTTCCAGCGAACGCTTGCCGTCGCTCATCGCGTGTGCGTACTTGCCGTCGTACACGAACACCAAGTCGAGATCCGAGGCAAAACCCAGCTCTTCTCCACCCAGGCTTCCATAACCCAGCACGGCAAAACCACTGCCTTCTCCCGGCAAGCGTCCGTGCTGTGCCGCGAGATCGCGCTCGGCCAGCGCGGTCACCGCCATCACCATCGATTCGGCCAATACCGCCAGCCGGCGCGCCGTGGCCACGGCGTCGGCGCGTCCATCGCTGAAGGCCAGTCCAAGGCGGAACGCCACGCTGGCCTTGAACTCGTTGAGACGCTCAAGCTCTGCTTCGGGCTCCCGCTCATCCAGCGTGGCGAGCACGCGGGTGATTTCCGCGCTGATGTCGGCGCGCTTGAGCGGCAACTGGTCGATGCGCGGGTCCAGCACGTCGTCCAGCAGCAGGGGCTGGGAGATCACGCGTTCGGCGAGGAAGGCGCTTTCGGCGAACAACTTGGCCAGGCGCAGGCGCGCCGCCGGCTGCTCCTCCAGCAGTGCCAGGTAGGAAGATCGACGCGCCACCGCCTGCACCAGGCGGCACAGGCGCAGCAGGCACGGCACCGGCGCGGCACTCGCGCGCGCCACCGCCAGCAGCTGCGGCATCAGGCGATCCAGCTGTTCGCGCGTACGCTGCGACATGGCACGAACGGAGCCCGCCTGGGCCAGCTTCTGCAGGGCCTCGGCTACTTCACTGCCCGGGGTGAACCCCGAGGCTTCCATCACCCCGGCTCCCAACGACTCCTGGCAGGCCTGCCGCCACAGCGCGACGTCCGCCACCGGCGCACTCGCAGTACGCCCGCCCTGGGGCATCAACACCGCGGCGAATTCCTCGCTGACGTTGGCGCGGTGATGTGCCAGTTCCGCCTCCAGCTCCTCCCACGCGGCGTGGCCCAGCCCCACGGCGATGCGCTCGCGGCTGAGCGCATCCTCGGGAATGTCGTGCGTCTGCGCATCGCGCAGCATCTGCACGCGGTTCTCGACGCGACGCAGGAATACATAGGCCTCGCGCAACGCGCGGGCACGCACCGAACTGATGTGTCCGCGCGCTTCGCAGGCGGTGAGTGCCGGCAGCAGGCCGCGCACGCGCAGGCTGGGCTCCCGGCCGCCGCGGATAAGCTGCACCAGCTGTACCACGAACTCGATTTCGCGGATGCCGCCCGGGCCCAGCTTGAGGTTGTCGGCCAGGTCCTTGCGCGCGACCTCGGCGTCGATGAGCGACTTCATCTCGCGCAAGCCGGCGAACGCGGTGTAGTCGAGGTACTTTCGGTAGACGAACGGGCGCAGCAGTTCCTGCAATTGCTTGCCGGCGTTGCGGTCACCGGCGACCGGGCGCGCCTTGATCCAGGCATAGCGCTCCCAGTCGCGGCCTTCGCTCTGGTAGTACTGCTCCATCGCGGAGAACGGCAGCGCGAGGCGACCGGCGTTGCCGAACGGTCGCAGGCGCAGGTCCACGCGTGCGCAGATACCGTCGACCGTGGGCTCGTTGAGCAGGCGCACCAGCTGGCGCGCCAGGCGCACGAAATACTCACTGTTGTCGAGCGAGCGAGCGCCGTCGCTCTGTCCGCTGTGCGGATAGGCCAGCACCAGGTCGATGTCGGAAGAGAAATTCAGCTCGCTGCCGCCGAGCTTGCCGAAGCCGACCACCACCATGCGTTGCAAGGTGCCGTCGTGGCTGCGGCTATGGCCATAACGCGCGGCCAGTGCCTGTTCGGACCAGCCCAGCGCGGCGCCCAGCAATGCCTCGTAGAGCACGCTGGTGGCCGAAAGCGTTTCGGGAAGCTCGTCCAGCCCATTCACGTCACGAAACACCAGCCGCAGTGCCTCGGCATGGCGGAACTGCCGCAGCTCGGTAAGGCAGGCGGATTCGTCGGCGGACAGGCGCAACGCCTCGATGCGCGCGCTGGCGTCGCTGCCCGAGCGCAGGCGCTCCAATCCCTGCGGCGCCAGCAGCTGCGGCTGCCGGAACCAGGTGTCGAACGCAAAATCGCTGGCCAGCAGCGTGCGCCGGATGCGCTCGGCCACGCCGGCATCGTCATGCAACGGCACGCCCATGATGCGGCAGCGTGCGGCCAATTCACTGTAGCGGTCGTCGATCAGCGCGCGCAGCGCCCTGGATTCCGCGGGCCTGTGGGTAACGGTCATCGGGTCATTGTGCCGCACTGCCGCAGCGCGTGCAGGGCCTCGGTCAGGTGGCTGCTCCGTTCGGATACATGACCACCAGATGACTGGACCCGCCTGCGCCCCAGGGCCGCATGGTGCACGCCGGTTGCCCGTGACGCGTTGCACATGCACACATCCCCGGGCGCAATTCGGCCCGATGTACAACGATTGGTTCATATCCGGCTGGTTACAGTCCGGAGTCCGAGCCATGACAGCCACCGCAGGATGCCATGACCATGTCAGCGACTCTGTCCGCGCTGCGTGCGCGTTCGTGTTCCTTCCGTCTTGGTGTTGTCGCTGTACTGGCGATCGCCTTCACGCTATTGACCGGTGTGGTCGATGGCGGCGTCGGCGTGGGTCCCACCCAGCTCTTCAACCAACCACTCTACCTGCTCGCCAACGCGCTGCCCGGCCTGCTGCTGGCCCTGTTGCTGCTGGTGCTGAGCCGGCGCGTGCTGCTCTCATACGGTCTTGCGTTCCTGGGGCAGACGCTGCTGTACGCCGTGAACGCGCTGAAGGTGCGCAACCTGAGCACGCCGTTGATGCCCGCGGACTTCCGCATGCTGGGCCAGCTTCGACGCGGCGGCTTCAAGCTGCTCGGCAGCTACCTGCCGGCTAGCCCATGGCCATACCTCGCGCTGCTCGCCGCCATCGCGATCATCGCATCCGCCTGGCGGCTCGAGCCGACGCTGTTTGCCCGTCGCACCCGCGGCAAGCGCCTGCTCGCGGGGGTGGCGGTGTTCGGCCTGATCGGCACGCTGATCGCCGGTATGCCCGGCTGGATGAAGCTCTATGGTGGACGCCACCTGTGGCTCGAGCCTTGGTCGGCCAGCGCCACGGCCGAGCACTCGGGCCTGGTCAGCTCGCTGATGATGTTCCACCTGCAACAGAATCACGCGCGCCAGAAGCCCGACCCCGCTGCGGCGCAACAACTGATCGAGCGCGCGAATGCGGCGCTGCGCGAACGCCTGCTGCCGGCCTCCGCCGTCCAGGGCGAGGCGCCGGATATCGTGGTGATACAGAGCGAATCGTTCTTCGATCCGTCGATCATGCGCGGCTACCAGGGCGTGGACCTCACGCCCAACCTGCATCGGCTTGCCGCGCAGGGCGAGAGTGGCCCGCTGCATGTGCCGACCTACGGCGGCGGCACCATCCGCACCGAGTTCGAGGTACTGACCGGCCTGTCGCTGCGTTATTTCAACGACCTGCAGTTTCCGTATCTGCAGATGAACCACAAGGTGGTGCCGAGCCTGGTGCGCACGCTGCGCGCGCACGGCTACGAGACGATCGCGCTGCACGGCAACGACCCGGGCTTCTGGAACCGCAACACCGCATTCCGCGCGATCGGCTTCGACCGTTTCGTTTCCCGATCCGCCTTCCCGGCCAACGCGCCCATGGATGGCCAGTACATGGCTGACCGCGCGATGACCGACGAGATCATGGCGCAGCTCAAGAACGCCGGCCCTCCGCAGTTCGTGTTCGCCATCAGCATCGAGGCCCACGGGCCCTATGACATACCGCCTGCCGATAGCGCCGCACGTGACGCCATTCCCGTGCCCGTCGGCGTCACCGGCAAGAACAAGCTCGAGCTGCAGAATTACCTCTACCACATGCAGCACGCCGACCAGGAACTGGGCCGGCTCGCCGAACTGCTGGCCCATCGCGAGCGCCCCACCCTGCTGCTGTTCTATGGCGACCACCTGCCGGCGCTCACCGACACCTACCTGACCACCGGCTTCGTGGATGGCAAGGACATGCTGAGCCAGGCCGGTACCTGGCTGCTGGTCGATCCACGTAATCCACTCCCGGCCACCCACGAATCGTTGGCCTCCTGGATGCTGCCGGGGCGGCTGCTTGAACTGGCCGGCATCCGCGACGACGGCTACTTCGCGCTCACCCAGGTGATCGCGCCGCAACTGGCCACCCTGACGCGGGCGCCCGGTGCGCCACCAGAGCGCGAGGATGTCGCCGAACGCACCGCCGACGACGACATGGCCAACGTCGCCCTGTTGCGCATGAAGGGCCGGCTCGATGCGTTGCTGCCCCGGGCTGAAACGCAGACCGCCGAGCTGGGCCACGCCCTGCATGCGGTGAACGGCGGCGAAGTCGAGTCGGCCGGCGCCCACCAGTAGCCTTCCCGCCAAATAGACGTCCATACCAATTGAGGCCGGCGGCAGCCCGCGAAGGAAAACAAGAGGGTCCAAGGGCGTCGCGACGCGATCGAATGGCGCGGATTCAGCGAACTGTCTGGCCGCTAAAGGGAGCCGGTTCGGTTCAGCTTCGGTAAGGCAAATGCGATCTAGCTTGGATCCCAGCCGCGAAGCAACGCCTTCGCGGCATCTACCCACTGGAGGTTTGCCTCATGCGTAAGACCCTGCTTGCCGCCCTCATCGTCACCGCCGCTTCCGTGCTGACCGTCCCGGCTTTCGCCCAGGACGCCGGCGCCGCCAAGACCGAAGCCAGCGCGACCAGCGGCGCGGCAGCGAAGGAAACCGCCAAGGCGGGCGACACCACCAAGGCTACCGACACCGCCAAGGCCGGCCACAAGGCCAGCACCACCAAGCAGCACTCGGGCCACAAGGCCAAGACCAGCGGCACGGGTGATGCCACCACCGGCAAGGCCGAGGCGAGCACGCCGGCAAGCGGCCAATAAGCGTCTACGCAATACGCACGAAAGCCCCGGGAGGAAACTCCCGGGGCTTTCGCGTTACAGGCTCAGAACTTCCAGACGAAACCGCCACGGAAACCGCTGTCCACCACGCGATGCGCGGCCTGGCCTTCGTAGGCAAGGTTGAACGACGCACTGGCCGACACCGGCAGTTCCAGTCCGGCATCCACCACCATCACGTCACGCGCCAGCGGGGCGCCGTCCACCGCGAACACGCTGCCACCGGCAAACGCCAGCGGAGCCTGCGGCGAGATGTTGCCGAACGCGTGGCGCCAGCCCAGCATGGCGTGCGCCGCAAACACGTCGCCATTGAGCGCAAAGTGCGTGGAAAGCCGTGCACCCAGCGTGCTGTAGGTGAGCGCGTCGTCACCACCGCGCACCTGCAGGGCCGTCGCACCGCCCTGTTCGGCGAATCCGTCGCCATCCAACCTCACGTAGGCGGCCTGGGCGAACGGCTCGAACGAGGCCGTCTTCCACGACAGGTGGTACGCCGCTTCCGCGTACGCCTGAGTGGTGAAGTAGCGGGCGTGCCCGAGCAAGCGCTCGTCGAGATCGGCGAACGCGACGTCACGGGTGGTATCCAGCGAATGCGAGGTATAGGCGAGGCCCGCACGCAGGCCGAACGCATCCCACTGGGTACCACCGTACACGCCGACATGGGCATCGTCGCTGGAGCCGGAACTGGCGCGCGACGGCAGCTGCAGCGAGGTCTGCGTATAACCGCCCAGCACGCCGACGTGGCTGGTCTCGCCGACCGGCATGTCGGCGCCCAGGACAAAGCCGCCGACCGATTGCGACAGGCCGCCGGCGTTGTCGTCGCTGCCGCGATGACCCCATGAGCCGATGAACTGGCCCCACCATGCGATGCCGTTGGCGGCGGGCGCCGTGGCGGACTGGCCGTTGCCGGGCTCGCCCTCGCCGAGCTGGCGCAGGCGCCCATCCATGGCATCGCGCACGTAGTGGCTGTCGTCCAGGAAGGTGCCACGCGCGCTGCCGTGGATTTCTCCCGACAACGAGTCCGACGCCGCACGTATCGCCTCTGCCGAGGGAAGGTTCGCCACGGCGGTGAACACCGGATTGCTGGCCGGCAGCGATTGCAGGCCTTCGAGCGCGGCCGTTTCGTTGCGGGTTCCGCCGAAGCTGGCGAGGCTGCGCTGCTGCACCACTTCCAGGTACACATGCTGCGCGTCATACGCCGTGGCCAGGCCGAGCACCGCGCTGAGCGAGCCGGTACCGGCGATTCCATAAGTGCCCTCGATGCCTCGCAAGGCGGTCAGCACGGTGTAGCGCGCACCCTTCTGGTAGAGCGTGCCGTCCGCGGCCGGCGCAAGCGCCAGCTCGGCGCCGCTGGACAACAAGGCCTGCCCGCTCGCCTGCACGCTGCTGGACTGGCCGGCCTGCAAGGGATTGGCCTGGACCAGATAGGTCGAGCCCGCAGCCTGAAGGTAATTGCCCTGCACGGTAAAGCCCTGGTAGTCCGGTGCGATCGTGCCGGAAACCGCCAGTGCGCCGCCGATGCTGCCGTGGCCGGTGAGCAGGCCACTGCTGGTGATCGAACCGGCAATGCGTCCCGCATCGCGCAGCCATCCCTGGTTGACCACGGAACCGGCGATGCTGCCCGCATTGGCCAGCACGCCCAGGTTGAGCACGCCACCCGCGATCGACCCGGTGAGATCCAGCTCGCCCTGCGCCGCGATGCCGGTGGCGCCGCTGTAGGTATTGCGCCCGCTGAAGGTTTCACGGCCCGCGTGGATCACCACGCCGCCGCCGGTGGCACCGCTCAGGCCGCCATCGACCAGGGAACCCGCGAATACGCCGTCGGCCTTGGTCAGTTCCAGCACGCCGCCGCCGAGCTCGACCGCGCCGCGCCCCGAGAGCGACACCAGCGTGGTGGTCTGCGCAGCGCGCGAAACATCGAGCACGCCATCGACATGCATGTCCGACGACTGCGCCACACTGCCCGGCCCGGCCAGACCCAGCCAGCCGCCGGACTGCACCACGGTGGCGCCGGTGTAGGTGTTGGTGCCGCTCAGGTTGGCCACGCCACCCTGCGCCACGGTGAAGGCGCCGCTGCCGGAAATCACGCCGGCCAGGCCCAGCGGCCCCATGTCCGGGGTCACCGTGAATCCGGTGGCAAGTGGCGTGTCGGTCACATAGAACGGCGTGTATCCGGTGGCCTGGTTCTGCAGGTCGTACATCACCGCATTGCGGAAGAAGAAGCCGATGCCGTAGATGGCGCTGCTGGGAAACCCGCCATACGGACCGACTGTCACGACATTGGTGTAGTCGCCGCTGCTGTCGTCGCCACTGGTCACCGAACTTGGCTTGGAGCCAGGCGCGACGCCGGTCGCGGTCAGCGTGATGCCCGGTACTTCGTCGCCATAGGCGTTGATGTGGCCTGCGGACGTTTCGCCGCTGAGCAAGCCCACGCCGTTGTCGATCAGCATGATGTTCGGCGTACCGGTGTCGAACAGGGTCGGCAGGGTGGCGCTGCTGGTGTGCTTGCCATCGCTCAGCGCGTACAGGAACTCCGTGTCGAACTGGTTGGCGGATGGCGCTCCGGACAGCGCAAAGCTGCCCTGCGCGCCACCGATCCACGGCACCACGCTGAGGAACTGTGCGCGCAGCGCCGGAGTGAGGCCGAGGATCAGGCAACCCTGCCCACAGGCCCCCGGCACGCCCGGCGCGCCATTGGCCTCGACGATGTAGCCGCTGCTGGTCAGCATGCCGGGCACGCCGTTGCCGAAATCGCCCGCGCCGAGAATGCCGTAGAACACGCCCTCCTCGGGCGCCACGCCATTGGCGAGGTTCTGCTGGAAGCCGGTGTCGATCTTCAGCGTCACGCCGTTGGCCGTGCCTACGGCCTGGCCGGTGGCGGTGGAGGTGACATAGGCGTAGTTGATCGCCACCGGCGCGCCCTTGGCCGTGGCGAAGCTGGCCACGCCGGCGCCCGTCCGCGAGTTATAGAACTGGATGCTCGATACCGTGGTGGCCGATTGCACGTAACCGTAGGTGCCATCGCCATACAGGTAGAACTGCAGTGGACCGGTCGCCGTGCCCGATTGCGTCGGGAACCACGCGGGACCCGAACCATGCAGCGCGGTCAGCCCCACGTCGATGTTGAAGGAGTCTGAGCCGGTGTCGAACAGGTATTCCTCCGGCATGGCGCCATTGACGCCTACGTTGATGCCGAGGCGATAACCGTACTGCCCGCCGCCGTAGTTCTCCTGGATGATGTCAAGCGGAACGTCGCTGCTCTGTGCCCATGCGTGCGATGCAAACACGCACGCCAACGCCGTGGCCAAAGGCCGGAATCGTGTCTTGCTCAATGCTCTCCCCTTCCCTAGTCATTGCTTTCCCGGCTGCTGTCGTTGGACGCATCGTGCTCGGGCCGGTCCGTGCGCGATGTGGTACCCCGACAGCTGATGACGTGCGAGAAGAGACAAACGGAAACGCTGGAAGCGTAGCAAGAAATTGCGTCAACGCGTCATGCTAGAAATCGTAGCTTCCGCTGAGCAGATAACGACGGCGCGTGCTGAACGGCAGGAAGGTCTCGTTGAAATCGGCGGCGTACTGGCGCTTCTCCAGCAGGTTCTGCACGCCAAACGTGAAACGCCAATGGTCGGCGCGATAAGACACGTTGCCGTCGACGCGCGCCTGGCCCGGCACGCGGTAATACGTGGTGTAGTCCAGGCTCTCGCCCAGTGACGAGCTGCGCGCGAGCACGCCACCGGCGACGCTCCAGCGGCGCAGGGCGGGACTCTGGAACTGATAGCTCGCCCACAGGTTGAAGCGCTGGCGCGGCGCGCCTTCGGCCTGGGTGCCGTCGTGGTTGCTGATCTGCGCGTTGGTGTAGCTGCTGCTGATATCCAGCCCAGGCAATATGCGACCAGTGAATTCCACCTCCAGCCCGCGGTTGGTCTGGCCCGGGCCCAGCGTCGCCAGATTGGGCGGCTGCTCGTCGACCAGCAGGTAGCTGTGGTCGAGCATGATGCGATAGAGCGATACGGTCAGCCGCGCGCGCTCGTCGAAGAAGTTGAACTTGGCGCCGGTCTCCAGTTGGCGCGACAACGCCGGCACCAGCGGCCGGCCGTTCTGCCCCAGGTACGACACCGGCTGGAATCCATTGGCCGCGCCTGCATAGAAGGCAACGTCGGGCGTCAGCTTGTACACCACGCCGACGTTCGGCACCCACTTGATGCGACGCGGATACCATGGATTGCCCTCCACATCGGTGGTGGAGATTTCATAGGTGGCGCGGCGCAGCGACATCAGCAGGTTCCAGTGCTGTCCCAGCGCCATCTGGTCCTGAAGGAAGAAACCGCTGTCGATCGACCATGGCGTCGCCGAGATCGGCTCGTCGTCGGCCGCACTGATCACCGACTGCACCTTGGGCAGGCCAGGACTGGTGAACAGGTTGTACACGCCATCATAGGCGTGCAGGTAATCGTCGCTGCGGCTGATGCGCGAGCGGGAGTAATCGAAGCCGAGCGTGACCGTGTGCGTCACCGGCCCCATTCCGAATACGCCGATCAGGTCGTTCTGCAGCGAGTAATAGGCATCGTTGTAGCGGTAGGACTCGGCCCAGGCGCTGACGTTGCCGTTTGCGGACGGGTTGTAGAAGGTCCAGCTCTTCTCGTCGTTGTGTTGCTGCACGTACTGCGCGCGGCTGCGCCAGCTCCAGGTGTCGCCCAGCTGCTGGTCCAGCAGCATGTACAGCCGGTTGGTCTGGTAGCTGGCGTAATCGTACGGATTGCCGGGCAACAGGCCGGCGGGCGATGCCGAGGCAAGACTGCCATCCAGCAGCACCAGATGGTCCGGGATCGGCAGGCGATTGACGATGCGTTGCGCACCGACCACCAGTTGCGTGGTGGCCGTGCGCCAGGCGATCGACGGCGCGAAGTACGCACTGCGCCGGTCACGGTAGCCCTGCGGCGAACGGTGGGCGTATTCCCCCGAAACCACCAGCCGGTAACTGAGGTTGGAGCCTGGCCAAAGGGCTCCGGCGAGGTCCAGGCCCAATTGGCCGTGTCCTTGCTCGCCGATGGTATAGCTCAGCTCGCGTACCGGCGTGCTCTGCGGTTGTTTCACGGTGACGTTGACCAACCCGCCGAAACTGAGCCCGGTGGCATCGCCCAGGATCGATTGCGGCCCCTTGAGAACCTCTACGCGCTGCAGGCCGATCAGTGGCGGATAGTCGCCCGAGCCCGCCACGCTGTTGGGCATGCCATCGGTCAGTCCGTTGCCGCTGGTAAACCCGCGGATCTGGAACATCGGCAGGCCGTCGGAATCCTCCACGTACTGAACGCCGGCCACGTTGCGCAAGGCATCGGCCACGCTGAGCAGTTGCTGGGAATCCATCAGGTCGCGCGTGACCACGCTCACGGACTGCGGCACGTCGATCAGGTCGGCGTCGTTGCGCGAGGCGCTGCTGGTCAACGACGCCAGGAATCCGACATCGTGATCGACCAGGGCATTGGCCTGCACTTCGGTGAGTTCCTTGACTTCGGTGTCCACCGGCGGATGCGCCGCGTCGGTGGGCGAGGCTTTGGACGGCGCGTGCGGCGTGACCACCACCGTGCGCGCATTGGGAAAGTCGAAGACCAGGCCGGTGCCCTGCAGCAGCCGCGTCATCGCCGCCGAAGGGCTGTAGCTGCCATCCAGCCCGGCCGAACGAAAGCCCGCGATGGCGCTGCCCGAAGTGAGCACCTGCACGTTCGCCTGCTTGCCGAAGGCAATCAGCGCAGTGGCCAACGGTTGTGCAGGGATGGAAAACGTGGTGCGCGGTGACGCAGTCGCCTCGCGACCATCCGCGCCGGCATCGCCGGGCAACGCCATACCGATCGACGCTGCGAGGCAGCCTGCCCACAGCAGCCGTACCTGCACCCTCATCCCCTTCGTCTCTCCCCGAGCGAAAGGGGCAAGTGTGACACGCGCCTGCGACGCTGTGGCGAAAAAAAAACCACGATGAACAATGTCTGTCGTGGGCCTTGCCAGGGTGACGCGCGCCGTTCAGCGTCCAGGGCCAGCGGGCCCCGGACCACGACGCGACGCAGCTGCCTGACTCACGCGCCGGCGGGTGCCTTGGCGGCGTCGGACAACAGCAGCTGGCCGCCTTCCTCACTTACGCGCAACGGCAGCACCTTGGGCAAGGCACGCAGCCATTCCTCGATGGCGTCGGTGCGCACGGTACCGGTGAAGGTCATGGGCGCGAGATCGGCATCGACGATGCGCAACGGGCGCTTGCTGTAGCGGTTGATGTTGGCCACCACCACCGACAACGGCTCGTTGTCGAATTCCAGGCGCGAATCGCGCCACGCCGCCACCTCGGCAGGATCGGCGCTCGACACCTTCATGGCCGGTCTCGCCGGATCGTAGGACACGGCCTGTCCGGCCACCGCATCCAGCCCGGCGTCGTCGCCGTTGGCGCCCTGGTAGATGCGCACGCGCCCCTCCGCCATGGTGACGGTCACCAGGTCGCCGGTACGCCGCACGTCGAATGCAGTGCCGATGTCACGAATGGTGAGCTTGCCGGCCTGCACCACGAACGGGCGCTGCGGGTTGTGGGCCACCTCCAGGTAGACCTCGCCTTCGGCCAGCTCCACCTGGCGCAGGCCGCGGCCAAAACGCGTGGTGACGCGGGTGGCGCCACCGAGCGAGATGCGCGAGCCATCGGCCAGCGTGACGTCCTGCGTGCCTGCCACTGCACTGCTGTACTGCTGCGTCTGTACCTGGCCACCGAGCAGCAGCCAACCGGCCACGCCGCCGGCCACCAGCACCACGGCCGCCGCGGCGGCCCATGGCTGCCAACGGAAGCGCGCGGCCTGCGATGGCGCGAACTCGGCCAGCAGGCGCGCGCGCGACACTTCGCCCAAGGCCGCCAGTCGCATGGCCAGCTCGGTAACGCGTTCGAACGCGGTGAGGTGGCTGGGATCCTCGGCGGTCCAGGCCATCCACTGCTCCATGGTCCGTTCGGAAGCAGCAGGATCGCGCAGGCGCACCCACCAATCAGCGGCCACGCGCAGGGTTTCTTTGTTCGGATTGTTGGCCATCATGGCATCTCCGGTTCGTCGACCCGCGCCCGGCAATGGGCCAAGGCGTTGGCGACGTGATAGCGCACCATGCGCTCGCTGATCTTCATGGTCCGTGCGATAACGCCGATGTCACATCCGTCGATGACGTGCATGACGAACGCGCGCCCCGTCTTGGGCGGCAGTTCACGCAACGCCTTGTGCAACTCCTGCAGCTGGCCACTGGCCGCGGCGTGCCGCTCAGGGATAGGCGCCAGGTGCAGGTCTTCGTCCGGTGGCTCGATCGGGTTGTCGGCACGCACCTGGCGCATGCGCAGGCGATCGACCGCCAGGTTCGAGGCCACGCGGAACAGGTAGGCACGCAGCGACTCCACCTGCTCGGGCTTCTCCAGCGTGACCAGGCGCACATAGGCCTCCTGCGCCACTTCCTGCGCGTCGGAGTACGAGTTGAGCCGACACTGCAGGAACGCCACCAAGGCACGGTTATGCTCGCGGAACAGGTCCGCGACGCGCATCGCATGGGCAGGATCCAGGTTCACGCCAGCATGCCCGGAAGGGTTGGCTAACTTGTCCACAGGGCTTCCCCGCGCCCACCGGGCAGCCGGGTGGACGATTCTAGCGCCTCGCCCTGCGCGGGGGCGTCAAACCACCACGGCACCCGGCACAGGGCGTCGCTCAGCAGTTGCACCGCCTGCCAACGCAATTCGGCGCGACGCCGGAACGCCGAGCGGTGATGGCTGGCCACTTCGGCTTCGGAACGGTGATGGATCACTTCAGGCAATTCGTACCAACCGTCGGCGGTTTGCACGCCGCCCTGTTCTTGCCAGAACGCGTCGTAGTCGGCACGGAAACGGCGGCGCCCATGCAGCGGGTGGTCCTGGTTGCTTACGGCGAGGATGCGCTCGATGCCGCACTGGCCGGCAAAAGCGTAGGCCAGCACCAGCATAAGCTGCTTGGGGCGCATGCCATGCATCAGCCGGGTCAGTTCGCGCACGCGCTCGCGGGCGTGGTCGCCGGTGGGGCCCTGGATGCACCCGATGGCCATCGTGGGCTTCTCGTCGATCACCGTCAGCACCAGGCGATAGAGCGGCCTGCCATCGGCCTCCGCCAGTTCGATGGACAGTTCCCCCTCGCAGCCCTTCGCGATCGTCGGGCGCAGGAACAACTGCAGGTGGCTGCCGTCCTTCAACTGCAAGTCGCCGAGCGTAACGCCACCGCGCACATAGACCGCCTCGAACAGCTCCACCGGCCAGTGCTCAAGCAGATAGCGGTAATGGCAATGCACGCTGCGCAGGCGATCAACTCGACGCCAGCGCAGGTGGATGAAGCGGTGCAGGTGGCGCTCCAGCAGGCGAGGATCGCGCCGCACGCAGGCCCGCATCAGCGGGTGGGCGTGCAGGAACTCCAGGTAGCGGTGGTGGCCTGCGGGAAGCGTCGCCGCCCGCACCAGGTATTTCGCCGCCTGCAGCATCCGCTCGCCGGGACTACCCGCCCAGTCCTGGCGCTCGCATAGCGAATGCCACCACAGCATGAATCCGGTGTTGCCATCCATGGCAGCTCTCTCCCGTAGTCCAGCCACTCGCGGGGTCGCCAGGCCCGCCACGCGTAAATCGCGCTCCAGGCAGCGTTGTGCGGCAAAGGCATAGCCGCTGGCCGCGAATACGAGGTCGGCATCCAGAGGTTCCTCCCCCGGCAGAAGATTCCGTTCGTTCAAGGCGCGCGCGACCCGCGTAGTGGCTGTGACAGTAGCCAAGACGTTTGGGCGGGACAGAACGGAAATGGAGGCGCCCATTTTTTTTCGCCCGGCATTGCCAGTCCTGGTCCGGCCGGCTTAAATGGGCCCGGCCGCGACTGGTGGCCGCCCGGAACCCCGACGCCGCAGATCCCGCCGATGCCCCAGACC
>NZ_QIRF01000023.1 GCF_003332825.1 Dyella sp. C9 | reverse complement strand
GCTTTAGATAGTCGGCAGCGTCAGATGTGTCTAAGACACAGCCCCAAGCCTGCCCCGCCGGAACTGGCGCCCAAGCTCCGTCCCGCGCAGTCGCGCGCCGCCGAGACCTATGAGCACCTGCTCGAGGTCACCGGACAGATCCTTACCGAGGTGGGCTTCGAGCGACTGTCCACCAACATGGTGTGCGAGCGCGCGGGCCTGTCGCCGCCGGCGCTGTACCGCTACTTCCCGAACAAGTACGCCCTGTTGCACGAACTGGGCCGCCGCCTGATGGAGCAGCAGAACGCGCTGATCTCCCAGTGGCTCACGCCCGCCGTGTTCCGCGGCGATATCCAGGTACTGGAACGTGCGCTCACCGGCCTGCTGCTGGAGACCTACCGCATTACGCAGCAGACCCAGGGCGGCATGTGGATACTGCGCGCGCTGCGCGCCGTGCCGGCCCTGCAGGACGTGCGCCTCGCCTCGGCGCGCGAGGTGACCGCCCAGGCCACGCTGCGCCTGAGCCGGGTGTTCCCGCAGATCGAACTGGCCCAGTTGGAACTGATCAGCCGCGTGGCCGACGGCATGGCCTATGCGGCGCTGGAAATGCTGTTCGACGATCCCTCGCTGGACCCGCCGGCCGTGATGGGCATCGTCGCCGCCACGCTGGCCAGCTACTTCGAACGCCTGCGCGCCACGCCAGTCCACCCGGACTGAGCATCGATGACGCACCAACAAAAACGGCGCCCAAGGGCGCCGTTTTGCTATCTGTTGCCGAATTGGTCGGGACGGCGGGATTCGAACCCACGACCCTCTGCCCCCCAGGCAGATGCGCTACCAGGCTGCGCTACGCCCCGACGATGCGGCAAGTCGACAAGTCTACCAGCAGAGCCGGTAGCACCGGAAGCCTTTGCAGGTGGATCAGCGACGCAGCAGCGCCAGCACTTCTTCCAGCTCCATGCGCACCTGGCGCACGATCTGGTGCGAAATGCTCGACTCCATGCGCGCCTGCGGGCCTTCCAGCCGCGCGCGGGCGCCGGTGATGGTGAAGCCCTCGTCATACAGCAGGCCACGGATCTGCCGGATCATCAGCACATCGTGACGCTGGTAGTAGCGGCGGTTGCCGCGACGCTTGACGGGGTTGAGGGCGGGAAACTCCTGTTCCCAGTACCGCAGCACATGCGGCTTAACGCCACACAGTTCGCTTACCTCACCGATCGTGAAGTAGCGCTTCGCCGGAATGGCGGGTAGCTCGGTGTTATTCCCTTGGTCCAGCATAGCCCTCGACTCGCACCTTGAGTTTCTGACCAGGACGGAACGTTACCACCCGGCGGGCCGAGATGGGGATCTCTTCGCCGGTCTTGGGGTTGCGGCCAGGCCGCTGGTTCTTCTGGCGAAGGTCGAAGTTGCCGAAACCGGACAGCTTCACCTGTTCGCCCTTTTCCAGGGCTTCGCGGACCACCTCGAAGTAGGCGTCCACGAATTCCTTTGCCTCACGCTTGTTGAGGCCCACCTCTAGAAACAGGCGCTCTGCCATTTCCGCTTTGGTCAGCGCCATTTCATCCTCGCAACTTTGCCTTGCATGCCATCTCCAACGCTGCGACCGCTTCACGTATGTTACGGTCCGCGTCGTCGTCGGTAAGGGTGCGTGAAGCGTCCTGTAAAATCAAGCCCATAGCGAGACTCTTTCGGCCCGGTTCGACCCCCTTGCCGCTGTAACGGTCGAACAGGCGCAGCTCCTTGAGCTGGCCTCCCAGGGTGGCCCGGACGACCTGTTCAATCTCTGACCAGCTGACCGATTCGGGCACGTCCACCGCGATGTCGCGGCGCACCGACGGGAAGCGCGGCACCGGCTTGGCCTTGGGCAGGCGACGGGCCAGCACCGGCTCCAGCTCCACTTCCAGCACGTGGACATCGGCACCCAGGTCCAGGGCTTTAGCCAGCTGGGGGTGCAGCGCGCCCAGGTGCCCCACGGTGACGCCATCGCGGGTGACGCGGGCGCCACGGCCGGGGTGCAGCCAGCCCGGCAGGCCATCGGCATGTACCGCCCAGCGCTCCGGCTCGCCGCCCCAGGCGATCAGGGCATCCAGATCGCCCTTGAGATCATGGAAGTCGAGGGAGCGGGAGGCTTCGCCCCACTGCTCCGCATGCGCCGTGCCGCAGGCCACCATGGCCAGGCTCGGCGTCTCGGTCGGCGCGTCCTTGCGGGCGGCCGCCTCCGCGTCGATGCGGAAGCTGCGGCCCAGTTCGAACAGGCGCACGCGCTCCTGCTGGCGCGCACGATTGTGCGAGAGCGCCACGATCAGGCCCGGCAGCAGCGACGGCCGCATCACCGCCAGGTCGGCCGAGAGCGGGTTGGCCAGCGGCACCAGCTGTTCGGTCAGGCCCCAGCGCTGCAGCACGTCATGGCCGATGAAGGCCAGGTTCACCGCCTCGTAGTAACCGCGGGCAGCGAGCTGTTCGCGCACGGCCAGCTCATTGAGGCGGGCTTCCGGCTCGGCGGCCAGGGTCAAGGCGCCCGCCGGCGTATGCGTCGGGATGTTCTCGTAACCGTGGATGCGGGCGACCTCTTCGATCAGGTCTTCCTCGCGCTCGATGTCGAAACGACGGCTCGGCGCGGTGACCGTCCAACCGTCGGCCACCGGCTCCACCTTCATGCCCAGCGCGGTGAAGATGCGCACCACCTCGGCGTCGGCCACGGTCAGGCCCAGCACGCGGGCGAGGCGGGAGCGGCGCAGCAGGATCGGTTCGGGCGAGCGCAGGTGCTCGGGCAGCGTGACATCCACCAGCGGACCAGGCACGCCGCCGGCGATGTCGACGATCAGGCGGGTGGCGTATTCCACCGCGATGCCCGGCAGCGCCGGATCGACGCCGCGCTCGAAGCGATGCCCGGCATCCGTGTGCATGCCGAGCTTGCGGCTGCGGCCGATGATGGCCGACGGAATCCAGTGCGCCGCCTCGAGGAACACGTTGCGCGTGGCATCGGTGACGCGGGTTTCCGAGCCGCCCATGATGCCGCCCAGCGCCACCGCGCGGGCGCCCTTGCCGCCCTGGCTGTCGGAGACGACCAGGAAGTCCTCGTCCAGTTCGACGGTGCGGCCGTCGAGCAACGCCAGCGTTTCCTTGGCGCGCGCCGGACGCACGACCACGTCGCCTTCCAGCTTGTCCTTGTCGAACGCATGCATCGGCTGGCCGAGTTCCAGCATCACGTACTGGGTGACGTCGACCAAGAAACTGATTGGACGCAGCCCGCTGCGGCGCAGGCGTTCGGCCATCCAGACGGGCGTGGCCACGCTGGCGTCGACGTTGTCGATCACGCGACCGGCAAAACGCGGCACCTTCGCGCCAGCGTCGAGCACGACGTTCATCGTCGCATCGCTCTGCGCAGGCACCGGGTTGGCTTCCAGCGGAATCACCTCGCCACCCAGTGCGGCGGCGACATCGAAAGCGATGCCGCGCACGCTGAAGCAGTCGGCGCGATTGGGGGTGAGCTTGATCTCGACGCTGGCGTCGGGCAGGCCCAGGTACGTCGCGAGCGGCGTACCCACCGGCGCATCGGCCGGGAGTTCGAGCAGGCCGGAGGCGTCAGGATCGATGCCCAGCTCCTTGGCCGAGCAGAGCATGCCGAACGACTCGACGCCGCGCAGCTTCGCCGCCTTGATTGCGATGCCACCGGGCAAGCTGGCGCCGACGGTCGCCAGCGGCGCCACCAGGCCCGCGCGCGCGTTGGGCGCACCGCAGACGATCTGCACGGTGCCGGTGCCGGTATCCACTTCGCACACCTGCAGGCGATCGGCCTCGGGGTGCTTCTGGGCGCTGACGATGCGCGCCACCACCACGCCATCGAGCGAATCGCCCAGCGCGGTCACGTCTTCGACCTCCAGGCCGATCGCGGTCAGCGTCGCGGAAAGTTCGTCACGCGAGGCCTTGGTCGGCACATGGTGGCGCAGCCAGTTTTCGGAGAATTTCATGGTTTTTGCCGGGAATAGGGAATCGAGAATAGGGAATCGAAAACTTAGGGAAATCCGCGGTTATCGGGATAGTGACGTTTGCCTATTCCCGATTCCCCATTCCCTATTCACACCTCAGGCAAATTGCCTGAGGAACCGCAGGTCGTTCTCGAAGAACGCGCGCAGATCGGAGACGCCATAGCGAAGCATCGCGAAGCGCTCCACGCCCAGGCCGAACGCGAAGCCGGTGTAGCGCTCCGGGTCGATGCCGCAGTTCTTCAGCACGTTGGGATGCACCATGCCGCAGCCCAGCACCTCGAGCCAGCGCGTGCTGCCGTCTTCGGCGTCCCAGCGGATATCCACTTCGGCCGAGGGCTCGGTGAAAGGGAAGTAGCTGGGGCGGAAACGCATCTCGAAGTCGCGCTCGAAGAACGCGCGAATGAATTCGGCCAGCGTGCCCTTGAGGTCGGCGAAGCTGGAGGTTTCGTCCACCAGCAGGCCTTCGATCTGGTGGAACATCGGCGAGTGGGTTTGGTCCGAGTCGCTGCGGTACACCTTGCCAGGGGCGATGATGCGGATGGGCGGCTGGCGCCCCTGCATCGAGCGCACCTGCACCGGCGAGGTATGCGTGCGCAGCAGGCGACCGTCACCGAAGTAGAAGGTGTCATGCATGGCGCGCGCCGGATGGTGCGGCGGGAAATTCAGCGCCTCGAAGTTGTGCCAGTCGTCCTCGATCTCCGGACCGTCGGCACGCTGGTAGCCCAGGCGCGAAAAGATCGCCGTGATGCGCTCGAGCGCACGGGTGATCGGATGGATGCCGCCGCGCTCGCCGTTGCGGCCGGGCAGCGTGATGTCGATGGTCTCGGAGGCAAGGCGGTGGTCGAGCTCGGCCTGCTCCAGCAGTTGCTTGCGCGCGGCCAATGCATCGGCGAGGCGGTCCTTGACCCGATTGACCTCGGCGCCGCGCGCCTTGCGCTCGTCCGGCGACAGCGCGCCCAGCGCCTTCAGCGCCGCGGTGACGATGCCGCTCTTGCCCAGCAGGCTCACGCGCAGCGCGTCGAGCGCCTCGAGCGTGTCGGCCTTGTCGATATCGGCCAGCGCTGCTATCGCGCGGCTATCCAGATCGTCCATCGATGCGACTCTCGCTTTATCCCCTCTCCCCGCTGGGGAGAGGGCTAGGGTGAGGGGCCGCTCTAGCCATGTCGCTGCTTCGAAGCAGGCTTCGAATCGGGAATGAGGCCAGCATGCCCCCTCACCCCAACCCTCTCCCCGCAGGGGAGAGGGAGCGAAATAGCCAGAGCCATCCAAATAAAAACGGGGAGGAGGCTTTAGGCCTCCTCCCCGCGAGCGTTACGCGCATCCCTTGAAGAGTGCGGCCATGGATGGCCGCTTCCTGATCTTCGCGATCAAGGATGTGCGCACAAGTTACGCCGCCAGACTGGCCTTCGCCTTCTCTGCGATCGCACCAAACGCCTTGATGTCGTGCACGGCGATGTCCGCCAGGACCTTGCGGTCGACGGTGATGCCGGCCTTCGACAGGCCATTGATCAGGCGGCTGTAGGACAGGCCGAACTGACGAGCGGCAGCGTTGATACGCACGATCCACAGCGCGCGGAACTGACGCTTGCGCTGCTTGCGGCCGATGTACGCGTACTGGCCAGCCTTGATGACGGCCTGGTTGGCAACGCGGAAGACCTTGCGACGGGCGTTGTAGTAACCCTTCGCGCGGCCAATGATCTTCTTGTGACGACGACGGGCGGTAACGCCACGCTTAACACGAGCCATGGTTCAGTCCTCCGCCTTAGAGATACGGCAACATGCGTGCCACACCCTTGGTGTCGCATGCCTTGACGTGGTTGGTCGCACGCAGACCGCGCTTACGCTTGGTCGACTTCTTGGTCAGGATGTGCGACTTGAAGGCGTGACCGGCCTTGAACTTGCCCGACGCGGTCTTGCGAAAACGCTTCGCAGCCGCCCGGTTGGTCTTGATCTTGGGCATGAAAATGCTCCTTGATTGGGGCTAGGCCCCGGTTTCTGACTGATCTGGCGGCGCCATGGGCGCTCTTTCCGTCCTGCCAGCATCGGTGCACGACCCGTCCTGGTGGGTCGAACCGGCGATTATAGGGAGGATCGGAGGGATTTGCCAGCCTTGGAGCTGCCCAAGAACCGTCTTGCCCGGGAGGAGCCGAGCCAAGGGGCCGCCCGAACGCCGCCCCTCCCAACCGTCATTCCTGCGAAAGCAGGAATCCAGTGTCTTTGCTCCAAACAGTGGACTACGCCGAAAGTCGCTGGATTCCTGCTTTCGCAGGAATGACACGGCTTTTTTGGCGCGCTTTCGCTGGCGTCAGCCCCTCGCCTGGCCTCCTGCCCAAAGAAGCGAGGAAAAACGCCGCTCCGCACGGAAGTCCCAGGAAAAAGCGGCCCTCAGGCCGCTTTTTCGATCACTGCTTCTTCTTCGGCCCGATCATCATGACCATCTGGCGGCCTTCCAGGCGGGGGAAGGACTCCACCACGCCGTTCTCGCCGACATCTTCCTGGATCTTCTTGGCCAGGTTCTGGCCCAGGTCCTGATGGGACATCTCGCGACCGCGGAAGCGGATGGTCACCTTGACCTTATCGCCCTCTTCGAGGAAGCGAAGCATGTTGCGCAGCTTGATCTGGTAGTCGCCCACGTCCGTCACCGGGCGGAACTTCACTTCCTTGATCTCGACCTGCTTCTGCTTCTTCTTGGCCGCCTGGGCCTTCTTCTGGGCTTCGAACTTGAACTTGCCGTAGTCCATGATGCGGCAGACCGGCGGGTCGCCATTCGGCTGGATCTCGACCAGGTCCAGACCTGCTTCCTGCGCCATGGAAAGCGCCTCATCGCGGCTCAGGATGCCCAGCTGTTCCGAATCGGGACCGATGACGCGAACGCGCGGCACGCGGATCTCGTGGTTACGGCGATTGCCCTTAGTGTCGGTGGTAGCGATACCACTATCCTCCAGAAGAGTTCTTGTTTATGCCGGCCCGCTCGATCAACGGCGGGTCTCGGCTTCCAGGCGTTCCACGAAGGCGGCCAGCGGGATGCTGCCCAGGTCTTCACCGGAACGAGTACGCACAGAAACGGCCCCAGCTTCCTTCTCGCGATCACCGACCACCAGCAGGTAGGGGACTTTCTGCAGCGTATGTTCGCGAATTTTATAGCCGACCTTTTCATTGCGCAAATCGGCTTGCACGCGGAAACCTTTGTCGACAAGGGTTTGCGTCACTTCGCGGACATAGTCGGCCTGCGCGTCCGTAATGCTGAACACCGCAGCCTGCACCGGCGCCAACCAGGTCGGCAGCAGACCGGCGTGATGCTCGATCAGGATGCCGATGAAACGCTCCATGGAACCCACGATGGCACGATGCAGCATCACCGGGTGACGGCGCTGTGAATGCTCGTCCACGTACTCGGCACCCAGGCGCTCGGGCATCATGAAGTCCACCTGCATGGTGCCCACCTGCCAGGCGCGGCCGATGGAGTCCTTCATGTGGTACTCGATCTTGGGGCCGTAGAAGGCGCCCTCGCCCGGCAGCTCCTCCCACCTCACGCCGGCGGCACCGAGCGCGGCGCGCAGCGCGTCCTCGGCGCGATCCCACACCTCGTCGCTGCCGATGCGCTTGTCGGGGCGCAGGGCGATCTTCAGGGCAATGTCCTCGAAGCCGAAGTCACCGTAGACCTTCATGGCCTGCTGGTGGAACGCCGTCACCTCGGACTCGATCTGCTCTTCCGTGCAGAAGATGTGGCCATCGTCCTGCGTGAAGGCACGCACGCGCATGATGCCATGCAGCGCGCCCGAGGGCTCGTTGCGATGGCACGCGCCGAACTCGCCGTAGCGGATCGGCAGCTCGCGGTAGCTGTGCAGGTCGGTGTTGAAGATCTGCACGTGGCCCGGGCAGTTCATCGGCTTGAGCGCGAACGTGTGCTTCTCCGACTCGGTGAAGAACATGTTCTCCTGGTAGTTGTCCCAGTGGCCCGACTTCTTCCACAGCGACACGTCCAGCACCTGCGGGCAGCGCACTTCCTGGTAGCCGCTGTTGCGGTACACGCGACGCATGTACTGCTCCACCTGCTGCCAGATCGCCCAGCCCTTGGGGTGCCAGAACACCATGCCCGGGCCTTCCTCCTGCTGGTGGAACAGGTCGAGCGCCTTGCCGATCTTGCGATGATCGCGCTTCTCCGCCTCTTCCAGCTGGTGCAGGTAGGCCTTGAGGTCCTTGTCGTTGAGCCACGCCGTGCCGTAGATGCGCGTGAGCATCGCGTTGTTGGAGTCGCCGCGCCAGTAGGCGCCCGCCACCTTCATCAGCTTGAACGCGCGCAGCTTGCCCGTGTTGGGCACGTGCGGGCCGCGGCACAGGTCGGTGAATTCGCCCTGCGAGTACAGCGAGAGTTCCTCGTTGGAAGGAATGCTCTCGATGATCTCGGCCTTGTATTCCTCGCCCAGGCCACGGAAGAACGACACGGCGTCATCGCGCGACTTCACGCTGCGCGTCACCGGCAAGCCTTCCTTCACGATCTTCTCCATCTCCGCCTCGATCTTCACCAGATCGTCGGGCGTAAACGGGCGCTCATAGGCAAAGTCGTAGTAGAAGCCGTTGTCGATCACCGGACCGATGGTGACCTGCGCGCCCGGATACAGGCGCTGCACTGCCTGCGCCAGCAGGTGCGCCGTGGAGTGACGCAGGATGTCCAGCGCCTCTGGGCTCTTCTCGGTGACGATCTCGAGGCTGGCGTTATGGTCGATCGGGAAGCTGGCATCCACCAGCTTGCCGTCCACCTTGCCCGCCAAGGTGGCCTTGGCCAGACCGGCGCCAATGGAGGCAGCCACGTCCTGCACCGTCACGGGATGGTCAAACGGGCGCTTGCTGCCGTCGGGTAGCGTGATTTCAATCATGTTTGCACCTGAATCGAGTCGCTCGGTGGAGCGTGCTCATGTGTTCTTGGAGAACTCCGGGAAACCCAGTCCGTCCTAACCGTCATTCCCGCGAAAGCGGGAATCCAGTGCCTTTGCTTTAAAGGCTTGAAGTCGCTGGATTCCCGCTTTCGCGGGAATGACGGTGGGCGAATACCGTGGCAACCCGGCACTCCGGAAAAAAACCATAAAAAAAGAGCGCCACGCGCCCTTCCTGTCCTACAAGGCGTGGCTCAGATCAACGTTGGAAATTCGTAGTCGCCATGTCACACACTCGACCGACGCAGGATGCGCGGGCCACCTTGTCTCCAGGATTCAAGCACCAGGAACGCTAGTTTAGCGCACCTTCCGCTGTCAAATCAGTAGATTTACCCAATCCCTCCGGGAAAGCGGCCCGCTAGAATGCGCGCCCCATTCCCGGAAGTTTCGCGATGCGCATTCTCGTTACCGGCACGGCCGGCTTTGTTGGCTCCGCCCTGGCCCAGCGCCTGCTGGCGCGCGGCGACGAGGTCTGGGGCCTGGACAACCATAACGACTACTACGACCCGTCGCTGAAGGAAGCCCGCCTGGCGCGCTTCGCCGACCACCCGAACTACACCCACCAGCGCGCCGACCTGGCCGATGCCGATGCAGTGAACCGGGCCTTCGCCGAGTTCCAGCCGCAGCGCGTGGTGAACCTCGCCGCCCAGGCCGGCGTGCGCTACTCGCTGAAGAACCCGCAGGCCTATGTGCAGAGCAACCTGGTTGGCTTCGTCAACATCCTGGAGGCCTGCCGCCACGGCAAGATCGAGCACCTGGTGTATGCCTCGTCCAGCTCGGTATACGGCGCCAACCGCAAGATGCCGTTTGCCATCGAGGATGCCGTCGATCATCCGGTAAGCCTGTACGCCGCCAGCAAGAAAGCCAACGAGCTGATGGCGCATACCTACAGCCACCTATATGGCCTGCCGACCACCGGCCTGCGCTTCTTCACCGTCTACGGCCCCTGGGGCCGTCCCGACATGTCGCCCATGCTGTTCGCCGACCGCATCAGCCGCGGCGAGCCGATCGACGTGTTCAACTACGGCAACCACAGCCGCGACTTCACCTTCATCGACGACATCGTCGAAGGCGTGATCCGCACGCTCGACCACATCGCCCTGCCCGACCCCTCGCATGATGCCCTGCACCCCAGCCCGGGCACCTCCAGCGCGCCATACCGGGTGTACAACATCGGCAACGACCAGCCCGTGCAGCTGATGCATTTCATCGAGCTGATGGAAAAACACCTGGGCCGCACGGTGGAAAAGCGCCTGCTGCCGATGCAGCCCGGCGATGTGCCCGATACATGGGCCGACGTATCCGCGCTACGCCGCGACGTAGGCTATGCGCCGAACACATCCATCGAGGATGGCGTGGCCAAGTTCGTCGCCTGGTACCGCGAGTATTTCCAGCGCAGCGAATAAGCCACGCATCGCCGATACGGGAGCGCACCCTGTGCGCGACCACAGAGTTCCGGCGTCAGCACTCCATAGGCTTTTCGCGCACACGGTGCGCAGCTACCGGGCGCGCCTCAGAACGGCTTGGCGATCACCAGGAAGATGATACCCAGCAGTACGAAGACCGGCAGTTCATTCATGATGCGCAGCGTCTTCGACGAGGGGAGTGCCCCGCCCTGCTCGCTGCGCTTGAGCAGGCGCCCGCTCCAGATGAAGTAGCCGAACAGCACGACCACCAGCGCCAGCTTGGCATGCAGCCAATGCGCCTCGCCGAAATTGGGCAGGCTGCCCGGAAACAGCCGCCAGCCTTGCCACAGCGTGAGGCCAAACAGGAAAGCCAGGCCGAACATGTTGTGCCCGAAGCGGTACAGCCGCCGCCCCATCAGCACCAGCCGCGCCTTCACCGCCACTTCGTCACTCGCCTCGGCGATATTCACCAGAATGCGCGGCAGGTAGAACACCGTCGCCATCCACGCGATGACGAACAGCAGATGGAAGCTCTTGATCCACAGGTACGTCATCGCTGGCTCCTTGGGGTCACAGCGGCCAAGTATCGTCGGCGCCGCCGCCCCTGTCTGCATGCGCTCGAGGGAACGCTCCCGCGCATCCGGCCGAAGGGATGGACTGCCGCCTGCAGCACGCACAGACGCAAAAAGAAACGGCGCGAACCCGAAGGTCGCGCCGTTTCATCGGTATTGGTGGGCGGTACAAGGATCGAACTTGTGACCCCTACCATGTCAAGGTAGTGCTCTACCGCTGAGCTAACCGCCCGGTGCTCGCCCGGCATGCCGTGCGAGCCGCGCAGTATACGTGCTCCGGCGGCCGGCGACAACCGTCCCGCCAAGATCCGCTCAGCGCAGGGCTTTTTCGCGCAACTGGTGGATCTGATCGCGGATCCGGGCCGCCTCCTCGAATTCCAGGTTCTCGGCGTGCTTGTACATCTGCGCCTCCAGTTTCTTGATCATGGCCGAGGCCTGATCGGCGCTGAGCGTCGCGTAATCGGCAGCCTGCTCGGCGACGGCGACACCCTTCTTCTCGCCTCGGCGGCTGCGGCTGCGGCCCGGCACCTCGCTGCGCGCCCCCTCCATGATGTCGGCAATGCGGCGCACCACCGATTGCGGCGTGATGCCATGGGCCTCGTTGTAGGCCTGCTGCTTCTCGCGACGCCGGGCGGTCTCGTCCATCGCCGCCTGCATCGAGCGGGTTATCGAATCGGCATAGAGGATGGCCTTGCCACGCACGTTGCGCGCGGCGCGACCGATGGTCTGGATCAAGGAACCGGTCGACCGCAGGAAGCCCTCCTTGTCCGCGTCGAGGATCGCCACCAGCGATACCTCGGGCATGTCCAGGCCTTCGCGCAGCAGGTTGATGCCCACCACCACGTCGAACTCGCCCAGGCGCAGGTCGCGAATGATCTCCACGCGCTCCACCGTCTCGATGTCCGAGTGCAGGTAACGTACCTTCACCCCATGCTCGCCCAGATACTCGGTGAGGTTCTCGGCCATCCGCTTGGTCAGCGTGGTCACCAGCACGCGATCACCCATCGCCACGCGCTTGTGCACTTCGCCCAGCAGGTCGTCGACCTGGGTGCGCACCGGCCGCACCTCCACTTCCGGGTCGATCAGGCCAGTGGGACGCACCACCAGCTCGACGATGGCGTCGCCGGATTTCTGCAGCTCGTACTCGCGCGGAGTGGCAGACACGTAGATCGAGCGCGGCGCGCGCGCCTCCCATTCCTCGAAGCGCAGCGGCCGGTTGTCCATCGCCGAAGGCAGGCGGAAACCAAACTCCACCAGGGTTTCCTTGCGCGAGCGGTCGCCCTTGTACATGGCACCCAGCTGGGGGATGGTCACGTGCGATTCGTCCACCACCAGCAGCGCATCGGGCGGCAGGTAGTCGAACAGGGTCGGCGGCGGTTCGCCCGGGCCACGCCGGGTGAGGTGGCGCGAATAGTTCTCGATGCCCTGGCAGTAGCCCACCTCGGCCATCATCTCGATGTCAAAACGCGTGCGCTGGTCCAGGCGCTGCGCTTCCACGAGCTTGTTGTCCTTGTACAGCTGCTCCAGGCGATCCTTCAGCTCGACCTTGACGGTCTCGATCGCGTTGAGCACGCTTTCGCGGGTGCTGGCGTAATGCGTGCGCGGATACACCGTGTAGCGCGGCACCTTGCGGATCGTCTCGCCGGTGAGCGGATCGAACAGTGCCATGGCCTCGACTTCGCCGTCGAACAGCTCGATGCGCAGCGCCTCGGTTTCCGATTCGGCCGGAAACACGTCGATCACTTCGCCGCGCACGCGATACGTACCGCGGCGCAGCTCCATCTCATTGCGGGTGTACTGCAGTTCCGTCAGTTGACGGATCAAGGCGCGCTGGTCGATGCGCTCGCCCTTGGCCAGAATCAGGCGCAGGGACAGGTAGTCCTCGGGATCGCCCAGGCCATAGATCGCCGACACAGTAGCTACGATCAGCGAGTCCTTGCGCGACAGCAGCGCCTTGGTCGCCGCCAGCCGCATCTGCTCGATGTGGTCGTTGATCGACGCGTCCTTCTCGATGAAGGTATCCGACGCCACCACGTAGGCTTCGGGCTGGTAGTAGTCGTAGTAGCTGACGAAGTACTCCACCGCGTTGTGCGGGAAAAACTCCTTGAACTCCCCGTACAACTGCGCCGCCAGCGTCTTGTTTGGCGCCAGCACGATGGTCGGGCGCTGGATCTTCTCGATCACGTTGGCGATGGTGAAGGTCTTGCCCGAGCCGGTAACGCCCAGCAGGGTCTGCGCGGCCAGGCCCGCCTCGAAACCTTCGCTGAGCGCGCGGATGGCTTCGGGCTGGTCGCCCGAGGGCTTGTAGGGGGATACGAGTTCGAAGCGGTCAGTCATGGGGCTCTACATGCGGTCGCGTGCGGGCATTTTAAATCGCACTGCTGACAAGGCCTGTCAGCAGGTTACGACAGGCCTGCTCGCCCTTTGACGACCACCTTGCCGGCCAGGGAAGGCTAGCGTTGAGGTTCCCAGCTGCAAGGAACGCGGCCCATGAAACGAGAGAACGGAGTGCCCCGCCGCACGCACGGCGGCTACACGCTGATCGAGCAGATCCTGGTACTGGCCATCGCCACGACCCTGCTGTGCGTGGGCGCCCCGGCACTGGGTCACCTCAGGACACGCAGCCACCTGCAGGCGGCTGGCAGTGACCTTGCCGCCGCGCTGCGGGCCGCGAGGAACCTGGCGATCGAGACACGGCGGCGCACCCTGCTGTGCCCCACCCGCGACGGCCAGCAGTGCAGTGATTCCCTGCACTGGGAGGACGGGTGGCTGGTTGGCCACTACCAGTCCGAAAAGGCCGACCAGCTCAACGGCGCAGCGGTCTGGGTAACAGGCGGGCAGCCGGCGCTCACCATCCTCAGCACCACCGGGCGCAAGCGCATCCGTTTCCAGCCAGACGGCAGCGCTGGCGGCAGCAATGCCACCTTCACCCTGTGCAGCAGGGGCGATGCCCGCGTGACGCTCGCCATCACGGTAGCCTCGTCCGGCAGGATTCTCAGCACCCACGCGACAGCCGAACAGGCGCAGCGCTGCGCCAGTGAGGGCTGAACATTCCTTCAGGAGAGGCAAGCCTTGGCCGTCTCGCGATAGGCCCGCATGGCCACGATGGACAGATGCTCGTGCAGGGCGACATCGGCACCGTTGGCCCTGCTGCGTATCACCAGCAGCTCCTCGACCGGAGTGGTGGCATTGGGAACGATGACCTGGAAGCCATCGGCCATCTCCACCATGTGCGCGGCCGGCGAAATCGCCTGCCACTGCCCGAGCACGCAGTTGCCATACTCGCGATCGGTCTTGGCCGTACTCGCCACGAACGTGGGCTTTTGCCGCGCGGTATCGCCCGCACTGGCGCACCCTGCCAACAGGACCACCGCCACTACGCTCACGCACCTGTGCATGGCACGCCTCGCCGGGTTACCCGGGCCCAATATAGCCGTTGCCGCGGGATGGGCGACGCAAAAAGAAAAGGCCCTGCCTTGCGGCAGGGCCTTTTCGGAAGATGGCGCCCGAAGTTGGACTCGAACCAACGACCCCCTGATTAACAGTCAAGTGCTCTAACCGGCTGAGCTATTCGGGCGGGGTGAGCTGGATAGTTTGAATATCCAGCTCGGGTCTGTCAAGACGTTTTCAGCGAAAACCAAGGCTCAATGGGCCGTTTCGCCGGTCAACACCCGATAGCAGGGTACGTAGGCGGTGCCACCTGGCAGCTTCATGCGATCCTGCGCCACGAACGCCTTCAGCAGTTCGTCCAGCGACTGCATGATGTCGGCGTCGCCATCGATGTCGAACGGGCCTTCCTTCTCGATAGCCCGCATGCCCTCTTCCTTCACGTTGCCGGCCACGATGCCGGAGAACGCGCGGCGCAGGTCGGCCGCCAGCTCATGGCGCGGACGATCGCGGTGAATGGCCAGTGCACGCATGGCCTCGTGGGTGGGACGGAACGGCAGTTGGAACGCGTAGGGAATATTGAGCGCCCAGTTGAAGAAGAACGCGTCCTTGGTGTCCAGCCGGTAATTGCGCACCTTGTCGATGCCGCGCACCATCGCGCGCGCCACCGCGGCCGGATCGTCGACGATGATCTGGTAGTGCTGCGCCACGCTGTCGCCCATGGTCAAGCGCAGGAAGCGGTCGATCTGCTCGAAGTACGCCGCCGACTGGCGGGGGCCGGTGAAGATCAGCGGGAACGGCACGCCGGCGTTGTCCGGGTGCAGCAGGATGCCCAGCAGGTAGAGGATCTCTTCGGCCGTGCCCACGCCGCCCGGGAACACGATGATGCCGTGGCCCATGCGCACGAATGCCTCGAGGCGCTTCTCGATGTCCGGCATGATCACCAGGTGATTGACGATCGGGTTCGGCGATTCGGCCGCAATGATGCCCGGCTCGGTGATGCCGATGTAGCGGTTGTTGCGGCGACGCTGCTTGGCGTGCGCAATGGTGGCGCCCTTCATCGGACCCTTCATGGCGCCCGGGCCGCAGCCGGTGCAGATGTCCATGCCGCGCAGGCCCAGCTGGTAGCCCACCTGCTTGGTGTAGTCGTACTCCTCGCGCGAGATCGAGTGGCCGCCCCAGCACACCACCAGGTTCGGGTCGATCTGCGCCTTGAGGATGCGGGCGTTGCGCAGGATCTCGAACACCGCATGGGTCAGGCCCACGCTGTCGTTCAGGTCGAAATTGCCCTGCTCCATCTGCGTCGACACATAGACGATGTCGCGCACCACGGCCACCAGCAACTCATTGATACCGCGGATGATCTGGCCATCGACGAAGGCCTGGGCCGGCGCGTGGGTCAGCTCGATCTTGATGCCGCGGTCCTGCTGCAGCACCTGGATGTCGAAGTCCGGGAACTGCTCGAGGATCGAGCGCGGGTCGTCGCTCATGTTGCCGGAGGTCAGCACCGCCAGCGCGCAGCGGCGCAGCAAGGCGTGCAGGCCCGAACCGCTGGCGTCGCGCAGGCGCGCCACTTCGTTGCGGGACAGGATATCCAGGCCACCGGCGGGCGAAATGCGCGCGCTGACGGTAGCGGCCCGGCCGGACTTGCCGGCTTGATTCTCACTCATTGAAGCATTCTCCTCGCCGCATCCTCGCGGCTCGTGCGTCCGGGCAAAAGCGCGGCGGACCGCGTAGCTTCCCGCGCCAGGCATGGCAGGGTCAAGCCAGGACCGGTTCATCTCCCCCACAAAAAAAGCCGGCGCCCTCGCGGACGCCGGCCAGATCGCCGATTTTTACGACGGGATCAGAACGTGTACTTCACGCTCAGCATGGCGGACCAGCGCTGCGACGGGTTCAGCGACTCGTTCACCGGCAGCGGGGACGCGTTCGGCGCGTAGTTGCCGTTCTTGTCCTTGTAGTTCTTGCCGGAGATGTCGTAGTAGTAGTTGCCGTTGGCGTCGATGCCGCTCACGTCAGCGAGGTTACGCACGCCCGGGAAGGTCGCACGACGCTCCACGCCCCAACGCTTGTTGAGCATGTTGGTGAAATTGTAGATGTCGAGCGAGATGATGCCCTTGTTGCCGTCGAACAGGCCCGGGATCTCCTGGCGGAAGGACAGGTCGAGCTGGCTGATCCACGACGCGCGATCGGCGTTGCGGCCAGCGATCTCACCCTTGTGCTTGCGCAGGTAGTCGTCGTTGTTGATGTAATCCATGAACTGCTGCTTCATCTTGTCGGTGACGGCAGCAGCCCACTTCACGTCGTTGATCGACTTCGGGATGTAGACCAGGTCGCGGGCGTAGCCGTCGCCGTTGATGTCGTTGCCGTAGGTCCAGCTGTACGGCGAGCCGGAGTGGCCGTCGTACATCGCGCTGATGGTGGTGGCGTAGTCGCTGAAGAAGCGATGCTGCCAGCTCAGTGATGCGATCACGCGGTACGGAACCGAGTAGGCCGAGGTGGTCGCCTTGTCTTCGTTCGGGTTCACCCAGACGTTGTTGCTGTAGTTGGAGTTGGCGACGCTGGACGAGCCCGGATTGACGTCCGTGGCGCGGTTCCAGCTGAAGCCCACCATGCCGAACCATTCGTTGGCGAAGGCCTTCTTGAACGACAGCGTGACGTTGTCCGAGCTGCCCTTGTGGCTGTTGGTCAGCAAGGTGGTGGCGCGATCAAACGCCGGGTTGGCATTGGCGCGCTCGTTGCTCGAGCTCAGGCCATTGCTGCTGGCCGTGCCGGTGGTGCCCTTGACGTTCGCGTTCCAGTACAGGTTGCGGCCGTCCTGCGCCACGCCGGTCGGCGCGCCGATGTTGATGTTCTTGTAGAAGATCGCGTCACGCACCTGCAGGTGGATCCACTCCACCGAACCCACGATGCCCATCCAGGGCAGCTCGCGGTCGAGCGCGAGGTTCATCTTCCACACGGTCGGCTGCTTGAAGTTCGGGTCGACCGTATCGACCGCCATCTTCGCCGAGGAGGAACCCAGCGTGGTCGAGTTACCCGGGATGATCGGGTTGTTCGGGTCGTACGACGGCGCCGGCTTGGTGCCCACGTTGGCCAGCACGGTGCCCGGCAGGCCGCTCTTGCTGTCGGTGATGTTCCAGGTGCCGACGTTGTAGCCGTTGTTGGCGTAGGCATTGGAGATCCACACGCTCGGGTTGTTCGCAATGAACAGGCCCGCGCCGCCGCGCAGCTGGGTCATGCGCTCGGTGTCGAACTGGTAGTTGAACGACAGGCGCGGTTCCACCACGCGATTGCCGCTGACGCGGGTGTTGTTGGCGTAGCCGAAGCCGCCCTTCGAGGCCACGCAGGCCGGGGTCTTGCCGTCAGCCTGGTAGGCGGTGAAGGCCTTGCCCGGGGCCGCGGCGAAGCACGGGTTCAGCAGCGGCTGGTCGTCGGTGATGGGAATGTCCACGCGCACGCCATACTGCACGGACAGGCGATCGGTGACCTGCCAGGTGTCCTGCAGGAAGATGCCGTACTGGTTCAGCGTGTAGCGCGCGGCCACGTCATCCAGCGAGTAGCCGTTGACCGGGCGCTTCATCTGGTAGTTGTACCAGGCGCCGCTGGGCCAGTTGGCCAGGTTGAACTGGTACGAACCGAAGTAGCGCTGCAGGAACGCGTTGTAGTACTGGTCACGCTGGTAGTCCACGCCGCCCTTCAGGGTGTGGTCGCCCAGGTACACGGTGCCGGCGAAGTACGCATTCCACGACTTCACGCTCAGTGCGTTCACCTGGCTGCTCGGCTCGGTGCCGATGGCGACGTTGGTGCCGCTGGTGGCATCGTTGTTCGGATAGATCTGGATGTACGGCTGGTCGCCGCCCACCAGCGCGGCGCGCGCCTGGTCATAGGTGGCGTACGAGATGGCCGACTCGGTGGAGAACTTGTCGGTCCAGTCGTCGAAGAAGTTCAGCGTGTAGCTCTTGCTGTCGCGGTTCTTCGAGTACCAGTTGCTGCTCAGGTTGAGGTAGCCGACGGCACTGGCCGTGGCGATCGGCTGCACTTCCTTGGTCTGGTTGAAGCGGAAGCTGGCGCGATGGTTGGACGAAATGTTCCAGTCCAGCTTGACCAGGTAGCGCTTGTCGGTCAGGTCGAACTTGTCGGTGTAGTTGCCCGGGGTCAGGCCCAGCTTCTGCGCCTGCGCGATGATCGAGTCGACCTGCGCCTGGGTCAGGCCCTGCACGGTGTTGGTATAGTCCGAATCGCTCGGGCCATAGCTCGAACCCACACCCACCTTCTTGGACTCTTCGTAGGACGCGAAGAAGAACAGCTTGTCCTTCAGGATCGGGCCGCCAAAGGTGAAGCCCGAGGTCCAGTTACGGTCGAAACCGGTGTACTTGGAGCTCTGGCCGTTGGCGTTCTTCAGCTCGCCCACCATGTCGTTGGTGTTCTGGTAGGTGTAATACACCGAGCCGTGGAAATCGTTGGTACCGCTCTTGGTGACCGCGTTGACGTTGGCGCCCACGCCGCGGCGGGCGGACACGTCGTAGTTGGCGGTCGAGATGTTGTATTCCTCGATCGTGTCCTGCGAAATCGGCGTGCCGACGCTGGCCAGACCGTTGTCTTCCAGGCCGAACGGGTCGCCCGCGCTGACCGTGTCGATGGTGATGTTGTTGTAGCGGAAGTTCTGGCCCAGCGCGGAGATCTGGCCGCGGTCGCGGTCGGTGATGGTCACGCGCGGATCGAGGCGAACCACGTCCTGGATCGAGCGGTTCGGGGTCGGCGTGGCTTCCAGCTCACGACGCGAGATGTTGGTCGACAGACCCTTGTTGTCGGAATTGAAGGTCTGGGCCAGCGTATTGGCCGACACCGTCACACCGCCGAGGTTCTGCACGGCCGCCTGGCCGGCACCCATGGTCAGGTTGACGGCGGTGTCCTGGGCCAGCTGCAGGTAGACGTTTTCCTGCTCGACCTTGGAGCCGTCCTTGGTGACCGTCACGTCGAACGGACCGCCCACGCGCAGGCCCTGCGCCGAGTAGCGGCCGCTGGCGTCGGTGGTGAGGGTCTTGGTGGTGCCCGTGGGCTCATGCACGATCTGCACGGTGGCGCCAGCCACCGGCTGGCCGCTCGCATCGAGCACACGACCACTGATCGAGGAGGAGGTGTCCTGGGCCAGCACCGGCGACGCCGCGAGCAACGCAGCAATGGCCACCGGCAACAGCTTGGTGCGCAAAGAGTTGTTCATCGAGATTCGACCCCTAAGAGATTCGCAAGAAAAAGCATGGGACCAGCCAGAGGAGTCCCATGCCCCTCTCACCGTCTTAAGTGACTGATTCCCTGAAATAATTTGATGCGCCCAAGGGGCCCGGCGAGGCCGCCAGCCAGGACTCATCACGACGAATGTAGTCGCATTATATTACAGAATCGTAACTTTTTGACGTAAATCTCACATTTCTTGCGGTTCTCGCCGACGTTATCGTAAGAACTTGAAGTTCAACGATCGCCGGCCTGGCGGCGATAGGGCTCGCCGTGCTGCCGGGGTAGCCGTGGCCGCCCCGTGAGGCGGCGACCCGGACCTTGCGTCCGGGCGAAAAAAAACCGGCCCCATGCGGGGCCGGTTCGTTGCAGCAAGCTGCAGGTGGAACTTAGAACAGTGAGGTGCCGAAGGTCAGCATGTAGGCACGCGGCTGCAGCAGGCCGTAGGTCGGCGAGCTGGTGTACAGCGAGCCCATCTGCGTGGCCAGGAACTGCGCCGAGCTGACGTACGAGAACGCCTGGTGGTTGGTCAGGTTGGTCACGTTCAACTTGATGTACGGGTTCTTCAGCCAGCTCCAGCTGTCGAACTTGTAGCCCGCGCTCAGGTTGAAGGTGGTGAAGCCACCCACGCTCTCGGTGTTCATGTAGTCGCCGTACAGCGAGCTGGTGACGCGTGCCGACAGGGTCGCCCACAGGTGGGTGCCGTCGTCGTAGCCGATGCTCACGTTGCCGATGTTGCGGGCGGTATCCGGCATGGTCTTGCCATTGGTCGGATAGATGCCATCGCCGCTGCCGCCATCGATGCTGCCGACGATCTTGGCCTGGGTGTAGGTGTAGGAGGCATACGCCGTCCAGTCCTTCGCCAGCTTGTAGCTCACCTCACCGTTGAAACCCTGCATGTGCATGCGGTTGATCGAGGTGTAGTAGGTGTAGCCGGTGGCCTCGTCGTAGGCGCTTTCCTGCTTGTTGCTGTAGTTGCTGCGGTAGATGTCCGCACTGGCCGACAGCGACTCACCGTAGAAACGGTAGCCGAGGTCGGTGTTCCAGGCCGTTTCAGGCTTGTTGGCCTGGGTCTGGTTGTCCAGCGTGTTCAGCAGGGCCACGGTGTTCGGCGGCGCACGGAAGGTCTTGCCGCTGCCGATGTAGAACTGGTTCTGGTCATTGAGCTGGAACTTGATGCCAGCGGTCGGCAGGAACTTGTTCCAGTTCTTGTCGACGTTGCTGTAGTTCTGCAGCTTGGTGGCCGAACCGGCCAGCGAGCCCGGGTACTCCCACACCCAACCCGTGCGGTTCTCCCACAGGTAGCTCACGCCAGCGGTGAAGGTCCACTGGTCGTTCGGGGTCCAGTTGTCGGTGACGAAGCCCTTCTTGATCTCGGTGTTGGTGTATTCGTCATACACCTTCTGCGGCAGGCCGCTCGGGAACACCACGTACGCCGAGTCACCCCAGATGTCGCCCGGGTTGCCCTGGTTGTCGACCAGGCCGTAGGTGTCAGCCTGGCTCTTGCGCGAGCGCTCGTACCACACGCCGTATTCGAGGCTGTTGTCCAGGCCGAAGTCCTGGTTGAACTTGGCGATCACGCCCGGACGGAAGGTGGTGGCTGCCGAGTAGGAGTACACCACGCCCTTGGCGTTGTTGGTGATCACGCCGTCGCCATTGAGGTCCTGGTTGGCATAGCCGAAACGATCCAGCGGCGAGGTGCTCTCGGTCGCCGAAGCGCCGGCGCCGCCACCGCCGCTGCCGTACCAGAAGTACGGCACCACCGACAGGCGCAGGTTGTCGCTCAGCTTGAACTCGCCGTCCAGGCTGAACAGGTAGCTGGAGAACGGATTGGTGCGCAGGCCGTAGTAATACGTGTTGTTGCTGATGGCGGCTGCCGACGAACCCGGCATCCAGGTGGTCGTGTAGTCGTAGTGGTAACCGTACTGCTGTTCCTGGGCCTTGGTCAGCGAGCGGTAGTTGATGTTGTTCTCGCGGTTGTACTGTAGCGAGGCACTGATGGAGTTGTCGTCGTTGATCGTCCAGATCGACTTGCCATCGACCTTGGTGACGTTCATGTCGCCATCACCGCGCCACTTGTCGGCGCTGTTGTTGGAGTACGACAGCCAGGAACGCACCGGACCGGTGTCGCCGGTTTCCAGGCGGATGAAGGTGCGGCGGTAGTCGTTGTTGCCGATGCTCTGCGTGAAATCCAGGCCGGCGGTGTGCGACGGGTCGATGGTCGCCCAACCGATGTGGCCGCCGCTGGCGCCCGAGTCCGGCATGTCGACATCGGGGATGCCCTGCAACACGGTGATGTCACCCATGTTCTCCGAATCGCCGTACTCGGTGGCGTACACCGAGTAGCTGCCGGTATCGGTGATCGGCGCGCCGTTCACGGTCATGCCGATGTCCGAGGAGTCGAAGCCGCGGATGCTGTAGTGGCCGTTGGCCAGGCCGGTCACGTCGTCCGTGGCGGCGTTCACGCCCGGGATCGAACCGATCATCTGGGTGAAGTTGGCGCCCGGCGAAGCCTTCTCGATGGCGTCGCGGGTGATGGTGGAAACCGCCTTCGGAGCCGTCTGCACCGACATCATGCCCCCGCCCAGCGACAGGCTCTGCGCCTGCACCGTCACGGTGTTCAGCTGCTGAACGCGCTTGGTGTCGTTGGAGGTGGTGGTGTTGGAGGTGCTCGACGCATTGGAGCGCTGGCTGGCCGCCTCCTTGTTGGCGTTCGCCTGGTCGGTCTGGGCGGCGGAGTCCTGCGCGGCGGCAGTACCCGTAGCCATACAAACCACGACAGCGATCGCCATGGAAAGGTGGATTCGTTTCATCATCGTCGATTCCAGAAGTGACAAAAAAATGGGAGGCCGAGCGCCCTTGCGTCAGCCAACGGTTTAGGGGAAGGGGGAATCTGCGCCCGGTTAGAAATTTCTTGCGGAAAATCTCAAAATGTATCGCAAATCACTGCGCCACAACGTAATTTCTTACCGTTTAACGTAATTTTAAACGATTCCTCCGGGCGTAAAAAAACCCGACCGGTCAGGTCGGGTGAAAATCGAAAAAAAATCAGTTGACGCTACTGGCCGGTACTGCTTTGTGCCCCTTGCACGCCAGCCAGTCCGCTAAGGTTTGCATAACTATTTTACAAGAAATTTACCGACCAATCACGCGTATCAAAAAATCGGGAGATCGGGTCCGAAATAACCCACGCCGCCGGCCACCACCAAACCTGCGGTGAGCCGCAAGGCTCCGTCGGACCGGACATCCGCAATCGGTATTTACTTGCCCAGGTACCGGGCGCGTTTGGCGGGCTTGAGCGTGGCCAGGTCGAGCATGACCAGGCCGTCCACGCAGCCCGAAAAGCCCGGATCCTCGCCAAAGTCGAGGAACTGCACGCCCTCCGGCTCCACCAGGTCGACGTACTGGCGGTACAGCACCGGCAGGCTCACGCCCAGCGCATCCAGATGATGCTTGAGCTTGCCCAGCCCTGCGGCCGGATCCAGCCCGGCCAGTGCCCCGCGCACCAGGTCGACCACCGCCGGGGAAATCACGAAGGGCTGACGGGCCGACGCGAGACCGGGAGCCCCGAAGTAATGCTGGTGGGCCGCGGCGATCCATTCACGCGCTTCGCGCGGCAGGCTCACCGACATGCTCACCGGGCCAAACAGGTAGCGCAGCTCGGGATGGCGCTGCAAGTACAGGCCAATGCCCTGCCACAGCTGGTCCAGCGCACGCGAACGCCAGTACGCCGGCGCAATGAAGCTGCGGCCCAGCTCCAGGCCCTGCGCCAGGCGCGACTCCAGTGCGGGCGAATAATTGAACAGGCTGGAGGTATACAGGGCCGACATGCCCCGCTCCGCGATCAGGCGTCCGCCGTGGCCAAAACGATAGGAGCCGACGATGCGCAGCGCCTTGGGGTCCCACAGCACCAGGTGCTCGTAGTGCGGGTCGTAGATGTCCAGGTCACGGCGAGCACCGGTGCCCTCGCCCACCTTGCGGAAGGTGAGCTCGCGCAGGCGGCCGATTTCTCGCAGCACAGCGCTGTCGGATGTGCCCTTGAACAGCAGCACCTGCTTGCCGTCGTTGAGGTCGGCCAGCTTTTCGGCCTGCCCCTGCAACTCGGCGACCACGCGTTCGGTAGGCTCCGGGTGCGCCAGCGGTGCCTGGCCGCCGAAGATCAGGCCGCGATGCCGGCCGACCCTGTAGACGTGGCGACGCATCAGCTTGGCGGCACGCTGGGTCGAGCCACCGCTGCGCTGCTCCAGCTCCTCGGCCCCCACCAGCGCGCCTACGCTGAAGCCGATGCGCCTGCTCACCGGCGAAATCGCCTCGCGCGGCAACATGGCCGTGCTCAGCGGCTTGGCCAGCATGGAAATGCCGTAGAACATGGCCGAATTGCGGGCCGCCACATGGATCGGCAGCACCGGCGCGCGACTGTGCAACGCCAGCCGCGCAAAACCGTCGGACCAGCGGCCATCGCTCACACCCGCCGGACGTACGCGCGACACTTCGCCGGCCGGGAACACGATCAGGGCCTCGCCGTTGTCGAGGGCGCGATAGATGTCGCGCATGCGCGAGGCCGCACCCTTGCCGAACACATCCACCGGCAGCAGCAGTTTGTGCAGCTGGTCGATGGACATCAGCCAGTCGTTGGCGAGGATACGCACGTCGCTGCGCACCGAGCCCACCAGCTGCAACAGCGCCAACGCGTCCATCATGCCCAGCGGGTGATTGGCGACGATCAGCACGCCGCCCTCGACGGGAATGTTTTCGCGCTCGCGCGGATTGGCGTAGTAGCTGACGCCAAGCAAGTCGAGTGAGCGTTCGACGAAGTCGAAGCCCTCGGCCTCCCCCAACGCCGTCAGCGTACGGTTGAAGCCATCCTCATCGGCCAGTCGGCCCAGCATTCCGGCGACGGGGCGACGGATCAGGGGATGTTGTGCCAACCATGGCAGACGTTCGGTGAGGGTCTGTTCAACGCTGAGCATGACCGCCTCCTGGGATTTACCCCAATGCTGGTCGCGGATTATGACAGCAAGGTTATGCGGAAAGGACCGAAAGATCACGTGAGCGTCATTGCGCCACGGGCTGCACCCTTCATGCCGGGCACGCCGCAGCGGCGCGCGCCGCTAGCGGCGGCGCACGCGGGCCATCATGAAGAAAGCGTCAAATCGCCAGATGCAGGTAGGCGGCCACGCCACCGAGGAACATCTGCACCGACAAGGCGATGAGCAGCATGCCCATCACGCGTTCCAGCGCGGTGAGCACGCTTTCACCCAGCCAGCGGAACAGATAAGTGGAACACAGCAGGATCACCGAGGTGGCCAGCCAGGCACCCAGCAGGGCGATCGCCCAGTCGGCGGTGCGTCCCGGCTGCGTATTGGTGAGCAGCAGCAGTGCGGCCATCGCCGAGGGACCGGCCACGCCGGGAATGGCCATCGGCACGATGAACGGCTCGCCCTCGCCCGGCTTGCCAAAGATGCCGCCACCGTCGGCCGGCGGAAACACCATGCGGATGCCGATCAGGAACAGCACGATGCCACCGGCGATGCTGATCGACTCCTGGCGCAACTGCAGCAGCTTCAGGATGAGCTGGCCACCCATCAAAAAGCCCAGCAGCACCGCCAGCGCGATCAGCAGCTCGCGGATCATCACGAAGCGGCGCCGCTTGGGCGCCACATCCTTGAGCAGGCTGAGGAAGATCGGGATATTGCCCAGCGGATCCATGATCAGGAACAGCAGGATCGCCGCCGACAGCGTGGTCATCTGCGTTTCCATCTCAGTACTTCCCCTGTCGCGCCGTCATGCCTGAGGCCGCAGGTCGAGCGCCGCGCCGCGCGCGACCACGCCCTGCGCACCCAGCAGATAGACCGCGGCGGCGGCCGTCGCATCGGGCAGGGGCTGCATGGTGGTGTCTTCGCCGAAATAGGCCTCGCGCCGCAGGGTGGTGCGCATCGGGCCCGGCAACAAGGCATGCGCACGCAGCGCACTCGCCTCGGTTTCCTGGTGCAGGATCGCGACGTAGCGTTCGAGCGCGGCCTTGGATACGCCGTAGCCACCCCAGTGCGCACGCTGCACCAACGAAGGGTCGTCGAGCACGAACACCACGGCACTGTCCTGCGCCTGGCTGAGCAGCGGCGTGCACGCCTGGGTCAACGCGAACGGCGCCGACACATTGACGTGCAAGGCGCGCAACCAGTCATCGGGCTTGTGCATCGCCAATGGCGTGAGCCCGTTGAAACTCGCCGCAGCATGCACGATGCCGTCCAGCCGCCCGAAATCACGCGCCAGTCCGTCGGCAAGCGCCTCGTAGTCGCGCGGCGTCGCCACCTCCATGTCGAGCGGATGAATCACCGGCTCGGCAAGGCCTTCGGACACCATCGCGTCGTAGAGCTGCTCCAGCTGACGCTTGCGTCGTCCGGTGATGACGACGGTCGCGCCCGCCGCAGCGGCGGCACGGGCGACGGCGGCGCCGAGGCCACCGTAGGCGCCGGTGACCAGAACCACGCGGCCGTCCAAGGTATCGGCCGCGGGTGCCCAGCCCGCGGGCAGTCGTGCAAGCGGCAGCGCCATCAGGAATCGGCCCCCGCGACGTCGGCAGCCATGCGGGCCAGTTCACCGGAGGCCTTGAGGTCTTCGACGATGTCGCAGCCTCCGATCAATTCGCCCTGGATGAACAGCTGCGGAAAGGGCGGCCAGTTGGCGTAGTGCGGCAATGCCGCGCGCACCTCCGGGTCGGCCAGCACGTTGACGGCGTGGAATTGTGCACCCGCATCCTTCAGCGCCTGTGCTGCGCGACTGGAAAAGCCGCACATGGGGAACTGCGGCGTGCCCTTCATGAAGAGCACGATGGCGTGTTCGGACAGCACGGCCTTGATTCGCTCGTTAACATCCATAAGTCTGGCCATTCATCATTACAATGCGCTTAGATCGGTAGTGTATCAGTCGTGCATCGCTGGCCGCCCACCTGCGGCCACGCCCGCGACTCCTTTCCTCAGCCAACGCCCAGGAGCCATATCATGGCGATCGAACTCCCCCCCCTGCCCTATGAAAAGAACGCGCTCGAGCCGAACATCTCGGCCGAAACGCTGGAATATCACTATGGCAAGCACCACCAGGCCTACGTGACCAACCTCAACAACCTGATCAAGGGCACCGAGTTCGAGAACGCCGCGCTGGAAGACATCATCAAGAAGTCCTCCGGTGGCGTGTTCAACAACGCCGCCCAGGTCTGGAACCACACCTTCTACTGGAACTCCCTCAGCCCGAAGGGCGGCAAGGAGCCGACCGGCAAGCTGGCCGACGCCATCACCAAGGCCTTCGGCTCGGTGGAGAAGTTCAAGGAAGAGTTCACCAAGTCGGCCGTCGGCAACTTCGGTTCCGGCTGGACCTGGCTGGTGCAGCGTCCGGACGGCTCGCTCGGCATCGTCAACACCTCCAACGCCGCCACGCCGATCACCGGCAGCGACAAGCCGCTGCTGACCTGCGACGTGTGGGAACACGCCTATTACATCGACTACCGCAACGCCCGTCCGAAGTACATCGAGGCGTTCTGGAACCTGGTGAACTGGGACTTCGCGGCCAAGAACCTGGCCTGATTCCCGGCATCATGGCGCAACGAAAACGGGGCCCTTGGGCCCCGTTTTCTTATCCGCGCCATCTGCAGGAGCGCACCCTGAGTGCGCGAGCCTGCGTAGCGGTGACGCCGCACCCCGGATCGCGACCAGGAAGCGCGGTCACCGGGGTACCCGAACCTTTAGCGCAGCTCGCCGATCGCCGGGCCAGCCTGCTGGTCACGCCCAAGCGCATGGGCGATACCGGCCAGCCGCTCGACCAGGGCAGCCGCATCCGGCGCGCACACCGTCGCATGCCCCACCTTGCGACCCGGCCGCGGCTGCTTGCCGTAGTCGTGCCAGTGCGCATCCACGGCCTCGAGCACCGGCGCGGCGTCGGGCAGCTCGCCGATCCAGTTGAACATGGCCGAGAGCCCGCGCGCCGAGGTATCCCCCAGCGGCAGGCCGAGCACGGCGCGCACATGGTTCTCGAACTGGCTGGTCAACGCACCTTCGATGGTCCAGTGCCCCGAGTTGTGCACGCGCGGCGCCATCTCGTTGCCGAGCAGTTGGCCGTCCTTGACGAACAACTCCAGCGCGAACACGCCAACGTAATCGAGCTTCTCAGCCAGGGTGCTGGCCAGCTGGGTGGCGCGCTCCTGCAGCGAAGCGATATCCGGCGCCGGTGCCAGGCTGAGTGAAAGCACGCCGTCGGTGTGCCAGTTCTGGGTCAGCGGCCAGGTGCGGAACTCGCCATCGCGGCCCCGTACGGCGATCACCGAGAGCTCGCGGTCAAACGGCACGAAGGCTTCGAGGATCAGGCCGTGGGCCGTGGCCTGTGCTCCCAGCGCAGCCCAGGCGGCATCGGCGTCCGCCAGGCTGCGGATGCGGAACTGGCCCTTGCCGTCATAACCCAGGCGGCGTGTCTTGAGGATGGCCGGGGCGCCGATGGCGGCGAGTGCGCGATCCAGGTCCTCGCGGGTATCGACCGCCCTGAAATCGGGCGTATGCAGCCCGCATTCGCGGAACAGCATCTTCTCGGCCAGCCGGTCCTGCGCCACCGCCAGCGCCCGCGGCGCCGGGAATACCGACACGCGCTTGGCCAGGCGATGCGCGGTCTCGGCCGGCACGTTCTCGAAATCGAAGGTGACCACGTCCACCTGGGCGGCGAAATGCTCCAGGGCCTCGTAGTCGGTCCAGTCAGCCACCACCAGGGGGGCCACCTGTCCGGCGCAGGCGTCGACGGCACTGTCCACGACCAGGGTCTTCACCCCCAGCGGTGCCCCGGCAAGCGCCAGCATGCGGGCGAGCTGGCCACCACCGAGGATACCAAGCACGGGCTGGCGACGGGCGGTCACGCGCGCGGGTCCGGATAGTCGAGCACGCTCTGGGTCTGGCGTGCGCGGTAGGCGTCCAGCGCCTTGGCCAGCGACTCGTCATGCAGCGCCAGCACCGCGGCGGCCAGCAGGCCGGCATTGACGGCGCCGGCACGGCCAATGGCCAGCGTGCCCACGGGGATGCCGGCCGGCATCTGCGCGATCGACAGCAGCGAGTCCATGCCGTTGAGTGCCTTGGACTGCACCGGTACGCCGAACACCGGCAGGCGGGTCTTGGCGGCCAGCATGCCCGGCAGGTGTGCAGCGCCACCGGCACCGGCGATGATCACCTGGATGCCGCGCCCCACCGCCTCCTCGGCGTACTTGAACAACAGGGCCGGGGTGCGATGGGCCGACACCACCTGAACTTCGTGCGCGATGCCCAGTTCGGCCAGTGCGTTGGCCGCGTGCTCCATGGTCTCCCAGTCGGAACGGGAGCCCATCACAACACCCACGCGCGGCGGGAGGGAAGTCGACGTCATGACCCAAGCCATCCAAAAGGGGTTATTGTACGGACTTTCCGCGTTTCGGCACGATCCCGCTCCCCATGGATAAACGCCTGCTCGACATCCTCTGCTGCCCGGTCAGCAAGGCCCCTGTCCGTCCCCTGAGCCGCTCCGAACTGGAGGCCGTCAATGCCGCGATCGGCTCCGGCCAGGTGCAGAGCGTGGCGGGCGCCCCGGTCAAAACCGCCCTTTCCGAAGGGCTGATCACCACCGACCGCAAGGTGATCTACCGGGTCGAGGACGGCATCCCGGTGATGCTGCCCGAGGAGGGCATCGGCACCCTCCAGCTCAGGGATTTCCCGGCCGCCGCGTAAGCTTCGGTCAAGCAACTCACCGCAAAACCCTACGCCCCCTGTGAACGCGTCGACATATATCGAAGCGGCGCATGACAGCGCGCCGGGCTTTACCTTATTGTAGCGATGCGTATTGTCGGAATGGGCTGAACGCACGTCGGCATCACTTCAGGGGTGTGGCGATGAAAGACGCCAGTGAACCATCCAATATCGTCAGCCTGAGCCAGCGCCTGGACCCTTCCAGCGAGCGCGGAGGCGCCCTCTTGAACAACGTCCGGGACATCGCGGGCCGCCGCCTGCAGATCTTGATCAACGGCATGTTCGAGCATGTCGACGACGCCCTCTTCGACCTGGCCGAAAAGGCAGAAAACAACGCGGCGCAGATGCACTACTTCGACGGCATGCGCGAAGTGCGCAAGCGCCGCCCGATGGTGGAGCGCAGCTTCCTGGCCCAGGTCTCGCGCGACCTGACCGACTTCGCTGCCAATTACCGCAATACCAGCAACGGCCCGAGTTCGCCCGCCCTGCCGATCGGCTCGGTGGAGCTGTCCCTGGTCGCCGACAACGAGCTGGAAGAATCGCTGGCCATCACCAGCATGATCGGCAAGAACGAAACGCGCCTCACGCGCGAGTTGTTTGCCGTCAACCAGCGGCTGTCGGTGATCTACGGCGGCATCAAGATCGACGACGCCACCAATCCGGTCGGCCCCTCCGCGCTGTCACAGGCTTTCCGCCAGGCGATGCGCGAGCTCAACGCCGAGATGCGCGTCAAGCTGATCATCTACAAGCTGTTCGATCGCTACGTGCTGGCCTCGCTGGACGAGCTGTACCAGGAAGTGAACGGCGAGCTGGTGCGTGCCGGCGTGCTGCCTCAGCTGCGCCACGAAGTGGCCCGGCCGGGCGGCTCCGCCCGTCATGCCACCGGCAATGCCGCCACCATGGCCGGCGCCGATGCCGGCGCAGCACCCACCGAAGGCGGGGCCTTCCTCGCCGAAGACGAAGGCGCAGCCTCCAACGAACTGCTGCAAACCCTGCGCACCCTGTTCAGCGCGCGCCGCGCCGGCCCCGAACCGGCCATTCGCGTACCCGCCGGGGCGATACAGATGCCCAGCGCCAATGAGCTGATCGGCGCCTTGAGCGTGCTGCAGAGCCAGGCGGCCATCAACCAGCAACTGCCGGCCCATGCCGGCAATGCCATGGAACTGGCCGGCGAAGTGCAGCAACTGAAGGAGCACCTGCTGGCCCAGATCGGCTCGCTGCGCGGCGAAAAGCCCAGCCAGGTATCGACCATCGATGAGGACACCATCGACCTGGTCGGCATGCTGTTCGAGTTCATCCTCGAGGACCGCAACCTGCCGACCGAGATGCAGGTCCTGCTGGCACGCCTGCAGATTCCTTATCTCAAGGCCGCGATCCTCGACCGCAAGCTGTTCGCCCACCGTCAGCATCCGGCCCGCCGCCTGCTGGACAACCTGGCCGACGCGGCCAAGGGTTGGTCGGCCGAATCCGACCGCGACCATCGCCTGCACGACAAGATCAAGTCCATCGTCGACCGCCTGCTGCAGGACTTCGACGACGACCTCACCATCTTCGAGCGCTTGTGTGTCGAGCTGCAGGAATTCCAGGACATCAGCCGTCGTCGTGCCGAGCTGGCCGAGCAGCGCGTGGCGGAGTCCACCCGCGGCCGTGAGAAGCTCGAGCAGGCACGCCGCCGCGCCGCGCGCGAGATCCTCACGCGCATCGATGGGCACAACCTGCCGCCGCTGATCCACGGCATCCTGTCGCGTGCCTGGGCCAACTACCTCGTGCTGACCATCCTGCGCCAGGGCGAGGAATCGAGCGAATTCCGCGACGCGCTGCGCTTCGCCAACGACTTCATCGACAGCACCAAGCCGGCCCGCACGCTGGACGAGCGTCGCGCGCTGCGCCAGATGCTGCCCGGCATCGAGCGCGCCCTGCGTCGCGGCCTGGCCAATGTCGCCTTCCAGGAAAGCGACATCGATCGCCTGCTGGCGCAGCTGCACACCTACTACCGCCACCAGCTCGGCGAAGCCGTGCCGGAAGCGGAAGTACAGGCGGTGGAGGAGTCCACCTCGCTGCCGATCCCCGAGAGCATCCAGCCGATCGCTGAGTCGGAAGCCGAACTGGCCCGCTCCGAACCGGAACCCGAGCCAGTCATCGACACCCCGGAGATGCGTCTGGTCGCCGAGCTCAAGCCCGGCACCTGGCTGGAGTTCACCACCGGCCCGGAGACCATCGAGCGCGCCAAGCTGTCGTGGATCAGCCCGATGAGCGGACGCTACCTGTTCGTGAATCGCCGCGGCCTGAAGGTGGCGGATTACTCGCCGCACGAACTGGCTGCGGCACTCGCCGACGGCACGGCACGTGTGCTTGAATCCTCCGCTCTCTTCGACCGTGCGCTGGATGCCATCGTCGGTCGACTCAGCCAGCCCGCTTCGGCGAACAGCCCGACCAACGAATGACACCCACAGATCTTGCTTCACCCTCGCCCGACTTGATCCGGGCGGACGTCGAGCGCGCCTTTGCCGAGGACATCGGCTCGGGTGACGCCACGGCCGACCTGCTTCCCGCCGACGCCCAGGCCAGCGCCACGCTGACCTGCCGCGAAGATGCCGTAATGGCCGGCATCGACTGGTTCAACGCCTGCTTCCGCCAACTGGACCCGGCGATCGACATCCGCTGGTCCGTGCGTGATGGTGACCGCGTCGCCGCCGGCAGCGTGATCTGCCACATCCGCGGACGCGCGCGCGCCATGGTCAGCGCGGAACGCTCGGCCCTCAACTTCCTCCAGCTGCTTTCAGGCACCGCGACGGCCACGGCCGCCCACGTGGCCGCCGTGGCGGGTACCGGCGTGCGCGTGCTCGACACCCGCAAGACCGTACCCGGCCTGCGCCTGGCGCAGAAGTACGCAGTGCGCTGCGGCGGTGGCCATAACCACCGGGTGGGCCTCTACGACGCCATCCTGGTCAAGGAGAACCACATCATCGCGGCCGGCGGCATCCGCCCCGCGGCCGAGGCGGCTCGGCACCTGCATCCATCGCTGCTGCTGGAAATCGAGGTGGAGAACCTCGACGAGCTCGACCAGGCCCTGGCCGCCGGCGCCGACCGCATCATGCTGGACAACTTCACCCTGCCCCTCATGCGCGAGGCCGTGGCCATCGCCAAGGGCCGGGCACAACTGGAAATCTCGGGCAACGTGGACCTCTCCACCATCGGCGAGTACGCCCAGACCGGGGTCGACTTCATCTCGGTGGGCGCGTTGACCAAGCACGTCCGGGCGGTGGACTTGTCCCTGCGACTGCAGCTGGACTGAGGCCGCCCCGCCCGGGGCCCGCCGGCCCCGGGCGTGCCCGACCTCGCCTTGCCGCGACTGGGGGCAGGATGGCTTGCAAGCCATCCACGACACCTCCACTCTCGGCCCATGAGTGAACTTCCCGACCTGATCCTGCTGTTGGCCCTGCTGGCGATCATCGGCGCCTGGCTCAAGCTCAGTCGCGCCCGCGAACAGGCCTGCCAGGAGGCGCGCCAGCAATGCCGCCAGCACGGACTGCAGCTGCTGGATGAAAGCGTGGGCTTGCGCAGCCTGCGGCTGCGCCGTCTCCAGGGCCGGCTTGCACTGGAGCGCTGCTACAGCTTCGAGGTCAGCATCGATGGGGATGACCGCGAACCCGGCCGCCTGTGGATGATCGAGCGCACGCTCACCGGGCTCAGCCTGCCCACCATCCAGAGCCACCTGCCCGACCTGATGGCCGAACACATGACGCCCCCTCCCGCGGCCGACAACGTGGTGCCGCTAAGGCCGCGCCTGCGCCGGGACAGCCGCCTGCACTGAGGCGGCCATGGATTTCTGCGTTACTTGACCACGCGCAGGAACGGCGCGGTGCGCTTGGGCTTGTCGCCGGCCTGGTCACCGTCGGTCGGCGGCGGCGTGTCATCCGGATCGGGCGAGGACGGCGGCGGCTGGTCGCCCCCCTCATCGGCCGGGAACATCATGCCCTGCCCGTTCTCCTGGGCATACAGCGCCAATACGGCGTACACCGGAATGTGGATGTTGTGGCTGACTCCGGAGAAGCGGGCCTGGAAGCTGATCCAGTCGTTGCCCAGGTCCAGATTCGCCACCGCACGCATGGCAAGGTTCAGCACGACCTGCCCGTTCTTGACGACCTGGGGAGGCACCCGCACGCCTTCGCGGCCGGCATCCACCAGCACGTAGGGCGTGAGATTGTTGTCGGTGATCCAGTCATAGATCGCCCGCAACAGATAGGGGCGATTGGAGGTCATCGGCGGGAGCTTGTCGTCGGTCATGCAAAAGCCTGCTGGAGACCGGCCCCACTGAACGCAGAGCCAGGCCGGTTGGATCGCCGCAGTGTAATGCGAAGCCGGGGCGGATTGTCGCAGGATCGCAATACCTCACCTGCCAGCCGCCTCGGCCAGCCGGTGCCTGCCGGCAGCAACCAGCGTCCGGATTAGGACCGCATCGCCTTTTCTTCCGGGGTCATGCTGCGTACATAGCCCTGGCTGGCGAACAGGCGCTCGCCGTAATCAAGGATCGGCTTGCCCTCGCGCCCCAGATCCACCCCCAGCCAGGGTAGCCGCCATACCACCGGGGCCACCAGGCAATCGGTCAGGCTCATCTCCGGATTGAGGAAGAACCGCGAGGCCTTGAACAGGGGCAAGGAGGCCAGCAGGTGCTCACGCAGCCGCTTGCGGGCGGCGTCGGCAGGGCGTCCACCAGCCCGGATGGTGTCCACTTCGGGCAGCCAGTCGAGCTCGATCCGTACCGTGGCCAGGCGCAGGCGCGCTCGTGACAGCGGATCAATCGGCATCAAGGGTGGGTGGGGATAGCGTTCGTCCAGGTATTCGCAGACGACGGCAGTGTTGTAGAGGGTCAGGTCACGATCGACCAGGGTCGGCGTGGTCCCGTACGGGTTGAGGTCGAGCAGGTCCTCAGGAGGCTTGACCGGGTCGACCATGACCCGTTCATAGCTGACGCCCTTGGCCGCAAGGACCAACCGGGTGCGGTGGCATTGGATGCCGTCCGCGGTGGTGTACAGGGTGAGTGCGGTACGCGAGCGAGCGCTTTGGACCATGCGCGATCTCCCCATCGACATTATGCGGATACGGCGGCACTGGGCCGCCGTACCTCAGGCCATGGAGCGACGCCCGTCAGTGGACGTCCTTCCAGTATTCCTTCTTTAGCAGATATGCCAGGAAAGTGAAGCCCGCAAGGAAAAGCAGCACCCAGATGCCATAGCGCTGGCGCTGCAGGGCGGCCGGCTCGGAGGCGTACTCGAGGAAGTTGGTCAGGTCACGCGTGGCCTGCTGGTACTGGGCCGGGGTGAGCTTGCCGGGCTGGGACAGCTCCAGCTTCTCGACGTCGTCGCTGCCTTCCTTCTTCACGGCGGTCTGCACGCCCTGCAGCTCCCACAGGGGAAACGGCATGGAGGCGTTCGGGAACACCGTGTTGTTCCAGCCCACCGGACGGGTCGGGTCCACATAGAACGAATTGAGGTAGGCGTAAACCCAATCCGGGCCCTCCTCCTTGGCCCGCACCTCCAGCGAGAGGTCCGGCGGGGCCTTGCCGAAGAACTGCTGGGCGGAATCTTCGGGCATGTGCGAGATCACCGGATCGCCGAACTTGGCGCCGGTGAAGTTGAGGTTCTTCATCACCTCGTCTTCGCTCAGGCCCAGGTCTTCGGCCATGCGCGAGTAGCGCACGTACTTCAGCGAGTGGCAACCCACGCAATAGTTGAAGAACAGCTTGGCGCCACGCTGCAGCGACGCCTGGTCGCGGATGTTGGTACCCGCCGAAGGCAGGCCGCCCTCTTCGGCCGCCACCACCGAGGTGGTGCCGGCGACGAGGCCAACGGCGAGAGCGAACGAGACAAGGATCTTCTTCATCGGGAACAGTCGCTTAGTCATGGTCGAACACCACCCGTTCCGGGACCGGCTTGGTCTTTTCCCAACCAAGGCGCGTGTAGAACCACAGGAACACGAAGTACCCGAAGTAGATGAAGGTCATCACGCGACCGAAGGCGTTCTCGGCCGCCGTCGCATCGGTGGGGAACCACGACAGTGCCAGTTCGCCGATCACGCCCGCACCGACCATGGCCAGGCCGATGAAGGAAGCGGCGAAGGCCAGCAGCGCCACCTTGAAGCCGGTGCCGCGATAACGGATGGAGCGCACCTTGCCCGCGTCGATCCATGGCAGCAGGAACAGCAGCGCGATGGCCCCGAACATGCCCAGCACGCCCCAGAAGGCCGTGCCGAAGAACGACGGGATCATGCGCAGGATCGCGTAGAACGGGGTGAAGTACCACGACGGCTTGATGTGCGTCGGAGTCACCAGGTTGTTGGCCGGCACGAAGTTGTCGTGCTCAAGGAACCAGCCGCCGAAGGTCGGCGCGAAGAAGATGATGAACGCCGCGATGACGAGGAAGAATCCGACGCCGAACAGGTCCTTCACCGTGTAGTACGGATGGAAGGGAATGCCGTCGGCCGGCTTGGTCGCGTCCCAGCGGTTGCCCTTCGGACCATGCTTGGTGTCGACGCCATCCGGGTTGTTGGAGCCCACTTCGTGCAGCGCGGCCAGGTGCAGCACCACCAGCAGCAGCAGCACCAGCGGCAGCGCGATGACGTGCAGCGCGAAGAAGCGGTTGAGCGTGGCGTCGGCGGGCAGGTAGTCGCCCATGATCCACTCCACCAGGCTGCCGCCGATCACCGGGATGGTGCCGAACAGCGAGATGATCACCTTGGCGCCCCAGAACGACATGTTGCCCCACGGCAGCACGTAGCCCATGAAGGCCTCAGCCATCAGCGCCAGGAAGATCAGCATGCCCAGCAGCCACACCAGTTCGCGCGGCTTCTGGTACGAGCCGTACATCAGGCCGCGGAACATGTGCAAGAACACCACCACGAAGAACAGCGAGGCGCCAGTGGAGTGCATGTAGCGGATCAGCCAGCCCCACTCCACGTCACGCATGATGTACTCGACCGAGTTGAAGGCTTCCGCCGCACTCGTCTTGTAGTTCATGGTGAGGAAGATGCCGGTGACGATCTGGTTGACCAGCACCACCAGCGCGAGCGAACCGAAGTAGTACCAAAGGTTGAAGTTCTTCGGCGCGTAGTACTCGGTCATGTGCTTGCGGTACATGGGCATGAGGCCCGGTGCCCGCTCGTTGACCCAGTCGCCGATCCGCGTGAATACGTTGGCCATCAGCCGGCCTCCTTCGGATCCACACCGATCTGGATGTGCCCGTCGTCGACGAAATGGTAGGGGGGAACCAGCAGGTTCTTCGGAGCCGGCACGCCCTGGTAGACGCGCCCGGACATGTCATAGCGTGACTTGTGGCAGGGGCAATAGAAGCCGCCCTTCCAGTCCGGATCGAACGGCTCGGGCTTCATCACCGGCACGAAATCGGGCACGCAACCCAGGTGGGTGCACAGGCCCACCAGCACCAGCCACTCGGGCTTGATGGAGCGGTTCTCGTTCTGGGCGTACTTGGGCTGCTGTTCGGCCGAGCCGGAATCGGACTTGGGATCGACGAGTCGACTGTCCTGGCTGGGCAGCGCATCGAGCTGGGCCTGGGTGCGATTGACGACGAAGACCGGGAGGCCGCGCCAGGGGTAGGTTACGCGTTGGCCGGACTCGATCTTGCTGATGTCGACCGTGACCGGGGCACCCGCGGACTTGGCCCGCGCACTCGGTTCCCACGACTTGATGAAGGGCACGACTGCCGAAACGACTCCCACACCTCCGACCACGGCCGTGGTCGCTGTGAGGAAGCGGCGGCGGCCGTGATCGACGACTTCGTTCGCCATCAGGCTCTCCGGTACTTACATGCCATTGAGACGCGGAACTTAATAAGTTCCACAGGTGCTTGCCAAGCGCGTCGACATGCTACGCGGCAAATTACCGCTGCCGCGAACCGATAAACCCTACGACTCCCCCAAAAAACAAACAGCAGGCACGCGCGGCACCAGCACGATGAGCATGCAGCGAAAGCTGCACGCTTCCACCCCCCGGGCACCCTGCGCACCGGGAAGCTCCCGGGACGACCCGCTTCGCAAGCGCCAGTAGAAATCTGGCTCTCGCAAAATCGCGTTAGTGTAGCGTCAGGGCATGACTCGTACAATAAAAGCGCCGCGCCTGTCGCCCTGGCGCATCACTCGTCCTAACGTCTTGCTACGAAACGCATAACTACATGAAACATGCCGCAGGCACGCTCGCCTTCATCGCCCGCTTCGTGGTTCTCGGGCTGGCGGTTGCCTTCGTCATCAGCCTGGCGTGGCCGGACGTGGGCAATCGCCTGCGGCAACATTTCGGACTTGGCCATGCCGGCGACACCCCCTCGGCCAGTGCACCGGCGACGCGCACCAGCGGCCCCATCTCCTATGCCGACGCAGTGGCCCGCGCGGCGCCGTCGGTGGTGAACATCTACGCCAACAAGATGGTCACCGAGCAGGCCGTGCAGATGTACACCGACCCGGTGCTTCAGCGCCTGTTCGGCGGCCGGCCGGCCGGCCCGGCCTACAAGCGCCGTGAACAGAGCCTCGGCTCGGGCGTGATCGTCAGCAGCGAAGGCTACGTGCTGACCAACAATCACGTGATCGCCAACGCCGACGACATCCAGGTGCTGCTGTACGACGGTCGCGTGGCCAAGGCCAAGGTGGTGGGCGCCGACGTCGAGACCGACCTGGCCGTACTGAAGATCGACGCCAGCAACCTGCCGGTGATCCGCATCGCCGACCACACCCCGGTGCGCACCGGCGACGTGGTGCTGGCCATCGGCAACCCGCTGGGCCTCAACCAGACCGTGACGATGGGCATTGTCAGCGCGATCGGCCGCCAGCTGAGCAGCGCCAACCCCGAGGACTTCATCCAGACCGACGCGGCGATCAACCTGGGCAACTCCGGCGGCGCGCTGGTCAACACCGAGGGCGAGCTGGTGGGCATCAACACCTTGCTTATCGGCAAGGCGGCCAATGCCGAGGGCATCAGCTTCGCCATCCCGGTCACCAGCGCCAAGAAGGTGCTGGACCAGATCATCGACACCGGCCACGTGGTGCGCGGCTGGATGGGCGCCGACTACACCTTCGTGCCGGTGGCCGCCGACAGCGGCCTCCCGGCTGCCGCCCGCGGGGCGCAGGTCACCGACATCTACCCGGGTGGCCCGGCCGCCCAGGCCGGCATCCAGCCGCACGACATCCTGCTGCGCATCGGTTCGGAGGACATCGTGGACCCGGCCGACCTGCGCCGGCACGAAGCGGCCCTCAAGCCAGGCAGCAAGGTGGAAGTGTCCGGCCTGCGCAATGGCACGCCCTTCCATACCGAAGTGATCCTGGCCCAGCGTCCGCCACTGACGCCCACCGCTTCACTGGATGGCTGAGATCCCGGCCGCGATCGGCGTGCGACTACCACCTGCAGGGTGAAGCGCCATGCCGTAGCGCTTGCGCAAGGTACCCACGCGCTCCACGTAGACCCGGGTCTCGTCATAGGGAGGCACCCCGTTATAGCGCTGCACGGCGGCCGGCCCTGCGTTGTAGGCGGCGGCGGCCAATCGCTCGTCGCCGTTGAAGGCGCGCAGCAGCAGGCCCAGGTAGCGGGCGCCTCCCCGGATGTTCTGGTCGGTGTCGAAGGCATCGCGCACGCCCATGTCCATGGCGGTGCCCGGCATGAGCTGCATCAGGCCCTGCGCGCCCTTGAGCGACATGGCGCGCGGATTGAACGCGCTTTCCGCATGGATGATGGCCCGCAGCAGGGCTTCGTCCACGCCGTACTCCTGGCTGGCCAGGCGGATCACATCCACGTATTCATTGAGGTGGAGCGCCACCGAATCCCAGCGGATGTTCGAGTGCAGGTTACAGGCCACGCAGGTGGCGATGTAGCTGAACAGCATGGTGACCGCCGGCCCCTGCGCACCTGCGGGGCGCAGGTTGGTGTACTCCACGCTGCCATCCTTGCGCACCACGCGATAGACGGCGCCACGCAGCACCCGGTTGCCATCCGCCGAGACATCGGCCACCGGCTTGTCCGGCACCGAACTGGTGCGGGCCGGAGTGGCCTCGCTGTAACTCCACTGCCCCGCCTTGCCGGCCGGCGGCTGCGGCTGCGGGGGCGGCACGATCCGGGCGGTGGTCTCGACCGAGTCCTGCACCCAGGCCAGCGAAGGCGGTTGCGGGGGAGGCGTGGCAGGGACGGTCCTGGCGGATGTCTCTGCACTTCCCGTGATCCCAGCCAATGCAGCGGGTGACGCCCGGCTGGTGGCGGACGGACGCCGCACCGGGTCTGGCGTGCCGGCGATCCGGCTGCACCCCTGGTAGCCCGCGGTGTTGCTGCTGAAAACCACCTCGCCGGCGCTGCCGGTGCAGCGGTACAGCGCGCCTGCGTGGGCGCCCGGTGGAAGCCCCAGCAGGCCGGCGAGCGCGAGCGCCCCTGCGGCCAGCCGGCCGGGTATCGAACCACAGCCAGCCCTGAGGCGCGCCACGATCATGGCCTCCCCCTTGGGTGCCGCAGCACGCCCCGGTCAAGCACTGCCATACATCCCCCGTCGGTACTCCCCTGTGCGCAGTCCTGCCCGGCGCCAGGTCTGGCGGCCAGTGTGCCCCCAGCCGCGCCCGCCGCCAAGCGGCAGCTGGCCGTTTCGTGCGGCAGGACAAACTTGGCCACCCCGCGCCCCTCCCGGCGCAAGTGCTTGATCCGGCACGGCGCTTCAACTGGCAGCCCAGGCCTCAGGCGCGTAAACTGTGCGGTTCGGCGGCCTTTTCGCCGCCCACTGAACCACGGTACCCAAGCCCATGACCGGCAAGCTTTTCATCAAGACCCACGGCTGCCAGATGAACGAGTACGACTCGGCCAAGATGGCGGACGTGCTCAAGGCCTCGCACGGCCTGGAGCTGACCCAGGACGAGTCCGAGGCGGACGTCATCCTGGTCAACACCTGCTCGATCCGCGAGAAGGCCCAGGAAAAGGTGTTCAGCCAGCTCGGCCGCTGGAAGGAGCACAAGCAGGGCGGCAAGCCGGTGCTGATCGGCGTGGGCGGCTGCGTGGCTTCGCAGGAAGGCCAGGACATCATCAAGCGCGCTCCGTACGTCGACCTGGTGTTCGGCCCGCAGACCCTGCACCGCCTGCCCGAGCTGATCGAGGCGCGTCGCGCCAGCGGCAAGGCGCAGGTGGACATCAGCTTCCCCGAGATCGAGAAGTTCGACCGCCTGCCCGAGCCGCGCGCCGAGGGCCCGACCGCCTTCGTGTCGATCATGGAAGGCTGCTCCAAGTACTGTTCGTACTGCGTGGTGCCCTATACCCGCGGCGAGGAGATCAGCCGCCCGTTCGACGACGTGATCGTCGAGGTGGCCCAGCTGGCCGCGCAGGGCGTGCGCGAAGTGAACCTGCTGGGACAGAACGTCAACGCCTACCGCGGCCCCACCCATGACGGCGGCACCGCCGACCTGGCCGTGCTGATCCACGCCATCGCGCAGATCGAGGGCATCGGCCGCATCCGTTTCACCACCTCGCATCCGCTGGAGTTCTCCGACTCGCTGATCGAGGCCTACGCCCATGTGCCGCAGCTGGCCAACTTCCTGCACCTGCCGGTGCAGGCCGGCTCCGATCGCATCCTCAGCGCGATGAAGCGCGGCTACACCGCGCTGGAGTTCAAGCAGAAGATCCGCAAGCTGCGCGCGGTTCGCCCGGACATCTGCATCTCCTCGGACTTCATCGTGGGCTTCCCTGGCGAGACCGACGAGGATTTCGAGAAGACCATGAAGCTGATCGACGACATCGGCTTCGACCAAAGCTTCTCCTTCATCTTCTCGTCGCGTCCCGGCACCCCGGCCGCCAACCTCGAGGACACAACCTCCGCCGAGGTGAAGCATGCCCGCCTCGCGCGCCTGCAGGCCGCCATCAACGACAATGCGCGCAAGATCAACGAGGCCATGGTCGGCACCGTGCAGCGCGTGCTGGTGGAAAAGACCAGCAAGAAGAATCCCAACGAATTCACCGGCCGCACCGAGAACATGCGCTACGTGAACTTCCCCGGCAATGCGCGGATGATCGGCCAGTTCATTGACGTGGTGATCACCGAGGCCATGAGCAACTCGCTGCGTGGCCGGGTGCACCTCGCCGATGAAGTAGCTGCTTGACCTTTGCCCCTCTCCCCCTCGGGAGAGGCGTTGGGGTGAGGGTGCGGGGCTGGCCCCCTGTTTGGGGATCGGAAGACCCCAGGCCGACCGCTCCGCCCGCCGCCTCGTCCGCTGCGACCCGAAGGTAGTCCCCGCGGGACCGGCACCTGCTCTCCCACGGGGACTTCCTTCGGTCGCCGGCGGGAGAGGGGATTGACCACCAACTTTTCGACGCAACCCATGACCAACGGCCTCAACCAGCGCGACTTCGCCCTTGAACCGGAAGACAACGCCCGCCTGTCCAACTTGTGCGGTCCGTTCGATGAGCACCTGCGCCAGGTGGAGTTGCGCCTGGGCGTGGAGATCAACCATCGCGGCAACCTGTTCCAGGTGATCGGAGAGGAAGGCGCGGCGCGCACGACCGAGAAGGTGCTGCGAGCGCTGTACGAAGTGACCGCCAACGAGTCGCTCAACGGCGCCAAGATCAACCTGCACCTGGCCGAATCGGGCATCGACGCGATCGTCAACGAGGCCGCCGAGGGCGCGCAGGAAGTCACCATCAAGGTGAAGCGCGGCGTCATCAAGGGCCGCGGCCCCAACCAGGCCCGTTACCTGCATGCCATCACCACCCACGACATCAGTTTCGGCGTGGGCCCGGCTGGCACCGGCAAGACCTATCTCGCCGTGGCCAGCGCCGTGGAGGCACTCGAGGCCAATCGCGTGCAGCGCCTGCTGTTGGTGCGCCCAGCGGTGGAAGCCGGCGAGAAGCTCGGCTTCCTGCCTGGCGACCTGACCCAGAAGGTCGACCCCTATCTGCGCCCGCTGTACGACGCGCTGTACGAAATGCTGGGCTTCGAGAAAGTGGCCAAGCTGATCGAACGCAACGTGATCGAGATCGCACCGCTGGCGTATATGCGCGGCCGCACGCTCAACGATTCCTACGTGATCCTCGACGAAGCGCAGAACACCACGGTGGAGCAGATGAAGATGTTCCTCACCCGCATCGGCTTCGGCTCGGTGGCGGTGATCACCGGCGACGTCAGCCAGATCGACCTGCCGCGCAACGTGCGCTCGGGCCTGCGCCACGCCATCGAGGTGCTGCGCGGGGTGGAAGGCATCAGCTTCACGTTCTTCACTTCGCGCGACGTGGTGCGCCATCCGCTGGTGGCGAAGATCGTGCGTGCCTACGAGGCATTCGAGCAGTCGTCCGAGGAGCAATCCAGGTGAGCACGCCGGCAGGGGTTTCCATCGTCTACGGCGTGGCGCGCAAGGGCGTGCCCGCCGCCGCGAGCTTCCGCCGCTGGGTCGATGCGGCCCTGCGCGGCGCCAAGCGACGCAAGGCGGCTGAATTGGCCATCCGCATCGTCGACACCCGTGAGGGCCGCATGCTCAACCGTGAGTACCGCGGCAGGGACTACGCCACCAACGTGCTCTCCTTTCCCGCCGAACTGCCCCCGGGCCTGAACCTGCCGTTGATCGGCGACCTGGCCATCTGTGCTCCCGTGGTGGCCCGCGAAGCGGCCGAACAGGGCATCTCACCTCGCGACCACTGGGCCCACCTGACCGTGCATGGCGTGCTGCACCTGCTCGGCTACGACCACATCGAGGACACCGAAGCCGAGGCCATGGAAGCCCTGGAGACTCGCATTCTCGCCGGACTGGGCATCGCGGACCCGTACGCCTCGGAAAAGGACGTCTAGACGTCTTCCCGGGCCCGTCGCAGCCGTGGCCGTTGAAGCGGCAGCGGGTGGCGCACTCCCCGGCCCATCCGCCCGGCGCGCGTCAGGCGGATGGTCGGAACAGCCTGGAGGCCACCAAGACCGGCTGCCGTGGGGCCTCGGCGGCCCACGAGGGCACCGTACAGCAAGCCTGCGCATCGGCCCACGGGTTCGCCCTACCCCCGTCGAAACAAGGCAGCCAGCGGCCGGCCAGACCATCGGCCGGGTCGACCCACCGAAGGACATGGCCGCGCCTGGCGCATGCCCCAGGCGAACGCCATTGGGCACGCCCCGGCCGCGACGCGTGCCCAGTTCTCGGCAACCCGGCATGAACCAGCACCGCCGCCAGCCGGTCGCCCGGGGCCTCTCAAGGGCAAACCCTGCGGCCTTGTTCCTGAATCGTCACGGATTTTCCGCTAGACTCATGATTCCGCCCGGTTTCGGGCAGCATCCGCACGAGTAATGAACGAGGACCCTGGCAGTACCAGCGGCCCGGCCCACCGCAAGTGGTGGGATCGACTGGGCCATCTGTTTTCCGGCGAGCCGCGCAACCGGAAGGAGCTCATCGAAGAGCTGCGCACCGCCCAGGCCAATGGCCTGATGTCCAATGACACCCTCACCATGGTGGAGGGTGCAATCAAGGTCACCGAGCTGAGCGTGGACGACGTGATGGTCCCGCGCGCACAGATCGTCATGGTGTCCGCCGAGGCGCCCCTGCGCGACATCCTCGGCACGGTGGTCGAGTCCGGCCACTCGCGTTTCCCCGTCCATGGCGAGGACAAGGACGACATCCTCGGAGTGCTGCTGGCCAAGGACCTCCTGAAATTCGTCGGCGACGGCGACCATTTCGACATCCACACCGTGCTGCGCCCGGCCGGGCTGATTCCCGAGTCGATGCGCCTCAATGTGCTGCTGGCGGAATTCCGCCACACGCGCAACCACATGGCACTGGTGGTGGACGAGTACGGCGGCGTCGCCGGACTGATCACCATCGAGGACGTGCTGGAGCAGATCGTCGGTGAGATCGACGACGAGCACGACGACGAGGAGGAACCCTCGCTGATGCATGAACGCTCAGGCGGCGGCTGGACGGTGAGTGCGCTCACCCCGATCGCCGATTTCAACGAACAGACCGGCGCCCATTTCTCCGACGAGGAGTTCGACACCGTGGGCGGCATGTGCACCTCCGAGTTTGGCCACCTGCCGGAAGTTGGCGAGGAAATCGCCATTGGCGACTTCCTGTTCCATGTGACCGAAGCCGACGACCGCCGCGTGCAGGCATTCCGGGTCACCCGACAGGGAGAAGGCTGAGCGTGCATCACCCAGGCAGGACGCCGGCACCGGCGATGATGGGACGTGGACCGCGACACCTGCTGGCCGGGTTCGCGCTGCTGTTACTGGCAGTGGTGCTGGGCTGGGCACCACGCGCTCACGCCGGCGTCGCCGACGCACCCGGCGCCAACCTCGAGGTATCGCTGATCACCTATGGTCCCGGCGACACCTACTGGGAACGCTTCGGCCACGATGCCATCGAGCTGCGTGACAGCGTGAGCGGCGAGGCCGTCACCTTCAACTACGGCGTGTTCGACTTCGACGAGAAGGGCTTCCTGCTGCACTTCGCCGCCGGCCGCATGCATTACCTGATGGATGCGGAGCCGTCGGATACCGACCAACAGTACTACGTGCAGGTGGGGCGTTCGGTCACCCGCCAGCGGCTCGCCTTCACGCCGGCACAGGCCGCTGACCTGCGCGACTTCCTGCTGTGGAACCTGCGCCCGGAAAACGTGCGCTACGACTACGACTATTACGCGAACAACTGCGCCACCAAGGTGCGCGACGCACTCGACAAGGCACTGGGCGGCATCCTCGGCCAGCAGCTGAAATCCCGCCCCGCCAGCATGACCTATCGCCAGCAGACCGCGCGACTGATGAGCCAACAGGCATGGCTGATGCTGATCCTCGACCTGGGCCTCGGCCCGTACGCCGATCAGCCGCTGAGCGCGTGGCAGGAGAGCTTCCTGCCGATGGTGCTGCAGCGTGAGATATCCCACGTGACCGTGACTGCGGCCGACGGCAGCGCGCATCCGCTGGTGGTCAGCGAACAACTGGTTTCGCCCAATCGCCTGGATGCCCCGCCGGAACAGGCGCCCGACCTGCGACTGCCGCTGGGCCTGGCCGGCCTCGTGTTCGCCGGCATCCTGGTGGCGACGCGACGCTTCGTACGCACTGTCTACGCGCTGCTCGGCTCGCTCTATCTCGTACTGGCCGGACTCGTCGGCATCGCCCTGCTGGTCCTATGGACCCTGACCACGCACCACTCGGCCTGGGCCAACGCCAACCTGCTGCTGTTCAATCCGCTCGCCTTCCTGTTGCTTCCCGCCCTGTGGCGCTCACGCCGCGGAGCGCCGGCGTCGCGGAAGATCGACGTGCTCATCGTGCTGCAACTGGCAGCGGCCCTGATCGCCATCCTGCTGCACCTGCTGCCTGGCGTGGTGCAACAGAACCAGCCCTGGCTGCTGTTTGCGTTGCCAAGCTGGGTCGCGCTGGCGTGGTGTCTTCGTCATCGTGAAGTGAAAGTGACCACGGCAGGCTGAAAGGCCTGTCGTTGCCCTGTCTTCCTGCCCGGCGCATCATTCGCGCATGGCCCTTACCGTCTCTACTCCCGTAGCTCCCGCACCCTCCCCGTCGATGGTCATCAACTGCGTCGCCTACCGTTTCGACGGTCAGCGCATAGGCGACATCAGCATCGACGACATCAGCGAGGTGCTCAAGCAACCTGACACCTTCGTGTGGGTCGGGCTCCACGAACCGGATGCCGCCCTCCTGGACAAGATCCAGGAAGAGTTCGACCTGCACGACCTGGCGATCGAAGATGCCCAGGCCGCGCACCAGCGCACCAAGATCGAAACCTACGGTGATTCGCTGTTCATCGTGGTGCAGACGGCCCAGCTGGTGAGCGGGCACATTGCCTTTGGCGAGACTCATGTATTCCTGGGCGCCCGCTACCTGGTCACCGTGCGCCACGGCGCCTCGCTTTCCTATGCGCCTGCGCGACGCAACTGCGAGCACACGCCCGAACTTCTTGCGCTCGGCCCCAGCTATGGCTTGTACGGAGTGCTCGACTACATCGTCGACAACCTGTTGCCAATCGTGCGTGACTTTCGCGAGGAGCTGCAGGAGCTCGAGAAGGACATCTTCGCCGATACCTTCAAGCGCAGCACCATAAGGCGCTTGTACGACATGCAACGCGACCTGATGACCCTGCGCTTGGCTGTCGCCCCCATGCAGGACATCATCAGCCAGCTGGTGCGCCTGCATCCGCAACTGATACCGGATGAGTTGCGTGCCTATTTCCGCGACGTCTACGACCACGTGTTCCGCGTGAACGAGTCGATCAGCGCCATGCGCGAGATGCTGGCTGCCGCAATCAACGTCAATCTTTCCCTGGTGACCTTCGGCCAGAACGAGGTCATGAAGCGCCTGGCCGGTTACGCGGCCATGCTTGCCGCTCCCACCCTCATCACCAGCTGGTACGGCATGAACTTCACCCACATGCCGGAGCTCGCCAAACCATGGGCGTATCCCTTGATCATCGCGCTGGTGGTCGGGATCGTGGTGACTATTTACATCACCCTCAAACGCAATCGGTGGCTGTAACCCCCAGGCCATCGGCGCAGTCTCATGCCCGAGCCAGACGACGGAGTGCGTCACGATTCAAGCCAGATGACCTGCGCAGCCCTAGCCACCACCTCGGCGGCCCCCTACCATTCAAGGCAGTGAAGCAGACACGCTGGCGCCAACCGGCCCGCCCACGCAGGGATAGCGTGTCGTGCAAGACGTCGGATGTCGCGGGATCCAGGGGGAAGTATGAACAAGTGGCTGATGCTTGGGCTGGCTGGCGCCATCCTGGCCGCCATAGCATTCACCTACATGCCGGTCATCCATGCCGGCTTCATATGGGATGACTGGCCGAGCTTCCGGGATCTGCAAGGAGAACGGTGGCTGCACTACGTGTTCCGCGACTTCAATCAGTGGACCATTTACTTTCGCCCCTTGGTCGTCGCATTCCTTGCGCTGCAGGTCAAACTCTTCCATGGCGCACCAGGACCCATGCATGTCGTGTCCCTGGCGCTCCACCTGGTCAACGTTGTCTTGGTTGGCGCCCTCGCCTACCGGGTCGGCGCCCTGACCGGCGCTCCTCGAGTACGCCAAGCGTGGGCGATGCTGGTTTGCATGTTGATCTACGGACTGCACCCGGCATTGATCGAAACCGTCTCGTGGATCGGTTGCCAGTTCGACCTGATGGCGACTCTGATTACGCTGCTAGGCCTGGTTGCCAACACCTATATCCGGCGCACATGGATTCGTGCAGCTACGCTGGCAGTGCTTTGTTTCCTGGCCGCATGCGCCAAGGAATCGGGCGGGATGCTGCCACTGCTCGTCGTTTTGTTCGATATAGCGTTGTATGCCCGGACAAGCGCGCGAACGATTTCCGCCATCGCAGGTACGGTGCTTCGTCGCAACGGGCTAGCCTATGCGGGCATGGCGATCGCTGGCTTGGCCTACTTGGCATCGCGCCACTTGGCACTGCCACCTCCACAGGCCACACCGATATTCGGAAAGACGATCTGGTGGGTGTGGATGCAGGAAATAAGCCTAACCTATCTGTGCTACCTGAAGGTAATCCTCTGGCCGATGGCTGGCATCGCGCCGCTGCACCCCAAGGATGCCTCAGTCGTCCAGACGGTCACCGCCATGTCCCTGCTCACATGCGCAGCCTTTTTCGGCGTGATCGGCATGGGCTTCTGGTTAGCCCTGAAGCGCGGTGCTGCCGTCGGCTTCATGATTGTCGGAGCAACCATCGCGTTGTTGCCGGTGCTACGTCTGATCCCGGTGGACTTTGATCACAACCTGTATCACGAGCGCTATGCAACGATGGCGATCGCCGTCGTCTGCGCGCTGGCACCGCTGATCCGGTGGCCGCAGACCACCCCTCCCAGTTCCAGCGTCGCAAGCGCATTGCGTCTGCTCTCACCTGTTGCCCTTGCCCTGTGGCTGGCTCTTTGCGTGGTGGACATTCGCCTCCTAGCGCCCAACTGGGCGAACGATGTCGCGCTTTGGCGATGGGCCCTCGCGCTCGACCCACAATCCACGACGGCGCGAGACAACCTGCTACTTTCCTACGACAGAAACGGCGACTCGGCGAATGCTCAGAAGCTGACGGACGAGATCCTGGCCGATACCGCAACATGCACGTCCTGCCTGCTCCATATCGCCGGCATGTCGATCGACAGGAACGACCCCGTGCGAGCTACAGCAGCACTCAAAAAAGCCAGCGATACCTTCTTGGTCAGGAGAAGTCCGGAAGCCCGCCAGATCTATGATCGCGAACTGGGCCGCTTGATGGCCATGCAGGGTCACTACGATTACGCTCAACAGCTCCTCAAGGAATCCCTGGCTATCAAGCCCAACGACCCGGTGGCCCAGGCTGCACTGATCGAAGCCCTCGCAGCCAAGGAGAAGACCGATGAAAGGCAGTGACGGCCTGGCCCAAAGCGCAAGCGCTATCGAGATATTCACGCGGCAGCGCCCGACATTTGATCACCAGTTCCCGGGCGCATCCACCCAGGAAATTCGGCTGTTCAAGCACTGCTTCCCGATTTCATGGTCAGCACGACATGTCCAAAGATATTCAAAAATGATGCATCAAGCGCGGGGGAGCGCATGACTTACCGACGCACTTATGCACTTGGAGCCATCGCCCTGCTGGTGATCGCCTTCCTCTATTGGCCCGTCATTCATTTCAACTTTGTCTGGGACGACTGGCAAAGCTTTCATGATCGCCCGTGGCTGATTGAGGGTGACTTGTGGAAGCACTACATCCTCCGCGACTTCAATTACTGGGAGTATTACTTTCGCCCCCTCGTTGTAGGTTTTTTTGCGCTGCAACTACACGTTTTCGGCAGCTCGCCGGGGCCAATGCACGCCATCTCGCTCGCCCTCCACTTGATCGATGTGGCGTTGGTCGGCGTGCTGGCATGGCGCTGCGCCACGCAATCCCAATTGGATGCGGCGCGCAAACCGTGGTTGGTCCCGCTTTGCATGCTGCTTTATGGGCTTCACCCTGCCCTTATCGAAACCGTGGCATGGATCGGGTGTCAGTTCGAACTGGTTTTGATCCTGTTCGTGCTGCTTGGCTTGGTTGCGAACATAAGCATCCAGAAACCGTGGCTGCGTGCAGGCGTCGTGGCGATGATTTTCTTTCTTGCCGCTTGCTCGAAAGAGGCTGCTTTGTCGTTTCCCCTGCTGCTCGCGTTATTCGACTGGATGCTCTTCTCAGGAGGAAAGAACCTCCGCTTCATCGATAGCGTCATGACTACGCTGAGACACAACTGGCGTACCTATCTTGGCATCGCCCTGTCCGGTATAGCCTATCTGGCCTTTCGACACTGGGCATTAGGCGCTGTCACCAGCAACTTTTACGCACCACCTGCTCCACCCTTGGCGCGCGTATGGGAAATCAGCACGGTTTACCTGCACTACCTGCAGGTCATCACTTGGCCAATTTCCAGCATGAGCCCCATTCATCCGTATGAGCCTCAAGACTTCCTTGGCCAAATGCCGCCGGAATCCTTTCTGGCCATCACGTTGGCACTCGTCGTTGCCGGAGGTGGCCTCTATCTCACGCTTGCACGCAAGTCCTCATTCGGCGGCATGATCGTAGCTGCTACGGCAGCCTTGCTTCCGGTCCTCCACATCATTCCCGTGGAGTTCGAGGCCAACCTCTATCATGAACGTTATGCAAGCCTGGCACTGGCCACCATCTGCGCCATGGTACCCATGCTGCGCCGCCCCACATGGCTCAAGTGGCGCATCGGCATCCTAATGACTAGGCCTGCGGCAACTATTGCCGTGTTTTTCTGGTTTGCTTTTTCCATCATTGGCATTCGGATCGTCCTGCCCAACTGGGCAAACGACGTCACCTTGTGGACTTGGGTGCTTTCATCGCACCCGCACGATCCTCAGCCGAAGAGTAACTTGTTGTTCGCCTACCTAAAGACCAAAAACTATGCCGCAGGCCGCCAGTTCGGCGACAAGGTCCTTGCCGACCCGACACCTTGCACCGTTTGCATGCTCAACATTGCCCAGCTGGCTCTCTTGCAGCATGACCCTGACCGGGCAGCCATTGCGCTCGAACGCGCCCGCAACACAAGGCAGATTACTGCAGACAAACAGACACTACGCACCTACTACCTGCTGACAGGCCAAATGCTTATGCAACAAGGCAAGAAAGAAGACGCTCAAAATGTGCTGCGAGCAGCTTTGTCGCTGACACCCGAAGATACGGAAATAAAGGAGCTGCTGAACATAGTACTGACTCAATCGGTCCAACCGGCACCGGTTCGGCCATAGGACGGCTACAGCTCAAAAAAGCGGCGACCTGATGGCCGCCGCTTTTTTTTGCACTTATACGCTCAATCAGTTACTCGAAGATGCTTCCTTGGCCGTCCACTGCTTCAGCCACGCGTTGACGGTTTCATGCCACTGCACGCTGTTCTGCGGCTTGAGCACCCAGTGGTTCTCGTCCGGGAAATGCAGCAGCTGGCTGGGAATGCCACGGCGCTGCAGCGCGGTGAACGCGCCCAGGCCCTGGGTGTCGGGAATGCGGAAATCCTTGCCGGAGTGGATCACCAGCATGGGCACGCGCCAGTCCTTGACGTGGTTGACCGGGTTGAACTTCTCGTAGTTCTCCGGGTGTTCGTACTGCGTGCCGCCATTCTCGCGCTCCTCGAACCACAGCTCCTCGGTGTCGTAGTACATGGCGCGGGCATCGAACACGCCATCGTGGTCGACCAGGCACTTCCACGGCTCGTTCCACACGCCGGCGATCCAGTAGATCATGTAGCCGCCGTAGCTGGCGCCGAGGGCGCAGGCGCGATCGCCATCGAGGAAGCTGTACTTGGACAGCGCGGCCTTCCAGCCGGCCTTGAGGTCTTCCAGCGGCTTGCCACCCCAGTCGCCCGAGATGGAATCGGTAAAGGCCTGGCCATAGCCGGTGGAACCATGGAAGTTCACCGTCACCACGGCAAAGCCCTGGCCTGCGTAGGTCTGCGGGTTCCAGCGGTAGCTCCAGCCGTTGCTCATGGCACCCTGCGGGCCACCATGGATGATGAAGGCCACCGGGTACTTCTTGCCCGACTTGTAGTTGGCCGGCTTGACCACGTAGCCCTGCACCGTCTCGCTGTTCCAGCCCTTGAAGGTGAAGAACTCCGGCTCACCCATCTGCACGTTTTTCAAGCGCTGGGCGTTGTAGTGGGTCACCTGCTTCAGGCCCTTGCCCTGCAGGTCGGCGGTGTACAGGTCAGCCGGGCGCTTGAGGTCATCGCGCTGCACCAGCAGCTTCGACTTGCCGACGGAATAAGCACCCACGTCGCCATCGGTAACCAGTGTGGAAACCTTGCCGCTGGCCACATCGATGGCAAACAGCGGATGCTGGCCGTTGTCGTCGGCGGTGGCGAACAACGTTTTGCCATCATAGGAAATCTGCAGGCCACCGGCCGAGCGATCCCAGTTTGGCGCGACCTCGCGCTTCTGCCCGGTTGCCAGGTCCAATGCCATGATGCCGAAGCGGTCTGCTTCGGACACCGGCACCTTCATGGCCAGGTAGTAGAGCGTCTTGCCGTCCGGCGACGGCACTGGGAAGGCGTCCCACGCCAGGTTCGCGGCAGTGAGGTTGCGCGGCGCCGCCGAGCCATCGACCGGCACGCTGTAAACGTCGAAATTGGTCGACCACGGCTCGCTCTTGCCCGCGATGCGCACATCGAAGTACACGGTCTTGCCGTCGGGCGAGAAGCTGAATTCGCCATCGTCGCCGAACGGCTTGCTCGGCACGTCACCGTCGATGCCGCGCGTCAACAGCACCGGCTGCTCTGCCGGATTATCCACGTCGGTAACGAAGAGCTGCGCGCGACGGCCGTCCGACCAGGTGTCCCAGTGCCGCACGAACAGCTTGTCGTAGACCGTGCCCGAGGCCTTGTCGGCCGCACGCCCGTCGAGGCGCTCCTTGGTACAGGCCAGGTCGGCGCAATCGGTGAACACGCCGAAGGTGAGCACCGCCTTCTTGCCATCCGGCGACAGCTTATAGCCGTCCACGTCAATCGGGGCATGCGTTACCTGGACGGCTTGCGCGGACTGCGGATCGACCGGTTTGGTTGCCGTGCCCAGCGCGCGGCGCCACAGCTGGGCCACGCCGTCTTTGGCGGCCACGTAATAGAAAGCGCTGCCGTCGGGCGCCCAGCGCGGGGTCGAGGCCTTGTCGACCAGCTTCACCGGCTCGCCGCCCCTGGACAGGTCGAGCAGGTAGATCGAAGTGATGCCCTTGTTCGCCGCGTAGTCGGTGGTGCGCAGGGTGTACAGCGCGTAGCGGCCATCCGGCGACAGCTGCGGATCGCCCACGCGATCCATCATCACCAGGTCACGGATGTTGAACGGATGAGGGCCGTGGTTCTCGACCTCGGCGGCCACCGCGGACGTGGTGGCCAGCGCAAGCGCCAGCGCGACAAACAAGGGTTTCATTGGTGAGGTTCCTGAGTGTTGCAAAAAAGGTCACGGTAAGAGCCCGCGAAGGCTGGCGCAAGGTATGGTGCGGCGAAGCGTCGATGCAGCAGGGTCCGACGCACCATGGGCGGGCGTGATCCGTTTCACGAATCCCCATGCTTGCCGCAACGACAGCGGGCCGCCAGCCCGCTCAGGCAGCGGCTTGGTACAAAAGCTGCTGTGCAAGCCCCCAGGGACACCCAGGGGAGTTCATATGTCGCGCCAGCGAACCGACGCGGGCTTTACGCTGATCGAGTTGACTGTCGTGGTGGCCATCATCGCCGTATTGGCGGCGATCGCCCTTCCGCAGTACCAGACCTACGTGGCGAAGAGCCAGATGACGGCAGCACTCAGCGAAATCTCTCCAGGCCGCACCGCCTACGAGACCCTGCTAAACCAAGGCGTCACCAACGGGTCAAGCTACGCTAACGCGGACAACCTGGGGCTCGCCTCATCCACTCCGCGCTGCCAAAGCATCACCGCCAACGCTCCCGTCAATGGCGACGGGGACATACAGTGCGTACTGCAAGGGCAGGCGGCGATCAGCGGGCACTACATCCAGCTCGATCGCAACAGCTCCGGCTCGTGGTCCTGCATATCGGACGTGGATCCCCAATACCTCCCCGCCAGTTGCAGCAACGGTTAAGGCCAAGGGGCCAAAGATGCCGCACCACGTCACTGTTTGACACTATTGGTCCCTGGTGCGACGGATTGCCCTTCACGGCCGCGAACCGGTCAGCAGTAATGACAAGACCAGGGTATGGGCGCTTGTTGATTAGTGCCAACCCTTGCACAATCCGGCGACCTGCCTCACGGCGGGTACCCAGCGTCGACGGAAGTGGCATGCAACATGCTGCCAATGTCATCGAGCTACCAGGTCGTTCCTGACGACGCGAGTTGTGAGGGGACCGGATCCGCCTAGGGGGTACGGGACCGGGGCTCAGGGGCACAATCCAAGGTTAGCTAACCAAAACAGAGGAACCACCATGAAGAACCAGAAGGGCTTTACCCTGATCGAACTGATGATCGTCGTGGCGATCATCGCGATCCTGGCCGCCATCGCCATCCCGCAGTACCAGACCTACGTTGTCCGCTCGCAGGTCACCCGCGTGATCGGCGAAACCGGTGACCTGAAGGTGGCCGTGGAAGACTGCCTCAACAACGGCCTGACCTCGTTCGGCACGGGCAGCTGCGTCGACACCGCCTCGTCCTCCGACCTGATCACCGACAGCGGCAAGGTGCCGACGGTTGCCTGGACGGCTAACGCTGAAACGATCATGGCGACCTTCGGCAACCACGCCAACACCGCCATCACCAGCAGCACGGTGACCTGGAAGCGCAACGGTAGCGGCGGCTGGACTTGCTCGACCAACGTCCTGGCCAAGTACGCCCCGGCCAGCTGCCAGCCGGCTGGTACCTGAGCTTAAACGGAGGCTCAACCTCCACCAAGGGCCGCCCCAGGGCGGCCCTTGCCTTTTGTGCGACAGGCTTCGTCATCTCACCCGACCAGACCAGTTCATGCCCCTCCATCCCGCCCATCTCTTCCGCTCGGCTCTGCCGCTGGTCGCGCTGCTGCTGATTGCGCTGGTGTTCTGGCCAGCACTGCAGGGCGGCTTCATCTTCGACGACTACCCCATCTTTGCGGAAAACCCCGCCATTCATGTCACCGGCTGGCACTGGCAGGACTGGCTGCGCGTATGGACATGGTCGCATAGCAACATTCAGAGGCCGCTGGCCATGTTGAGCTATGCGTTCAACTATGCATTGGGTGGGAACACCTGGTGGTTCAAGGCCACCAACCTTGCGTTGCACGCGCTCAATGCCGTACTGCTGATGCTGCTGACGCAGCGCTTCCTGTTCGCCGGCTGGGCTGTCAAGGCGCAAGACGCCGACACGGCTGCGTTGCGACAAACCTCCGGTTACTGGGCGCTGGGCGTGGCCACGCTGTGGGCCATCCATCCATTGCACGTGTCCACCGTGATGTACGTTGTGCAGCGCATGGAGCTGCTGGGCTTCCTGTTTGTGCTGCTTTCGCTGCTCGCCTACTGGCGCGGACGACAGCAGCAGACGAAAGGCCGGCCTGCGTGGCCATGGCTCATGCTATGCGCCCTTCTCTCTGTCGTAGGCTACTTCGCCAAGGAAACGGCACTGCTGGTGCCGGGTTACACGCTTCTGCTTGAATTGACGCTGTTGCACTTTGCGGCACAATCGCGCGCCACGAGGCGCGCATTGAAAGCGGCTTATGCCACAGGCGCCGCACTGGCCGCATTGGCTGCCGTGCTGTATCTGCTCCCCCACTATACCGCCGATGCCCTCTACGCGGGGCGCGGCTACACGGCATGGCAACGTCAGCTGAGCCAGTTACGCGTGCTTCCCCTGTATATCGGATGGATTCTGCTGCCGCTACCCAAGCTGCTGCATTTTTACTACGACAATTACCCCGTTTCACAGGACTTGTTTCAGCCGATCTCCACCCTGCTGGGTGGTCTGCTATTGCTAAGCCTCATGGCGCTGGCCATTCTGCTCCGAAAGCTGCGACCGTTGTTTGCATTGGGCATTGGATGGTTCTTTGTGGCGCACAGCCTGACCAGCTCTCCCATCCCTCTGGAGCTGGTGTTCGAGCACCGCAACTACCCGGCGCTCTTTGGCATTCTGCTGGCCCTGGCCGACCTTCTATACGTCGCCACACGCCGTACGGAGAGAGCCGTGCTCGCCTCCATCATGGTCATCCTCGTGGTGTATTTTGGCTCGCTCACCTTCATTCGGGCCTCCATCTGGGGGGACCGGCTTCTACTGACCAATACGCTGGCCGAAGACAACCCGGGCTCCGCGCGCGCCGCCTACGATCTGGCACGACGCTACATGTTCATGGCCGGGAACAACCCTGGTAATCCGCTTTACGCGCTAAGCATCAAGGAACTGCGCCGAGCCGCCGGTCTCCCCGTGGCATCACCGATGGCCGAAGAGGCCCTCATTCTTGTCAATGCGGACCACCACGACCAAAAGGACATCCAGGCACTGTGGGCCAGCTTCCTGGACAAGCTGCAAAACCATCCGCTGGGCCCCGAGGCCTACGCCGCCCTCGATCAGTTGACGACCGAACGTCTTCGGGGAAACCAGGACATTGACGCCCAACAGCTTGCGCGTGCGTACGAAATCACCATCAGGCGCAACCCTACCCGTGAGAGCCTGCACTCATCTTATGCGGAGCTAGCCGGCGCGGTGCTGCACGATCATGAACTTGCCATCCGGCATTGGCGGCAGGCATTGAGTCTGGACACGAACGTTGGGGGATATTCCCGGCGCCTCGCGGCTTACCTCCTGGAAAGTCAGCGTTACCAGGAGGCGTTGGCGGTTGTTACCCAGGCTTGGCAGTTACAGCCAGCGCTACGTAACGATGCAACCCTGATCGCCCTGCAAAAGCAGTCTGCACAGAATGTAGCCGCCGCCCAGTCGGCCGGGGAGTCGCCGCCATCCGTCCCGGAACCCAATGTCGGCAAGCCAATCGAGCCCAAAGCGATCCCGATGCGCTAGTGCGACTCCATCGTTCGCACCAGGGAAGGTGCCGGGGCGGCGCCCACTTACAGGGCTCGATTGAACCCAATGCCTCCTGGCCGGATAGAGCACCCCAGCACCCGGCAAGGAAAATTGGCGCGACATCACCCGGGACAGCACGTCCGGCAATAGGTCTTACTGGCCTAGTCTAAGGCTCCCACTTCGTATGTCTGCGCGCTACCAACCCACTTCCACCGGCTGAAATGCATGTCGATCGATAGCATTCAAGAAGAAGCCGCAACGAAACGCACCTATACCAAGTTGGCATCCCTTCTCTGCCTGGCTGGCATCTGCGCGCTTCCATCTCTGACATTGGTTGGTGGAGGGTTCCAGTCACTCGAATGGGATCAGTCCATTGTCATTCTCTGCAGCGCGCTTGCGAGCCTCTTTGTTCTGGTCCTGGCTTACGGTCGCCTCCCTCGTCTTGTTGTCATCGTTCTGACCATCTTGGCAATCATCGGGATTGGCGAGGTTGCATTCATACGAGAGTACGGCTGGACATTTGATGCCAATGCCATCTCCGTCCTGCTGGAGACCAATCGTGCAGAAGCGTCAGATTTTCTCAGTTCCCTGCCTTTGTTCCTGCTCCTGAGCTTCGCGCTTCCCTTCACTCTTGGTTATCTGGCGTGGCCCTTCGGCCATGCCTACAGGCGACTATGGAAGCCTCGCCTGTTGATCTATGGCGTGATCGCGTGGATCGCAATCACCTGCATCGCCAAATTTCCCACTACAGTCAGCTCCGGCGCCCATGGCCAGGCACCTGCATTTCCTATCGAAAAGGAGAGCGAAGACAAAGCCGTTGAAGCGACCTATCCCACTGGACTCCCTTGGGTGCTCTCCAGCTTCTTCAATGAGCGGCGGGCATTGGCGGATGCGATCGCCAGAGAAAAGGACTTCAGATTCGCAGTTCAAGCACCTCCGACAGACGGCCACCGACGACTCTACGTACTTGTCATTGGCGAAACATCACGTGCAGACCATTGGGGCCTGAACGGGTACCAGCGAGACACCACGCCGGAGCTCGCGAAAATCCATGGCGTGGTGTCGTTCAAACGGATGTACACGCCGTGGCCTTTTACGCGGCTGGCGGTGCCCTTGATGATCAGCCGCAAGCCAAGCACGATAACCGACACCGCCTTTTCCGAGGCTTCGATCGTCACTGTCTTCAAACAGGCAGGATTTCGAACCTCCTGGGTTTCACTCCAGGCGCCCATGGGTTATCACGACTCGCCCATCTCGGCTTACGCCCATGAATCAGATGACGTACGATTCCTTAATCCAGTGGACTACCGCTATGAAGGCAAGCACGATGATGCCGCGCTCGCGCAGCTGAGGCGGATCCTCAGTGCGCCAGACCAAAGAGACAGCTTCGTGGTCATCCATACGATGGGCAGCCATTTCCGCTACACGGATAGATACCCAAGGACATTTGCCAAGTTCACTCCCGACGACCCCGTCGGCGCCCCCGCGCAACTGTTCGATCGGGACGACAAGCAAGTCCTTATCAATGGCTACGACAACACCATTCTTTTCACGGACCACGTTCTAAGTGGACTCATTGACGAGCTCGCCAAGCATGAGGACGTCGAAAGCTGGCTGCTCTATTCTTCAGACCACGGCGAAGCGCTTTTCGATGACTGCCGCATGCAGAGCGGACACGGACAGTTCTCAAAAGCGACGCAACACCCAGCCGCACTGTTCTGGGCGTCTCCGCTCTACAAAAGGCTGAACCAGGACAAAGTGTCTCTTCTGCAGAACCGACAGGACATGCTGGCATCGACAGGCATGTTCTTCGAAACCATGACTGACCTTGCTGGAATTGCCGTAGAGGGCAATCGCCCCAACAACAGCCTGCTATCCGTGCATCCACGCGTGCCGACGGAAATCCTGCAGGCCGACGTCGATTTCAGATGCCCATCTGGCAAGTAATCGCAGCGACATGAGTGAACGAGCCTGGATCGAAAGAACGTGCCCAGATCCATGGACTATGCCCTGCGGGCCCTCCTGACCATGACGGACCGCCGAGACGCCCTCTCAATGAGGGCCTGGAGGTTGGTCAAACCTCGCCCCATGAACACAGCCGAGCGTCAGGCAGGGCCCCGCCCGCCTGACCGCGCCGACTCACGGTAAGCCTAATGCCCCCTGAAGGCCCAACGGTGGCCCGCATTCGACCAACCGGGCCAGATTTCCAGACTGGAACACCGGCCCGAACGCTGTAAGCTGCCACGATCTCCGTTGATGCCAACCAGAACTCGTGACGCCCTTTTCCATGTCAACCCGTTCGGGCTGGCGCCTGCTTGCGCTGGTCCTGCTGCTGACTGCAGTGATCTACTGGCCGGGCCTCCACGGCGGCTGGCTGTTTGACGACTATCCCAACATCGTCGACAACAAGGGCGTGCAGCCGGACGATGGAAGTTTCACGTCGCTGCTGAATGCGGCACTGTCCTCCCCTTCGAGCGACTTCAAGCGCCCCCTCGCCTCGCTCACCTTCGCTGCCAACTTCCTCATGAGCGGCCTCGACCCATTCTGGATGAAGGCGAGCAACCTGCTCTTCCACCTGCTCAATGGGCTGCTGGTCTTCATCCTCCTGCGCACGCTGCTGAGTCTGCCGCCATCCCCCGAAACCGAGCCACTGACGGGTGAGGCCGTGCCCGATCAGCAAACGGTGCCGCTCGCGCTGCTCATCACCACGGCCTGGTTGCTGCTGCCGATTAATCTCACGGCCGTGCTCTATGTCGTGCAGCGCATGGAAAGCCTGGCCAACATCTTTGTGCTGGTGGGCTTGATCGGCTACCTGCACGGTCGCAGGTGGATGCAACGCGAGCCCCGCACGCACTTGCTTACGCCCGGGCTTTTGCTTTGCCTGGCAAGCATCACGGTACCCACGGCGCTGGGGGCGCTGGCCAAGGAGACCGCGGTGATGTTGCCGCTGTATGCCTTGATGATGGAGTGGTGTCTCTTCAACTTTCGTACCAGCTCATCGGCCATGCCCGATGCGAGTCACGTTGCGAGGGACAAGCGACTGCTCGTGATGTTTCTGGTGGTGCTTGTACTTCCCCTGCTCGCAGGGATGGCCTACCTGCTGCCGGGACTCATGCAGCCCAAATCCTGGGCGACGCGCGATTTCACCATGACCACGCGACTGCTCAGCGAAGCGCGCGTCGTGGTTGATTACATCCGCTGGACGATCGTGCCTACGCCGCAGGGCCTGTCGTTCTACCACGACGATTTCGTGCCCTCGGCAGGGCTGTTCACTCCGTGGACAACCGCCGCCAGCATTGCCGCCCTGATACTCCTGGTGGCAGCCGCATTCTGGCTGCGGCCACGGCGTCCCATCGCCGCTTTGGGCCTCGCCTGGTTTCTTGGCAGTCACCTACTGACGGGCACCATTCTTCCGCTGGAGCTCGTCTATGAGCACCGCAACTACTTCGCAAGTCTGGGCTTGATGCTGGCAGTGATCCCTGCGCTCGCGCCAACAGCGCCTGCCCCTGAGCACGCCACGCCTCGAACGGGCTCGCTCGTACGATTCGGTCTACTCGGTGGCCTGCTGCTCGCGTGGGTTGGCGAAACCGCCTGGACATCGGTGGCCTGGAGTAACCCCCTGCTGCTCTCCCAGACCCTTGCCTCGCGTGCCCCCGACTCCCCGCGAGCCCAGTATGAGTTGGGTCGCACCTACATCATTTACTCGCACTACGAGCCCACCTCGCCTTTTGTCCCGCTGGCGTATGAGGCACTGGAGCGGGCCGGCCGCCTGCCGGGCTCATCGATTCTTCCCGAGCAAGCGTTGATCTTCATGAATGCCCGCATGCGGTTGCCGCAAAAGGATGTCTGGTGGGACAGCCTGATCGGCAAGTTGAGAAGAGGCCCGCCCGGCGTGCAGGACGAGAGCTCCCTTGGCGCCCTGACCCAATGCGCGCACGACGAAAGTTGCGACCTTCCGTCCGACCGCATGCTGGAAGCCTATGGCGCGGCAGTCAGCCACCCCAATCCCAGCGCCCGGCTGTTGTCCATGTACGCCGACTACGCCTGGAGCGTGCTCGGCAACCGCAAGCTCGGCCTGCAGATGGCCCGAAGGGCCGTGGATGCCAAGCCCAGCGAGCCGGCTTACCGCGCCACTCTCATCCGGATGCTGGCCGCAACGGGGAACATGGACGAGGCGAAGACCCAGCTCACCGCCCTCACGGCGCTCAATATCGGAGGGCGCCTCGGACCGCTGCTGCGCTCGCTCGATGCCGTGCTGCAAGAGAAGCCCGCCGGCTCAAGTACCACGCAGGGCGACACGGGAGCGAAATGAAGGGACGACTCGCACGCGCCAGCTTGAAAACCGCCATCATGCTCGGCCTCCGGGTGGCCACGCAGGCGGGCACGCTGATCCTGCTCACCCGACTGCTGGGACCCAGTCGCTACGGCAACTATGCTGCGGCGGCTTCGTTGGCCATCGTGCTAGGCACGCTGCCCAACCTCGGCTCGGGATACATCATGCTCAGCCGGGTGTCCCGTGGACCGTCGGCCATCGCGGGTGTCTGGCGCTATGCATGGCCACTCACGGTTCTGCTTGGTCTTGCCCTGCTGGTGGCATTCGTATTTGCGAGCTCGTGCCTGGTCACGGATCCCACGCTGACCTTGCCCTTGCTGGCCGGGCTGGGGGTGACGGAGCTACTGCTGACTCCGCTCACCATGCTTTTCAGCTTCGCGCTCCAGGCACTGGAACGCGTGCCGCTCAGCCAGGTGGTGCAATGGCTGCCCCTTGGCTTGCGCGTGGTGGTCTGCGGCGCCTGCTTTGCGCTGCCGGACAAGCTTCGCCTGCCTGCCTTCATAGCACTGCAATTGGCCGCATCGCTGGTGGGCCTGGTAGGGGGGTGGCTGATCACACGACGGCATATCCAACTCGACTGGCGTCCGCGCCGGGCAACCCGCCAGGAGCTCAAGGACGGCGCATCCTACGCTGCCATGCTGCTGGTCGCCTTCAATCCGTCCGAACTGGACAAGATGATCGCGGTCAGGGGCGTGGGCGCCCAGCAGGCGGGTATCTACATCGCCTGTTCGCGCATCATGAACGCGCTGGTGATGCCGGTCGTTGCGATGCTCATGGCCGCACAACCGCGGCTATTCCGCCTCCGTGATGAAGTCAGCCACCAGCACTACCGGCTGGTATGGACGATTGCCATCATTGCGCTGGGCTGGGGCGTCGTCTGCGGCCTGGCCCTGGCCTTGCTGAGCCCCTACCTGACCTGGGTCCTGGGGCCGACCTTTGCCGGCAGCGCCGAACTGCTTCGGTGGCTCGCCGTGACGCCGGTTCTCATCTCCATGAGAAATGCCGCCGGGTGCGTGCTCGCCGCGCTTGGGCGCCCGCTCGAACGCCTCGGTTTCGAGCTCGGCGGCGTATTGATCCTTGCCGCGAGCATGCTTGTCCTCACACCAAGGTTCGGCGTGTACGGACTGGTGGCATCGGTCATCGTGGCCGAAATCTGCATGACCGTCGCCGGCTGGGCGCTGGTGCGCCGCCTGATGCGCCGCTACAAGGCAGGGTTGGAGCAAACTCCCCCTGACAGCTCGAGAGCTATTTGATGACCTTGAGGACAAAAAGGATCGAGGCCATCGGCACGTACTTGCTGAGCAGGTTATCGGTGAGCACCGGCATCCTGGACAACAGATCGTAGAGGAACCCTAGCTTGTACGGCGTGTAGGCGCGGGACACGATCTCGAACTTCACTCCGACATAGTTTCCATAGACCTTCCCGTCGTTGGAAAAAATATCGAAGCTCCGCCAGGCGAAGCCGTGCTTGTGAGTGAGGTCTTCATACAGGCTTGCACTACGAAAATGCGGAACGCGAATGGTGACCTTGCAGCCCGGCTTGCCGATGCGATGCAGCTCGCACATCGCGCCAATGACATCATCGAGATGCTCGATGATGTTCAGGCACCTGATCTCGTCAAACGTGCTGTCCGCGAATGGGTAAGGGAACCGATTGAGATCATGGCGGATGTCAGCCTTGTCCGCATAGAAATCGACGTTGACCGCCCCTGGCTCATAGAGCTCGCCGGAACCGAGATTCAATACGCGTCCATCAATCACGATCACTGCCCCCTTTTATTCCGCAAGCGCCTCATGCGCCTACCAGCGACCGATACAGCGCGACGTAGGCGTCGACCGCATCGGTTTCGGTAAACACCGATACCGCGCGCTGGCGGCCACGCCTCCCCATCTCGCGTGCGAGATCCCGGTTTTCGGCCAGGCGCCGGCAATGGACCGCCAGTGCATCCACATCATCGATGCGGCACAGCAAAGCGGACTCGCCATCGACGACCACCTCGTCTACCGCGCCGCAGCTGAAGCCGACCACCGGCTTCGCACACGCCATGGCTTCCAGCGCGGCGTAGCCAAAACCTTCATAGCGGGAAGGAACCAGTACGGCATCGCATTGCCTGTACTCGTCGATCAATTCCTGTTGCGAACGGCGCCCCAGCACCGTGACGTTGGCCCCGGCCCCGATACCCGTGGTGGCACGCAATCCCGCAGTACACCGAATTTCAAATCCGGGACCCAACTGCTCTGCCAACGCCGGGATGATGTCCGCACCTTTTCGCCGCGATGCATTGCCGACGTAGAGCAAACGGAACACCTGCCCTGCCTTGGAAACCGGCAGATGCTCCGCCGGCGAGAACTTCTGGTAATCGACCCACAGCGGAATGACTCCGCTGACCTGCACGCCCGCGCTACGTGCCAGCACGTCCGCGGTGAATCGACTGTCCGTGGTGATCCTGTCCGCCGCGGCGAACGAGCGCCGCATGAAACTGCCTACCAGCGTCCGGTGATAGACATGCTGCACGGCGGATTTGTAACTGCGAAAGCCCGGATCGAGCACATAGTGGTGCTCGGTCACCACCAGCGGGATCCCGGCTCTCTTGAATGCGAAGGCTTGCCAGCTGTTGGCATGTACGATGTCCACCCCGGCAGGAGCCTGAACCTTGCGAAGCTGCCACGGGGTAAGTTCGTAGCGGTGCTCGAACCACTGCACCACGGGCTCATGTCCTGCGGTGGCCAATGCCTGCGCCAGTCGTTCGATGAAAACGTCTGCACCACTGCCCGCCCTCACGGCGGGAAACCAGATTTTCAACGAGCGCTTGCCCAAGCGCGCCTCCTGTACTTCCCGGCGCCCAGCGCCATGCACCGCCTCGCTAACTCGCGCCGCACGTTCAAATCGCATCCCCTTCGCCGCGCCATACGCGATAGATCAACGTGGGCATGATGGGCAAACCGGGCTTCAGCAGTCCGTCCGGCATGCCCGCGAGCCAGCGGATGACTGGGCCGGCAGGACGTTCGATCGACACGGTGGCTCGCAACGCCGCCAACCCCACGTTGGCGTAGTGCAGGCCAGCGGCTTCAATCAGCCGCTCCGCACGCCCCATGGTGAGCGGCTCGCAATCGTAATGCTCGCCCTTGCCCGCCAGGCGCAGGTAGGGTGAACGCCACGACCTGGGTAGCCAGCTCAACAGCGGCACCCTGAAGTGAGGCTCCATCACCATCCAGCGATTGGGAACGGCCAGATATCCCTGCCCCCCGGGTTTCAGCACCCGCTTCAATTCCCGCAGATGGATCAGCTGACTTGCCTCGTCGCCCACGTGCTCGATGACGTGATTGCTGATCACGACATCAAACGACCGGTCCGCATAGGGCAGTGCGCATCCGTCGATCAGGCGGAATTCGTAGCCTTCCGTCAATTGCCGGTTGTCGATCACGTCGACCGCACTGACACGCCACTGCCCCGGCACCTGGCAGGCAAAGTAGTGGGCTATTCCACCACTGCCGGTGCCGACCTCCAGCAGGCTCCCGCCGGCCGGCGAATGATCGAGTCCGAGCAGCAACTCGATCTTGCGCGCCTTGAGCGTGCGCAACGGCATGTTGCTGATGTCGGCGTGTGGCTTGCGCTCCATGGTCTCAAGCATCGACCCGCTCCGCGCCCGACACCAGCCCGTCGAAGAGGTCCGCATAACCGGCCGCGACCGCACGCCAGGAAATCCGTTGTTGCAACCGCTCGCGCAAACCAGCGACCTGTCTCGCAGCGGCAGCAGGATCGTCAAGCACGCTGATGATGGCCTTGGCCAGGGCCGCCGGGTCCCGCTGGGGAACCACCCATCCGGGGGCGTCACCCATCAGATCGTGAACCGCCGGCACATCGCCGACCACCGCAGGACACAGGCAGCCGATGGCCTCCGCGACGACCAGCCCCAGGCCCTCCTGGTCCCCTCCCGCTGCCTCCACGAACGGGGCCGCGAAAAGCGCAGCCGAGCGATAATGCCGCGGGAGTTCCGATTGGGGAACCGCGCCCACGAAGTGCACGGCATCCTGCAACTGCAATTGGCTGACCCGTTCTTCCAGGCGGCCACGCTCCGGACCAAACCCGACGATAGCCAGGCGTGCATCCGGGTGTGCGGCAAGCACCATCGGCATGGCTTCGATGAGATGAACCAGCCCTTTCTTTTCGACCAGTCGACCCACGGACAAAATCGTGCTGCGTGACCTCGGCTCGCCGGCGTCAGCCGTGAATCGCGCATCCAGGTCCACGCCCATGGGCATGACGCGGGCGTCGGCCTCCGGGCATTCCGCGCGCAACCGCTGACGCATGGCTTCGCTGACCACCGTCACCGCCGCCGCACGCTTGATCACCTTGCCCCGCAGCCAACTGAAAAGGCCACCCTTGAGCGCGAACAGGTCCGCGCCGTGGGAGGTCACCACCAGTGGCACCGCCGGTGCGGATGCAGCCAAGATCCCCTGGGGCAACAACCAGTGCGCATGGATCACCTCCGGCCGCCAGGCCAACCTGAGCCGCAGCATGGCCAGCCACTGCCCCAGCACAAAGCTGGGAAGCAACAACCACTTCCATCGCTGCGCCTTGAGGTTTGCCAGGATCCCGCCATCGTTGACCAGGCGCTCCCAACGGGACGGCGCATAGCGATAGCGGCAGACCCGCACTCCATCGAGGATCTCCTCACGCTTCGCCCCCGCCGCATGCGGGCACAACACTGTAACCTCGAACCGGCCGACGAGCCGCCTGGCGAGCTCGTGCACGAATGCAGGTTCGGGATCACCGGCCCAGCGGGGATACGTGGAACTCAACACCAGCAGCCTGTGTGGCGGCGGGGCGGCGCGTGTTTCCCGAACGTTTTTCATGAGGCGAACCGGACGTCAACTATCACGCCGGTACGTCAACGCGGTGATCTGCTCCGATACCAGGCCGATCAGGAAGATGATGACGGCTGCGCTCCACATCAGCGCGCTACCGTTGGTCAGGCGACCGTACGCCAGGAACGTCCGCAGGTAGTTCGCGCAGCCCAGCGCGAAGAACACCGCGCTAGCCGGAACAAACAGCTTGAGTGGCGAATACAACGTGGCGATCTTGAAGATGATCAACAGGAAGCGCACGCCGTCCTTGAGCGGCTTGATGTGGCTCTTGCCCACGCGTTGTGCCGCCTTGATCGGCACGTACGCCACCGGGTAGGCGCTGCGAAAGAAGGCCATGGTGCTGGTGGTGGGGTAGGAAAAGCCATTGGGCAGCAGGTGCAGGAATTCGCGAAAGCGATCGGCGCGCACCGCGCGATAACCCGAGGTCAGATCCAGCACCTCGTGCCCGGTCATGCGGGTCGCCAGCCAGTTGTACAGCGTGTTGGCCACGCCACGGCCAACACCGGCCTGGCTACCCCAGTCGCGGGCGCCTACGGCCATGTCGAACCCTTGCTCGATCTTCTCCAGCAGCCGGGAAATATCGGCCGGATCGTGCTGGCCATCGCCGTCCATGAATACCAGCACGTCGCCGGATGCGGCACGCGCACCACGCTTGATGGCGGCGCCGTTGCCCATCGAGTACGGCGAGGACAGGCAACTCACGCCGGCCGCCTCGCAAATCTGCCGCGTGTCGTCGGTCGAGCCGTCATCCACCACGATGATCTCTGCGTGCGGCTGAGCGGCGCGCAGGCGGGGCAGCAGGGACTTGAGCGCCGGGCCTTCGTTCTTGGCTGGCAGGACAATGCTGAGACGGTTCAAAGAGATTCCCCGGAAAGTGGCACGGCATCATAACCCGTGCGAACGCACGAAGCCTTGGAGAAGTAGACGTTTAGGGGCGATGCCCGAGGCGCGGAGGATCAGCCTTGGCGCCCTACCAGGGCACGAACCTCGACGATCACCCGCTCGGCATCCTCGTCGCTCATCGCGGGAGACAGCGGCAGACTGACCGTCTGCCGGCCGATGCGCATGGCGTTCGGCCACTGCTCGGGGCGCCAGCCGAAGCGCTGCTGGTAATACGGGTGCTCGGGCACCGAAAGATAGTGCACCCCGGTGCCAATGCGCGCCGCGTTCATCGCATCCAGGAACGCATCCCGTTCCATGCCGCAGCGCGCCGGGTCGATCATCAACGTATAGAGATGATAGCCATGGCGCGTATCAGGCTCCGGGGCCGCCGGCAGCCCCACCGGCAGATCGGCAAATGCCCGGTCGTAGCGCTGCCACAGCTCGGCGCGGCGCCGCCAGTTCTGCTCGACCCGAGCCAGCTGATGGATACCGATTGCCGCCTGGAGATCCATCATGTTGTACTTGAAGCCGCACTCGACCACCTGGTAATGCCGATAGCCCTTGTCGCCGAAGCGATGCCAGGCGTCCTTGCTCATGCCATGCAGGGCCAGGATGCGTGCACGCGCGATGTGCTCCTCGTCGCGCCCGAGGATCATGCCGCCCTCGCCCGTCACGACATTCTTGGTCACATAGAAGCTGTAGCAGCCGAAATCACCGAAGGTACCGGCCGGCTTGCCACGGAACTCGGTCTCGATGGCGTGCGCACAATCCTCGATCACCACCAGGCCGTGCCGCTCGGCAATGGCCATGATGCGGTCCATGGCACAGGGACGGCCAGCGAAATGGACCGGCAGGATGGCCCGCGTCCGGGGCGTGATGGCCGCCTCGATGGCATCCGGATCGATGTTCTGGGTCACCGGGTCGACGTCCGCCAGTACCGGCTGCAGCCCGGCGTGCAGGATGGCGTTCACCGTGGCGCAGAAGGTCAACGGCGTGGTGATGACCTCGCTGCCCGGCTCCAGACCTGCCGCGACCATGCTCACATGCAGGGCGGCCGTGCACGAGTTGACGGCCGCCACCTGCGAGGGGCGAACCCCGCGCCAACGGGCGAAATCCTGCTCGAACTGGGCCACCCGCGGCCCCGTGCCCAGCCAACCCGAACGCAGGCAGGCCTCAACCTCGGCAATCTCGGCCTCCTCGATACGGGGGGCGCCAAAAACCAGGAAGGGGGGCTGGGGTGGGCTGGAG
>NZ_QIRF01000022.1 GCF_003332825.1 Dyella sp. C9 | reverse complement strand
CGCCGACCACCGACATCAACACGCCGAAGATCCTCGGCAGCGTCAGATGGGCATAAGACACAGGCCGTACAGGCGCTCTTCGCGCGCGGCTCGCTGGTGCTTGTCGCAGACCATCTCGCGGTGCTTGCGCAGCTGGGTCACCAGCTTGTCGAACAGTACGTCGATGGAGACGTACATGTCGTTCTCCAGGGCTTCGGCGTGCAGGGTGGAGCCGGACACGGAAAGCGTGCCTTCGGCACGCTGCTGCAGCTTGTTCACCGATAACACGATGCTGAGGCTGAGAATCCGGTCGTCGAGGCGGGTGAGGCGGTCAAGCCGGCTATTCACATGATCACGAAGAGCCTGGGTGACTTCAATCTGCTGACCGCTGAGCTGAACTTGCATGTTGCGCCTCCTCTGGTACTCGCCGCGGATGCGGCTGGGGTCGGTGCGCCGGCTACTTATGGCGTGGCCGCACACCTTTGAAAGCCCTGGGTGTTCCGATCGGTTGTTCCGGCCTCCTCACCAAGTCGGGATGGTCACTATGCGCCTGTGTCGTTCTATTCGCGTTATGCCGACCTTCACGCACGTGACATGACAGGTTTCCCGTCGGATCGACTTACCTACGATTATGGGGACGCCTTTTGCGCTGCCAAGTTCCCGAGGCGCTGTGCCACAGAGAGGCAAACGGTCGTTCAACCAGCGCGCTGCCGCTCGCTCGAGCTGGGAATGCGCATGGCTTCGCGGTACTTGGCGACGGTGCGTCGGGCAACCTGAATGCCCTTGCGGTGCAGTTCCTCCGCGATGGCCTGGTCGGACAGCGGCTTGCGCGGGTCCTCGGCATCGACCAGCTTGCGCAGCATGGCCTGGATGGCGGTGGCCGAGGCACTGCCACCGTCTTCGGTGGATACGCCGCTGGAGAAGAAGTGCTTGAGTTCGAAGGTGCCGCGTGGTGTGTGGATGTACTTGCGGGTAGTTACACGTGAAATGGTCGACTCGTGCATGCCCACTTCCTCGGCCACTTCGCGCAGCACCAGCGGGTGCATGGCCTCGGGACCATAGTCGAGGAAGGCGCTCTGCCTGCGCACGATGGCCTCGGCGACCTTGAGCAGGGTTTCTGCGCGCGATTCCAGGCTCTTGATCAGCCAGCGCGCCTCCTGCAACTGGCCGCGCATCCAGCTGGCATCGGTGCCGCGGGCCTGGGCGATCAGGCCGCAGTAATGCTGGTTCAGCCCCAGGCGGGGCTGGCAGTCCGGATTGAGGCTCACGCGCCAGCGGCCGGCGTCCTTGCGTGCATAGACGTCGGGAGCCACGTATTCCACGGGCGTGACGTCCAGTGCCGCGCCGGGACGCGGGTCGAGGCTGCGGATCAGTACGGCGGCTGCGGCGGTGTCGTCCTCGTTCGCGCGGAGCTTGCGCGCGAGTCGTGCGATGTCGTTGCGGGCGAGCAGCTCCAATTCGCTGTCGACGATGCGCAAGGCGAGTTCGCGTTGCGGCAGATCGGGGTCGAATTGTTCGAGCTGCACGCGCAGGCAGTCGCGCAGGTCCAGGCTCGCCACCCCGGTGGGATCGAAGCGCTGCAGCATGCGCCGCACGTGTTCCACTTCGGCGGCGCTGGCCTTGATGTCGGACGGCAGCGCGGCGATCAGCGACTCCATGTTCTCGGTGAGATAGCCGTCCGGATTGAGTGCATCGACCAGCACGGTGGCGATCGCGCGCTCTCGCACGTTCATGTGCGAGAGGTTGAGCTGCCACAGCAGGTGTTCCTGCAGTGTCTCCGGCGCGGCGCTCTGCGGCTCGAAGCCGTCTTCGTCGCCGCTGCTGCCATTGCGCGACGGGGCACCACTGCTGGAGAAGTCGATGGGGTCCTCACCCGCGCCGTCGCCATCGCTCCAATCGGGTGCTTCCACGTCGTCGACGCTATCGCTGCTGCTGGAGGTCGTGCTGGCGCTGGCGGTGATCAGCTCGACGCCGCTGCCTTCCTCGGCCTCGCTTGCCTCCGGATTGTCTTCGGAGAATTCGAGCAGGGGATTGCTCTCGGCGATTTGCCGCAGCTCGGCCTCGAGCTCAAGCTGCGACAACTGCAGTAGGCGGATGGCCTGCTGCAGCTGGGGAGTCAGCGTGAGCTGCTGATTGAGTCGAAACTGCAGTCCGGGTTTCATACCAGCCGGGTCTTTATTAACGCGTAAGGCATCGTAACCCCTTGCACCGGGGGCGGCCATAGCGCGGTTCGCAGATTGACGTATCCCGTAAGGTCGGTGGCGTAGCCCACCTGGCAGCCTCGGGAAGGCCGCCCTCGGGCGGCCATGTAAGCGTCGCGCAACATTCGGACGGGCGGGGCGGTGATCGTCCCTCGTCGCTCAGAGGCGGAATTCGCGGCCCAGGTAGACCTCGCGCACCTTCTCGTCGGCAAGAATGTGCGCCGGGGTGCCGCGCGAGAGTACTTCGCCATCGTTGAGGATGTATGCGCGGTCGCAGATGCCCAGCGTCTCGCGCACGTTGTGGTCGGTGATCAGCACGCCGATGCCACGCTCCTTCAGATGGCGCACGATGCGCTGGATTTCGCCTACCGAGATCGGGTCCACGCCGGCGAACGGTTCGTCCAGCAGCATGTAGCGGGGGTGGGCGGCCAGCGCGCGGGCAATCTCCACGCGACGGCGTTCGCCGCCCGAAAGACTGATGCCCTTCTGGTCGGCGATGTGCGAGATCTTCAGTTCGTCCAGCAGGCTTTCCAGCTCGTTGGCGCGACGCTTCTCGTCCCAGCCTTCGCGCAGCTCCAGCACGGCCATGATGTTGTCGGCCACGCTGAGCCGGCGGAACACCGAGGCTTCCTGCGGCAGATAGCCGATGCCGAGCTTGGCGCGCTGGTGCATGGGCAGACCGGTGATGTCCTGCTTGTCCAGCTTGATCACGCCGGCGTCGGCCTCGATCAGGCCCACCACCATGTAGAAGCAGGTGGTCTTGCCCGCGCCGTTGGGGCCGAGCAGGCCGACCACCTCGCCCTCGCGGATCGAGAAGGCGAAGTCGCGCACGACCTGGCGTGCCTTGAAGCTTTTTTGCAGACCTTCAGCAGAGAGCATCGATTACGGGGTCCCGGTCGGCGGCGTGGCCGGCGTGCTGGGCGAGGAAGAGGCGCTGGCGGGCTTGGCCTGCGGCGCGGTGCCGTTGGCCGGGGCCGGGGCGGGCTTGGGGGCGGCGGTGCGGGTCGGCGGGGTGGCCGGCTTCGGCGCGGCGGCTCCGGGGGTGCCTGGAGCGCCGGGCTTCTGCTTGGGCAGGATCACGCCGTGCACCAGGCCGTCGCCGCCGGCTTCGCCGGTGATGAGCGCGGTCTGGGTGTTGTAGGTGAGCTTTTCGCCGTGGAACTCGCCGCGGCCCTGCTGGCGCACCACGGCATTGCCGGTGAGCACGGCGATGCCGTTGATGTTGTCGTAGTCGAGCTGTGCCGCGTCGCCCTGCATCAGGTTGCCGGCATCGTCCAACTGCTCGATGTGGGCCGGCTTGCCGTTGACCACGGCACGCGCGACCTGGGTGTCGCCATCCAGATAGAGCTTGGCGATGTCGCCGGTCATCTTCATGGTGCCCTGCGTCGCCACCACGTTGCCGGTCAGGGTGGTGATGGTGTTGGGCGCGTTGTAGCCGTCCATGGTCTTGGACGAGAAGTTCATCGGCTGGTTGCGGTCATCCTGCCTGGCCAGGGCCGGCTGCAGGGTGAGCAGCCCCAGGCTCAGCAGGATGAGCTGCAGCTTGAGGCTTTTTGGGGCGCGGTGGATACGAGCCGGTGACTTCATCGAACAGCTCCAGATGATTGGTATTGAGATTGGCACGCATGCCGATCCCGTTAAGTGTACGTGCGCCCTGCTTCATGTGCGCCGGCGCCGCCGTCACCATGCGGTTGTCCTTGGGCCACGCGGTGACGTCGGTAGTGTGCATTTCCGCCGCGTCAGTATCTGCGAAGGCCGCCCGGTGCATGTAGACCGGTCCCATCAGCTTGAGCAGCGTACCGCTCTTGTCGACCCAGGCGTACAGGGAGTTGCCCAGCCACGGTGGCACCCCCGGCTGGTTGGAGGGGAGCTCGAACTTGGGCGTGTTGATGTACAGGGAGTCGTCGTTCTCGCGGCGCTCCAGGTGCGGTGCGACCATGCGGAAACTGGGCAGCCCGTCGACGTCGTACGACCACAGCTTGAAGTTGGTGAGGGTATAGCCCGAACGCGGCGGACCCACAAAGTCGCTGGTCTTGGGGGCCGGAGCCAGCCACCAATAGAGCATCTGTGCGGCGCCGGTGGCCAGGCCCACCAGGACGATGGCGACCGGCAGGCCGCGGTCGCGAAGGTAGCTACGCAGACTCAACGCCAGCGCTCCTGTTCCACCGCGGTCTTGCCCTGCGCGTGCAGGATCATGTCGCAGATCTCGCGCGCCGCGCCGAGGCCGCCACCCAGGCGGGTGCGCCAGTGCGCCTGTTCCGACACCCAGGGGTGGGCGTTGGCCACGGCTACGGCCAGGCCGGCGATGCGCATCGGGGGCAGGTCGGGCAGGTCGTCACCGACGAAGGCCACCTGCTCGGGGGCCAGCGCCAGGGCTTCCATCAGCTGGTCTAGGCAGGCCCGCTTGTTGCTCTGGCCCTGGTAGACGTGGGCGATGTCCAACTCCTCGGCACGCAGCGCCACCGGGTGGCTGATGCGGGCGGAAATGATCGCCACCTGCACGCCATTGGCCATCAGCAGCTTCAGGCCCAGGCCATCGTGCACGTGGAAAACCTTGGTCTCGTGGCCGTCCTCGGCGTACCAAAGGCGGCCGTCGGTCAGGGTGCCGTCCACGTCGAACACGACGAGGCGGATCTTGGCGGCACGGGCGAGTACGTCAGCGGGGATGTCAGCCAGGTACATGGGCAGGGTCGGCACAGGGGCAGGAGGGCGGTACCGTCAAACGCCGGGGAGCCCGGACGGTGGACGCGTTCAGTTGTAGCAGCCGATCCTTTCGATCAGACCACACGGGCGCGGAGCAGATCGTGAATGTTCAGCGCACCCACTACCTGCTGGTTCTCGTTGACCACCAGCAGGGCGTGGATCTGGTGCTTTTCCATCAGCTGGGCCGCCTCGATGGCCAGCTTGTCGGCCCCGATGGTCTTGGGGCCGCGGGTCATCAGTGCGGCCACCGTGGCGCCACGCAGGTCCACGTCGTCATCGTCCAGCGCACGGCGCAGGTCACCGTCGGTGAACACGCCGAGCAGGCGCCGGCTGGAGTCGACCACGGCAGTCATGCCCAGGTGCTTGCGGGTCATTTCCATCAGTGCCTCGGTCAGGGTGGCACTGGGAAGCACCGAGGGGATGCCTTCGCCGGTGTGCATGACGTCGCTGATGTGTAGCAGCAGGCGGCGGCCCAGGCTGCCGGCCGGATGTGAGCGGGCGAAATCCTCGGAGGTGAAGCCGCGGGCTTCCAGCAGCGCGACGGCCAGGGCATCGCCCATCACCAGCGCCGCGGTGGTGCTGGCGGTGGGAGCCAGGCCCAGCGGACAGGCCTCGGCGGCGATGCTGGCGTCCAGGTGTACGTTGGCCTGCTCTGCCAGCGAGGAGTGGGCATTGCCGGTGATGGCGATCAGCGGGATGCCCTGACGCTTGATCACCGGCAGGATGAACAAGACCTCGTCGGTTTCGCCCGAGTTGGACAGCGCCAGCACCACGTCCTGCGGCAGGATCATGCCGAGGTCGCCATGGCTGGCCTCGCCGGGGTGCACGAAGAAGGCCGGGGTGCCGGTGGAGGCCAGGGTGGCGGCGATCTTGCGCGCCACATGGCCGGACTTGCCCATGCCGGTGACCACCACGCGGCCGGCACAACCCATGATCAGGCGGCAGGCCTCGACGAATTCGGGCCCGATGCGCGGTTCGAGCGCGCGGATGGCGGCCGCCTCGGTGGCGATCACGGTGCGCGCGCTGCGCACGATGGCATCGGCGTTGATCGCGTTGGAGCTGGCGGGGGCGACGTGGGCGTGCATGCTTCCTCGGAAAGTCGGTGCCGGAAATCCGTCATGACCCTGAATAGCGGGTGTGGTCGGGAATATTCCGTTAAATCATCGGGCTGGGTGGCGTCATGGACCTGTCGGGCCACGCCTCCTCCTACACGTGTCGTTTCTGCGACAGAGGTTTTCCATTAACATGGCATATTCGCATTTTAACGTCATAGTCGGTGCCATTGGGTCCGGATCGTTTCCGGATCGGCACACCGACCCCTTACTGCAACTGGAATACCCATGGACGCTGCCACCATCCAGGCAATGATCGAACAAGGCCTGCCCGGTGCCCAGGCGGCCGTGAGCGGCGACGACGGCGTGCACTTCGAGGCTGAAGTGGTGGCCGAGCAGTTCGCCGGCAAGCTGCCGTTGGCGCGGCACCGCCTGGTTTACGCCACGCTGGGGGATCTCATGGGCGGTGCGATCCACGCGCTGGCGCTGAAGACCCTCACCCCCCAGGAGGCCGCCGCGCGCCGTTGAGGGCTGCACGGCGACTCCCGAGCACGACTTTCGCAAGGACTTTCGATGGCCAAGATCCTCATCAGTGGCGGCGAGCCGCTCCACGGTGAAGTAGGTATTTCCGGCGCCAAGAACGCCGTGTTGCCGATCCTCGCTTCCTGCCTGCTGGCCGACGAGCCGGTGGCGATCAGCAACGTGCCCCACCTGCACGACGTCACCACCTTCATCGAGCTGCTGGGCCAGATGGGTACCCAGCTGGTGCTGGACGACCGCATGAAGATGCACGTCGACCCGCGCTCGACCGATCGCTACTTCGCGCCCTACGACCTGGTGCGCACCATGCGTGCGTCGATCCTGGTGCTGGGCCCGCTGGTGGCGCGCTTCGGCGAGGCCGAGGTGTCGCTGCCGGGCGGCTGCGCGATCGGCTCGCGTCCGGTCGACCAGCACATCCGCGGCCTGCAGGCGCTGGGCGCCGAGGTGCTGGTGGAGAACGGCTACATCAAGGCCAAGGCCAAGCGCCTGAAGGGCGCGCACATCGCGATGGACATGGTCACCGTGACCGGTACCGAGAACATCATGATGGCCGCCGCGCTGGCGCAGGGCACCACCATCATCGAGAACGCCGCACAGGAGCCGGAAGTGGTCGACCTGGCGCACTGCCTGATCGCCATGGGCGCGCAGATCGAAGGCGCCGGCACCTCAACGCTCACCATCCACGGCGTGGAGCGCCTGCATGGCGCCGAGTACGAGGTGCTGCCGGACCGCATCGAGACCGGGACTTTCCTGGTCGGCGCCGCCATGACCGGCGGCAAGGTGCGTGCACGCAATGCGCGCGCCGACACGCTGGACGCGGTGCTGTGCAAGCTGGAGGAGGCCGGTGCGCAGATCTCCACCGGCGCCGACTGGATCGAGCTGGACATGCGTGGCCGCCGTCCCAAGGCGGTGAACATCACCACGGCGCCGTACCCGGCGTTCCCCACCGACATGCAGGCGCAGTTCACCGCGCTCAACTGCGTGGCCGAGGGCGTGGGCGTGATCACCGAGACCGTGTTCGAGAACCGCTTCATGCACGCGCTGGAACTGCAGCGCCTGGGCGCGGACATCCGCCTGGAAGGCAATACCGCGATCATCAAGGGCGTGGAGAAGATGAGCGGCGCGCCGATCATGGCCACTGACCTGCGCGCCTCGGCGTGCCTGGTGCTGGCCGGCCTGGTGGCCGAGGGCGACACCACGGTGGACCGCGTGTATCACATCGACCGCGGCTACGAGAACATCGAGGAAAAGCTGGGCACGCTGGGCGCGAAGATCCGTCGCCTGCCGTCGTAAGCGGCGCCTTCAGCAGCACACGAAGAGGCCGCGTCAGCGGCCTTTTTCATTCGTGCCTTGTAGGAGCGCACCCTGTGCGCGATCGCGGCGCCCCAACGTTTCCTCTTCCTAGGCTTTTCGCGCACAGGGGGCGCTGCTACACGGAAGGGTGTTAGTTGCCGCTCTTGTAGCTCACCAGCTCCAGGGTCAGGTTGCCGCCGTCGCTTTGCGCCAGCTTCACCGGTACCAGGTACTTCTGCGGTGCGTACCAGGCGCTGAAGGCGTTGTCGTCGTTGCTGCGCACCACGCGCTCGGCCTGGAAGCTGCCGGCCGGCACCTTCACAGCCTCTTTGCTGGCGACCTTGAATTCCTGCGTCTCGACGTTGCGCTTCACTGCCACCGGCAGCGACACGGACTGCTTGCCGGCGTGCAGCGCGAGGCCGATGGCGTAGGGCGTGGTGTTGCGGTCGACCATGCCCGGCGCACTGGCGTAGGTCATCGGGCCCTTGCCCTCGTCCACGGTGACCTGCCCAGTGCTCCAGTTCACCTCGGTATGGCGCTGCTTGGTCTTGAAGCCGGCGTCCATGCTGTAGTTGTAGCTGACAGTTTCCGGCGCGCCTTCGTTCCAGCGGAACCGGGTGGTTTCCGACGAATTGGCGCCGAGCGCGGCGGCGAGGCCGGCGGTGCCCTTGGTCTGGTTGCTGTATTCCCACTGGCCATTGCCGGCGGGCTTGAGCGTGACCACGGCCTGGCCGATCACCTGGCCCCCCTGCGACACCTGGTAGGTGGCGGTGAACGGGGTTGGCGCGGTGGCCGCGAGGGCGGCGGTGGTGGACAAGGCCAGCGCGAGGCCGGCAGCGAAAAGGCGGAGGGTGGTGGACTGGGTCATGGGGACCGCAGTCTACGTGGTCATCCTGAACGACTTGTAGAGAGCCGCGCGCGGCTCAGTCAACCAGTTCGCCGTTGCGCAGTTGCAGCGGGGCAGCCAGGGCGCGACCGTCCAGCGCCACGCCATCGGGAGGCAGCAGCGCCAGTCGCTGGGCCGCGACCAGGCGCAGCACGGCAGGCAGAAGTTGGTGCTCATGGGCCAGCAACCGTTGCGCCAGCGCGTGTTCGTCGTCGCCGGGCTGGATCGCGATGCGCGCCTGGGCGATCACCGGGCCGCCGTCGAGTTCGGCCGTCACGTAGTGCACGCTGGCGCCGTGCTCGGCGTCGCCTGCCTCCAGGGCCCGGCGGTGCGTGTGCAGTCCGCGGTACTTGGGCAGCAGGGAAGGGTGGATGTTGACCATGCGCCCCACCCACGGCTTGAGCGCTTCGCCATCGATGATGCGCATGAAGCCGGCCAGCACCAGCATGTCCGCGCCGCTGGCATCGAGCCGCCGGAACAGCTCGAAGTCGTAGGCCTGGCGGCTGGGGAAATCCTTGGGGTTGAGCGTGAAGGTCGGGATGCCGGCGTCACGGGCCAGGTCCAGCGCGCCCGCGCCGGCCTTGTCGCTGCCGACCAGGACGAAGTCCACCGGCAACTGGCCGGCGTCGCGGGCAGCGATCAGTGCCTGCAGGTTGCTGCCGCGCCCAGAAGCGAGCACGGCAACGCGAAGACGCGGCGAAGACACGGGCTCAGCCGATGTGGACGCGCTCGTCGCCCTGGGCGGGCACGATCTCGCCGATCACCGAGCTGGCCAGGCCATGCTTGGCCAGCAGGGCGGTGGCAGCGCCGACCGCGTCACGCGGCAGGATCACGGTGAAACCGACGCCGCAGTTGAAGGTGCGCCACATTTCCTCGCGCGCCACATTGCCTTCGCGCATCAGCCACTCGAACACCGGCGGCAGCACGATGGCGGCGGCGTCCAAGTGGATGCCCAGGCCGTCCGGCACCACGCGGATGATGTTTTCCTTCAGGCCGCCACCGGTGATGTGGGCCATGCCGTGGACGGTGCCCGACTTGAGCAGGTCCAGCATCGGCTTGACGTAGATGGTGGTCGGCGCCATCAGGGCGTCGCCCAGCTTCACGCCGCCGACCTCGAGATCCAGCGGGTTGCCGGCGCGCTCGAGGATCTTGCGGATCAGCGAGTAGCCGTTGGAATGCGGGCCGGAGGAGGCCACGCCCAGGATCACGTCGCCGGCCACGATGGCCTCGCCGCTGAGCAGCTGGGACTTCTCCACCGCGCCGACCGTGAAGCCGCCGAGGTCGTACTCGCCCGGCGGATACATGTCCGGCATTTCAGCCGTCTCGCCGCCGATCAGTGCGCAGCCGGCCAGCTCGCAGCCCTTGGCGATGCCGCCGACCACGGCCACGGTGGTGTCCACGTCCAGCTTGCCGGTGGCGAAGTAGTCGAGGAAGAACAGCGGCTCGGCGCCCTGCACCAGCACGTCGTTGACGCACATGCCGACCAGGTCGATGCCGATGGTGTCGTGGCGGCCCAGCTGCTGGGCGAGCTTGAGCTTGGTGCCCACGCCGTCGGTGCCGGACACCAGCACCGGCTCCTTGTACTTGCCGGAGAGATCGAACAGGCCGCCGAAGCCGCCCAGGCCGCCCCTCACTTCGGGACGGGAGGTGCGCTTGACCAGCGGCTTGATGCGTTCGACCACGGCATTGCCGGCATCGATATCAACGCCTGCGGCGCGGTAGGTGAGGGCGTCGGACATGGGGGAAACCCGGCGGGAAGAAACGCCAAAGTGTAGCAGCCCAGCGGCCCGCCTGCCTGAGGCCAAGCCAGCCCGGACTGTGGAAGCGGGACCGCTTCGATGGACGCTGGAAGCCGGATTGGGCAGACTTCCGGCGTTTCCCTCCGGATATCGCTCCCCATGCGCCTGTCCCGCCTCCTGCTCGTCTGTTTCATGCTGGGGTTTGCCCCGCTGTTGTCCGTGCACGCCCAGGGCCAGGTGTCGCCCTACACCGTAGTGGTCTCGGTAGCCGACACCAGCGACGCGGCCCGCGACAGCGCCTTCGCCGACGCACTGGCCCAGGTGCTGGCACGCACTGCCGGCGGACAGGACCTCAGCAACAAGCCGGGCTATGCCGATGCGCTGAAGAGCGCGGCCGGCATCGTGCAGCAGTACCAGTACCAGCGCGCCACTACCGGGCTGAGCCTGCAGGTCACCTTCGACCAGGCCGCGGTGCAGCGCACCGTCACCCAGCTGGGCGTGGCCAGCACCGGGCCCCGGCCGCCCGTGCTGCTGCTGGTGCGCGATGAGGATGGCAGCGTGATGAACCGCGACGCCCTGGCGCCGCTTGCCCAGGCGGTTGCCGCGCGGGGCTACAGCACCGTGCTGGCCGATCCGGTGAAGACCGGCGATACGCCCAGCCTGGCCAGTGCCGAACCCGACCAGCTCGCCGCCGTGGCCCGGCAATACAAGACCGGCCTGATCCTGCTGGGCCAGGTCCATGGCAGCAGTGCCGACTGGATGCTGGTCTCCGGTGGCCCGCAGCAGCGCTGGACCAGTAATGGCGCCAACTCCCAGGCGGTGTTCACCGACGCTGGCAACGGGTTGGCCGATCGCCTGGGCAAGCAGCTGAACGTGATCGGTTCGGCCACGGTCGACGGCAAGCTGTGGATCTCCGAGGTCAATTCGGCGATGGACTATGCCAATCTGCTGGGCGTGCTGCGCGCCGATCCCAATATTCGCCAGGTCTCCATGCTCAGTGCACAGGGCGACGGCATGCTGCTGGCAGTGAAGGCCAGTCTGCCGATGGATGCGCTGGCCAACAGCCTCGCCGCCGGCGGCCGCCTGCTGCGCGGCGATACACACAGCGATGCCGACGCCAGCCTGCGCTGGGTCCACTGACCGCTTCCATGGCCAGCCCGCCGCGCCTCCCTGGCGGGGCGCTGGCGGCCTTTGGACGCATCGCTCACACTGACCCATCCACCGTATGAGCCATGCCGATGACTCATGACACCTCCCGCCGCTGGCAGATGCTTGCGATCACCGCGGCCATCTTCTACGTGTTCTGGCTGCTGGCGCCGGTACTGATGCCGTTCGTCTTCGCGGCGATGCTGGCCTACCTGGGCGACCCGCTGGCCGACCGGCTGCAGCGGGTCGGCATGGGGCGCACGCTGGCGGTGAGCATCGTGTTCATCGTGCTGCTGTTGCTTGCCGTGGGTGCGCTGCTGCTGCTGATCCCGCTGATCTCGCGCCAGATCGACAACCTGGTGCAGAACGTGCCGCGCTACGTGGACTGGACCCGCAACACTGCGTTGCCGTGGCTGCAGGCCAAGCTGCACCTGGATCCGCGCGCATTCGACACCGACCGGCTGATGGAACAGCTCAAGGCGCACCTGGGCTCGATCGGCGACGCGGCATCGACCCTGCTGGGCAAGATCTCCCGCTCCAGCGTCGGCGTGATCGCCTGGCTCACCAACCTGGTGCTGATCCCGGTGGTGGCGTTCTACCTGCTGCGCGACTGGGACCGCCTGGTCGCCTGGATCGACGGCATCCTGCCGCGCTCGGTGGAGCCCACGGTGGCCCACCTGGCGCGGGAGGCCGACAGCGTGCTGGGCGCCTTCGTGCGCGGCCAGCTGGCGGTGATGCTGGCGCTGGGCATCTTCTACGGGGGGGCGCTGACCTTGATGGGATTGTCGGTTGGCCCGCTGATCGGTATGGTCGCCGGCCTGCTCAGCTTCGTGCCCTATCTCGGCTTCATCGTCGGTTTCGGCTCGGCGCTGATCGCGGCCCTGGTGCAGTACGGCGACTGGAGCCACCTGCTGATCGTGGTGGGCATCTTCACCGCCGGGCAGTTGCTGGAAGGCTACGTGCTGGTGCCGCGGCTGGTGGGCGAGAAGATCGGCCTGCACCCGGTCGCGGTGATTTTTGCCGTGCTGGCAGGCGGTTACCTGTTCGGCTTCCTTGGCGTGCTGCTGGCGTTGCCGGCGGCCTCGGTGATCCTGGTGCTGTTGCGGTACCTTACCGAGCGTTACCGCCAGAGCAGCCTGTACAACGAGGAGGGCGCGGGTGATCCCGTACTCGCCGAGGTGGACGTGGTCGTCGACACGCCGCAGGGCACGGTGGAAACCAGCACGGTCGTGGGCCGCCATGACGATCCGAAGGATGCAGTACCCCCTACATGATTCCGCAGTTGCCGCTTGCCCTGCGTTGGCCTCGCCGCCAGCGCTTTGAACATTTCCACCCCGGCTCCAACGCCGCCACGGTGGCCGCCGTCGAGCAGTTGGCGCATGCCCCCGGCACGCCGTGGCTCTACCTGGCCGGCGTGTCCGGCAGTGGCAAGAGCCACCTGTTGATGGCTGCCTGCCAGGCGGCATTCGCCGGTGGCCGTACCGTGCAATACCTGCCGCTGGCCAGCCTGCGCGACCGCGCCGTGGCGATCCGTGGCGTGGCTGGTAGCGAGTTCCTGGCGCTGGACGACCTGGGTTCGATCGCGGGCGACCGCGAGGCCGAGCACGCGCTGTTCGACGTCTACAACCAGACCAAGGCCGAGGGCGGCGCCCTGCTGTTCGCCGCCGAAGTACTGCCGGTGCAGCTGGGCCTGGGGCTGCCAGACCTGCGTTCGCGCCTGGGCGCCTGCCAGCAGGCACTGCTCAAGCCGCTGGACGACGCCGAGCGCCGCGCCGTGCTGCGCCAGCAGGCGGCCAACCGGGGCATCGGGCTGGACGACACCGTGCTGGACTGGCTGTTCAACCGCTATGCCCGCGACCTGGGGGCCTTGCTCGACCTGCTCGATCGGCTGGACCAGGCCTCGCTGGCGGCCAAGCGGCGCATCACGGTGCCATTCCTGCGGGAATTCCTGCGTGAGGAACCCGGCGCCTGACTGGTCGCTGCCCCTTCTGTAGGAGCGCACCCTGTGCGCGATCAGGTCGAAGCAGGGGCGAGGGACAGGTAGTGGGGGCGCCAAGTTCGATCACCTGGGGCCAGCCTGCATGCCGCGACGGATGTGGGTGCTTGCGCCCCCACCACTGGCCCCTCGATCCTCAACGTCCTGCTCCGTAGGGATTTCGCGCACAGGGTGCGCTCCTGCAGGCAAGAAAAAAGGCGCCCGAGGGCGCCTTTTTTCATCGCTGCGGCTGGCCGCTCAGGCCATCAGCAGGCGCGGCGTGGCGTTGGCGCTGATCGCATCGACCATGGCCTGGGCCACGTTGAGGTTGCCGGCGATGATGTTGCCGCTCTCCGGGATGCCGTCACGGCCGGAGAAGTCGCAATAGCGGCCGCCGGCCTCGCGTACCAGCAGGGCGCCGCCGGCCATGTCCCACGGCTTGAGGCCGATCTCGAAGAAGCCGTCGTAGCGGCCGGCCGCCACATAGGCCAGGTCGAGCGCGGCCGAACCCGAGCGGCGGATGTCCTCGGCCTGGCCGAGCAGGGCGCGGGTCATGTCCAACTGGGCATCGAGGTGCGAGCGCTGGCGGTAGGGGAAGCCGGTGGCGATCATGGCGCCGCCCAGGTTCTCGCGCTTGCTGACGCGGATGCGGCGGTCATTGAGGTAGGCGCCATCGCCCTTGCTGGCGGTGAACAGCTCGTCGCGCAGCGGGTCGAACACCACCGCGTAGATCGGCTCGCCCTTGTCGAGCAGGGCGATCGATACGCAGAAATGCGGGATGCCGCGCAGGTAATTGTGGGTACCGTCCAGCGGATCGATCACCCACACCAGCGGGCCCTTGCCGGTGGTGCCGCTTTCCTCGGCGAGGAAGGCATGCGTCGGGTAGGCGCGCTTGAGTTCCTTGACGATCTCGGCTTCGGCCAGGCGGTCGACTTCCGAGGCGAAGTCCATGCGTTGCTTCTCGACGACATTGAGCCCGTCGATACGGTTCATGTAACGCAGGATGATGTTTCCTGCGGAGCGCGCGGCGCGCACCGCGACATTGACGGTGGGTCTTGGCATGGCTTCGGCTTTCAAAAGAGCGGGGTTACGGCCGGGAAGTCTAGCAGAGCCGGCGCCTTTGTTCAGGCCGGTCCGGCCCGGGCGTTTGACAGCGGGGCCGACAATTTCCAAGCTTTGCGCCCGTTTGCACGAGTTTTTCACCCCCAATGACCGCTGAATCCGACCTCGCCGCCCGCATCCGCTACGTGCTGGTGCGCACCTCGCACCCCGGCAACATCGGCAGCGCGGCCCGGGCGATCCGCACCATGGGCTTCGACCGCATGGCCCTGGTCGCACCCCACAAGTTCCCCGATCGCGAGGCTTCCGCGCTGGCCGCCGGCGCCGATGCGGTGCTGGAAAACGCCACCGTAAGCGAGGGCCTGGTCGACGCCCTGGCTGGCACCAGCCTGGCGCTGGGCCTGTCGGCGCGCCGTCGCGGGGTGGACCTGGAAGAGCTCACCCCGCGCGAGGCGGCGCAGCGCGCGCTGGCCGCGGCGGCCCGTGGCGAGCAGGTGGCGTTGGTGTTCGGCAACGAACGCACCGGCCTGGAGAACGAGGAGTTGGCCCGCTGCCACGCCATGGTGCGCATTCCCAGCGTGGACGATTTCAGTTCGCTCAACCTGTCGCAGGCGGTGCAGGTGATGGCCTATGAACTGCGCATCGCCTCGCTGGGCGAGGTTGCCGCGCCGGTGCGCGCGGACGCCGAGCCGCCGGCCGATGCAGCGCAGATGGAGCGCTTCTTCGAGCACCTGTCGCAGATGCTCGACGACATCGACTTCCACAAGGGGCGTGCGCCCACCACCATCATGCTGAGGTTGCGCAAGCTGTTCCAGCGCGCCCAGCCGGACGAGCGGGAACTGCGCGTGATGCACGGCATCTTCGCCGATGCGCAGCGCATGGCGTCGATCGCCAACGGCAAGCTCAAGAAGGACTGACGCTTGTAGGAGCGCACCCTGTGCGCGACTGGCGTACCGTCCGAGGCCGCCGTACGGGCGGGTCGTGCACAGGGTACGCTCCCACAGGTGGATGGGTGTGGTGCCTAGAACCCGTCTTCCTCGACATCGATCTGCGGCTTGCGGGTGACCAGCAGCTTGTCGATGCGGGCGCCGTCCAGGTCCACCACCTCGAAGCGGAAGCCGCGCCACTCGAACACCTCGCCGGTCAGCGGGATATGGCCCAGGGCGGCCATCACCATGCCGGCGGCGGTGCGGTATTCATGCTCCTCCTCGCCCGGCAGGGCGTCGACCTGCAACAGCTCGCGCAGGTCGTCGATGGAGAGCGAGCCGTCGATCAGCCAGCTGCCATCGGCGCGGGGCACGATCAGCTGGTTCTCCTCCTTGCCGCCGCCGCCCAACTGGGTGGCGCCGACGATCGCGGCGAGCAGGTCGTTGAGCGTGACCAGCCCGACGATGTCGCCGTATTCGTCCACCACCAGGGCCAGCTGGGTTTCAGCGTCGCGGAATTCTTCCAGCAGGTCCAGTGCGCGGGCGGTGGCGGGCACGTAGAGCGGCTTGGACAGCTGGCCGAACACGTTGGGCTTGCCCTCGGCGTAGCCGCGCAGCAGCCGCTTCACCTCGACCACGCCGAGCACATCCCTCTCGTCGCCGCCCCGGTAGACCGGGTAGCGCGAATAGGGCGTGCCGCGCAGGATCTCGGCGTTTTCCTGGTAACTGGCCGCCGCATCCAGCCACACGATGCGCGTGCGCGGGGTCATCACGCTGTCCACCGTGCGGTCGCCCAGGCGCAGCACGCGGTTGACCATGTTGTGCTCGTCGCGGTCGAGCACGCCGTGCTCGGCGCTCTCGGCCACCAGCAGGCGGATTTCCTCTTCCGTGGCCACGTCGCTGCCGCGGCCCTTGATGTTGAGCAGGCGCAGCAGGGCGCTGCTGCAGAAGTTGAGCAGCCACACGAACGGCGCCGTGACGCGCGACAGCACCATCATCGGCATCGACACGTAGCCCGAGATGACTTCGGGCGCGGCCAGGGCCAGCCGCTTGGGTACCAGCTCGCCGATCACGATCTGGATGAAGGAGATCAGCACGAAGCCCAGTACCAGGCCGATCACCCGCGCATAGGGCTCCATCCACGCGGCCCGTCCGCCGTGGATGGCGTTGGCGATGTGGTCGCCGAGCGCATCGCCGGCCAGGGCGCCGGTGACCAGGATCACCAGGGTCATGCCCACCTGCACGGTGGACAGGAATCGCTCGGGGGCCTCGGCGTTGCGCAGCGCGGTGCGGGCGCGCCGGCTGGTCCGCGCCATCTGCTTCAGGCGGGTCTTGCGCGAGGCGACCAGGGCCATCTCCGACAGGGCGAAGAAGCCGTTGAACAGCGAGAGGACGATGACGAGCGCGATATCGGTCAGCATGGCGGCCGTTCGCGGGGGAGATCGCGTGGGGACATGAGACGCAGTGTAAGGCCTGCAGGGTGTCTGGCGGGCACGCGGGGTACCCGGAGGGGACGGCCAGCGGCCCTTCGACCGGTGTGATGCGGTGCGGCAGGGGCGTCCTGTAACATATCGGTCATTTCAGCCCCGCATCCCCAGGCAATAACCGCATGTTTTCATTGCAAACGATTTTCGGCAAAGGCGACAAGTTCTATGGCCTGCTCGAACAGAGCGCCGAGGCGGCGCGCGAGAGCGCCAAGGCCCTGCATGAGCTGGTCACCCGCAAGGATCACGCGCCGGTGATGGCCGCCTTTGCCGCGGCACGCGCCCGCGAGAAGGCGCTGGCCGGGCAGATCAGTGAGGAGCTGGTGAACACCTTCGTCACCGCGCTCGACCGCGAGGACATCGAGGCGCTGAATTCGGCGCTTTACAAGATCCCCAAAACCATCGAGAAATTCGCCGAGCGCTACGAGATCGTGGCCGACCGCGTGGCCAATGTGGACTTTGCCGCGCGTGCGCTGGTGCTGGAGCGCGCCACGGCGGTGGTGTCGGAAATGATCGGCGAGCTGCGCCGCGGCCTGCGCATCGACCCGGTGAAGAAGCTGCAGGACCGCCTGCAGACGCTGGAATCGGAAGGCGACCGCATGCTGCTCTCGCCGTACCGCACGCTGTACGTGGAAGGCAATGACGCCATGCGCGCCATGCTGGCCAAGGACCTGTTCGAGCTGCTGGAGAAGGCGATCGACAAGTGCCGCGATGTGGGCAACATCGTCTACTCGATCGTGCTGAAGAACTCCTGAGGCCGATCCGATGACCTCTTTCCGTTCGGGTCGTCCGGGCCCTTCCCGGGCCACGGCCATCGTGCGCGAGGTGCGCGCATGAGCATCGGCCTCGCCATCGCCGTCGTGCTCATCGCGCTGGCCTTCACCTACATCAATGGCTTCCACGACACCGCCAATTCGATTGCCACGGTGGTGGCGACCAAGGTGCTCACGCCCGGCCAGGCGGTGCTGCTGGCCGCGATCACCAACCTGATCGGCGCGCTGTGGGGCACCGCGGTGGCCAAGACCATCGCAGCGGGCCTGATCGATACGCACATCATCGCCGCCGGTCCGCAGCTACTCATCTGCGCCCTGCTGGCCGCGACGGCGTGGAACCTGCTCACCTGGTGGCTGGGCCTGCCGTCCAGTTCCAGCCACGCGCTGGTGGGCGCGCTGGTGGGCGCCGCCATTGCCGCCTCCGCCAACAATTTCTCCGCGGTGATCTGGTGGCAGCCGGGCGCGCACTGGTGGCAGGGCAACGGCGTGATGCCCAAGGTGGTGATACCGATGGTGATCTCGCCATTGATGGGTTTCATCATCGGCTTCCTGTTGATGGGCGCGTTGTACGGCCTGCTCAGCTGGTTCTCCAGCCGCACGGGTTTCCTGCGCCGCTTTGGCCGCACGCCCTTCGTCAACAGCTTCTTCGGCAAGGCGCAGATCGCCTCGGCCAGCGCCATGGGCCTGGCCCACGGCATGAACGACGCGCAGAAGAGCATGGGCATCATCGCGCTGGCGCTGGCCGGCGCCACCACGGCCGGTCAGTTCGAGCACCTGCCGTGGTGGCTGGGCTTCCTGCGCATCCATGGTTCCAGCGACGGTGGTTTCGACGTGCCCTCGTGGGTGGCGGTGCTGTGCGCGCTGACCATGGCAGCGGGTACGGCCGGTGGTGGCTGGCGCATCATCAAGACGCTGGGCCACAAGATGGTCAAGCTGCACCCGATCAACGGCTTTGCGGCCGAGGGCAGCTCGGCGGCGGTGATCCTCACCGCCTCGGCATTCGGCATCCCGGTGTCGACCACGCACAACGTGTCCGCCTCGATCATGGGCGTGGGCGCGGCCAAGCGCTGGAACGCGATCCGCTGGTCGGTGGTGGAGCGCATGGTGTGGGCATGGATACTGACCCTGCCGATCACCGCCCTGCTGGCCTACGGCATGGTGCACCTGGCGCGCCTGTTCTAAGGCGTGCCGCCAGTGGGGGCACGCGCCTGAATCGAGTTCAGGGCAGGCTCTGTGCGCGAAAGACCCACGCAGCGGAACGTCAAGGGGCGACGGATGAGTAGCGTGGGTGCGACTGCCCCACCTCCGTCGTGGCATGCAAGCTGGCCCCGGCTAGCCGGACTTGGCGCCCCCTCGTCCCTGCTCCGATCGGGTCGCACACAGGGTGCGCTCCTACATGGCGTCCAAGTGGCTTACAGCGCGTCGCCGCCGGCGGCGACGATGCGCTCCAGCTGGTCGCCCAGCGAGCCCAGTTCATCGATCAGGCGCTTGAGCTCGGCGGCATCCAGCAACTCGTACGGGCGGTTCTCGCACAGGTGCAGGTAGGGCGAGCCGTCCAGGTCGGCCACGGCGAGAAAGCCTTTACGCTGTTCCCAGTTGAAGCGCAGGCAGCGGCGTGGGTCGGCGCCGGCCAGCGGGCCTACCGGAGTGGAGATGCGCAGGTAGCGGCGCCCGGCTTCGTCCTCCAACTCCGCCAGGTAGATGCCCTGGTGGCGGTCGTGCGGCAGCGTGAGATCGAAGCTGATCAGGTAAGGGTCGTTGTGGCGCAGCTCGTGCAGGCTGCCGATATGGGAACGCACGGCTTCGAAATGGCGCATGGGTGCGGTCTCCTTGGCAGGCGGATGTAGCCTCGCTACTGTGCCACGATCCGGTGTAAAGAGCCTGTTGAAGATCATGGACCGCGACGAAGCACGAGCCCGCATTTTTGCTGCCATCGCAGCGATTCCCCGCGGTCGCGTGGCCAGCTATGGCGCCATCGCACAGCGCGCCGGACTGCCGGGGCGCGCGCGCCTGGTGGGGCGCGCACTGGGCGAGGTGCCGGAGGGCATGGAGTTGCCCTGGTATCGCGTGTTGCGCTCCAGTGGCCAGATCGCTTTCCCGCCCGGTAGCCGGGGTTTCCGCGAGCAGAGCCGGCGCCTGAAGGCCGAGGGCGTGGAAGTGCGCAACGGTCGCGTGCCGTTGGCCAGCTTCGGCCTCGATGCTGATCTGGATCGCGCGCTGTGGGGGCTTCCGGGCTAGCTCCCCGCAATGGCGCACCCTGTGCGCGACCACGGGCGCATCGCTGTTTCGTATGCTATTCGCGCACAGGGTGCGCTCCTACACGAGGTGCCGGAGTTGCAGGGCTCTGTGCGGGGCAGGCCCATTTGCTAGCATTTCCGGATGCCTTCCTCCCCCCTCGATATTCTCCACAGCGTTTTCGGCTACACCCAGTTCCGCGGCCAGCAGCAGGCCATCGTGGAGCAGTTGATCGAAGGCGGCGACGCACTGGTGCTCATGCCCACGGGCGGCGGCAAGTCGCTGTGCTACCAGATCCCGGCGCTGGTGCGGCAGGGCACCGGTATCGTGGTGTCGCCGCTGATCGCGCTGATGCAGGACCAGGTGGACGCGCTGCGCGAGGCGGGCGTGTCGGCCGCCTATCTCAATTCGAGCCTGGGTGCCGAGGAGCAGCGCGAGGTCGAGCGGCGCCTGCTTGCCGGTGAGCTGAACCTGCTCTACGTGGCGCCCGAACGCCTGCTTACGCCGCGTTTCCTCGGGCTGCTCGAACGTACCGAAGTGGCCCTGTTTGCCATCGACGAGGCGCATTGCGTTTCGCAGTGGGGCCACGATTTCCGTCCGGAATACCGCGAGCTGATGGTGTTGCACCAGCGCTTTCCGCAGGTGCCGCGCATTGCGCTCACCGCCACGGCGGACGAGCGCACGCGCGAGGAGATCGTCGAGCGGCTGGCGCTGGAGCAGGCGCGCCAGTTCGTCTCCAGCTTCGACCGGCCGAACATCCGCTACCAGGTGGGCCTGCGCCACAACGCGCGTCGCCAGTTGCTGGATTTCCTGGAGCGCCGGCGCGGCGAGACCGGCATCGTCTACGCGCTCAGCCGCCGCAAGGTGGATGAGACGGCGGCCTGGTTGTCCGAGGCCGGCATCGAGGCCTTGCCGTATCACGCCGGCCTGGATGCAGCGACGCGCAACGCCCACCAGCGGCGCTTCCTGCGCGAGGACGGCCTGGTGATGGTGGCCACGGTGGCCTTCGGCATGGGCATCGACAAGCCTGACGTGCGCTTCGTGGCGCACCTGGACCTGCCGCGCAGCATGGAAGGCTATTACCAGGAGACCGGTCGTGCCGGGCGCGACAGCCTGCCTGCCGATGCCTGGATGATCTACGGCCTGTCCGACGTGGTGACGATGAGCCAGATGATCGCGCAGTCGGAGTCGGCCGATGAGCGCAAGCGCATCGAGCGGCAGAAACTCGAATCGCTGCTGGGCTACGCCGAGGCCACGCAGTGCAGGCGCGAGCTGCTGCTGGCGGCATTCGGCGAAGCGTTCCACGGCCCTTGCGGACGCTGCGACAACTGCATCGAGCCGCCCAGGACATGGGACGCCACGGTGCCCGCGCAGAAGGCATTGTCGGCGGTGTACCGCAGCGGCCAGCGTTATGGTTCGGGACATGTGATCGACATCCTGCGTGGCGAGGACAGCTCGCGCATGAGCGAGCTGGGACACGATCGCCTCTCCACCTTCGGCATCGGCGCGGACATGGACGAGAAGCAATGGCGTTCGGTGTTCCGCCAGTTGCTGGCGATGGGCCTGCTCGAGGCGGATGCCGAAGGTTTCGGCACGCTGCGCCTGACCAAGGCCAGCCGCGAGGTCCTGGTAGGCAATCGCCCGGTGCAGCTGCGCGAGGATGCGCGGCCGGTGCGGGCTTCACGCAAGCGGCGCGACAGCCAGCTGGTCACCGGTGGCAGCCTGGGCGTGGAAGCCTACGAGCAGCCGCTATGGGACGAGCTGCGCAAGCTGCGCACGCAGCTGGCCAAGCAGCATGGCGTGCCGCCGTACGTGATCTTCCATGACGCCACCCTGCTGGCGATGCTGCGCGCCTTGCCCTCGACCGAGGACGAGCTGGCGGCCATCAGCGGCGTGGGCGAGGCGAAGCTCAAGCGCTACGGCCGGGATTTCCTGGCGGTGATCAACGCGCACGAGTAAGGCACGGGCCTTACTCGCGCTCTCCAGAGGGGCCACGTTCGCGACCAGCTTGGTTCGAATCACGCTTCGGTTGAAGCGGCGGCGCGAGCACCCGACCCTCTCCCCGAGGGGGAGAGGGAGAAGAGTGCTCAGCCGGCGAGGCGCCAGCGTGTGCCTTCCGCGGATACGCGCGAGTGGGCCAGGGCCAGTTCCGGGATGAAGCGCCAGCGGTCCAGGTCGCCCGGCAGGCGTGCCTGGGGACAGGCGATGCGGGTGGCGATCAGGGCGGCCTGCGGCGTCTCGTGACGACCGATTTCCTGTTCCTCGCACAGCGCGCGCCATTGGCGGCCGTGGCGGACGATGCGGAACAGGCCTGCTTTCGACGGGAAGACGTATTGCGCCAGCATGGAGGGGCTACAGCGTGTTGTCTGGGGATGGTGCATAGCCTGCCCGCGGCAGATGACTCCCCTGTGATCCCATCGCGACGATTCCATGGCTGCCGGCTGGCCCGGCGATGACGGCCATGCTGCGGTTCTGTTGCGGGCGTCATCTGAATCAGCGGGGTGTGAAAAACCCGTTCGCATGGCGAAAAAAAACGGCCCGCAGAGCTGCGGGCCGTTTCCTGCACCTCAGGTGGGCCGTGCTTACTTGCGCTGGGTCGCGGTGGCGTCGCGGGTGGCGCGGAACTCCGAGTCCTTGCTCCAGTTCGGCCAGGTGTCCGAATTGGCCAGGTCGTAGCCGAGCGTGTAGAGGATTTGCAGGTCGCGTGCCATGCCGGTGAACGGCCAGCTGGCCTGCCACTCGTCGGAGGGCTGGTGGTAGTGCTTGGCCACGTATTCGTCCTCGGCGGCCTTGCCGGCGGCCAGGCCACCGTCCACCCAGTCGTTGCCGGAGCCGAACGAGATGGCCGGCACGCCACGCTTGGCGAAGGAGAAGTGGTCGGAGCGGAAGAAGTGGCCGGCTTCCGGCTTCGGATCCGGCGAATAGACCAGGTTCCACTTCTTGGCCGTGTCGGTCAGCTCATCGAGCAGGTCGAGCTTGGCGCTGCCGGAGATGGTGAAGTTGCGGGCCGGGCCGTGCGGGTCGAGCGCATCCATGTTGATCACCGCGACCGTGGTGGCCAACGGGTAGAGCGGCTTGGAGGCGTAGTACTCCGAACCCAGCAGGCCCTTCTCCTCGGCGGTGACGTTGAGGAACACCACCGAACGTTCCGGCTTGGGACCGCTGGTGAAGGCGCGGGCCAGCTCGATCAGCGAGGCGGTGCCGGTGGCGTTGTCCACCGCGCCGTTGTAGATGCGATCGCCGGTGGCATCCGGTGCGCCAACGCCCAGGTGGTCCCAGTGCGCGCTGTAGATCACCGTCTCGTTCGGGCGCTTGGTGCCCTCGATGCGGCCCACGATGTTGTGGGAGATGATCACCTTGGAGTTGATCTTGTAGTTCGCCGAGAAGGTCTCGCCCTTCAGCACCACAGGCTTGAACTCGCGCGTCTGCGCCTGCTTCTTCAGGGCCTCGAAATCCAGGCCCGCGGCCTTGAACAGGTCCACCGCCACGTCGCGCTGGATCCAGGCTTCCACCGGCGTGTGCACACTGGACGGATGGTCGCGCACCACGTCGAACTGGGTGTTGGTGTTGGAATTGGCCACGGTGGCCCAGCCGTAGGAGGCCGGCGCGGTCTCGTGGATGATCAGCATGCCGGCGGCGCCCTGGCGTGCCGCCTCCTCGTACTTGTAGGTCCAGCGACCGTAGTAGGTCATGGCCTTGCCGCCGAAGTCGCCTACGCCGGTCTCGAAGTCCGGGTCGTTGATCAGCACCACGGCGATCTTGCCGTGCAGGTCCACACCCTTGAAGTCGTCCCAGTTGCGCTCCGGCGCCTTGACGCCATAGCCGACGAACACCAGCGGGGCGTCCTTGATCGACACCGCCTTGGAGCCGTCCAGTGCCGAGCGCACGGCAATCTGCTTGCCCTGCGTCAGGCTTTCGGTTTTGCCCTCGACGGTGAAGCTGAGATCCGGCGTGCCGGCAATGTCCGACTGCAGCAGCGGCACGGCCTGGGTCCATTCGCGCTTGCCGTTCTTGAGGTCGCCGCCAGGCTGCAGGCCTACAGCCTTGAACTGGGCAATCATGTAGTCGATGGTCTTGCTTTCGCCTTCCGTGGCAGGTCCGCGGCCTTCAAAGGCGTCGGAGGACAGCGTCTTGACTTCGTCCGACAAGCGGTGCGGATCGATGGTCGGGGTGGTCGTGTCGGCGGCAAACAGCGCCGTCGATACCGACAGGGCGAGCAGGGATAAGGCCAAACGCTTCATGGACGGCACCTAGCGGGGAAACGAGCCTCGATAGTAGAGAGCGCGGGCGCCGTCGGTCCATAGCTCCCAGGTAGCGGGGTGTCGGCAGGGGCGCAAACCCCTGAAAAACAGCCTTTCCGAAGGGGCCGGCATGACTTTTTTCACCCCGAAGCGGCCCAAAGTGCAAAAAAACCGCATTTTTTCCGTATTGCAGCTTGGCGAGGCGGGCTGGCATGCCATACATTCCGCATGCCGAGAGGCATTCCAAATACCGTCACTATCGATGACCACGGGGAAATGTATGGCGAAGGCGCAGAAAGCAGCAGCAAAGAAGAAGGCCGCTCCGAAGGCAGCTCCGAAGACCGCCGCCAAGGCAGTCGTGAACAAGCCGATCAAGGAAGCACTGAGCAAGTCGGGCCTGGTCGCCCATATCGCTGAAGCCAGCGGCGTGGTGGCCAAGGACGTGCGCGCGGTGCTCGCCTCGCTCGAAGCCGCTGTGACCAACTCGGTGCACAAGAAGGGCGCTGGCCACTTCACGCTGCCGGGTCTGCTGAAGATCACCGCCGTCAGCGTGCCGGCCAAGCCGAAGCGCAAGGGCATCAACCCCTTCACCAAGGAAGAGCAGTGGTTCGCTGCCAAGCCGGCCACGGTGAAGATCAAGGTTCGCCCGCTGAAGAAGCTCAAGGACGCCGCTGTCTAAGCGTTGCGTTCCGCTAGTGCTTCACACGCCAGGTGCGGCGTTCGCGCCGCACCTGGCGGATTCCGGGGAGTTCCTCCCCTGACGGCGCCACCCGCATCCGCCGTCCATGCGCTCTCCGCCCTCAATGCCTGTCGGCACCGATCGCCCTTCCGGTGTCGGGGGCCAGCTGCAGGGCCACGCCCTTGCCGGCGGGATTGTCCGCCCTCGCGGTCCACACGCCATCCTTGAAGTCCACGTCGTGCACGCGGGTATAGCCCTCGGTGGACAGTTGGGCGCGCACGTCCACGTTCTGGCCATTGGCGCTGGGTGCTTTGGCCGTCCAAACGCCACCATGGAAAGCCAGGTCGTGGACCTTGCGGTAGCCCTGTTGCTCCAGTGATGCCTGTACCTGGTGCTGGGTCAGCGCGTCCTGCGCGGAAGCCGCCCAGGCGAAACCCAAAGCTGCGGCCAGCGCCAGTGAGGTGATCGTCTTCATGGAGATGCCTCTTGCCGAAGGGGTGTGCAACTGTGTTGGCGCTTACACAGTTACCGGTGAACAGCGGGCCTCGTGGATGGCCTCGCTCCAGCTTGCGAGGCCTGTTTTCAGGCGGCGCGGTGCGAGGCCTGTCGTGACATGAACGTCACGATCAGGCCGGTACCGTCAAAACCGGCTTGCTTGAACCGATTCACATCGTGCCGGTGGGCAGCGCGGCTGACGGGCGGCACGGTCGCACGTCATGGTCGTACCGCCTCGTTGTTGATATCACTGTCGGCATGTCCATGGTCAACAGGGGCATACGGTGCTCAGGACTTCCAGGTTAAAGGCAGGCGATCCGGGGCAGGCGAATGGCCTGCGCAGCCGGTGGGCAAAACATGGGGTGCCACTGCATGGTGGTCGCGTGATGGCCGTGAGCCTGGTCACGCTGCTGGCCGCCTGCGCCTCGATGGCGCCGCCGCACCAGACACCGCCACAGCCTGTGCCCAATAGCTGGCCCGCCGACACCCAGCCCGGCGCCGGTGCGCGCGCGGCGGACATCGCCTGGCGCGACTACTTCACCGACCCCAAACTGCAGCAGGTGATTGCCACGGCGCTGGACAACAACCGTGACCTGCGCGTGGCCATGCTGCGCGTGCAGGAGGCGAGGGCGGCGTATCGCATCCAGCGCTCCGAGCAGTATCCGACCATCGGCCTGGGCGCGCAGGGCACGCGCGCCCAGGTCCCTGGCGACCTCAACATCTCCGGGCAGCCGGTGATCAGCAGCGACTACGAGTTCTACGTCGGCATGACCAGCTGGGAGCTGGACCTGTGGGGGCGCGTGCGCAGCCTCAAGGAATCGGCCCTGCAGCAATACTTCGCCACCGAAGCTGCCCAGCGTGCCGTACGCCTGGCGCTGATCGCCCAGGTGGCCAACAGCTATCTCGCCTTGCGCGAGCTGGACGAGCGGCTGGCGCTGGCGCGCGAAACGATTGCGACGCGGCAGGAGTCGTATCGCATCTTCAGTCGCCGTCACGACGTGGGCTCGGCCTCCAAGCTGGAGTTGACCGACGTGCAGACCCTGCTGACCCAGGCGCAGGCGCTGGGCGCGCAGCTGGAGCAGGAACGCGCCACGCAGGCACATGCGCTGGCGCAGCTGGTCGGGGCGCCGGTGGACCTGGCACCGGACAATACGCGTTTCGACGATGCCAGCGTGTTCGCCCCTCTGCAGGCCGGCCTGCCTTCGGAACTGCTGGCGGATCGGCCCGACATCCAGGCCTCCGAATACCGCCTGCGGGCGGCCAATGCGAACATCGGTGCGGCGCGTGCGGACTTCTTCCCACGCATTGCGCTCACTGCCAGTTTCGGCACCGCCAGTGCGCAGCTCGACGGCCTGTTTGCCTCTGGCAGTCGCGCCTGGACCTTCGTGCCTAGCGTGACCTTGCCGGTATTCGATACCGGCCGGCGGCAGGCCAACCTGGAGTTGTCGGAAGTGCGTCGCGACATCGCCGTCGCCGACTACGACAACACCGTGCAGAACGCCTTCCGCGAGGTCGCCGACGCGTTGTCGGCCAAGCAGTGGCTCGGCGAGCAGGTACGCATCCAGCGCGAGGCGGTGGATGCGCAGACCGAACGCGCGCGGCTGGCCAAGCTGCGCTACGACAACGGCGCCACGCCCTATCTGGAAGTGCTCGATGCGCAGCGTGCGCTGCTGTCCGCCGAGCAGGAGCTGGTGCGCGCGCGCCGCGCGCTGCTGTCGAGCCAGGTGAGCCTGTATGCCGCGCTGGGTGGCGGCGTGTCTGCTCCGGATGCCGCGCCGAACGCGGCCACCCCCGGTCCGTGAGGCAAGCCGAACGCCATGGCCATGAGTCCAGCCCTGAAGAAGAACTTGATGATCGCGGCCGCCGTGGTGGTGGCCGTGCTGCTGGGCGTGTTCGCCTGGCAGAAGCTGCGCCCGAGCGGTCCCGGTGAAGGCTTCGCCAGCGGCAATGGCCGCATCGAGGCCACCGAGATCGACATCGCGACCAAGCTGGCCGGGCGCGTGCAGGACATCCTGGTGCAGGAAGGCGACTTCGTGAAGGCCGGCCAGACGCTGGCGCGCATGCAGATCGACGTGCTGCAGGCGCAGCGCGCCGAGGCGGTGGCGGGCGAGCAGCAGGCCGAGCACCAGGTGGCCGCGGGTGAGGCGCAGGTGGCGCTGCGCCAGAGCGACGTGGCGGCGGCCGAGGCGCAGGTGGCCCAGCGCGAGAGCGAGCTGTCCAATGCACAGCGTCGCCTGTCGCGCTCGCAGACGCTGGCGAAGGAGGGTGCCTCGTCGGAGCAGGAACTGGATGACGATCGTGCCCGCGTGCGCGGCATGCAGGCCACGGTGGCGGCGGCCAAGGCGCAGCTGGCCTCGGCGAACGCGGCCGTGGAGGCGAGCAAGGCGCAGCTGGTGGGCGCGCGTTCCTCAGTGAAGGCGGCGCAGGCCACGGTAGCGCGCATCGATGCCGACATCGCCGACAGCGACCTGAAGGCACCGCGCGATGGGCGTGTCCAGTTTCGCGTGGCGCAGCCCGGCGAGGTGCTGGGCTCGGGCGGCAAGGTGCTCAACCTGCTCGACCTGTCCGACGTCTACATGACGTTCTTCCTGCCCGAGACGGCGGCCGGTCGGGTGGCGCTGGGCAGCGACGTGCGCATCATCCTGGACGCGGCGCCGCAGTGGGTGATCCCCGCCAAGGTCTCGTTCGTGGCCAGCTCCGCGCAGTTCACGCCCAAGACGGTGGAAACGGCCAGCGAGCGCCAGAAGCTGATGTTCCGCGTGAAGGCGCAGATTCCCACCGAGCTGCTGCAGAAACACCTCAAGCAGGTGAAGACCGGCGTGCCGGGCGTGGCCTGGGTCAAGCTCGATCCGGGCAAGGACTGGCCGGCGCAGCTCGAAGTCAGGCTGCCGGAGTAAGCGATGGCAGCGACGCCTGCGCCGCCGCCCATGTCACCCGACGTGGTGGTGACCCTGCAAGGGGTGCGCCTGCACTACGGCAAGACCGTGGCGCTGAAGGGCGTGGACCTGGCCATCCCGGCCGGGCGCATGGTGGGCCTGATCGGGCCCGATGGCGTGGGCAAGTCCAGCCTGCTGTCGCTGATCGCCGGTGCGCGCGCCGTGCAGGAGGGACGCGTGGAGGTGCTGGGTGGCGACATGGCGAGCAAGCGCCATCGCGACCTGGTGTGCCCGCGCATTGCCTACATGCCGCAGGGCCTGGGCAAGAACCTGTATCCGACGCTATCGGTGGAAGAGAACCTGCAGTTCTTCGCGCGCCTGTTCGGTCATGACGCGGCCGAGCGAAGGCGACGCATCGACGACCTTACCCGCAGCACTGGGATGTACGACTTCCTCGGGCGTCCGGCCGGCAAGCTGTCCGGCGGCATGAAGCAGAAGCTCGGCCTGTGCTGCGCACTGATCCACGATCCGGACCTGCTGATCCTCGACGAGCCCACCACTGGCGTCGACCCGCTGGCGCGTGCGCAGTTCTGGGACCTGATCGCGCGCATCCGGCGCACCCAGCCCGGCATGAGCGTACTGGTGGCCACCGCCTATATGGACGAAGCGCAGCGCTTCGACTGGCTGGTGGCGATGGACGACGGCCGGACCCTGGCCACCGGTACCCCGCAGGAACTGCTCGAACGCACCGGCAGCCCGTCGCTGGAATCGGCCTTCATCGCACTGCTGCCTGAGGAAAAGAAGAAGGGCTATGCGCCGGTAGTGATCCCGCCGCTGGAGGTGGACGACAACGACATCGCGATCGAGGCCAAGGATCTCACCATGCGCTTCGGTGATTTTGTGGCGGTCGATCACGTCAACTTCCGCATCCGCCGCGGCGAGATCTTCGGGTTCCTAGGCTCCAACGGTTGCGGCAAGACCACCACCATGAAAATGCTGACCGGTCTGTTGCCGGCCAGTGACGGCCAGGCCTGGTTGTTCGGCAAGCCGGTGGATCCCAACGACATGGATACACGCCGCCGCGTGGGCTACATGTCGCAGGCCTTCTCGCTGTATGGCGAGCTCACCGTTCGGCAGAACCTGGTGTTGCATGCGCGGCTGTTCCACGTGCCCGAAGCCGAGGTGCCGGCACGGGTGGAGGAAATGGTCGAGCGCTTCGACCTGCGCGAGGCCATCGACAGTCTGCCCGACAGCATCCCGCTGGGCATGCGCCAGCGCCTCTCGCTGGCGGTGGCGATGGTGCACAAGCCGGAGCTGCTGATCCTGGACGAACCGACCTCGGGCGTGGACCCGGTGGCGCGCGACAATTTCTGGCGGTTGCTGATCGAGCTGTCGCGACGCGACCGCGTCACCATCTTCATCTCCACCCACTTCATGAACGAGGCAGAGCGCTGCGATCGCATGTCGATGATGCATGCGGGCAAGGTGCTGGACAGCGACACCCCGGCGGCACTGATCGCCAAGCGCCACGCCGCCACGCTGGAGGAGGCCTTCATCGGCTACCTGGTGGAGGCCGGTGGCGGCAGCCCCACCACCACCGACGCCGCGCCGGTGACGCATGCCGCCCAGCATGCGCAGCAGCCGCGCCACTTCAGCGTGCAGCGCATGCTCAGCTACATGTGGCGCGAGGCGCTGGAGCTGCGGCGTGATCCGGTGCGCGCCACGCTGGCATTGGGGGGCTCGGTGATCCTGCTGTTCGTGATCGGTTTCGGCATCAACATGGACGTGGAGAACCTGCGTTACGCCGTGCTCGATCGCGACCACACGGGCCTGAGCCAGAACTACCTGCTCAATCTCTCGGGCTCGCGCTACTTCGTCGAGCAACCGCCCATCGTGGACTACGACGACATGGACCGGCGCATGCGCACCGGCGAGCTGTCGCTGGCGATCGAGATACCTCCGGGTTTTGCGCGTGACGTATCGCGAGGCAGCCGGGTGGACATCGGTGCGTGGATCGACGGTGCCATGCCCACCCGTGCCGAAACCGTGCGTGGTTACGTGACGGCGATGCACCAGCAGTGGCTGGCGGTGCAGGCGCGCGAGCGGCTGGGCATGTCCACCACCAGCGCAGTCGATGTGGAGACGCGCTTCCGCTACAACCCGGACGTGAAGAGCCTGCCGGCCATGGTGCCCGCGGTGATCCCGCTGCTGCTGCTGATGCTTCCGGCCATGCTGACGGCGCTGGCGGTGGTGCGCGAGAAGGAAATGGGTTCCATCGTGAACCTCTACGTCACGCCGGTCACGCGCAGCGAGTTCCTGGTGGGCAAGCAGATGCCCTATGTGCTGCTGGCCATGGTCAATTTCTTCCTGATGACCCTGCTGGCGGTGACCGTGTTCGGCGTGCCCATCACCGGCAATTACCTCGCGCTGATGCTGGCCTCGTTCGTGTTCTGCGTGGTGTCGACCGGCATGGGCCTGCTGGCCTCGTCGGTGACGCGCAGCCAGATCGCGGCGCTGTTCTTCGCCATGATCGGCACCATGATCCCCGCGGTGCAGTTCTCCGGGCTCACCGACCCGGTGTCCTCGCTGGAGGGCAGTGGTCGCTTCATCGGGCAGATCTATCCGGCCACCTACATGTTCACCATCAGCCGCGGCGTGTTCAGCAAGGCGCTGGGCCTGCACGACCTGCGCGATTCGTTCTGGCCGCTGCTGGTGGCGGTGCCGGTGATCATGGGCACGGCGATCGCGCTGCTCCGCAAACAGGACCGCTGACATGCGCTGGCTCACCAACATTTACCGACTGGGCATCAAGGAGCTGTGGAGCCTGGCGCGCGACCCGATGATGCTGATCCTGATCGTCTACACCTTCACGGTGTCGGTCTACACCTCGGCCTCGGCCATGCCCGAAACCTTGCACAACGCCCCGATCGCCATCGTGGACGAGGACGGCTCGCCGCTGGCCCAGCGCATCATCACCGCGTTCTATCCACCGCAGTTCACCCACCCGCAGCTGATTACCCTGGGCGAGATGGATGCCGGCATGGACTCGGGACGCTATACCTTCGTGCTGAACATTCCGCCGAACATGCAGCGCGACGTGCTGGCCGGCCGTCCGACCGCCATCCAGCTGAACGTGGATGCCACCCGCATGAGCCAGGCCTTCACTGGCAGCGGCTATATCCAGCAGATCGTGATGGGCGAGGTGAACGAGTTCGTGATGCGTTATCGCGGCGGCAGCAGCCTGCCGGTGGACCTGGCGCTGCGGGCCCGCTTCAACCCGTCCCTGGAGAAGATGTGGTTCGGCGGTCTCATGCAGATCATCAACAACGTCACGATGCTGTCGATCATCCTGACCGGGGCGGCCCTGATCCGCGAGCGCGAGCACGGCACGATCGAACATCTGCTCGTCATGCCGGTGACACCTACCGAGATCATGCTCGCCAAGGTTTGGTCGATGGGGCTGGTGGTGCTCGTGGCCGCCGGGGTGTCGTTGAACTTCGTGGTGCGCGGCCTGCTGCATGTGCCGGTGGAGGGCTCGGTTCCGCTGTTCCTGGCCGGGGCGGCGCTGTGCCTGTTCGCGACCACCTCGATGGGGATCTTCATGGCGACGGTCGCGCGCAGCATGCCGCAGTTCGCCATGCTGCTGATCCTCATCCTGATTCCCCTGCAGCTGCTTTCCGGCGGCACCACGCCGCGTGAAAGCATGCCGACCCTGGTGCGCGACCTCATGCAGGCCGCGCCCACCACACATTTTGTTGAGCTGGGGCAGTCCATTCTGTACCGAGGCGCCGGATTGTCGGTGGTGTGGAAACAGTTCCTGGCGCTGCTGGTCATTGGCAGTGTGTTGTTCTGGCTGTCGCTGAGACGTTTCCGCAAGGCCATTGGCCAGATGGCTTGAGATCCCTGTCGCACGGACGCACTACCCACCGAGGACACGACGATGAGCAATCCCGGCGAACTGCCGTTGGCCCTGTACAAGGCCAACACCGAATTCCAGCTGCGGGTGAACAAGCTGGTGATGGAGAACTGGAAGAAGTGGCTGGAACTGTCCACGCGCGCGGTCGATGACGGCATTGCCGACCAGCAGGCGAGGGTGGAGCAGTTGCTCAAGGCGCAAGACTGGGCGGGTCTGTCCACCATTCCGGCGGAGACGTTCTGGCGCCAGCTGCAGCAGCGCATGGGCGACGCCAACATCACCAACCAGATCGCCGCCAACGTGCAGCAGCATTTCGCGCAGGGCCTGCAGGAAGCCGTCGAATCCTGGCAGAAGGACACCGCCCGCGCGCTGGGCAGCGTAGGTGACAGCAGTGCCGTGACCACCCAGTGGAATGACCTGATGGCCCAGTGGGGCCGGCTGTGGCCCTGGGCCGAAGGCAAGGGACCGGCGCGCGACAAATGATCGTGTGGCGCCGTGCCCCGGGAGGGCTCGGTGCCAGCACGCTGCGAGGCAGGGCATGAATCATCCGCAAGTGGCATCCGTGGACCACCTGTTCGACCTGGGCAACACGCCCTGGCTGACCAGCCTGATCGACTACACCATCGACGCCTGGCAGCGCAGCGTGCTGTATGCCGACGTGATGCGGGAGCGCGGCAACCAATACCAGGCGCACCTTCGCGAGAAGGCGCCCAACGTGCTGGATTTCCCCTGCGAACTGGTCATGTACGGCGCGGACCTGCCGCGGCCGGTGAACTACGGCCTGGTGCGCATCCTGCCGCCGGAAGGCACCGTGCCCGACCCGGCCAAGCGGCCGTTCGTGGTGGTGGATCCGCGCGCCGGCCATGGTCCGGGCATCGGCGGCTTCAAGCCCGACAGCGAGATCGGCGCGGCCTTGCAGGCCGGGCACCCGTGCTATTTCGTCGGCTTCCTGCCCGACCCGGTGCCGGGGCAGACGGTGGAAGACGTGATGCGTGCCGAGGCGGCCTTCCTGCGCCGCGTGATCGAGCTGCATCCGCAAAGCATGGGCAAGCCGGCGGTGATCGGCAATTGCCAGGCGGGCTGGCAGATCCTGATGACCGCGGCGGTCTGGCCGGAGCTGTTCGGACCGATCATCGTGGCGGGGGCGCCGCTGTCCTATTGGGCGGGCGAAACGCCAATGCGTTATGCCGGCGGCCTGCTGGGCGGCAGCTGGGCCACTGCGGCCACCAGCGACGTGGGCGCGGGCCGCTTCGATGGCGCGTGGCTGGTGCAGAACTTCGAGAACCTCGACCCGGCCAACACGCTGTGGAAGAAGCAGTACAACCTCTACGCCAAGGTTGATACCGAAGCGCCGCGCTATCTCGGCTTCGAGAAGTACTGGGGCGGCCACGTGTTCCTCAACGACGTGGAAATGCAGTACATCGTCGACAACCTGTTCATCGGCAACCGGCTGTCCACCGCCGAGCTGGTGACGTCCGACGGCGTGCGCATCGACCTGCGCAATATCCGTTCACCCATCGTGGTGTTCTGCTCCTACGGCGACAACATCACGCCGCCCCCGCAGGCGCTGGGCTGGATCACCGACCTGTATCGCGACGACCAGGACATCATCGGCTACGACCAGACCATCGTGTATGCCACGCACGATTCCATCGGGCACCTTGGGATCTTCGTGTCGGGCAGCGTCGGGCGCAAGGAACACCGCGAGTTCACCAACAACATCGACCTGATCGACCTGCTGCCTGCGGGCCTGTACCAGGCCGTGGTGGAGGACAAGGATCCGGCGCTGCCGCACGGGGAGCTCACCAACAGCGAGTTCCTGATGTCGATCCATCGCCGGAGCATCGACGACGTGCGCGACATCGTGCAGCCCGATATGGAGAGTGATCGCCACTTCGATGCGGCGCGCACGCTTTCGGACATCAATCTCTCGGTCTATCGGCACTTCATGCAGCCGTGGGTGCGCGCGTTCTCCACCCCCGAGTCCGCCCGCTGGATGCAGGCGCTGCAGCCACTGCGCATCGGCTACGAGTGGTGGTCCGACGAACATCCGCTCGCGCCGATGCTGGCGACCCTGGCCGGGCAGGTACGCGAGCATCGCCGTCCGGCGACTCCGGACAATCCGCTGCTGCAGGCGCAGGCGATGATGTCGCAGGCGATCGTGCAGGCCCTGGATAGCTTTCGCGATCATCGCGACGAGATCTATGGGCTGCTGTTCCACAGCCTGTATGGCTCACCCTGGCTGCAAGCGCTGGCGGGGCAGGGCACCGACGAACACGCCTCGCCACGGCCCCATCCCGGTGATTCGCCCGAGCACCTGGCGTTTCTCGCGCACGAGATGGAGCACCTGCATGCGCAGGTGAGCGAAGGCGGCCTTGCCGAGGCGGCCATCCGTGCGCTGCTGTTCGTGCTGCGTGCGCGGGGCGAAGGTGACGAGCGGCAGTTCCGTTATGCGTTGCGGCTGCGGCACGAGCACGACGCGCGGACCGTCGACATGGCGGCCTTCCGCCAGCTGCTGCGCGGCCAGGCCCGCTTGCTGCGCCACGACCCCGACGCCTGCATCCAGGCCATTCCCACGTTGCTGGCGCGCGCCGAACCAGAAAAAATTCGTCAGACCGCGGCAGCGCTCGAGCAGGTGATCACGCTGGGCGGTGCACCCACCGACGAGGAGAAGGCGAGCCTGCGGCGCATGCTCGATCTGTTCGAGCAGGCGGCCGGGTCGTCCGGCTAGGCGCGCCCCCGATCTGCACACTGCTTCGCGTTATGCCCTGGCCGCTCATGCTGAACTGGCGGGTGCTGCCGGCGCCACGTGCGCCGGCGTATCGTGCGTGCTGGCCAGCAGCATCAGGGGAATTGGCCACGCGCTTTCCTAGTCTTGTCACATACGTCTAGTTATCTAGGCAGGTCGGGCCCACGGCGCGACCGGACAGTGAGTGGTGGATGCGGGGAGTGGCGAGGGTGATGCGGGGAACGGGCGGGATGAACCAGGTGCGGATCCATGGAGGCATGGCCTGCGATCGCCTGGACGTGCAGGCGGGGACGAAGGCGGGCCATTGATGCGTTATGCCGTCTATTTCTGTCCCGCGCCCGCGAGCGCGCTCGCTTCGTTGGGCCGCGACTGGCTGAATCCCGCGATCACGCCGCATGGCATACCGGGTATTGGTGCCACGCGTTGGAACGCCTTGCTGGCGGACGTGCGCCGCTACGGCTGGCATGCCACCTTGCGTTCGCCGTTCACGCTATCGCCAGACCACGACCTCGACGACTTGCGCCGCGCGCTGGAGAAGGTGGCGCAGGCGCACGCGCCGATCCATCTCTCCTTGCGCTCCGGCCGCCTGGCTGGTTTTCCCGCGTTGCGTCCGGCGGGCGACTCCCGGGCGATCAATGCACTGGCCGCGGCCTGCGTGGAGGCGGTCGAACCGTTGCGCCTGCCGTTGGCCGAACACGACTTCCAGCGCCGCGCCACCGGGCTCGACGCGATTGAAATCCATTACCTCGGACGTTACGGGTATCCCTACGTGTTTGAACGCTATCGGTTCCACATGACGCTGTCCGCGCCGGCCAGCATCGAAGAGGAGCGCGCCCTGCAGCGCTGGCTTTCGGTACGTGCGGCCATGTTGCCAGCGGCCCGCGTCGATGCGCTGACGCTGTGCGTGGAGAAGTCGCCCGGCGCGGTCTTCGAACCACTGGAGCGCATCGCGCTGCGCAAGGCCTCGGCTGCATGAGGCAGGGCCGGCTTTATTACGTGATGGGCCCATGGGGTGCGGGCAAGGACAGCGTCATCGAATGGGCCCGGGTGAATGGGCCCTCGTATGACGTGGTGTACGCGCATCGGTACGTGACGCGCTCGCCGCAGCCGATCAGTGGTGATCACGTTACGCTGACCCCGGTGGAATTCGACCTGCGCGAGCGCCGCGGCCTTTTCGCGCTGACCTGGCAGGCCCACGGCCTGCGTTGCGGGCTGGGCAAGGAGATCGAGCACTGGGTACGCCAGGGCGTGGACGTGCTGGTGAATGGTTCGCGTGGTGCACTTCCGCACGCGCAGGCGCGCTTCAACGACATGGTGCCGGTGCTGATCACGGCGAGCCGCGAATCCATCGTGCATCGCATGCAGGCGCGGGGCAGGGAGACGGCCGAGCAGATCGACCAGCGCCTGGCGCGCCACGACAGCTACGTGGTGCCGGAAAAGACCCTGACCATCGTCAACGAAGGCAGCCTCCCCGAAGCCGGCATGGCCTTGCTCAAGGCGATCCGCAGCCACGGTTGAGGCAGGTGGCCGGCGCGCCGGCCCCCATGCCCTGGATCGGCGCAGGGCGCTGCCGGATGTGTCAGTGCTGACGCATGCTTGTCACCCGGAAGAAACATTCCGAAACAATTATTGTCGCGTCAAGTTTTCTTCCGCGGCGGTTCGTTGTCCATGCCATCACCCAGTACCAGGGGTAGCACCCTGCGCAGCATGGCCTTGAGCAGGCCAAGATCCAGGTCGGGCTCGCGGGTGCTGCGCACCACCAGGCCGGAGAACAGGCAGCGCATGAGCAGGGCGCGGACCCTGGCATCCTCGGCGCTGCGCTTGATCGATTTTTCCTTGTCGCGCAGCTTCAGCCACTGCACGAAATCGTCGTTGGCGAGTGCCTCGGCTTCCACCAGCTTCTTCTGGATCTCCTCATCACGCGCACCCGCGGCCGTGATCTCGGAGAACAGCACTGCGTTCCACGAATCGCCGCCGCCCGACTCGTACAGCGCGGCGAGTTCGTCGACGAAGGTCTTCATGCCGGTGGAGGCGGGCAGCGTGGCCAGGCCGCGCTGGTCCTCCTCGAGGTTCTGTTCGATCAGCGCAAGGACGAGGGCTCGCTTGTTCTGGAAATAGCGATAGCTCAGGCCAGTACTTACGCCCGCGAGCTGCGCGATGCTCTCCATCGTCGCGGCGTGGAAGCCTTGCTCGATGAAACGCTGGCGCGCCGCGTTGAGGATGCGCAGCCGCTGCGCGGCCCCGTGTTCCTCGGCATTGGCCCTGCTGCCCTTGCGATTCGTCGTTGTCGTCATGCGTAACCCCTGCGTCCCTGGAGCGTGTCTGTGCGGCGCGCATTGTGGCAGGTCCCATGTTTCAAAAAAAAGTGAATGAATAGTCATTCACTTGTCATTTGAGGCCAACAGAATCCCGCCGCCACCCACTGAACCACCATTCATCGGTGAGGGGCCCCGGGCGCGAGTCCGGAGGGGAAAAGTTCACAGCGCCCCCGTCGCGTGTGGGAACACGGCGGCCTTGCCTGCCAGGTCGCGGGGCGTCAATCAACACTCATCGAGGCTTTGCAATGGTCTACAACAAGACCGCTCTGAAACGGTCGCTGCTGGCTCTGTGCATTCTTGCCAGCGTTGCCGACATGGAAGGGCTCCACGCGCAGGATGCGAATTCGCAGGGCCCCACCACCGCCAGCGGCACGTCCGGTTCCACCGTGGCGCCGGCCGCCGATGCATCGGCCACCAATCCGAAGAACCAGGGCGTGCGCTCCGGCCAGTCGATGACCTCGCTCGAAGTGGTGAACGTCAACGCCGCGACGAATTCCGGCGGCCTGATGTCGCCGGAGAACGCCGACAAGGCCGAGTCCGACCTCACCGCGCAGGCGCTGCGCAAGATGTCCGCCGTGACCGACCCGGTGCAGGCGATGGCCTCGATCCCCGGCGTGTTCGTGTCCAGTTCCGACCCTGCGGGCCTCACCGCCTCCACCGGTTTCATGGTCAACGGCTTCGACGGCAGCCGCCTGTCGTACACGCTCGATGGCGTGCCGATGAACGAAGCGGCTGACTACAACATCTACCCGACCTTCCTGGGCGACACCCAGAACGTGGACGACCTCAACGTCGCCGCCGGCCTGTCCGACATCGATGCGCCCTCGATCAGCGCCGAAGGCGGTCACGTCAGCCTGATCACGCGCCAGCCTTCGGCAACGCCTGGCCTGTACGTGGAGGGCAGCGTGGGCAACTACGACGTGCGCAAGGGCTTCGTGCGCCTGGATACCGGACAGACCGGCCCGCTGCGCACCTGGATCTCGTTCTCGCGCACCACCTCGGACATCTGGCAGGGGCCGGGCGAGCTGGGCAGCTCGCGCGTACAGGCCAAGTCGGTGCTTGACCTGGGCGGCCAGAACAGCATCAGCATGACCGCGATGTACCTGCGCACGGTGGGCAACAACTACCTCGAGCCGACCAAGGCCCAGTACGACAAGTACGGCTGGGACTACGGCTACAGCGACGTCGCCCCGCAGTTCACCACCACGCCGGGCAAGGCCGACAACGCGGTCAGTCAGCTGGCCATCGCCAATAGCTACTACGGTCTGCAGAACAACAAGAGCGACGTCACCTACGTGTCGGCGGACGGCGAGTTCCAGCTGGCCGACAAGCTCAACCTCTCGGTGATTCCCTACTTCTACATGGCCAAGCAGGGCGGCAGCGGCGGCGCCATCTACCTGTCCGAGAGCACCAAGAGCCCGTACGGCATGAACGTGGGCCAGACCGTCGACCTCAACCACGACGGCGACACGCTGGATACCGTGCCGGCCTACCTGTACGTGTACTCCAACATCTGGCGCCCGGGCATCAACACCAAGATCAACTACAGCGGCGACAACAACTCCGTCACCGCCGGCATCTGGTACGAGGCGTACCGCAAGAGTGAGCCGTACACGCTCAGTGCCATCGGCGACAACGGCCTGCCGGTGGATCGCTGGGCCGAGAGCGCCCGCTACCGCCTGCCGGACGGCACGCCGATCGACTATGACAACTATTACGTCAAGTCGGCCTCGGGCAAGGCGTACCTCGCTGACAACTACACCTTCAACGACCAGTGGAAGGCCAGCGCCGGCATCTCGTACAACCACCTGGCGATCGACGACTACATCCGTACGCCGGGCGTGTACCGCGCACCCAATCCCGTGGTCACCAACGAGAGCGTGCTGATCCACGAGGACTACAGCACGGTGCAGGGCGATATCGGCCTCTCCTACACGCCCAACGACAACAACAACTTCTTCTTCCATTCGTCCACCGGCTATCGCCCGCCGATTGCCAAAGCGTACTGGAGCTATACCGCCGAGAACATCGACACGCTGCAGCGCGTGAAGCCCGAGACCACCTGGACCAACCAGCTGGGCTGGCGCTACAACAACGGCGACTTCATGTTCAGCAGCACGCTGCTGGACGTGAACTACAAGAACTACCAGACCCAGCACTACGACCAGTTCCTGCAGCTGAGCTACTTCAATGCCGGTGCGGTACGCCAGTACGGCGTGCTGTCGGAAGCGAGCTGGCATTTCGACCCGCACTGGACCCTTTATTCGTCCTACAGCTATCTGCATGCCACGCAGCAGGACGATTTCGTCTCCAACACCAGTTCGGGTGAAGTGGTACTGCCGACCGAAGGCAAGCGCATGGCCGGCATTCCGCAGAACATGCTGTCGACCTCGCTGGAATACGACCTCGACCACACCTTCATTCGCCTGAGCGGCAAGTACAACGGCGCGCGCTATGGTGACCTGCTGAACACCGAGAAGGTGGGTGGCTACACCACCTTCGACTTCAACGCCGGCTACACCTTCAGCGACTGGGGCATGCTCGGCCAGCCGCAGCTGCGCCTGTCGGTGAACAATCTGTTCGACAAGCACTATCTCGGCTACGTCTACAGCACCACTACCAACGCTGTCGCCTATCACGGCGTAGCGGCATCGTCGCCCACCTACCTGGTTGGCCAGCCGCGTTTCGAAATGCTGACCCTGTCGTTCAACCTCCGCTGACCGGACGGGCCTTCGCCCGTTCCCAGGATGACCACACCATGAAAAAGACTTCCCTGTTCCTGCTCGCCCTGATGCCTGCGCTGGCGCTCGCCCAGCAGGCCCAGCCCGCCGCCGCTCCGGCCGCCGTCGCCGCAGCCGGCGAAGTGGCGCCCAACGCGGACGACGCCAGCCGCCTGGTCGGCCTGCAGGGTGCGCTCAACGCCCGTGACCTGGGCGGCCTGAAGGGCACCCATGGCGCCGTGCCGTCGGATCGCTTCATCCGCACAGCCGACCTTTCCCGCCTCACCGATGCCGACAAGGCCACGCTAGCCAAGCGCGGCGTGGCGCTGGACATCGACCTGCGCACCACCGACGAGGCCACCAAGGCCCCCGACGCGCTGGCCAACGATCCGCGCTTCAAGTACGTGCGCATCTCGCTGATGGGCGACAAGCCACTGGACATGTCGCACATGCCGGGCTCGCTGGGCGTGCTGTACGCCAAGGCGCTGGACGAGGACCAGGCCCAGTTCAAGCAGGTGTTCGAGGCGATGGCCGCGCAGAAGGATGGCGCCGTGCTGTACCACTGCAGCGCCGGCAAGGACCGCACCGGCATGATCTCGGCGCTGCTGCTCTCGCTGGCCGGCGTGAAGCGCGATGACATCGTGCACAACTACGCCATCTCCGCGTATTACCTGAAGCCGATGATGTCCGCGCCGCAGACGGCGGCCATGCTCAAGCAGAACCCGGCGCTGGCGCCGCTGATGGGCACGCCGCCGGAAGCCATGGCGCAGTTCCTCGACGCGCTCCAGAAGCAGTACGGCGGCGCCCAGGCCTACCTGCGCAAGATCGGCGTGAGCGACAGCGACGTGCAGGTGCTGGTGACCCGCCTGGGCCAGCCGCAGGTGGCGGTGGCGAAGTAAGCCAGGCCCGTTCGACGCTTTCCCCGAGGCGCCTGTCCAGCGTGGCAGGCGCCTTTTTTGTCGGGCAATGAACGCTGCGCGCAAGTACTCACGCTGGCTTGACGCGTGCTCGCGGAATCTCTGCTTCGAACGAACCTGTTGACTGCGCTTTGCGCATCTACCCAAGGCAAAGCCATCCGCCGTCCGGCATTCCTGGTGAAACCTCCTGGGAGCGCATGATGAAAAAGACCGTATGGATCGTGGTGGCCAACCGCGCCGTTGCGCGTCTGTTCAAGGCCGACCAGCCGACCGGGCCACTGCAGGAGCTGGATGCCTTCATCCACCCCGAGGGGCGCCTGCAGGAACACGACCTGGTGTCGGATCGCGCGGGCCATGGGTGCGAACGGTTCGGCCAGGGCGGCTACGCCGAAGACCAGGACACCTCGGTGGTCGCCCACGAGACAGCGAACTTCGCACTGGAACTTGGCCGCTTCCTGCAGAAGGCGAGGGCGGCCGGGCGCTTCGACGCGTTGGTGCTGATTGCGGCGCCGGCGTTCCTCGGCGCCATGCGCGAACGGCTGGATGTACCCACCCGCGAACGCGTGATGCTGGAGGTGGACAAGAACCTCGTGCACCTCGACGCCGCGTCGGTGCGCGGTTACCTGCCAGAACGGCTGTATTCGGCGTTGGCCTGATCCGGCGTGGTGCCGAACGATTAAACCGGCGGCTTGGCGATCAGGCCTGATGCCATTGCATGCACGCGGCGGGCGAAGGACAAACCCGTTGAGAATCGAGCCTGGGCTTCCACTTCAAGCTGCGCATCGCCCTTGGCCAGTTGGATCTCGGTCATCAGTGTGTTGTAAATGTCCACGATGGAACTTTGGTAGGCATCGTCGATGGCGTTCTGGTCGTCCATAAGCGTTCCCTGAAGAAGTGTGCGTGCCGGGGATGGGGCGTCGCACGATTCGAGCGGACATGCCGAGTGAATGCAAGGCATGGTTACGATGCGCCCCGGGGGCGCTGCATGCGTTTCCCGGTGCATCAGCGTAAGCGCTCGCTGAGCGCAAGTTGCAGAAGCCTGGGTGCACGCTGACCACATCCGAAAAGCTCACGTTAGGCTGAGCCGTCGCTGCGCAACCTCACCGTGGACATTGCCACTACAGGAGGCTTGCCATGACGATGCGTCTGTTTCCCTGCTGATCGGACTGTCGACTGCCGGCCTTGCCTTCGCGCAGGGCATGTCGAATACCGGGCGATCGACGACGAGTGCCACGCAGGCCACCGTCGCGAGATGGATGTTCGTATCACCATCGGGTGCGCTGACCGAAGATGCGATCAAGACTTCGGTCGCCAACGCCAAGGTTGGCCACGTGAAGTTCGATGCGGGCCGGTGGAGCAACAATGCCAGGACGGCGCCCGGCAACGATGTCGCGGTGCTGGTGGACCCCAACGACGGCAGCGTTGCGTGACTGATCAGCGGCAAGGCCGATGCGAGGGTAGTCCGACGCTCGGATACAGGGCACCGCATGGACAGGCAGGAAAGAAAAAGGGCTTTGCATCGCTGCAAAGCCCTTTTGATGCATGGTGGCCGGGGACGGAATCGAACCGCCGACACGGGGATTTTCAATCCCCTGCTCTACCAACTGAGCTACCCGGCCAGAATGGCTACGCGCATCGAAGATGCCGCGTGGAGCCGTGCATTAAATCGGAAGTGGGACGCGGCGTCAAGACTCCGGGTCGGGGGCGACGTAGCCTTCGGGCTGTTTGACGTCGCCGCCGAACAGGAATTTCTCCATTTCCCCGCTCAGGAACTGGCGCGACTTCGGGTCCAACGGGTTGAGGCGGTACTCGTTGAGCAGCATGGTCTGGTGGGCCAGCCATTGCTGCCAGGCCTGCTTGGAAATCTCGGCGTAGATGCGCTGGCCGAGTGGGCCGGGCCAAGGGGCGAAGTCGAGGCCTTCGGCGTCGAGGCCGAGCTTGGCGCAGTGGACGATACGACTCATGCGATACGGCTCATGTAGGGGCTCAAAGATCCTGCAGCAGGCTGCGCACGGGCGCAGGCAGGCCGAGGGCGGCACGCTCGCCGGCATCGCACCAGCGCAGGCTCGCATTATCGGCGATACGCCGGTGCGCTGTCGCCTCGTCGAACAGCAGCGGCTCCACCTTGAGGCGATAGTGGCTGAACACGTGAACGAAAGCGGGCAGGGCTTGCGCGTCGTCGATCTTTGCAAAGGCCTGCGCCGCGCGCCATGCGCCGTCGTGGTCGCTGGCCTCGGGCAGGCTCCACAGGCCGGACCACACGCCTTGCGGGCCGCGCCGTTCCAGCAGCACGCGACCGCGCGCGTCGCGCAGGATCAGCATCACCGTATCGCGCGTCGGCACGGCCTTGCTGGGCTTGGGGCTGGGTAGCTGTGCGGTGAGTCCGTCGCGCCTGGCCACGCAACCTGTGGCGAGCGGGCAGGTGCCACATTGCGGACGCGAGCGCACGCACAGCGTGGCGCCCAGGTCCATGATGGCCTGCGTGTAGTCGGCAGTGCGCGTGGTGGGCGTGAACGCCTCGGCGTGCTGCCACAGCTGTTTCTCGATCGCACTCTGGCCGGGATGGCCATGGATGCCGAGATAGCGGGTGAGCACCCGCTTGACGTTGCCGTCGAGGATGGCGAAGCGCAGGCCATGCGCCTGCGCGAGGATGGCGCCGGCGGTTGAGCGGCCGATGCCGGGTAGTGCTGCCAGTGCATCGAATTCGCGTGGCAATTCGCCGCCATGCTCGGACACGCAGATCTGCGCGGCGCGCTGCAGGAAGCGGGCGCGGCGGTAGTAGCCCAGGCCCGACCACAGCGCGAGCACGGTGTCTTCGTCCGCGTCTGCCAGGTCGCGCAGCGTCGGCAGCGCAGCGACGAAGCGCTGGAAATACGGGATCACCGTGGCGACCTGCGTCTGCTGCAGCATCACCTCCGACAGCCACACGCGATAGGCGTCGCGTGGATGTTGCCAGGGCAGGTCCTTGCGGCCGTGTTCGTCGAACCAGGCCAGCAATGCAGGGGCGAAAGGCTTCATGGCGTCTTGCGTGTCGCTGCCGGTTTGGCAGGCACCGTCCTAGCCGGCGTTGCCGCGGGCGCAGGCGCCGTGCTGGCCGGTGCCGGTACTGCCGTGCCAGCCTGGATGGTCAGGCCCTCGACCTTGATGTCGCCGGTGTCGATGCTGGCGATTTCCGCATGGCCGTTGCCCGGTGGCACGGCCAGCTTGGGACCGTCATCGTGATCCAGTTGCGACCACCAGTTCGCCAGCGCCAGCGGCGGTAGCTGCAGGTCGGCGTGGTTGTCGGGGCCGTCGAGCTTGAGCGCAAACATGAGCGGATCGTTCTCGTCGGCGGGGATCAGTGCTATCGAGGTGACGTATTCACCGGTGGCGGCGTGGTCGAGCTTGCCCGAAAGGCTGGCCGTCGCATCGGCCGCACCGCGCCAGCGTGCGTTGCCGGTGAGCTCCAGCGTGAGCGTGGTGCTGTGCGCGAGATGCAGGGCGATATTGTCCAGTTGCAGCGCGCCGGCGCGGATGCGCGGCGTGAGCGATAGCCGCAACTGCATCGGCGTGCCCTGCGGATCCTTGGCCGCGATGTTGAGCACAAAGGCATGGTCGGAGGCGAGCCGTCCCGCATCCAGCGAGACGTCGCCCAGCAGCATCTGGTTGCCGCGCACCAGGCTGCCGCGGGTGACGTGGATGCCCGCGTCGATGCGCGGGATCGCGCTGGGCGGCGAGGCCGGTCCGGTCGGCAGGTCATCCAGCCAGGACTGCAGTGCGTCCAGATCCACGCGCGGCGAATCGATCTGCATCTGCGAGATCACCGTTTCGCCGCGAAACAGCGTGCGCCACGGCAGCGCCAGCGTGCCGCGGGCTGCCAGCAGGATCGGCATGTTGGCGTTCTGCGCGCTGAGCGTGATGCCTTCGAGCTCCAGCGCGGGACGCGGGAACAGCGCTGGCGTGGCGGGGCTGGCCAGGCTCAGCTCGAGGCCGGCGTTGCGGGCCTGGGTCTGCAGCATGGCGGTGATGCGCTCGGGCTGCAGCAGTACGTGCACGGCAATCAGCGCGGCGGCCACCAGCACCAGCATGCTGCTGCTGGCGATGATCAGGCTGAGTCGGAGCCAGCGCGGCACCGGGCGGCGCTCCTCAGCCCTGTCCCAGACTGGCGGGGAGGAGGCCGTCGACATAGGCCTCGGCATCGAACACGCGCAGGTCGGTGGCGGTTTCGCCCAGGCCCACGTAGCGGATCGGCAGGCCGAACTCGCGGGCCAGCGCGAACACCACGCCGCCCTTGGCGGTGCCGTCCAGCTTGGTCACCACCAGGCCGGTCACGCCCACGATCTGGCGGAACTGGCGTACCTGGCTCACCGCGTTCTGGCCGGTGGTGCCGTCGATCACCATCAGTACCTCGTGCGGGGATTCGGCGTCGATCTTCTTGAGCACACGGGCGATCTTGCCCAGCTCGTCCATCAATCCACCCTGGGTGTGCAGGCGTCCCGCGGTGTCGGCGATCAGCACGTCGGCGCCGCGCGAGCGGGCGGCCTGCAGCGCATCGAAGATCACGCTGGCAGCGTCGGCATCCTGGCCCTGCGAGATCACCGGCACGTTGTTGCGCGTCCCCCAGGTCTTGAGCTGCTCCACCGCGGCTGCACGAAAGGTATCGCCCGCGGCCAGCAGCACCTGGTGGCCATCATCACGGTAGCGACGGGCAAGTTTGCCGATGGTGGTGGTCTTGCCGACGCCGTTGATGCCTACGGTGAGGATCACATAAGGCTTGTGTCCATCGACCACGAGCGGCTGCTCCACCGGGCGCAGCATGGCCACCAGCGACTGGCGCAGGGCGGCCAGCAGGGCGCCGGCATCGACGAATTCGCGCTTGTGCATGCGCTTGCGCAGATCCTCGACCAGGGTGGTGCTGGCCTCGATGCCCACGTCGGCGGTGATCAGCGTGGTTTCCAGCTCGTCCAGCAGCTCGTCATCGAGCTTGGGATGACGGGTGAACAGTGAACTCAGGCCGCGCGCAAACGAGCTGCCCGACAGGCGTTCGCGCCAGCTGCGCTTGGCCGGCGGTGCGGCCTCGGCGATGGCGGTGCGCTCAAAAGCTTCGTCCTCGACCGGGGCTTCCGGTGGCGGAGGGGTTTCGGCCAGCGCCTCGTCGAGCGCGGGACTGGCGTGGTCCAGCGAGGCGGCATCCGTGTCGTGGGCAAACCCGCTGGACGGGGCTGGCTCGGCCGCAGGTGCGGCGGGCTGGCCCGGAGGCGTCTCGACGGGTTTCTTCTTCCAGAACTTGAGCATTGCGGCGGCGATTCAAAGACAATGGGCGGCATGCTAGCCCCCCCACCCGTACTGACTGCTGAGTCATGGCCCCTGTGAAGGGGGGCTCAGGGCGCATCCGCATCATAGGCGGCCAGTTGCGCAATTCCCGTCTCGAGGTGCCGGAGCTGCCGGGCCTGCGCCCGACGCCCGAACGCGTGCGCGAGACCCTGTTCAATTGGCTGGCTCCGGTCATCGGCGGGGCGCGTGCCCTGGACCTGTGCGCGGGCACCGGGGCACTGGGCATCGAGGCGCTGTCGCGCGGTGCGTCCAGTGTGCAGTTCGTGGAGCGCGACAGCCGGGCCGCCCAGGCCCTGCGGGACAATCTCGCGCGCTTGAAGGTGGGCGGGGGAAACGTGGCGAGCACTGACGCGCTGGCCTATCTGCAGGGGGCGCCGACCCCGTTCGGTCTGGTGTTCCTCGATCCGCCGTTTGCACTGGACCTGTGGAGCCCCCTGGCGCAGCGGTTGGAGCAGGGTGGCTGGCTGACGCCGGGGGCGTGGATCTACGTGGAATCTTCCCGCGCCGCAGCCCCCGTTCTGCCCATGGCCTGGGTGCTGCACCGCGAAGGCACGGCCGGTGAAGTGCGCTATGCACTGTACCGTCGGACAGCGGAGCCAGCCTGACGGTGGCGTATGTTTTCCCGCGCCGCGGCGGACTAGGCGGAGGCCCCGAACGGGCCTAAGCTAGCCGCCCCTGTCCCCCCAGTGGTTCGCCTCGTGAACAAGCCGCCGGTCAACAACCGCCTCGCCGTCTACCCGGGCACGTTCGATCCCATCACCAACGGTCACGCGGACCTGGTGGCGCGCGCCGCGCCGCTGTTCGACCGGATCATCGTGGCCGTGGCCGAGAGCCCCAACAAGGGCAAGGGGCCGGGGTTCAGCCTCAATGAGCGCATCGCCCTGGCGCGGCTCGCGTTGGCCGACCTCAAGAACGTGGAGGTGCGTGGCTTCGATGGCTTGCTGGCGCATTTCGTCGAGTCCGTGGGCGCCCGCGTGATCATCCGCGGGCTGCGCGCGGTATCCGACTTCGAGTACGAATTCCAGCTGGCCAGCATGAATCGCCACCTGATTCCGCAGGCGGAAACCTTGTTCCTCACGCCGGCCGAGCAGTACAGCTTCATCTCCTCCACCCTGGTGCGCGAGATCGGCCGTCTGGGTGGCGATATCTCGGGCTTCGTGCATCCGGCGGTGCAGCAGGCGATGCGCCAGCGCTGGTATCGGGCCAGCGAAAGCGCAAGGTCCACACAGGACGACGCCGGCGAGGAATGACGCCGCCCGTCCCCGCACGAGCGGGGGCGCCGCAGCGCAGCATCACTGAAGGTGTCGGCCGGCGCTGGCGTCGTGTATCCTCGCGAGCATCCTGCGGACAGGACAGTCACTTGCCGCGGAGCAGGGGTCGGAAAAGGCCGGTATCGCTTGCGCTGCCGCCGCTCGCACTCAGGTTCCCGGGGCCGTCGCACGACGGTGGCATGGTCCAGTCATCCAACGGATCCTTTGCCCCAAGATTCCACCATCCAAGGTGACCCTCATGTACAAGTACGCTCTCCTCGCCGCCATCGCGCTCACCGGCACGCTGTCGATCACCGCCTGCAGCCAGCAGGAAGAAGCCCAGCAGCCGACCGAGCAGGTCCAGGCCGTTTCCAAGCCGACCGATCCGAATGATTCCAAGGCGTGGAACGCCTACCTGGGCCAGATCGTCCAGAAGAACATGCAGGGCATGACGGCTGACCGTCCGTTCCCCTACCTGGTGCCGGCCGGCGAGGGCGATGACGCCAATGCGCTGCGCCAGCGCCAGCTCGAGCAGGTGCAGGACACCGTGGCCCGCGGCGTGCTGCCGGGCAACATGCTGGTGTTTGCCGGTCCGGACTCGGGCAAGACCGCCGATTTCGTGACCGAGGCGTTCAAGGACGCCAAGCCGGGCGCGTTCAAGGACGTGATCGTGCTGGTGATCGGCGATGCCGCCGACAAGGACCGCGTCAGCGCCGTGCTGCAGCCGACCGGCGCCACCGTGCGCTACGTGAACATGTAAGTCCTCGCGTTCACGGCGATATCCGGGCCCGCGGTGCGCAAGCATCGCGGGCTTTTCTTTGGGCCGAGCTTCCCTGCAGGAGCACACCCTGTGCGCGATCGGGTCGAAGCAGGGGCTAGTCGTGGGACGCGAAATCCGGCCAGCCGGGGCCTGCCTTCGGGCCACGAGGGACGCGTGGGCTCGCGCCCTCGCTACTTGTCCCTCGCGCCTTGGTGTTCCGCTTCGCAGCTTTTTCGCGCACAGGGTGCGCTCCTGCAGGTGCGGGATGGCTGGGGTGAGGGGATCTTGCGACGCAACAGAGGTGCCCAGGATGTAAACTGCGCGGATGTCCCTGAAAATCCTCGACACCTGCGTCAATTGCGACGTCTGCGAACCGGTTTGCCCAAACAAGGCCATCTCGCTGGGCGAGGAGTATTACGTGATCGAACCGTCGCTGTGCACCGAATGCATCGGGCACTACGACCAGCCGCAATGCGTGGAGGTCTGTCCGGTCGAGTGCATCATCATCGACCCGGAGCGCACCGAGACGCATGACCAGCTCGAACTGAAGTACCAACACCTGATGGCTGCAAAGGACGACGCATGACGTTTTCGTTGAACTGGCGCGTGGCGCTGCTGGGTTTTGTGTTTTTCACCAGCGTCGCGTTTGCCGCCGATACTCGCCCATCCGCCCCCGTCAGTTCGCCATCGGCCGCGCACGCGCTGGCGCAGCGCCCCGGTCATGCCGGCATCGCCAGCGCGAACTTCCATGCCACCGAAGCCGGCCTCGAAGTGCTGGCCAAGGGCGGCAACGCGTTTGACGCGGCGATCGCGGTGGCCTCTACCTTGTCGGTGGTCGAGCCCGAGAGCTCCGGCATCGGCGGCGGCTTCATGGCCGTGCTGCATCGTGCGGATGGGCGCGAGGTGTTCATCGACGCGCGCGAAACCGCGCCGGCCGCGGTGAATCCCAAGGACTACCTGGACAAGGATGGCGAGCCGAACCGAGACAATGCGCTCAACGGGCCGCTTTCCGCCGGCATTCCCGGCGAGCCGGCCGGCATCGCCTGGCTGGCCGAGCACTACGGCAAGCTGCCGCTGAAGGACTCGCTGGCTCCTGCGATCCGCATCGCCCGTGACGGCTTCGAGCCGGATGGCCGCCTGGTCAACGCCATCGCCGAGCGCGAGAAGGACATCCGTCGCTGGCCGGCTTCGGTGGCCAAGTACCTGCCGGACGACAAGCCGCCGGTGCAGGGCCAGCTGTGGCGCGATCCCGACCAGGCGCGCACGCTGGAGCTGCTGGCCGAGCGCGGCCGTGACGGCTTCTACAAGGGCGAGGTCGCCGGCAAGCTGGTCAACGCGGTGCGCGCGGCCGGTGGCAACTGGACCGCCAAGGACCTGGAAAGCTACCAGGTGAAGGAGCGCACGCCGATCGTGGTGGATTACCGCGGCTATCGCGTGGTGACCGCGCCGCCGGCCTCGTCGGGTGGCGTGGCCGTGGCCGAAATCCTCAATATCCTGTCTGGCTACGACCTTACCAAGCTGGACGAGGCGCACCGCACCCATCTGGTCATCGAGGCGATGCGTCGCGCGTTCCGCGACCACAACGACTACCTCGGCGATCCCGACTTCGTGAAGATGCCGCTGGACATGCTGCTGTCGCCGTACTATGCGGCCGGCCTGCGCATGACCATCCTGCCGGACAAGGCCACGCCGTCGTCGATGCTGCCGGCCAGCATCGGTGTCGATCCGGGCATGCACACCACGCATTTCTCGGTGATCGACAAGGACGGCAACATGGCCTCGATCACGCTTACCGTGAACTACACCATGGGCTCCACCTTTGTCGCCGCCGGCACCGGCGTGCTGCTCAACGACGAGATGGACGACTTCGCGCTGGTGCCCAACAAGCCCAACGTCTACGGCCTGCTGGGCAGCGCCGCCAACGCGCCGGCCCCGGGCAAGCGCATGCTGTCGTCGATGACGCCGAGCATCGTGTTCGGCCCCGATCGCGTCGGCGTGATCGGCTCGCCGGGCGGCTCCACCATCATCACCCAGGTGCTGGAGGGCATCCTCGCCTTCATCGACGGCAAGGATGCGCAGGGCATCGTGGCCCAGAAGCGCTTCCACCATCAGTACATGCCGGACCGCGTGGATGTGGAACCGGGCGCCTTCGATCCGGCTACGGCCGATGCGCTGACCCGGATGGGCCATACGCTGAAGGATCGCAGCCCCTGGGGTTTCATGAACGTGGTGACCTGGGACATCCGCTCCAACAAGCTCGATGCGGCCAGCGACCCGCGCCGGGAGTCGGGCCTGGGCAAGGTGCAGTAAGCATGGAACTGTGGTCGCTTGCCGGCAATTCACAGCAGCTCGATGGGGGCGCCATGTTCGGCAACGCGCCGAGGGCGCTGTGGTCGCGCTGGATCCAGCCCGACGCGGAGAACCGCATTCCGCTCGCCTGCCGCTGCCTGCTGGTGAAGGACCTGGATGGCCGCAACGTGTTGTTCGAGACCGGCATTGGTGCCTTCTTCGAGCCCGCGCTGCGCGAACGCTACGGCGTGGTGGAAGATCGCCACGTATTGCTGGATTCGCTGGCCGCGGCCGGGCTCGGCCATGAGGACATCGATGCGGTGGTGCTTTCGCACCTGCACTTCGACCACGCCGGCGGCCTGCTCGCCGCGTGGGAGGAGGGACAACCGCCGCGGCTGCTGTTCCCGAACGCCACCGTCCTGGTCGGTGCCGAACACTGGCGCCGCGCATTGAAGCCCCACCCGCGCGACCGCGCCTCGTTCGTGCCGGAGTTGCAGTCGCTGCTGGAGTCCAGCGGTCGGCTGGAGCTGGTCGACGGCAAACATTCGCGGGCGCTGGGCGAGTCGGTGCGCTTCAGTTTTTCCGATGGCCACACCCCCGGCCTTATGCTGGCGGAAGTGGGCGGGGTGGTGTTCTGCTCCGACTTGATCCCGGGGCGCTTCTGGGTGCACCTGCCGATCACCATGGGCTACGACCGCTACCCTGAGAAGCTGATCGAGGAGAAGCGTGCGTTCCTGGAGGACAAGTTCGCCCGTGGCGTGAGGCTGTTCTTTACGCACGACCATGATTGCGCGGTGGCGCGCGTGGTGCAGGATGATCGTGGCCGCTACGGTACGGCCGACGAGCAGCACGAACTGCGGGGTTAGACCTGACATGGCCGGTCGACAGGGGAGGAAGACCGATATGCAGCAGTGGTTGCGACGGGCGCTGGGTGCCCTGTTGTTGCTGGGCGGCGCGGGCCTGGTGGCGATGACCGAGCAGGGCATGCTCGACCATCGCAATGCTTCACTCCGCCACGGCGGGCAGATCCTCGACCTGGGCGACAGCGGGGGGCCGCAGGCCGGACAGCACGGTTACCTGGTGCGCGTCTCCGGCGAAGTGCACGTGGTCGAGTCGCCTTACGATCCCGAGTTTGGCCAGCATGCCTCGGTGCCCGTGCTGATCCGTCGCGTGGAGATGTTCCAGTGGCGCGAGATCCGGGTGGGCGGCGATGTGCATTACGAGCTCGACTGGGTCGATCGCCCGATCGATTCGAGCCGCTTCCAGCAGCCCTCCGGCCATGCCAATCCGGACCGCTTCCCGATCCAGGGCAAGCAGTTCGATGCAGGCCAGGTGCGCGTGGGCGGCTATGCGCTGTCGCCCACGCTGCTGCATGCGCTGCCGGGCAACGATTCGCTGGCGCCTGACCCGAAGTCGTTGCCGCCCAATCTGGCGGCGAGCTTCAGCCTGCACGACAACTACTTCACCACCAGCGCGCATCCGGAGCAGCCGCGTCTGGGCGACCTGCGGGTGAGCTGGGAAACGGTGCCGGTGCAGGAGGTCACGGTGTTCGCCCAGATCGACGGTGACCAACTGGTGCCCGCGGTGCATGCGGCGGATGGCAAGGGCTTCGACGTCCAGGTGGGTGACCGCTCCCTGGTCGATGTGGCGCCGGATGTCCCCGCGCCGCCCGCGTTCGTGTGGCCGCGCCGCATCGGCGCGCTGCTGCTGGCGATGTTCGGCGCGCTGCTGCTGTTGCCCGAGCGCAGGCACAGCTGGCGCGACCTGGTACTGGCAGCAGGGACTGGCTCGCTGCTGGTGGGGGCGGTAGCCAGCGTGCTGTGGCTGGGTACCGACATGGGCACGGGCGGCTGCTGGTTCCTGGTGGCCTTGGTGGGCCTGGGTCTGGCGGTCTGGCGGATTCGCGCCGGCGCGGACTGAACGCCCGGTCCGGCGCGTGGCCTCAGTTCGGCCGCTGGTCCGCGTAGGCGTAGACGTGGTCGGCCCACTGGGTGGCTTCGAGGTAGATGGCCGCCATGCGGCGGATCACCTGCGGCTGCACCTCGCCGCCACGGAGGTCGCCGGCCTCCCAGGCGCGGATCTGCTCCAGCAACGGCGCGAACGGCCCCTTGTTTTCCAGTAGCGCGCCGCTGATCTCGCGCGCCAGCGGCAAGTGCCACAACACGAAGTCCATCGGCGCTTCCATCAGGGTGTCGAGCAGCGAGAACAGGCCGGCGGTAAAGGCCATCTCGCGCTGCTCCGGCGGCATGTGCTGGGCCAGCTTCTCGCACATGTGGGCGCGGATCAGGGCGGCGCGCAGCAGTTCCGGCGGACGATCGCCCATGCCGCTGAGGGCCATGGTGTAGATCCAGTTGCGCATGCGGCTGACGCCGAAGAAGATCGCGGCCTGCTGCACCGACTTCAGCTGGCGAGGCAGGGCGAAGTAGGCGGAGTTCACGCAGCCCAGCAGCTTGTAGCTGAGGATGGCGTCGTCGCGCACGATCTGGCCGAGTTCGACCGGGCCCGGGTTGCCTTCCTGCAGGGCGCGCATCAGGCGCAGCAGGCTCAGGCGGTTGGCGGTGAGCACCGGCACTTCAACCGGCTCAGGCTTGAGCAGGAACTGGCCCTGGATGGCCTGCAGCGGCAGTTCTTCGCAGCGGTGATAGGTGGCGTGATCGTCCACATGGCCGGCCACGACGTGGATGCCGCGTGCGTGCAGATATTCACTGCGTGAACGCAGCGTGGCGGGTTCGAGCTTGCCAGCATCCAGCCGCACGAACTGCACGACCTTGAGCAGCGGCTCCACCGCCGCGTTGAACTCGAGTGCGGTATCGCCCGCATCGAGCATCAGCGGGCAGCCGCGCTGCGCCATGCGCGCAAGGCGATCCATCAGCGCCGCATCGGTGGCTGCGTCGGGCTCGAGCAGCACGCCAAAGCGCGGCTGGTGCTGCAGCACGTCGGTTTCTTCCATCAACAGGTCGCGGGTGAGCCGCAGGAAGGTGCGGTTGCCGCGTACCAGGCGTGCAAGCGCGCCGTCGGTGATGGTGGCCAGCGCACGCCGCATCAGCGCGGCTTCGTCCTCCTCCTCGTTCTGGAAGACGATTTCGTAAGCGAACAGTTCGCGCTTGGTGTCCAGCATCGGAAGCCGGATCACCGGCAGCGGCTGCTCGTTGCCAGACGCTTCGGGGGCGGAGGAAATGGCCGCGGCTTCGCTCATGGTCGTTCGACGTGGTGGCAGTAGGGGGAGGGGACAGCGGTGGTCCGCGTGAGGCGGGTCGGTTTCAGGCCTCGGCCAGGCTCTGCGAGCGCAGGCTCGTGCGCAGGTCACCCGCGCGGCCGTACACGCTTGCCTCGAGCTCGTTGCCGGTGAGCACTGCCAGCGCCTTGCGCACCTGCTGCAGACGGATCCCGACCAGGGTGCCGTTGCGCTGGTTGAGCTGCTGGCAGGCGCGTAGCGATTGCAGGACCTGCTGCCATACCGGCGCCAGCGCGCGGGTCGCCTCGGGGGCGCTGCGGCTCAGCTGGACGCGTTCACTGTCGAGTTGCTCCAGGCGCACCATCAGGGCGTGCTTGCTGGCCCCTGCGCGGTTGAGCCCGTCGACGTCGGCGGTTTCCAGAGCGGTGCGCTCGTCCTGCAGCGCGTCCGCCAGTTGATCCACCGCAAGCCGCATCTCTTCGACCGCGGCCGTCAAGGCATGGTCCAGTTCGGCTTGCAGCGCGTGATTCATGACTTACCGTTCAGCTGGCTGTCCAGCGACATCATGCGGTCGGCGATGCGGCTGGGGTTGATCTGGTAGGTGCCGTTGGCCAGGGCCTGGCGCACCTGTTCCACCTTCTGGGTGTCCACGGTCGCTCCGGTGCCGGTGCGGGATGCTTCCTGCAGTGCGCGCGCCGAATCGGTCAGCTGGACGCGGTCGTTGGCGCCGCTGACGCTGCCCGTGGCATCGCTGGTGGTCGACCCGGCGGTGCCCTGGGTGCTGCTGCCCTGGCCGCTGGGCGGCTGGGGAAGCTTGGGCAAGCCGTTGTTTGAAATGGTGGTCGTCATGGGGTCCGTTCTCTGATGCGGTTTTGGCCCTGTTGCCAACAGGATCGGCCGGGTGGCCGCAAACTTTAGTGTTCCGTACTAGGGCAGGGCGAGTACTTCGCCCGGTCCGGTGACCATGGCGTCCACGACCTTGCCCGAGCTGCCGTTGCGCACGCGCAACCGCGAGCCGCTGTCGCCGCTGCCCAGCGCAATACCGCTGGCGCGTACTTCGATGCCATCCAGCCTTGATAGCAGCTGGACCTGATCACCGGCTTTCACTGCCGAGCGCCCCCCCAGGGCCGCCGGGGTGAGCACGCTGCCGGCGCCCAGGGCGCGGGAGAGTACGCGGCCGTCCACCTCGCCCAGGTCGTTCACATAGCCGTAGCCCAGCCGGGTGATGTCGCGTTCTTCGCTGCGCACGTCGTCCGGGCGCACGCCGTCGCCGCGTTGCAGCGGGTGGGTGAGCACCAGCACCTGCCGGAACACCTGCACCTGCACCGGTACGCGCAGCGTCCAGCCGTCGCTGCCGGGGCAGCGCACGGTGACGTTCATGCGTGGCATCAGGCGCGTGCCGTCCTGCAGGCTGGCGCTGAGCGGCGCCTGGCAGGGGGCCGGCGGTTGGCGCATGTCGAGCTTGGCGGCCTGGGTGACCACGCGACTGCCGTCGGCGGCGTACTGGCCGCGCAACCATTGCTCCGCGGTCGCGCGCGCGGCCTCGGCCGGCTCCGCCGCATGGGCGGGCAGCACGAGGGCAGCGAGCAGCAGGGCGACCAGCGGGCGGTGCGTCATGCGTCGGCCAGCAACAGGTTGAGCTGGGTCAGCAGGGCTTCGCGCTCGCTTTCCAACTGGCTCACCAGCTGGTTGGCCTGGTCGAGCTGGCCGTCGCACAGCAGGGTGGCGAAGGTGTGGCCATGCTCACGCAGGCGCGCGCCGGTAGCGGTCAGCGCCGGCACCGCCGGATGCGCGCCGTGGCGGGAGGCGAGGCGGTCGAGCGAGCGGCTGAGCGTCTGCGTGTCGAACCAGCGGCGGTCGAGCGCCGCCGGCTCCTGCAGGGCCAGCTCCATGGCCTGGCGCAGGCCCTGGGCCGCTTCGCGCACGGTCAGACTCAGGCTGGCCGGGTCGTTGCCGCTCTCGGTCTCCAGCCAGTCCAGCGTGAGGCAGTGCGACAGCAGGGCAGCGCGGCTGACGGCCTCGGCCTGGCGGCTGGTTTCCGCCGCGCGGCGATGCCATGCCCCGAGCGCCGCCTGTGCCGCGACGGCGCGGGCGTGCTGGGCGTCCTGGTTCTTGTGCATGGTGCCGATGCGCTCGTTGATCTGGCGCAGCGCCTCGCCGTTGTCCTGCAGCGAGGTTTCGGTCTGGGTCACGCCGCCCTGCGCGCGCTCCAGGCGCTGCAGGCCTTGCTGCACGTCGCCGTCCAGCTGCAGCGAGAACTCGCCGATGGAGCCGGTGACCTGCTCGATCTCGCCGGTGGCCTGGCTGGTCTTCTCGGCCAGCTGCTTCACTTCGTCGGCGACCACTGCGAAACCGCGGCCGGCCTCGCCGGCACGTGCCGCCTCGATGGCCGCGTTCAGCGCGACCAGGTTGGTCTGGTGGGCGATCTCCTGCACCACGCCGGTGAGCTTGCGGATCTGCGCCACCTGCTCGGCCAGCTTGCTCTGGTTGCGGTTCATCGCGGACAGCGCCGTGCGCAGCAGGCGCAGCTGGCCGTCCAGTTCGCTCACGCTGCGCTCGCTGGCTTCGCCGGTCTGGCGGGCATAGTCGAGGCCGGTGGCGATCTGCTGCAGGGACGTCGAGATTCCGGCGCTGCCGTCCGTCAAGCGGCCGACGCTGTCACGGTTTTCCTCCGCCGTCTGCAGCATGGCCGCCTGTTCGCGGGCCAGCTGCTGGGCGGCACTGAGCACCAGGCCCTGCTGCTCCAGGGGCTGCAGGGCCACGGCAGCGGGTGCTTGCTGGGCGGCGGGAATGGCCGCCAATAGCGGCGCCAAGGCCTGTGCGGCGCGCGGGTGGCGTGCGGACAGTTGCGTCACCCGCGCCCGGTCGCCCGCCGCGGCGGCGCGCGCAAGCTCGGCAAGGTGCTGGCTCCAGATCAGGCTCATGAGTGGGTGCTTCCTTCGTACAAGGGTCGTTCCCGCATCGGCGGGAGACGTCGAAACTTGAGAAGCAAACGGCGTGCCATGCGTGGCGACGTCGGGCTAAAGCAAGCCGCGTTCTGGCCGATACGCGAGCGATGACCCGCGGCTAGGCCGCCTGGCGAGGAGTCCGCATGAGCGGCGCGTGGATGGACAAGGTGGAACAGCAGACCCGGCTGGCCGGGCACAATCGCGTGGCGATGCTGCTGTTCCGTATGGGCGACCAGCAACTGTTCGGCATCAATGTATTCAAGGTGCGCGAAGTCATGCGACGCCCGCCGATGGAGCGCATGCCCGACGCCAACGCACTGTTGGCCGGCAGCTGCGACTACCGTGGCATGACCATCCCGGTGATCGACCTGGCCGTGGCACTGGGTTATCCGTCGTTGCGCGACGAACCGTCGGCGCATCTGATGGTGACCGAGTTCAGTCGCACCGTGCAGGGCTTCCTGGTGGCCGATCCGCAGCGCCTGGTGCATTGCGAGGGTGAGTCGCTGGCGGCGCCGCCGGCGGCGCTGGGCTTTGGCACCAAGGTCAATGCGGTGACGCGGATCGATGGCGCCTTGGTGGCGGTGGTCGACGTGGAGCACGTGCTGGCCAGCCTCAATGCCACCGCCACCGAGCTGTCTGCGCCCATGCAGCGCATGGCGCGCGTGCACGACCTGCAGCCGCGTCGCGTGATGGTGGTGGACGACTCGCTGGTGGCACGCAACCAATTGGTGGGCCTGTTCCGCCAGATGGACGTGGAATGCGTGGTGGCACAGGACGGCCGCGAGGCGCTGCAGCGCCTGGAAGAACTGGCGCAGGCGCCGGACGGTCAGGGCGTGACCCTGGTGGTGTCCGACATCGAGATGCCGCGCATGGATGGCTACGCGCTCACCCGCGCCATTCGCGAAACGCCTTCGCTGCGGCCGTTGAAAGTGGTGCTGCACAGTTCCATCAGCGGTATCTTCAATGAGGCGATGGTGCGCGAAGTGAACGCCGATCGTTTCGTGGCCAAGTTCCAGCCCGACCTGCTGGCGCAGACCGTGCTCGACCTGATGCCGGAGCACTTCGAGAAATTCTGAGATTGCGCCCTCTATGGACGGGAGAGGGCGTTTCGCGCACAGGGTGCGCTTCCACAAAGAGCGGAGTGACGACAGCTTTCGTCGTCCTGTAGGAGCGCACCCTGTGCGCGATCCAAACCCGCTCAGTCCCTGCCTGTTCACCCAGCGCCTGGCGAAAACCGGTCGCGCCCGCTTTTGGCCATCGTCGTTGTGTACCGGATGGGGGCCGAGGCCCGCGTGTTTCGCGCACAGGGTGCGATCTTGCAAGAGGCGCCAAGCGTGGATGTGGCTGATGGTGAGGCCCGGTCCGAAGTGTCGGGAAGCCGCTGCGCGGTGCGTCGAAATTCCGTCGGCGCTTTTTTGGCGCATGCAGCCGAGCCCGCGCAAACCCAGTAACGGCGCCGCTTCCCGCAGTCACGCAGCAGCGTGGCACGCAACTTGCTCAAAGCCTCCCGCGGCCTCCGCCGCAGGAGTGAGTGATGAGTTCGATCAACGACAACCTGTTTGGTCTGCATACGCAGGCGCTGGATACCTGGCAGCGCCGCAGCGAGGTGCTGGCCAGTAACCTTGCCAATGCCGACACGCCGGGCTATCTCGCGCGCGATGTCGACTTCAAGCAGGCGCTGTCGCAGGCCAGTGGCCAGAGCGACAAGCTGCCGATGACGATCACCCAGCAGGGACAGATCGATCCGCAGGCGCAGGCCGCGGAACAGCTGGCGTACCGCGTGCCCAGCCAGCCCACCATGGACGGCAATACCGTCGACACCCAGGTCGAGCAGGCCAACTTCGCCGCCAACGGCGTGCACTACCAGGCCAGCCTTTCCTTCATCACGGCGCAGATCCACATGCTGCGCACGGCCATCACCGGAGGCCAGAGCTGATGTCACTGTTCAAGATCTTCGATGTCGCCGGCTCGGGCATGGCGGCGCAGTCGCTGCGCCTCAATACCGTGGCCAGCAACCTGGCCAACGCCGACAGCGTGTCGGGCACGGCCGAAGGCGCCTATCGCGCCAAGGAGCCGTTGTTCGCCGCCGTCCAGCGTTCGCTCGGCGGCGCCACCAACGCCGACAACGACAGCTCGGTCGGCGTGCAGGTGAAAGGCATCACCGAAAGCCAGGCCGATGTGCAGGCCCGTTATGAACCGGGCAACCCCATGGCCGACGACAACGGCTACGTCTACGGCAGCAACGTCAATCCGATCGACGAGCTGGTCAACATGATTTCCGCGTCGCGCTCGTACCAGAACAACGTCGAGGCGATGAATACCACCAAGCAGCTCATGCTCAAGACCCTCGACCTCGGCAAGTAAGCCGGGAGGAAGCCAACGTGTCCACCATCCCAAGCTATAGCATCACCGGCAACAGCACCGGCACGAGCAGCAGTTCGAGCTCGTCCTCCAGCAGTTCCAGCTCCAGCACGTCCAGCGTGAATTCCGCGTTGTCCAGCACCATGACGCAGGCCGATTTCCTGCAGCTCATGACCGCACAGCTGCAGGCGCAGGACCCCACCAATCCGGTGGACAACTCGCAGTTCGTCTCCCAGATGGCACAGTTCAGCCAGTTGTCGGCGACGCAGCAGCTGGACACCGACCTGCAGACCTTCAGCAGCAACGTCAGCTCCGCGATGCAGACCTCGCAGGTGCTCAACTCGTCGAACCTGGTCAACCGCCAGGTGATGGTGCCCTCGAGCACGGTGAGCTTCGACGGCAGCGACAGCGTCACCGGCGCCGTGAACGTGCCCAGCTCGGGCAGCGTCAGCGTGCAGGTGCTCGATGCCAGCGGCAACGTGGTGCGCACGATGTCGCTGGGCAACCAGAGTGCCGGCCTGTCCCAGTTCACCTGGGATGGCACTGACGACAACGGCAACGCCGTGGCGCAAGGCACCTACACCCTGTCTGCCACCAGCGGCAGCACCTCGCTCAACACCTATGTGGCCGGCACCGTGACGGGCGTGGGCTACGGCGGCAGTTCGCTGGGCACTTACCTGCAGGTCTCCGGCGTGGGCGGTGTATCGCTCGGCCAGGTCGCGCAGATCCTCTGACGCTTCACGCACACCTTCCCACGAGGAAAACACATGGCACTGAATACAGCTCTGAGCGGCATCAATGCAGCCCAGTCCGACCTCAACGTCATCGCCAACAACATCGCCAACGCCAACACCACCGGCTTCAAGGGTTCGCGCGCGGAGTTCTCGGACATCTATGCGGTCACCGGCCTGAACCTCAGCTCGACCGCGGTCGGCAGCGGCACCTACCTGCAGGACGTGGCCCAGCAGTTCACCCAGGGCGACATCACCACCACCAACAACAGCCTGGACCTGGCCATCAGCGGCAACGGCTTCTTCGTGGTGAACGACGGCAGCGGCAACACCTATACCCGCGCCGGTGATTTCCAGCAGGACCAGAACGGCTACGTCACCACCACCAGCGGTGCCAAGCTGCAGGTCTATCCGCCGAACGGCATCGGTGGCTTCGACACCAGCACGCTGACCGACCTGCGCCTGGTGACCAACCAGAGCAACGCGTCGGCCACCACGCAGCTGACCATGACCTCGAACCTGCCGGCCAGCGCCACGGTGCCGACCAACGCGTTCAGCACCTCCGACTCGACCAGCTACAACGCGGCCACCCCGGTGACCGTGTATGACTCGCAGGGCGGTTCGCACCAGGCCACCGTCTACTACGTGAAGACCGGCACGAACACCTGGAACGCCAACCTCTACGTGGACGGCCAGGACGCAGGCACCCAGGCGCTGACCTTCGACTCCAGTGGTGCGTTGTCCTCGCCGACCAATGGCGTGCTGAACTTCAATTCGGTCACGCTGGGCAACGGTTCGTCGCCGCTGACGCTGTCGATGAACGTCACCAACACCACCCAGTACGGCACGGCCTACTCGGCGGGCACCATCACGCAGAACGGTTACGAGGCCGGCACCCTGTCGAGCGTCAACATCGACAGCAACGGCATCGTCACCGCCAACTACTCCAACAACCAGACCGTGCAGCTCGGCCAGGTGGCCATTGCCAACTTCGCCAACACCCAGGGCCTGGCCCAGGTGGGCAACACCAGCTGGTCGGCCACCACCAACTCCGGCCCGGCGGTGATGGGCACGGCGGGCGTGGGCCAGTTCGGCAGCCTGCAGTCGGGTGCGCTGGAGTCGTCCAACACGTCCGACACCACGGCGCAGCTGGTCGACATGATCCAGGCGCAGCGCAACTACCAGGCGAATGCGCAGGTGCTGTCCACCGACAACACCATGACGTCGTCGCTGTTCAACGCGATCTCGCGCTGATAGACCGCCATGGACCGTTCCGTCTACGTAGCGATGACCGGGGCCACGCAGATCATGCGTGCCCAGGATGCGGTGAGCCACAACCTGGCCAACGCTTCCACGGTCGGCTTCAAGAGCGAGCTGTCGGCGTTCCAGAGCGTGCCAGTGCTCGGGCAGGGCACCGGCTCGCGCATCAACGCCGTGGCGCAAGGCATAGGGCAAAGCAACAACCAGGGATCGCCCATCAACACCGGACGTTCGCTCGACGTAGCCGTGCGCGGCGACGGCTGGATCGCCGTGCAGGCACCGGACGGTTCGGAGGCGTACACCCGCGCGGGTGACTTGCAGATGACGGCCGATGGCGGGCTTACCGACGCCGCCGGCAACCCGGTGATGGGCAGTTCCGGGCCCATCACCATTCCGCAGGCCACCTCGATCAGCGTCGGCAACGACGGCACCATCTCCAGCGTGCCGCTGGGGCAGGGGCCCAATTCCGGTACCACCATCGACCGCATCAAGCTGGTCAATCCCGATGTCGCGCAGATGAGCAAGGGCAGCGACGGCTTGATGCACATGGCCGACGGCAGCACGGCGGATACCGACGATACGGTGACGCTGACCTCCGGCCAGCTCGAGGGCAGCAACGTCAATCCTTCGGCCGAGCTGGTGAAGATGATCGCGCTGTCGCGCCAGTACGACATGCAGGTGAAGTCCATCAAGACCTCCGAGGACGACGCCGATTCCGCCATCAAGCTGATGCAGTCCAGCTGATCCGCCCGACCTCTCATGGAGTGACCGATGTTTTCTTCCCTGTGGATTGCCAAGACCGGCCTTGACGCGCAGCAGACGCGCATGGACGTGATTTCCAACAACCTGGCCAACGCCAATACCACCGCGTTCAAGAGTTCGCGCGCGTCGTTCCAGGACCTGATGTACCAGAACAAGGGCCAGCCCGGTGGCCAGACCACCGAACAGACCATGTCGCCGTCGGGCCTGATGCTCGGCACCGGCGTGAAGGTCGTGGCCAACGAGAAGCTGTTTACCGAAGGCAGCATCACGCAGACCGGCAATTCGCTCGACGTGGCGATCCAGGGGCGCGGCTTCCTGCAGGTGAGCATGCCGGACGGCTCGGTGGCCTACACCCGCGCCGGTTCGCTGCAGACCGACGCGAACGGCCAGCTGGTGACCTCGGATGGATATCCGCTGGATCCCGCCATCACCGTTCCGCAGGGCGTGCAAAGCATCACCATCGGCAGCGACGGCACCGTGTCGGCGACCACCACTTCGGCGGCCACGCCGCAGACGCTGGGCACGCTGCAGCTGGCGGATTTCATCAACCCCGCAGGCCTGCAGCCGATGGGCCAGAACCTGTACGTGGAGACGGCCTCGAGCGGCGCGCCGCAGACCGGTCAGCCGTCGCTCAACGGCATGGGTTCGTTGCTGCAGGGTTCGCTGGAGTCGTCCAACGTCAACGTGGTGGCCGAGATGGTCAACATGATCGAGACGCAGCGCACCTACGAAATGAATTCCAAGGCGATCAGCAGCACCGACCAGATGCTGCAAGACCTGACCGACAAGATGTGAGTACTGCCATGTCGTGCTTCCGCTACCTGTCCCGAACCTCCCTGGTGCTCGCGCTCGCGATGCTGGCCGGTTGCGTCATGCCGGCCAGGCACGACGAACAGCAGTGGGCCGCCACCATGCCGGTGGAACCCACCGCGCCGCCGCCGACGGACGGCTCCATCTACCATGCCGAGCAAGGCATGGAGCTGTTCAACGACGCGCGTGCGCATCGCGTGGGTGACATCCTCACCATCACCCTGGTGGAAAGCACCCAGGCGTCGAAGAAGGCCACCACCAACACCAGCAAGAAGGACTCCAGCACGATCAGTGCGCCGAGCCTGCTGGGCCACACGCTCAAGGTGGGCGGCCAGACAGCGGACAGCAGCCTCAACGGCGACCGCAGCTTCGACGGCAGCGGCGACAGCAGCCAGAGCAACCAGCTCAATGGCTCGATCACGGTCACCGTGGCGCAGCGTCTTTCCAACGGCAACCTGCTGGTGCGTGGCGAGAAGCTGCTCACCATCAACCAGGGCCAAGAACTGATTCGCATCGCCGGCATCGTGCGCCCGCAGGACATCCTGCAGGACAACAGCGTGCCGTCCACGCGCGTGGCCGATGCGCAGATCGCCTATACCGGCAAGGGCGCCTTGGCCGACTCCAACACCCAGGGCTGGCTGTCGCGCTTCTTCAGTTCGAAGTGGATGCCTTACTGATGAACACCTCTTCCTATCCTGTTTCGTGGATGCTTGAACGCGCGGCGCATCGCGTGCTCGGGGTGCTCCGCGGCGTGCTGATCGTGTTGTGCGCCTGCCTGTCGGTGAACCAGCCGGTGCATGCGGACAAGATCCGCGACCTGGCCCAGGTGGCGGGCGTGCGCAGCAACCAGCTGATCGGCTACGGCCTGGTGGTGGGCCTCGATGGCAGCGGCGACCAGACCACGCAGGCGCCGTTCACTACGCAGAGCCTGGAGAACATGCTGGTGCAGTTCGGCATCACGGTGCCGGCCAGCGTGCGTCCACAGCTGAAGAACGCCGCGGCGGTGACGGTGACGGCGCAGTTGCCGCCGTTCGCCAAGCCCGGCCAGAACATCGACATCACGGTGGCCTCCATCGGCAACGCCAAGAGCATCCGTGGTGGCGAACTGCTGATGACGCCGCTGCGCGGTGCCGACGGCAACGTGTACGCCATGGCGCAGGGCAGCGTGGTGGTGGGCGGCGTGAGCGCGCAGGGCAAGAGCGGTTCCAGCGTGCAGGTGAACATCTCCGCCAGCGGCCGCGTGCCCAACGGCGCCACGGTGGAGCGCGCCGTCGCCTCGACGTTCTCCAATGGCGGCGACCTGATGCTCAACCTCAACACTGCCGATTTCACCACGGCCACGCGCATCGCCGATGCGATCAACCGAAGCTATGGCGCGGGTACCGCCAGCGCCGTGGATGGCGGTTCGGTCAGCGTGCGCGGGCCGGTGGACCCGAGCCAGCGCGTGGCGTGGATGGGCGCCATCCAGGGCCTGGAGGTCACGCCTGGCGATGCGCCGGCCCGGGTGGTGGTCAACTCGCGCACCGGCACCGTGGTGATCGGTTCGGAAGTGCGGGTGACGCCCGCTGCGGTCGCGCATGGCTCGATCCAGGTCACCATCACCGAGCAGCCGCAGGTGAGCCAGCCGGGTCCCTTCAGCAAGGGGCAGACCCAGGTGGTGCAGAACAGCGACGTGCAGGTCAGCGAGGACGGCGGCCACATGTTCAAGTTCGGCCCGGGCACCAGCCTGGACACCATCGTACGTGCGGTGAACCAGGTCGGCGCCTCGCCAAGTGACCTGATTTCCATCCTGCAGGCGCTCAAGCAGGCCGGTGCGCTGCACGCGGAACTGGTGGTGATCTGATGGCGATCACGGCCAGCGCTGCCAACAGCCTCAACACCTGGACCGACCTGTCGGGTTTCCAGGCGTTGCGCCAGGGCGCGCAAACCGATGCCAAGGGCGTGTTGCCCGAGGTGGCCAAGCAGTTCGAGTCGATCTTCACCCAGATGATGCTCAAGTCGATGCGCGAGGCGAGCGCCGGCGACGGCCTGTTCGACAGCCAGGCCGGCGACGCCTGGCGCGACATGTTCGACCAGCAGCTTTCCATCGAGCTGTCGCAGCACGGCAACGGCATCGGCATCGCGCAGATGCTGGTGCGCCAGCTCGGCGGCGCCACCACCAACGGTACCGACCAGGGCACGGCCGCGGCGATGAGCGACGACTGGCGCGAACGCCTGAAGTCGGTGTCCGGCGCGGCCCGTTCGGCCGGTGCGCGCGTCATGAAATGGCTGCCCGAGAACGCGCAGGAATTCGTGAGCCAGCTGCTGCCCTACGCGCAGAACGCGGCGCAGAAGCTCGGCGTCTCGGTACGCGCGGTGCTGGCCCAGGCGGCGCTGGAAACCAACTGGGGCCAGCACATGCCCCAGCGCAACAACGGCGATACCAGCAACAACCTGTTCGGCATGAAGGCCGGCGGCAGTTGGGGCGGCGACAAGGTCAGCGTGCCCACGCTGGAATTCGAGGACGGGGTGCCGGTGCGCCGGCGCGCGAATTTCCGTGCCTACGACAACCCCGGCGAGTCTTTCGACGATTACGCGCAGCTGCTGGCGGACAACCCGCGCTATGCAGGTGCGCTCAACCACGGCGAGGACGTGGTCGGCTTCGCCCGCGGCCTCATCAACGGCGGCTATGCCACCGATCCGGACTATGCCCGCAAGCTGGTCTCGATCGCCAACAGCCCGGCCATGCGTGACGCACTCGGCGCCTTGAAGGCCGGTGCGCTCAAGAAAGTCGGCTCCGGGCCGAATCCATCCGAGTGATCTGTTCAGGAATGAACCATGTCTAACCTCCTCAGTATCGGCTCATCGGGCCTCAGTGCCGCCCAGATCGCGCTGAATACGGTCGGCAACAACATCACCAACGTCAACACCACCGGCTACAGCCGCCAGACCGTGGTGCAGACCGAGGCCATCAGCGGCACCGGCACGCGCTACACCACCGGCAGCGGCGTGGACGTGCAGTCGGTGCAGCGCGCTTACAGCAGCTACCTGACCTCGGCCATGTGGACGGCCAACTCCAGCATGCAGTCGGCCTCCACCACCAACGACCTGGCCACAACGCTCAACAACGTGCTGAGCGCGACGAGCCTGCAGAGCTCGATGGACAGCTTCTACAGCGCCTTCAGCACGCTGGCCAACGCCTCCGGCTCGACCTCCAGCCGCCAGGCGCTGCTGGGCAGCGCCAGCTCGCTGGTGACCATGTTCAACACGCTGGGACAGCAACTGCAGTCCCAGCAGAGCCAGGTGAACAGCCAGATCACCAGCACGGTGAACAGCATCAATTCGGTGGCGTCCAACATCGCCAGCCTGAACAGCCAGATCGCGCAGGCCGGCAGCAACGTGCCCAACGACCTGCTGGACCAGCGCGACAACCTGGTGCAGACGCTCTCCGGCTACCTGGGCGTGAGCACTTCGACCCAGCCCGACGGCACGATCAGCATCTATGCCACCAACGGCCAGGCGCTGGTGAGCGGAAGCACTTCCTATGCGCTGTCCAGCGGCAACAATGCCTACGACTCGTCGCAGACCGACGTGTTCGACAGCACCGGCACCGACATCAGCAACAAGGTGAGCGGCGGCACGCTGGGCGCGTTGCTCAATTACCGCACGAACACGCTCCAGCCGGTGCAGAACCAGCTGGGCCAGGTGGCCATCGCGATGGCCAGCGGCGTGAATTCGCAGCAGGCCCAGGGTCTCGACGCCAACGGCAACCAGGGCAGCGCGATGTTCAGCGTGCCGTCGCCGGCCGTGCTGGCCAGCAGCGCCAACAAGGGCAGCGCCACCGTATCGGCAAGCATCAGCGACGTCTCCAAGCTCACCACGTCCGATTACGTGATGACCTATGACGGCAGCAACTGGAACCTGCAGACCACCAGTGGCCAGAGCGTGACCATGACCACCAACCCCGACGGTTCGCTGTCGGCCGATGGTCTCACCATCAGCGTTTCGGGTACGCCGCAGGCCGGCGACAGCTACGAGATCCAGCCGACCCGGCAGGCCGCCTCCGGCCTGGGTGTAAGCATGACCAGCGCGAACGGCATCGCCGCCGCGGCGCTGCTCGGTGCCACTGCCTCGAGCAGCAACACGGGCAGCGGGGCGATCAGCTCGGTGTCGATCACCGATCCGTCCAACAGCGCGCTGACCGGCGCCGCCACGCTGACGTTCCCCACCGCAAGCAGCTATCAGGTGACCGACAGCTCGGGCAACGTGATCTCCAGCGGCAGCTACACCGCCGGCCAGACCATCAGCGCGAACGGCTGGAGCGTGACGCCCAGCGGCACGCCCGCCGCCAACGACAGCTTCAGCATTGGCCTCAACAGCAACGGCCTCAACGACACCAGCAACGCGCTGACCATGTCCGGACTGGCCGACAGCGACGTCCTCAATGGCGGAAGCACGTCGGTGACCGATGCGTTCAGCCAACTGACCACCACCGTCGGCAACGCGGGCAGCCAGGCCTCGACCAACCTCACCACGCAGACCAGCCTGTACAACCAGGCCGTGTCGGCGCAGCAGAGCGTGTCGGGCGTGAACCTCGACGAGGAGGCGGCCGACCTGGTGAAGTACCAGCAGGCCTACCAGGCCTCGGCGCAGGTCATTTCCACTGCCCAAACCATCTTCGCCAGCCTGATCACCGCCATCCAGAGCTAACGCCATGCGCCTTTCCACCAGCTGGATGTACCAGCAGTCGGTCAACAACATGCTCGCCCAGCAGAGCTCGCTCAACAACACCGAGAACCAGGTGTCGAGCGGGCAGCGCATCAACGTCGCCTCGGATGATCCGGCCGGCGCGGGGCAGGTCGTCACGCTCAACCACATCATTGCGCAGAACACGCAGTACACCACCAACATCAATAGCGCGACCACCAGTCTCAACGCCGAGTCGAGCGCGCTGAGCTCGATCAACACGGTGCTGACCACGGCGCGCACGCTGGCACTGCAGGCGATCAACGGCACCATGTCCAGCAGCGACCTGAGCAGCATCGCCAGCCAGCTCAGCCAGATCCGCGACCAGGTGGTGCAGCTGGGCAACAGCACCGACGCCAACGGCAATGCGCTGTTCGCCGGCACCAGCAATACCAAGAGTCCGTTCCAGATCGGTGCCAACGGTACCGTGACCTACCAGGGCAACAGCCAGCAGCAGCACACCTCGGTGGGCTCGGGCCTGCAGATCGCCACCAACGACTCGGGCGCCGGCCTGTTCATGAGCGTCCCGACCGGCAATGGCACCTTCCAGGCAAGCGCCGGCTCGTCCAATACCGGCACCCTGGTGGTGGGCGAAAACAGCGTCACCGATCTGGCCGCATGGAACAGCAGCGCGGCCACCAGTGGCGGCGGCTACACCATCACCTTCGGTGCCAATGGTGCGTGGAGCGCCACCGACGCCAACGGCAACCCGGTGGTGGACAGCAGCGGTAATCCGGTGACCGGTACCTACACCGACGGCGGCACCATCAGCTTCAACGGCATGTCGATCACGATGGACGGCACGCCGTCGTCGGGCGACACCGTCTCGGTGAAGGCCGGTGGCACGCAGGATGTGTTCACCACGCTGACCAACATGATCAACACATTGCAGAGCGGCGGATCGGACACCGACGTGACCAACCAGCTCAACCGCGCGATCGAGTCGCTGGACCAGACGCAGAACTCCATCAGCAATGTGCAGGTTGCCGTGGGCGGACGCCTGGACACGCTGCAGCAGCAGTCGACGACGTATTCGGACCTCAACGTCACCTACCAGACCGCGCTGTCGGATGTGCAGAACGTCGACGCGTACACGGCGATCAGCAACCTGTCGCTGCAGCAGACCGCGCTGCAGGCCTCGCAGCAGCTGTTTGCGCAGGTGAAATCGATGAGCCTGTTCAACTACATCAAGTAAGGCTTTGTGCCCGGACCCGGTCGCGCCCGATGACGGCGTGGCCGGGTTTCTTTTTGTCAGTCTTCCGCAAGTAAAAACGATAAATGAGCATGAATTCGCGAAAACTTGTCGAAATAGCCTCAAGAACTTGCGGAACGGGCCGAAACGCTCCCTGAGGCGGTCGGCATCTCCACGGAGATATCCGCCGGTAAGGACACAGCCAACGACCGGCAACGGTTCTTAAGGAGCAATCCATGTCTCTTGTCATCAACACCAACATCTCGTCGCTGCAGACGCAGAACAACCTGAACAAGTCGCAGAGCGCGCTGTCGCAGGCGACCCAGCGCCTGTCCTCGGGCCTGAAGATCAACAGCTCGGCCGACAACGCCGCCGGCTTCGCGATCTCGCAGCAGTACACCACGCAGATCGGCGGCCTCAAGCAGGCCAGCGCAAACGCCTCGGACGCCATCAATCTGGCGCAGACCGCAGGCTCGGCACTGGACCAGGTGACCGCCAACCTGCAGGCCATCCGTGACCTGGCCGTGCAGTCGGCCAACGGCACCTACACCGACGCCGATCGCGCCTCGATCGACCAGGAAGTGCAGCAGCGCCTGCAGGAAATCACCCGCATCGCGAACCAGACCACGTTCAACGGTTCGAACGTGCTCGACGGTTCGATGAAGACCAAGAGCTTCCAGATCGGCGCCAACGTCGGCCAGACCATCAGCGTGAGCCTGGGCACCAGCGTCAAGGCCAGTGCCATGGGCCAGGTCGCCGAAGTGTCGACCGGCAAGATCACCGTGGGCACGGGCCTGGTGGTGGGCAGCGGCGACCTGACGGTTTCCGATGGCACCGACACGTTCACCGTCGCCGCCGGTTCTTACAAGGACGTGGCCAGCCTGGCCAAGGCCCTCAACTCGGCCGCCGGCAGCGAAGTCGCCACGGTGGACAGCACCACCGGCGCACTGACCCTGGGCACGGGCGTGACGATGGCAGGCCAGGCCGTCACCGATGGCGTGATCAAGGCCGACGGTTCCGACGCCGCGGTGGCTACGGGCGACCTCACCGGCCAGTCGCTGACCATCAATGGCACCAAGATCGACCTGGGCGGCATCAGCAGCCTGCAGGATCTGTCCGACGCCATCAACGCGCAGGGCATCACCGGCGTCAGCGCTGCCGTGAACGCGGCGGGCAACGGCATCAACTTCTACTCCAGCGGCACGCTGACCATCGAGGACAGTGGCACGTCGATCATCACCGACAAGGCCACCGACGCGAACACCAGCAAGACCTACAACAACAAGGACGTCGCCACCACCGGCGGTACCCTGGCCGGCGGCAGCGTCCGCTCGGTGGACAACGCCAACGACCTGATCTCGCGCATCGACGTCGCCCTGAAGACGGTGAGCAACTTCTCGGCGCAGCTGGGCGCGGTGCAGAACCGCTTCCAGTCGACGATCTCGACGGTGCAGGCGCAGACCACCAACCTGCAGTCGTCGCAGTCGACCATCCAGGATGCCGACTTCGCCGGTGAAACGGCCGCACTGAGCAAGGCCCAGGTGCTGCAGCAGGCGGGTATCTCGGTGCTGGCCCAGGCCAACTCCAACCCGCAGCAGGTGCTCAAGCTCTTGCAGTAACTCCCCAGGGGGCCGGGCCACGCCAGCGTGGTTCCGGGCCGAAGGAAAACGCACCGGGCCGCTCGTCGGCCCGGTGTCGTTGCATGGATTTCCTCAAGAAAGACCTGGCGGGGCCGAAAAGTCCCCTGAGGCGACCGTTGCTCCCGAAGGAGGGGCGGGCGCTGGTTTCAACCAGGCCAACAGACCGGCAACGGTCGTGTAGGAGCAATCCATGTCTCTTGTCATCAACACCAACATCTCGTCGCTGCAGACGCAGAACAACCTGAGCAAGTCGCAGAGCGCGCTTTCCCAGGCTACCGAGCGCCTGTCCTCGGGTCTGAAGATCAACAGCTCGGCCGACAACGCGGCCGGCTTCGCCATTTCCCAGCAGTACACCACGCAGATCGGCGGCCTGAACCAGGCCAGCGCGAACGCTTCGGACGCCATCAACCTGGCGCAGACCGCAGGCTCGGCGCTGGACCAGGTCACCGCCAACCTGCAGGCGATCCGCGACCTGGCCGTGCAGGCGGCCAACGGCACCTACACCGACGCCGATCGTTCCTCGATCGACCAGGAAGTGCAGCAGCGCCTGCAGGAAATCACCCGCATCGCGAACCAGACCACGTTCAACGGTTCG
>NZ_QIRF01000021.1 GCF_003332825.1 Dyella sp. C9 | reverse complement strand
CCGCACACCCCGCCAGTCGCGCTTTCTGCCTGGCTCGTGGGCTCGGAGATGGGTATACGAGACAGCACCGGAGCCGTTGCCGCCGGTATTGCCGTTGCCGCCACCACCACCGCCGCTGAAACCCTCGCCACCGGTGCCGCCAGTGCCGGCGGTGCCGCTGGTCTGGCTCACGCTGCCACCGCCACCGCCGGTGCCGCCCAGTCCTCCGGCGGCCGCCGTACCGTTCTGGCCATTGGGGCTGGTGGGCGTGCCACCCGCGCTGCCGCTGGTGCAGGTGCCCGACCGCGCGCTGCAACCACCCACGCCGCCATCGGCCCAGACGGGAGCGGACGGCAGGCTGGCCATCAGCAGCATGCCGATGGCGGCTGCCAATGCGTGGCGCCTGGGTGGCCACGCTGCGGAAATCCGTTGGCGCGGGTGAGGGTGAAGAACGTCGGGGGCACGCGTTGCATCATGCATGGGCATGGCTCCTGCAGGGATTCCGTGGGCATGCTGCCGAGGCCGATCCGCTGGCCAGTGTTTCGCCGCACTATGTCGGGCACGTGGTCTGCAAAAGGTGTAAGCGAGGACACGCGGGCTTCGCGCGACGCATGCATTCATGAACGCCTCGCGGCATTTCCGCGCGCAGCAAACTCGTTCTACAGTGGCGTTCGATCTCCAGCGGGGAGCACCACAATGCGTCTCTTGCGCTTTGAGCAGGATGGACGGCCTGGCATCGCCATGCAGGTCGACGATGGCTGGCGCGCCTGCAAGGTCGACGAGGCGTGGTTTGCACCCGATATCGGCGCGCTTGCAGCGCTGAGTGGAGAGGGTCGCGCACGCGTTTTCGAAGAGCTGCACACCGGTGCGCCGGTGGACATCGGCGCCGTTAGTTACCTTCCGCCGTGCGGGCAGCCCGGCAAGATCATCTGCCTGGGATTGAACTACCGCGACCACGCGCAGGAGTTCGACTTCAAGCCACCGAGTTATCCCACGCTGTTCGCGCGTTTTGCTTCCAGCCTGATCGGGCACGAACAGCCGTTGATACGCCCGCGTATTTCCACCGATTTCGATTACGAAGGCGAGCTGGCGGTGATCCTGGGACGCGGCGGCCGCCATATTCCCGAGGCGCAGGCGCTGTCGCACGTGTTTGGCTACAGCGTGTTCAACGACGGTTCGATCCGCGACTACCAGCTGCGCACGCCGCAATGGACGATCGGCAAGAATTTCGACGGCACCGGTGCGTTCGGGCCGTTCGTGGTGACCGCGGACGAAGTGCCGCCAGGCGCCACCGGACTGACCCTGGAGACGCGCCTCAACGGCGAGGTGATGCAGCATGCGTCCACCGACGACATGATTTTCGGCGTGGCGCAGACCATTGCCCTGATCAGCGAGGCGATCACGCTGTCGGCGGGTGACGTGATCGTGATGGGCACGCCCTCCGGCGTTGGCTACGCACGCAAGCCGCCGGTCTACATGAAACCGGGTGATGTGTGCGAGGTGGAGATCGGGCGCATCGGCCTGTTGCGCAACGTCGTGCGGGAAGAGAGCTGAGCCTCATCCCGCCTGTGTAGGAGCCCACCCTGTGGGCGACCGCAGAGTTTCGTCGTCTCCGCTGCGTGGGCTTGTCGCGAACGCGACGCACTCCTGCCGCATCAACTGCTGGTCTTCAACCCCGCCAGCGCCGTGAGCAAGGCCTGCCCATTGGGCGTGCCCAGGCCGGTGCAGGCATCCCAGCCCTTGCCTGCCTTGAACTTGCCATTGCTGCCCGAGGTGATGTCATGGAACGCGCTTTCCCCAATGGCGTACAGCGCGGCATGCGGGTCGCCGAGGTTCTGTCCCAGTTGCTGGTTGAAGCGAGCGATCAGTGCAGCCCATAGCGGTGCCACGGCACTGGTGCCGCCGATGACTTCGTCCTGCCCATCCACGCGTACCTGGTAGCCGGTGGTGGGATCGGCGTCGCCCGCCACGTCGGGAACCCCGCGGCCAACGAAGTTGTTGGTGCCCTTGGGCACCTTGGATGACTGCTGCCAGCTGGGCAGGGCGAAGCTGGCGCTGACGCCGCCGCCGGTGGCGCCCTCGTTGCTGGACAGCTCGTTCCACACCGTTTCGCTGCTGATGGTGCCGCCGCTGGCCACCAGGTGCGTGCCGCCACAGGCGAGCGCATAGGGGCTGGAGGCCGGGTAGTCGACGTGCGGCTGGCCGTCGCTGGCACCATCGGTGTAACCGCTGTCACCGGCGGCAACGGTCACGCTGAGGCCCAGCGTCACGGCATCCTGCAGCGCACTCTGCATGGCGGCGAGCGAGGCGGCGCTCCAGCTGTCCTCGGGGCCGCCCCAGCTGATGGAGATCACCGAGGGATGGTTGGTGGCGTCGTGGGCTGCCTGCGAGATCGCCTCGTAGAAACCCTGGTCGGTGTTGGGTGCGAAATACGCCGCGATCGTGGCGCCGGGCGCGAGTGCGCCGATCACTTCCACATCGAGCATCACCTCGCCATCGGCGTCGCTGCCGGTCTGGCTGCTGCCGCCTGCCACCGACACCACGTTGACGGTGGGCACCTTGCTGATGCCCAGCGACTGGATGTACTGGGTGAAATCGGCCTGGGTGAAGCCGCCACCCAGCTCGATCACCGCCACGGTCTGGCCGGTGCCGTCGGTGCCGGCCGGGAAGGCATAGGCCTGGCCGACCTGCAGTGGCGTGTAGGTCACGCTGGGTTTGGCTGACGGCCGCCGGAAATGCGGTCGGGCGACGGGGCGCTGGTCAAGGCCGAGCACGGCGATCACTGTCGACGAAAGGCTGGCCGGCAGCACGAGCGGATGGCGGCAGCCGACCATTTCGGCGCCGCCGTCGGGGAACTGGTAGCGACCCAGCTCTACCCCAAAGGCTTGTTCCAATTGCTGGGGCGTGCCGCGCAGGTGCAGCACGCGCCGATGCAGCTCGCAGCCGGTCTCGGTGAGCCCGTGCGACTGGGCAAAACTGCGCACGGTTTCCGCGTCGGCCGGGGCCGCGCCCCAGCGGGCACCGAAGTCCTCGCGCCGGGTGGTGGCCGGATGGGGCCAGGCCGCCGGAGTAGGATGGTCGCCGCGCCGGCGCAGCACCACCGTTACATCGATCGGGGCCGTACCTTCATGCGGGCCCAGGTAACGGGCCTCCGCGGCCAGTGGCCAGTGCTTGCGACGGGCTTGGGTGGTGCTCATGGACCAGGCTCCTGGGTGGGGGCGGGCTGAGACTGCACCCGCAAACGTATCAGCAGGGTGTTTCACGGTGAGGTCGTTCATGCATGGTGCGGTTTTGCCGTCTCACCGTCCGCGTCAACCTGCCCCGGCCGGCAACGAGGCCGCAAGGCGGTAAAATGACCGGATGTGTTGCACGAGAGCCTGTCCATGAGCTACCCCTCCGTCCGCATGCGCCGCATGCGCCGTGATGCCTTCTCCCGCGCCCTGATGCGCGAACACACCCTGCTGGCCACCGACCTGATCATGGTCGCCTTCGTGATCGAAGGCGAAGGACAGCGCGAGCCGGTGCCGTCGATGCCGGGCGTGGAACGCCTGTCGATCGACCAGCTGCTCAAGCTGGCAGGCGAGTGCGTGCGCCTGGGCATTCCCGCGCTGGCGCTGTTCCCCTCGCCGGGCGCCACGGTGAAGACCGAGGATGCGCGCGAGGCATGGAACCCGCAGGGCCTGATGCAGCGTGCCACGCGTGCGCTCAAGTCGGCCTATCCGGAGCTGGGCCTGATCGGCGACGTCGCGCTGGATCCGTACACCACGCACGGCCAGGACGGCCTGATCGACGAGCACGGCTACGTGATGAACGAGCCGACCATCGAGGCGCTGATCAAGATGTCGCTGGCGCAGGCCGAGGCGGGCATGGATTTCGTGGCGCCCTCGGACATGATGGACGGCCGCATTGGCGCCATCCGCGAGGCGCTCGAAGCCGCCGGCTACATCCACACCCGCATCCTCGCCTACTCGGCGAAGTACGCCTCGGCGTTCTACGGCCCCTTCCGCGACGCGGTGGGTTCGGCGGCGAACCTGGGCAAGGGCGACAAGCACACCTACCAGATGGACGTCGGCAACAGCGACGAAGCCCTGCGTGAGATCGAACTGGACATCCACGAAGGCGCCGACGCGGTGATGGTGAAGCCGGGCATGCCGTACCTGGACGTGCTGCGCCGGGTCAAGGACGCCTTCGGCATGCCGACCTTCGTGTATCAGGTGAGCGGCGAATACGCGATGCTTAAGGCTGCCGCGCAGAACGGCTGGCTGGACGAGAAGGCGGTGGTGCTCGAATCGCTCACCGCGTTCAAGCGCGCCGGTGCCGACGCCATCCTCACCTATTTCGCCATCGACGCCGCGCGCTGGTTGCGCGGCGAGTGATGTCGCGGGCCAGTCGCGCCTTCTTTCGGTGAGAGAGGACGTGACTGACTCCATTCGGCTTTTGGAGTTTCAGCTGCCCGGGCTTGTCGCGCACAGGGTGCGCTCCTACAGGGCTTCGACGAGGTGCGCTTTTCTGTAGGACCCCACCTTGTGGGCGACCGCGGCGCCATGCCGATGCCGCTGCGCAGGGCCGCTCAGGCGTACTGCGCAATGCCGTTGCCGAACGACCAGTTTTCCTTGGCGGTTTCCAGCAGGTTGATGAACACGTCCTGCGGCCGCAGTCCCGGGCTGCCGCTGAGCAGTTCGGCCGTGCGTCGATAGAACGCCTGCTTCTGCTCCACCGTGCGCGTGTTGTTGCAGGCGATCTGGATGATCACCAGATCGTCGCTGCGCGCGATGTCTAGGTAGTTGGGGTCGTAGTCGAATTCGTCCGCCTCATGCTGGTGGACCAGGATGAAACGGTCGTTCTGCGGCACGTTGAAGCTTTCCGTCATGGCCTGGTAGATGGCGTTGCGGATGGCGGCGATGTGGCTCGCGGGTTTGCCGCGGCGCAGGGAGATGCGAACGAGAGGCATGGGAAGCTCCGTGGGGTTCAGGGTTGGGAGACGTGGCCGACCCGGTAGTGCTGGCGGCTGGCGCGGGGTGATGGCGGCGTGTCATCCCACAGGCGCAGGCGCACGTGCGTCCAGGTGGTTGGTTCGAAGGCGTTGACGGCAGCGAGCGCGCCGCGCTCCACCTCGCGCTGCAGCAGCTCGTGTTCGTCGGCGCGCAGTTGGTCGAGCGCGCTGTACGGCGCCACCGGAAGGATTTCCCGCGTGGCATGGCGCGCATGGCGTGCGTCGGGGGCCAGATACGCATCCCACACGGGCCAGCAGCGTATCGATGGCCAGCCGAAGGCCTGCGTCAACGCCGCGAATCCGGCGCTACCGAAAAAGCGCTGCATGGCCGCGCTGTCTTGCCATAGATAGAACGGCGCGTAGAGGTTCTCCGCCGAATCGTCGCCGCGCTGCGCATGCAGGTACGCCTTGAAACGCAGCCCCTCGAAGTGGTCGAGCATGTGCCCCTTGTCGGCAATGCGCTGGCGCACGATGCCCATGTCGTAGTCGGCGGGCAGGGTGAAGCTGTACTGCATGGCGATCATGGGCGAGCCTCCACCAGGGGACCGTCGCGCAAGCGGGACAGCGCGGACACCGCCGCCGGCCAGCCGGCATAGAACGCGAGATGCGTGAACAGCGCGGCGAGCTCAGGCTCGGCCAGGCCATTCGCGCGTGCCCGCTGCAGATGAAACGCCAACTGCTCGGTGCGGCCCAGTGCCACCAGTACGGACAGTGTCGCGATGCTGCGCTCGCGTGCGCCGAGCGTGGGGTCCTCCCACACGCGATCGAACAGGATGCGGTCGGTGAGTTCGGCCAGCAGCGGCGCAATGTCGCCGAAACTGCGCTGGCCGTGATCGGAAGCAATCGCCATGGGGTCGTCCTGCCGGTGTTGACGCGGGGCAGGTTACGGCGGACAGTATAGTTCTGAAAATCGGAAAATAGTGGACTAATAGTCCATTAAAACGGGATGATCAAAATGCGGCGCGTCACCTTCGATCTCGACGTCCTGCGCAGCTTCGTCACCGGCGTGGAACTGGGCAGTTTTGCGCGTGCGGCGGAGCGGCTGGGGCGCTCCACCTCGGCCGTCAGCGCCCAGCTGAAGAAGCTGGAGGAACAGGCCGGCGCGCCGGTGCTGCGCAAGTCCGGTCGGGGCATGGCGCTGACCGAGGCCGGCGAAACCATGCTGGCCTACGCGCGCCGGCTGCTCGAACTCAATGACGAGGCCGCGGCGGCGCTGCACGGCACCGAGCTGGAAGGCTGGGTGCGGCTGGGGCTGCAGGAGGACTTCGGCGAGAGCCTGTTGCCCGAGGTGTTGGGGCGTTTCGCCAGGGCGCATCCGCGTGTGCGGGTGGAGGTACGCATCGCGCGCAACGTGGAACTGCTGGAGCGTGTTTCATCGGGCCGCCTCGATCTGGCGCTGGCCTGGGATGCCGGCGTGGTGACGCCGCACGCCACGCGACTGGGTGAGGTGCCCATGCGCTGGATCGCGGCCAATGGACAGGCCGTGCCGTGGTCACGCGACAGCGGTGAGCCGTTGCCGCTGGTCATGCTCGAAGCGCCATGCCTGATGCGCAGCGCGGCCACGACGGCGCTCGATCGCGCCAACATCCCGTGGCGCGTGGCCTTCACCAGCGCCAGTCTCGCCGGCATCTGGGCCGCCGTGGCGGCGGGCCTGGGCGTGTCGTTGCGCACCCCGCTCGGATTGCCGGCCAATGTTCGCGCGCTGCCTCCGCGCGAGGGCATGCTGCCTGCGCTTGGCAGCCTCGGCTTGTGCCTGCATCGCGCGGAAGCGGAGCCTTCCGCGCCGGTGGAGCGGCTCGCGTCGATACTGCTGCAGCAGTGGCAGGGGCTGGCGCTCGCGGCATAGCTCGTGGCGTGAACACGTATGTCACGTTCACCCGAATGGGGCGGCGCGATCGGGGCGTGAGCGTGGAATAATGGCCAATCCCCGAATGGAGCGTGCGAGTGGATAGCCACCATTTCCTGGAGACGGCACTGGTATTCCTGGTGGCGACGGTCATTGCGGTGCCGCTGACCAAGCGCTTCCGGCTGGGTTCCGTGCTGGGCTACCTGCTCGCCGGCATCGTCATCGGCCCGCAGGAGCTGGGCCTGGTGTCCGATACCTCCGGCGTGGCCACCATTTCCGAATTCGGCGTGGTGCTGATGTTGTTCGTGATCGGCCTGGAGTTGTCGCCGCAACGCCTGTGGGTGATGCGGCGACAGGTGTTCGGCACCGGCCTGCTGCAGGTGCTCGCCACCAGCATGGTGATCGGCATCGCGGGGTATTACCTGTTTGGCCTGAGCGTCAACGGCGCCGCCATCGTGGGTGGCAGCCTTGCGCTGTCCTCCACCGCCTTCGGCCTGCAGATCCTGGCCGAACGCAAGGAGGCCGGCTCGCCGTATGGGCGGCAGGCGTTCGCGATCCTGCTGTTCCAGGACCTTGCCGCGATTCCGCTGATCGCCGCGGTGCCCTTGCTGGCCAGTGCATCGAGCAAGCACGGCTTCGACCTGCTGGCGGTGCTGCGCACCATCGCAGCCATCGTGGTGGTGATGGTCGGCGGTCGCTACCTGCTGCGTCCGGTGTTCCGTTTCGTGGCGAAGGCCGACACGGTGGAAGTCTCCACCGCCACCGCGCTGCTGGTGGTGATGGGCACCGCGTGGCTGATGGAAAAGGTCGGCGTGTCGTCCACGCTCGGTGCCTTCCTTGCCGGCGTGCTGCTGGCCGACTCCGAATACCGGCACGAGCTGGAATCGCACATCGAGCCGTTCAAGGGCCTGCTGCTCGGGCTGTTCTTCATCAGCGTGGGCATGTCCATGGACATCACCTTGCTGGTGAGCCAGCCGTTGAAGGTCGCGTTGCTGGTGGCCTGCCTGATGCTGATCAAGGGTGCCCTGCTGTGGCCGCTGGGACGCATGGTCGGAGGCCTCGACGCACGCGATGCGCTGCGCCTGGCCGTGCTGCTCGCCTGCGGCGGCGAATTCGCCTTCGTGGTGCTCAAGCTCGCGCGCGAGCAGAACGTGATCACCACCCAGCAGCATGGCTTGCAGGTGCTGGCGATCACCTTGTCGATGGCACTGACGCCGCTGCTGGTGGCGCTGGTCGGGCGCGTGTTCGGCAGCAAGCCGAAGAAGACGCGCGAGTTCGACACCATCGTGGCCGATTCGCCGCGCGTGATCATCGCCGGCTATGGACGCATGGGCCAGATCGTGGCGCGCGTGCTGCGCGCGCAGAACATCTCCTTCGTGGCGCTGGACCACTCGGTGGAGCAGATCGACCTGGTGCAGCGCTTCGGTGCCAACAACAACATCTTCTACGGCGACCCGGCGCGCCCGGAGATGCTGCGTGCGGCACAAGCGGACCAGGCCGAGGTGTTTGTGCTGGCGGTGGACGACCCGGAGGCCAGCCTGCGCACGGCGCGCGTGGTGCGCCGCATGTATCCGGACGTGAAGGTCATCGCGCGCGCGCGCAATCGCCAGCACGCGTGGCGGCTGATGGATCTTGGCGTGGAGATGCCAGTGCGCGAGACGCTGTATTCCAGCCTGAAGATGACCCGCCAGACACTCGAGGCACTGGGGCTGCCGGCGGAACTGGCCGCGGATCGCGTCGAGCGTTTCCGTCGCCATGATGCCGAGCTGCTCAAGCGGCAGTACCTGGTCTATGACGACGACGCGCGCATCGTGCAGACCACGCGCGAGGCGCTGGCCGACCTCGACCAGCTGTACCAGGCCGACGCCGAGCCGGAGGCGAAGGCCGAACGCGAACGTCCGACTGGCGTGACGCCGAACGACGAGGATGTGACCCGCTGAAGCGGGCTTTCGTCGCGCGCATATAGCGCGCGATTGTTACAGCTGATCGCGATGGAGCGTCGGGTGCTGGCGCAAGAATGCGCCACGGCAACTTGCGCCAGAAGCGCAACTCATTTCGACGTGATTAATGAATGATGGCGCCCGCTTGCAGGTCGTGCTGCCGGGGGGCGGGCCATCTGCGGGATCGGGTTTGACCCGACGCCATCGTTCATCTGTGCAATGACACCACGCGCGCCACTGCATCCCGTCGTCGTCCGTTTCGGGCGACTGGGCGACACCATCCTGTTGCAGCCTTTGCTGCACAAGCTTCGGCGACGCTATGGCGGCGCCTGCCGGCTGGTCTCGCTCGGCGAGTCGTCCCGCGTGCTGTACGAGGGCTGCGACGACGTCGCCGAAGTCCGTCATTTCGACAGCCAGTATGGCTCGTTATGGTTAAACCCCGCGCGTCTGCGCACGGCGCTGTCGCTGCGCGCGCTGCGCGATGCACCGTTCTACATCTGCGAACCAGACGTGCGCACGCGCACCAAGGTGCGCCCGATGCTTGCGCTGGCCGGCATCGAGCCTGCGCAATGCGTGTTCATCGAGGACACGCCGATGCAGCGCGATGAGCACTGGGTCGACTGGCTGATGCGCTTCGCCGACCAAACGCCGGAGGCCTTCAGCGGCGCGACGGGCGCTGCCGGCCTGCCGGCGGCACCGCGGTTGCGGCCCACCGAGACCGAGGAACACGACGCGCGATTGTGGTTGCAGGCACACGGCATGGCTGGACGGCCACTGGTGCTGCTGCAGCCCTCGAACAAGCGCACCATGCGCTGGAACGGCGTGCGCAAGGTGGAGGACGACGACAAGTCGTGGCCGGTGGCCTGCTGGGCCGGGCTGGCTCGCGCCATCCTGGACAAGCTGCCCGAGGCCAGCGTGTTGCTGTGCGGCTCCGAAGAGGAGGCCGGATACCTGGCGACGATTGGCGCGGCGGCAGCGCACCCTCAGGTGGTGGTGCCGCGGCACGGCTTGCCGCTGGGGCACCTGCGCGGCTTGCTGTACATGGCGCACAGCATGGTCTCGGTGGATACCGGCCCGGCTCACCTGGCCGCCGCGGTGGGTTGCCCGCTGGTGGTGCTGTTCGGCAATCGCTGGCCGTCGACGTGGACACCGCGCAGCGCCAGCGGTAGCGCAGTGAGCGTGCTCGGTGGCTTGCCGGAAGTATCGCGCGTGGACCGGATCGCCTTGGACACGGTGGTGAAGGCGTGGCGGCAGCTGCCGCCACGTCCCGATCATGTCGCGCGCCAACTGGTGGACGACGCGCTTCAGTCGGCCGGCTGGGCCGGCTGCCTCAACATTTGCCGCACGCTGGGGATCGAGGAGCCGCTGCGCGCTGCCAGCTCGTGAGCGATGTCGACGTAGCCGATGGCACGGGCGACGTCCGCGGCGGTGCGGCCGAACGCATCGACGGCCTGCCGATCGGCGCCGCGCGCCAGCAGCACGCGGGCCGGAGCGAGCAGTGCGTGCATGGCACAGGCGTGCAGCGCGGTGACGCCGCGCTGGTCGGCATGCTCCAGCATGGCGCCGGCATCCAGCAGCACCGGCACCAGGGCGCCGATGTGGGTGGGATCGCATTCGCTGCCCGGGCGCAGGTGCGCACCCAGCAACAGCAGCAACGCGGTCTTGCCTTCCTTGTCGGCCATGCCGACGTCGGCCTCGCGCTTGAGCAGTACGTCGAACAGGCGGCGGGCCCGCAGGCTGTCGTTGTGATCGAAGCCGTATTGCGCAGCGGCATGCAGCGCAGCGTGGCCGCGCGTGTCCACCGCGTTCACCTGGGCGCCGCCTTCGAGCAGTTGCTCGGCGACTTCCGGATAGCCCATGGCCGCAGCGATCATCAGGGCCGTGGCTTCGCCGGGCAGGCGCTGGTCCACGTCCACGTTGTGCTGCAGCAGCAGGGTGACTAGCGTTTCACGGCGCGCGCCCACCGCGGCGGCCAACGGCGTCATGCCGTTGTTGGCGGTGGCTGCCGGGTCGGCGCCCTTGTCCAGCAGCAGTGCAGCCACTTCACGGTGGCCGGAGCCGCACGCATGCAGCAGCGCGGTGGCGCCCTGGTGATCGCGGGTGTCCACCGCAAAGCCGAGTTCGAGCAGCCGCTCCACTGCGGCGAGCGCACCGGCGGCGGCGGCGGCGGGGAGATCTTCGGCGCGCAATGGACGCAGCGGTCGCGCCCAGTCACCCCAGTTCAACCAGCGCTCCACGGCGCCGTGTTCGAGCGACAGGCCCAGCGGGGTTTCACCATTGGCGTCGATGGCCTCCGGATCGGCACCATGCGCCACCAGCACGCGCACCAGCGGCAGCGCCTGTTCGCCATGCTCCAGCGCGGCGAACAGCGGCGTGCGGCCGCTGCTGTCGCGGGTATTGGGATCGCAGCCGCGCGCCAGCAGGGCCTGCAGCAGCGGCAGGTGGCCAAAGGTGGCGGCCAGGTGCACCGGCGTGCGTTCGCGCGCGTCGGGGCCGAACGGGTCGGACCCGCGTTCCAGCATCACCAGCGGCAATGACGCACCTTGCACGCTGTCTTCCAGGCGCAGCAGTGCCTGGGTCAGCAGGCCGGCGCCGGCCGGCGTGGCGCCGGCCCGCAGCAGGTCGTCCACTGCTTCGGTGGCCGCGGGCAGCTGTTGCAACAGCGCGTCGAACAGGCGCCGGCCCAGCGGCGGCAGCGCCGGTTCGTGGCCCTCGGCCACTTCGGCATCATCGACCAGCTGTGGTTGCAGGCGGGCTTCCGGGTCGAGCGCATGATCGAGCAGCCACCGCCGTGCGGCGCCGAGCCCGGGCGCGGCGAGGTCCAGGTAGAGCTGGGCCAGCTGCGATTGCGGCCACTCACGCACGCGGCTGGCGAAAGTGGACACCACCGCCCAGTGCCCAAAGCGCAGCGCGTCGAGCAGGTGCGCGGGCGTGTCGGCCCCTTCGGGCAGGGCATCCACGCTGAGGCTGGCCGGCAAGGGGGTTTCGGGATCGAGCAGGGTGACCAGATCCCAGCGGCCGGCGGCAGCGGCGTGATCCAGGGCGCTGCGGCCGTCGCTGCCTATCGTCTTGGGTTCGGCACCGAGGGCGAGCAGGGCGCGCACCGTCTCGGCGTGCGCGTGCGGTGACTGGCAGGCCAGGGTCAGCGCGTCGCGACCATGGCTGTTGCGCACGCGCGCGTCCGGCTGGGCTTCGGCCAGCAGCTTGACGATACCGACGGAGCCGGCGCGCGCCGCTTCCATCAGTGCCGTGTTGCCGTGGCGGTCGGCCAGGTTCACGTCGGCGCCGGCCGCGCGCAGGGCGCGGGCGATCTGTTCATGGCCTTCGGCGGCAGCCGCCATCAGCGCGCTGCGATGGCGTGCGTCCACCGCGTTGACCGCGGCGCGGTGCTTGAGCAGCAGCTTCACGCCTTCGACGTCGTCGTCGGCCACGCCCGCCGCAGCCACCAGCGCCGGCTCGCCATCGGCCGGGGTGGGCTTGGCGCCGCGCTCGAGCAGGAACTTGGCCAGCGGCCAGTTGGCTGCGCGGCAGGCCACGGCCAGCGGGCTCAGGCCGGTCTTGTTGAGTGCGTTGATGGCGGCGCCGGCGTCGAGCAGCATCGCGGCCACGATCGGCTCGCCACTCAGCACCGCGCCGTGCAGCGGCGTGTTGCCTTCTGCATCGGTCGCCAGCGGGCTGGCGCCGTTGGAGAGCAGGGTCATCACCGCCTCGGCCCGGCCGTGCCAGCTGTCGCGGGTGGCCGCCAGCAGCGGGGTAAGCCCACCGCTGCTGCGATTGAGGTCGGCGCCCTTGGCGATCAGCGCGCGCAGCAATCGGGTATCCGGTGGCAGTGCGGCGAGGGTCAGCACCGGCCGCTGGTCACGATCGCCGGGTGCGGCGCCGGTGTTGGGGTCGGCACCGGCCTCGACCAGCGCCAGCGCGCGCTCGATGTCACCATCGCGCGTGGCCGCCAGCAGGGCCTGGGCCGGTTCGGGCGTACCGGCGGTGCGCTCTTCCTCGCTGAGCTGCGGGGCCGGGCGCGGCGCGGGTGCGGGTGCCGGGGCGGGCGCGGCATCCACCACGCCGGCGGCGGGCTGGCGCAGCGGGCGGCGGCCCTCGCTCAGCAGGGCGCGCAGGGTGCGATTGGCGATCACCAGGCAGCCCAGCGGCATCAGCACCACGCCGTACAGCGCGAGTGCGGCCGTACGCAGCTCGGACGGCAGCACGCCGTACAGGCCGGTGAGCGCGATGGCCATGAAGGCAAGCGCCAGCAGCGCGAACGCGGCCGGGAGGAAATGGCTGAAGAAGCGTTCCTCGCGCGACAGGTGGCGGCCGAAGGCGATGCTGCGCGCGGTGGCGGTGAAGATCCACGAGCCGTCACTTTGCGCCGGATAGGCGTCATCCCATACGTAGACCAGGCCAAACGCCGGCCACATGCGCCATAACGCGGCCAGCGCGACGACCAGCGCGCCTGCCAGCATCAGCGCGGCGCCGAGGCTGGGGGCCTGGTTCAAGCGCAGCATCGGCCACGCCACCAGGGCGAACACCAGCACCACGTAGCCGGTGAACATCACCAGGTAGGCCGCGCCCCGGCGCAGCACGGTACGGCCGAAACGGGGCTCCGGGTCGAAGCCGATCGCGTGGCATACCGCCGCCATGGTCAGCGCGTTGGCGACCAGCAACGGGATCAGGGCGAGAGGGTGGGCGCCTAACGCGGCGATCGCGGTGGCGATGAGCCCTGGCACGAACCAGGCGAGGGCTTGCAGGAACGGGGGCGGACGTCGCGTTTTTGAATAGGCCATGGGCGCGGAGTATAGGAATCGTTACGAGGCCAGACGGTAATCAGGCGTTAACGGCAGCGAACATCGCGCTCTTTATGTCTCGCTGCCGCGATCCTGCGGAGTGGTCTTGAAGGAGGGATGGTCGGCGGCGGACAACGCATGCTTGGGCGGCAGTTGCAGGTGCCAGCCTCGCGTGCGCAGGTGTTCGAGCACCACCTGGGCATCCTCCTGCGGCAGCTTGCGCTGGCCGGTGAGTTCCACCTCCAGCACGAAGCGCAGCTCGCCCAGCATCAGGGCCAGCGATTCGGGGATGCAGCCGACGTCGTCGCGCCGGGCCAGCCACAGGTAGGCATCGGGTTTGCGCAGGCTGGCGTAGACATAACAGTGCATGGCGACACCCGTCGTGGTGATTCAGGAGGATGGGCGCACTGGCAGTGGCGCGGCGAAGCGCAAGATTATCAGCCCGGGCCCTGCACGTCGCGTTTACACGCCGAGCAACTCGGATCTTCGGTCAATCGACGACGATCGGTTGCGATCGGTGCCCATCAACGTAAAAAGTTTGCTGCAACCGCACTTGCAAGCCCTGCGACGAGTCGGCACAGTGCCGGCCAGGGGTGTCAAACGCGCGTATGAAAACGGGACGACCGTCAGGCCCCTTGCTACGACCCGAGTCAGACCAACGATAAGCAGGAGCATTGCTGATGCAGATGTCATTCCGTCCATTTTCACGTGCGGGCCGTCCGCTCACGCTTGCGGCGTTGAGCCTGGCCATCCTGGGTTCGCTTGCTGCGCCGCAGCGTGCGAACGCCAGTGCGTTCCAGCTCCATGAAGACAGCGCTGCGGCCATGGGCCGTGCGTACGCAGGTTCGACCACCGCCGGTGGCGACGTGTCGGTGGTGGCCAACAACCCCGCCGCCATGAGCGACCTGCAGGGCACTTATTTCCAGGCGGACGTCACCGCGATCAACTTCGGTACCACCTTCAGTGGTTCCGCGCACGACGCGCTGGGTCGTCCGATCAGCGGCAACGGCGGCGGCGACGCCGGCACCACCATGCCGGTCCCGGCGTTCTTCTTCGCCACCCAGCTGGGTGACAAGTGGCACGTGGGCGCGGCCTTCACCGTGCCGTTCGGTTTCCAGACCGAGTACAACCAGAACTGGATCGGTCGCTACAACGCGATCAAGTCCAAGTTCGAATCGCTCGATGGCTACCTGTCGGTGTCCTATGACGTCGCCGACAACTTCTCGATCGGCGTCAGCGGCATCGCGCAGAAGACCTCGGCCGAACTGACCCAGGCGGTCAATTACAACGCCGTGGGCCTGGGCCTGGTGAACCAGGCCGTGGCTGCCGGTGCGGTTTCGCCGGCCGCTGGCCAGGCGCTGGCGACCCAGGTCAACACCGTGGTGCCGCCGGGTTCGGATGGCGTTGCCCGCGTGAAGGGCGACGACTGGGCCTACGGCTACCAGATCGGCATGCTTTGGAAGATCACCTCGCAGGACAAGTTCGCGCTGGATTACCGCTCGAAGATCTCGCACCGCCTTGAGGGCACCGCGAACTTCACCGTCCCGGCGAACGTGCAGGCCCTGCTGGCCAACCCGACCGTGGCGGCGCTGCTGGCCGGTGCCGGCGGCACTCCGTTCACCCACACCGATGGCACGGCGCCGTTCACCACGCCGGAAACGATCACGGCCAGCTACTGGCACCAGGAAGAGAAGTGGGGCCTGGGCGCCGACGTGGCCTGGACCAAGTGGGACGTGTTCAAGGACCTGACGGTCTATTACGCCAACCCGGCCCAGCCGACCAGCACCGAAGTGTTCAACTGGAAGAACAGCTGGTACGTGGCGCTCGGCGGCGAGTACTACGCCACCGACAAGGTGACCCTGCGTGCAGGCCTGGCGCTCGACACCACGCCGACCACCACCGAGACCCGCGATCCGCGCGTGCCGGATGGCAACCGCCAGATCGTCTCGTTCGGTATCGGCTACAAGGCCAGCGAGCACTTCCAGCTGAATGCCTCGTACGAGCACATCTTCGTGAACAAGGCGCGCATGAACGCCACCAGCTCCACGGGTGACGTCCTCACCGGTACCTCGGACGACTACGGCAACCTGCTGAGCCTGTCGGCCCAGTACAAGTTCTGATCGCTCCGGCGATGCGGTAAAGAAAGCCACCCCATTCGTGGGGTGGCTTTTTCTTTGCCGGTGTCCTGGCGTTCCGCACGCGGGCACTGCGTGGCTCGCCCTGTGGGTGATCGCGGCGCTTCGTCGTTTGCGCTACGTGGGTTTGTCGGGCACAGGCTGCGTCTTGCCCTCAGCCCAGCCGCATCAGCAGCTTCAGCATGCGCCTGAAGCGCTCGCCATAAGGCGGATTGAGCAGGCCGGTGCCGTTCAGGCGCGACTGGCGGAATACCGGCTTGAGATGCGAGAACGTGCGGAAGCCATCTTCGCCGTGATAGCCGCCCATGCCCGAGGGTCCCACGCCACCGAACGGCAGGTTGTGCTGGGCGATGTGGTACAGCGTGTCGTTGATGGTGACGCCACCGGCATGCGTGCGCGACAGCACGCGGTCGATCCGGGCGCCATCCTGTTCGAACAGATAGAGCGCGAGCGGCTGCGGATGGGCTGCCACGTAAGCGATCGCCTCGTCCAGCGAGTCATACGGTTGCACGGGCAGCAGCGGGCCGAAGATCTCATCCTGCATCACGGCCATGGTGTCGTTGACGCCAGTCAGCATCACCGGTGCCAGCAGGCGCTTGCCGGGCTGGTCCTGGGCATCACTGAGCGGCGCGATGCTGGCACCGGCCGCGACCGCCTCGTCGCGCAGTCGCACCAGGCGCTCGTACTGCCGGTCGGAGACGATCGAGGTGTACTGCTGCTGGGTGGCGAGGTTCGGGTAGAGCCTCGTCGCCACGGCGCGGGCCGCGGCGATGAATTCGTCCATGCGCGGGCGCGGCACCAGCACATAGTCGGGCGCGATGCAGGTCTGGCCCGCATTGACCAGCTTGCCGAACACGATGCGTTCGGCGGCATGCTCGAGTCGCGCACCGGGCCCGACGATGGCCGGCGACTTGCCGCCCAGCTCCAGCGTCACCGGGGTGAGGTTGGATGCCGCCGCGCGCATGACGTGGTGTCCCACCGCAGTGGAGCCGGTGAACAGCAGGTAGTCGAACGGCAGCGCCGAAAACGCCTGGGCGACCTCGGCATCGCCGGTGACCACCACTACCTCGTCCGGTTTGAAGTAGCGCGCCACCTGTTCGGCGAACAGCGCCGAGAAGCGCGGCGTGTACTCGCTCATCTTGAGCATGGCGCGGTTACCCGCGGCCAGGGCGTCGATCAGCGGCCCCACCGCGAGGAAGATCGGGTAGTTCCACGGCACGATGATGCCCACCACGCCGCGTGGCTGCGGCATCAGCAGGGTGCGCGCCGGTGCGAACACCAGGTTGGCCAGGCCACGCTGCGGCTTCATCCAGCGTTTGCCGCGCTTGAGCGAATGGCGCAGGTTGGAGATGCTGGGAAACAGCTCCAGCAACTGGGTTTCCTCCGCCGGCCGATGACCGAAGTCGGCGTTGATCGCCTCGGCGAAGGCCCCTCCCTGTTCCCTTAGCATCCGCTCCAGCGCGCGAAGGCGCTGGGCCCGCGTGGCCCAGTCGGGCATCGGGTCGCGTGCCTGGGCTTCGCGCAGGCGCAGCAGGGTGGTGTGCAGGGAGGGGCCGGGCTCTTTCATGGTCAGAACTTCGCGTGGAGTTCCACGCCCCACGTGCGTGGCGGCGTGACGGTTGCGAACGGCGTGCCGAACACACTGGTGCTGATGTTGTTCACGCCGATCACGTAGCGCTTGTTGAACAGGTTGTTGCCGTACAGCGCAACGCCCCAACGGTCACCGGCCGCCTGCCAGCCCAGGCGCGCGTCCGTACGCTGCTCGCTGGTGCCGATCTGGAAGTTGGGGCTGATGGTGCATTCGCCCTGTTCCTGCGAATCGGCGTTGCAGCGCGTCCTGCCGCGATAGGCCTGCGACAGGTTGAACTCCAGGTTGCCGTTGGCGATGTCATGCCAAGTGTAGGACACCGAGGCGGCGCCGGAGAAGAACGGCGCACCCGTCGGCTGGCCGGTGAGGTCGGTTCCGTCGGGCGCCGTGGCATTGCGGTAGGTGGAGTCGATGTAGGCTCCGACCAGGCCCAGGCGCAGGTCCTTCACGGGCTGCCACTGCGCCTCGAAGTCCACGCCCTTGGCCTCCTGGTTGCTGCTGTTGACCACGTAGATCGGCAGGCCGGTGGCGGGGCTGTTCGGATCCAGCGCCAGCGACTGCATGTTGTTGTAGCGGTAGTAGTAGACCGAGGCGTTCAGCAGCAGGTTCGCCTCGGGGAACAGGCTCTTGATGCCGGCTTCGTAGTTGGTGACCTTTTCCGGCTGGAAGGTGGAGCCGACCTGCACGCTGTTGTAGCCACCCGCCTTGTAGCCCTTGGTGATGGAGACGTAGCCCATCACGTCCGGCGTGAACTTGTAGCTGGCCACCACGCGGGGGCTCCAGTTGTTCCAGGTGTTGCTGGCATAGACCGGAACGCCGACGGCACTGGTGAAGATCACGTTGTTGCTGAAGGCGGCGAGTGCGGCCTGCGCGTCGGGCGGCAGCATTTGGATGATGCCCAGGCCGGTGAGGCCGGCGATCGTGGCGTCGAATGCCGGCGCGCTGCGCGGCATGTTGTACCAGCTGAACTCCTTCTCGTCCCGGGTGTAGCGCAGGCCGGTGGTGACGTCGAACTGGTCGTTGATGTGCCAGATCACGTCGCCGAAGGCGGCGTACGACTTGAAGTTGCCATCGTTGCTGATCGCCTCGTGCCAGGGATCGCCCAGCAGGGTGAACGGCAGGCCGAGCGAGGCCAGTGCGTTGCTGATGTCGGCCAGCGGCGTGCCGACGCCCAGCACGTTCTGCGCCAGCGTATCGAGGCTGTTGGTGTTGATGTTGGTCTGGCTGGTCTGGCGTGCCTGCTCCTGGTAGTAGCTCACGCCGGACACCCAATCCATCAGGTTGTTGTTGCCCGACAGCTTGAACTCCTGGTACCAGCTGTTGTTGTGCTCGATGTTGGTGGTGTCCAGGTAGGTAACCACGTGGTCGGTGCCATCGTAGTCGCCGCGGTTGAACGTATCGAAGCCGCGCCAGGCGGTGGTGGCCTCCAGTTCGCCCCATGGGAAGGAGTGGTCGACCTTGAGCGTCACGCCGTTGAACGTGCGGGTCTCGGCGGCGCCGATCGCATCGTTGTAGAGCGGGGCGTGCAGGGGATTGAGATAAGTGGAAGGATCCGGCGGAAAGGGGGCGCGCTGGTTGGTATCGCTGCTGAGCGGGATCAGGCCGATGGCCGGCGAAGGCGGCTGGTTCAGGCGTTCATGATCCCAGGAGAGCAATACGCGGGTGTTGTCGGTGACGTTCCACCGGTACACCATGCGCGAGCCCCAGTCGTCGTTCTTGCCGTAATGCTGGCCATTGGCGGCGTCCTTGATCCAGCCGTCGCTCTGGTTGTCGAGCACGCTGATGCGCAGCGCCATGTCCTTGTTGATCGGGATGTTGACCAGCGCATCGGCATAGCGCTCGCCCTCGTTGCCGAAGCGGATGCGCGCATCGCCCTCGAACTTGTCAGGGGGCTCGTTGGTGACGATGGAGATGGCGCCGGCGGCGGCGTTGCGGCCGAACAGCGTGCCCTGCGGGCCCTTGAGCACCTCGATGCGGGAGATGTCGTTGAAGGCCAGCAGCGAGCCGCCGGAGCGCGCTGCGTACACGCCGTCCACGTAAACGCCCACCGCCGACTCGGTGCCGATGCCGAAGTTGCTGGTGCTGATGCCGCGCATTTCATAGGTCGGCTGGGTCGGCTGGCTGGCGTCGATCACCAGTCCCGGGATGAAGATGTCCATCTTGCTGAGGTCGGTCGCTTCCAGCGTATCGACCTGCTTGGCGGTGACGATCTGCACCGGGATCGGCACCGACTGCACCTCCTGCGTGCGGCTTTGCGCGGTGACGGTGATGTTGCCGAGCAGTTTGGCCTTCTCGGGGTCCGCCTGCGTGGCGGGGTTGCCTGCGTTGCCGTTGTCCTGCGGTGCGGGCGTGGCCTGGTCGGCAAGCGCCGCCAGCGGCACGGCGCCGAGCAGCATCACGGAACCGCCGAGCAACAGGCGGCGCAGGCAAACGGAAAGCGGACGTGGACGGATGCTCATCACCTGGTTCTCCCCTAGATAAGAAAAGGCCGCGGCCCGAAGGCCGCGGCTTGTTGCTTGTTCAATGGACCGCCACGCAGCCCCCCGACTGCGCGGCTATCCACGACTTGATCAGCGCTACGCCCTCGCGGTGCGCGGTGCTGCGACCAAGTTCCGGCATCATCGTGCCGGGGTCGGTCGACTCCATGCGATAGGGCAGGATGGAGTCGTCCGGCGCGCCGGGCACGATGTCAAAGAGATGGTCCCCGGTGCCCCGGCCAGCGGCCACCGGCGGCTTGCAGATGCCCAGGTGGCGATCCTCGGGCGCGCTGACGTCCAGGGTGAGCGCGGTGGTGTTCGCCGCGCCCTTGGGGTTGTGGCAATGGCCGCAGTTGATGTCCAGGTAGGCGCGGGCACGCGCATCCAGCGACTCACGCGAATCCATCCAGTTGGCGTTGCGCGGCGCCTGCGCAGGCGCGGGCGCACCGGTGAGGTAGCCCACCTTCATCAGGTGCACCAGCTCGTTGTCCTCGCCGCCGGCATAGGCGTAGCTGCGGTTGAGGTGGCGGGCCTTGGGGCCGATCGGATGGATCTTGCGCGTCACCCAGTCCTGCGCGTGGCAGCTGGCACACTGGCTCTCGTCGGGCACCACGTAGTTGAAATCCTCGGCGGCGTCGCCGTCGTCGACCAGTCGCAGCGGAATGACGGCGCCGGTGCGCGCCAGCTCGGCGTCGCTCTGGTCGTCCTTCCACACATAGGGAATCGCCGCCCAGCCCGACTCGCGGCGCACCAGGATGCGCGTCTCGATCAGGTGCACGTTGGCCAGGTTGAGGCCCTCGCCGGCGAAGTCGTGCGAGCTGTCGTAGGTGCGCACCACGTCGGTGAACTTGCCGCTGGCAGCGCGCGGGTAATAGAAGGTCTTGCTGATGATGGTGCCGACCGGGAAGTCGAAGGTGTCGGTCGGGTCGTACTTGGCCGAGGTGCCCTTTGGCATCCAGATCGTGCGCAGCTTGTGCGCGTAGTCGGTGAACAGCGGCGTGTTGAGGTCATACGGAACCACGCCCTGGTTCAGCACGAGCTTGCCGTCACGCACTTCGACCACGTGCCAGTCGCTCAGTTTTTGCGGCCGTCCGTCGGCATGAAAGGCGACCGGGTCCAGGTCGCGATGGCATGCAGTGACCAGCAACAGCGCCAACACCGCGATGGCGCGCAGATACAGCTTCATCATCGTTACGCGACCTCAGGCCTTCGGTTCGGGATCGAGTACCACCGGCGGCAACTTGGGCAGCGTGCACTGGTACGGCTTGGTGTCGGTACTGGGGTTCTTGTAGTCGTGCGGGCCGTCGGCATTGATCACGCCGATGTCACCGTTCTGGATGCAGAAGCGGTCTTCCGGCGGCGGCAAGCCGTTCACCAGGGTCTTCTCGTTCACGTAGCCGTCCCACAGCACGTCCGGGAAGCGGCCGTTGAGGCCGTACACCGCCGTCTTCAGCGTCTTCAGCTTGAGGCCGTCCGGCGAATCGCCGCCGCCCTTGAAGCGGTTGTCGTAGATGAAGATGCCCTTCGGGTAGGGGTTGTAGTCGGCGGCCACGCCCTTGGTGTTGTAGTAGTTGGTGGAGAAGTAGCTGGAAATGATGATGTTGGTGGTCTGGTTGTCGGAGATGTCGTTGTCGAAGATCTCCACCTTGTCATTGGAGTTCACCACCACGCCCGCCCCGCGCGGCACGCTGGCCACGGCCGCGCCCTTGGCGGCGAAGTTGTCGGTGTTGTTGGCGTACACCTTGTTCTTGAACACGCGCGTGCTGTGCCCTGCCTGCGACAGGTTGGGCATGTTGAACACCAGGATGCCGCCGGTGTTGTTGGTGGCGGTGTTCTCGTAGACGTCCGCGTTCACCGAGTTCTCGATCTCGATGCCGGCGACGTTGTATTCGGCGTGGTTGCGGCGCACCACGATGTTGTTGGACTGGCCCACGTAGATGCCGGCATCGGAGGCGCCGATCACCACCGAGTCCTCGATCAGCACGTTCTGCGTCTTCACCGGGTACAGGCCGTAGGCGCCGTTGGTGGTCTTGGGGCCGCCGGTCCATTCCACCCGCACGCCGCGGATGGTGATGTTCTTGCCCTGGTTGATCTTCAGCGCATCGCCCTTGGTGTCTTCCAGCGCCAGGTTCTCGATGGTGAAGTCGCTGGCGTTCACCAGCAGGCCCTCCGGTCCCACCACCTGGCCCTTGAACGACAGCACCGTCTGGTCCTTGCCTGCGCCGCGGATCGTGACGCCGTCGGTGCGCAGGCTGAGTCCGCGCTGCAGGTGATAGTGGCCTGCGGGAATCTCGATCACGCTGCCCGGCTTGGCATCGAGCAGCTGTTGCTGGAGCTTCGCCTCGAAGGTGGCGTCGCCGTCGGTCTGCGCCGGCGGCGCCTCGTGGCCACAGGCGGCCAGCAGCAGCGGCAGGACAAGGGTCAGTTGGGTCTTGCGCATGGTCGCCTTCACTCCCCAGTAGCGGCTTTCAGCATGACGTCCCACTGTCGGGGATCTGCCTCGGGCTGGGGAGGGCGGCAGTAGCGCCGATGGGGGGTAAATCGGCCAGCCTCGCGGCTATGGGCGGCCCGGAGGGGGCTCTTACGCGGCCTGTCGGCGGGCGCTGCGCGGCGGCATGCCGGTCCAGCGCTTGAAGGCGCGGCGGAATTCGCGGGGATCGCTGAAACCGATTTCCTGGCCGATCTCAGCCACGCTGAGCTTGCCGCCATGCAGCAGCTCCAGCGCCCGCTCGGCGCGCACGCGGTCGTGGATTTCGCGGAAGATACGCCCGCCCTCGGCCAGGCGGCGGCGCAGCGAGCGCTCGCTCATGTTGAGCATGCGGGCCACGTCGGGCAATCGCGGCTGCTGGTGCAGGTGGCTGCGCAGCAGTCGTTCGACCGAGGCGACGATTTCCTGTGGCGCGCCCTCGGGACCATGCTGCTGCGCGCACAGCGCGCGTGCCTGTTGGGCGGTCAACGGGTTGTGGGTAGGCAGCGGGTGCTCCAGCCACTGCACGTCCAGCACGATGCGGTTGTAACGCGCCCCGAACACCAGCTCGCATTGGAAAAAATCGGCGTAGGCATCGGCGTGCGGTGGCCGGGCGTAAGTCAGCTCCAGGCGTGCCGGGCGGAAGTTCTGGCCGAGCAATTCGCGGGCGATCGCCAGCGAGCTGGCAAACAGCTCCTCGCACAGGAAAGGCAGCAGCGGGGCATCGTTGAAGCGCGGCCATGCCGCCAGCGCGACCTCACGGGGTCCCACCTCCTCGAAGCTGACATCCAGCAGGCTGCCGCTTACCCGGTGATGGGTAATGCCCACCACCATGGCCTCGCCGAACGTGGCCGAGGTCATCATGGCCAGGCCGAGCAGGCCGAAACTGCCAAGCGTTTCCACGCGGCCTACCGCCAGCCCGAGGCCGCAGTCGCCGCTGGCGTGCAGGGCGCGCCGGATCACCGTGCTGGCCTGACGGTAGGAGACACGGAGGCTCGGATCATTCAGCTGCTCACGGGCCAGGCCGGTGCCGGCAAACCAGGGTTCGCAGCGCAGGCCGCGGACCAGGGCCAACTGGATCAGGTGCACAAGCACGTTCGGCAGCGTGGTCGCCGCCGTATAGCGCGCGTCTCCCTCGGCCGAAGCCGACGCAGCGTCATGCATTGGATGGCCGGCCGATAAGGCAGCGGACGTCATCGTGATAGCTCCCACCCCCTGGCGACGGACGAGCCCGGCGCTGACTTGATCTATATCATGACGATCAGCCTGCCGCTTCATGCAATGCACCAAGGTCCGCCCCGGGGAGCTGCCTCCATGAGCACGATTCGTTCATCCCTGATCGCCACAGGAGCTGTGCTACTGCTGGCCGCCTGTGCGCCGGTGGAGCGGCCATCGGGTGGTTCCGCGCCGGCACCGGCCCTTTCCGCGTCGGCGCCCGACCTGCAGACCGCAGTGCTGCTACCGGCCGCGCCCAAGCCAGGCACGCCGCGCTACGAGGCCGACCGTGAGGTGTTTCGCGCGACCCGTTCCCTGCAAGGCAGTCCACGCTGGAGGCTGGCCCAGCAGGACGTGGATTACGCCACGCCACGATTGATGGCCGACTTCAGTTGCGCGATGGGCGTGCCGCTGGACGCCGGCAAGCTGCCGAAGCTGGCGGCGCTGGTGGAGCAGGCCAGCGATGCGGCCGATGCCTCCACTGGGCCGGCCAAGCGGGCCAACCAACGCCAGCGCCCGTTCCTCATCGATCCCGGCGCGACTTGCCAGCCCACCACCCTGCTTGCGCACAGCTTCGACTACCCCTCGGGTCATGCCACGCGCGGCTGGGCGGTGGGACTGGTGCTCACCGAGCTGGCGCCTGACCGCGCCACCGACCTGTTGCTGCGTGCGCGCGCCTTTGGCGACAGTCGCGTGGTGTGCGGCGTGCACAATCTCAGCGCCGTCGAGGCGGGCGCCATGAATGGTGCAGCGGTGGTGGCGACGCTGCATGCATCACCGGCCTTCCAGCAGCGCCTGGCCGATGCACGCGCCGAACTGGTGGCCTACCGGCGAGCCGCGGCCTCCAACGCCGGGCCCCCATGCAGCGCCGAGCGCACACTGATCGAAGCAACGCCCTATTGAGATAGCGGCAGGGCCGGTGGCTGGGGCTTCGTCGGTCATCGATGCAGGCGTGCCCGGCAGGGCACGGCCAGCCATTGCGCCCCGCGCTCATCGCGACTGCGCGTGACGATCAGGGGCGCGCGGCGCTGGCCGCCCGCTTCCACTGCACGATCCAGCTGTCCAGATCGGACAGGCGTTTGTTGCGGTCGTCCTGCAACGTCATGCCGACGGCAGCGCCGGCGACTCGGCCGGCAGGATCGATCAGCATCAGGGTCGGATACACACCCACACCCAGCGTATCGATCAGTGCCTGTCCATCGTGCAGCACGTTCCAGCGCAGGCCGCGCAGGCGAACGAACATCCCGGCGGTCGCGGCATCCTCGTAGGTGATGGCCACGAAGTTCATGTCGCCGTGCTCGCGCGCGAACACGTTGAGCGTGGGTACTTCGGCGATGCACGGTACGCATTCGGCGAAGAAGAAGCTGACCAGCGTATAGCGTCCGCGGAAATCGCCAAGGCGCTGCAGCTTGCCTTGCAGCGACGGCAGTTCGAATGGCGGAAAGGCGTCGCCGCGGCCGAACGCGAAGCGGCCCGCCGGTGCCTCCGCGGGCCGCAGCCGCAGTACCGCCATGCCGGCCTGGGTGTCGCGCGTGATGCTGTAGTCGCGGCCCTGGCCCAGCTGTTGGGCGAAGGCGGCATAGCCGATGGATTTGCCGGCGGCGTCCAGGTAACGCACCTGGGGCGAAGGACCCAGCTGCAACGTGGCGACGAATCGCGATTCATCGGCCGAGGCAGGCGCGGCGTGCGAGGCCAGGGGCAACGTTGCGGCCAATGAGGCCAGCCACAGGATGCCTCGCATGGAAATGCCTGGCGACCACGGCCGGCACGCGCGCGCAGGTTCGACACCGGTCGGGAGTTCGGGGCTGGGCATGGGCTGGGTCACGGGTCCGGATGAGCGCAGGTGCGGGTTGGGAGCCACGAAATTGTAAGCACGGCGTGCGGCCTGTCGCATGCGCGACGGGTGTTGCGGTGCGGCAGGCGGGCAGGAGGTTCAGCCCGGCATGGGCCCAGGTCACCGCATGCCGGCCGCGCGTGGCCGGAGCATGCCCCGCACCCCGTGGCAAACCGTCGCACCCCTGGTCTCCCATGGAGGATGGGCGCGGATGTCCCCGGCATGCGATGGCCAACTCCATGAAGCAGAACGCAAACGCGCAACTGCAAATGTCGCTCTCGCGGGCGCGAAGCACGAACGACTTCGTTCATCCCTGCTTCAAATCAATGAGATGCGTCATTCTTGCTCCCCGACGCCATCGCGGCCTATCATGCCTGCGTTCCAGGCACGCCGGGTTCTCATGATCGTGCTTCGACCAGCTGCTGCCGGCTTGCCGTGCGCGACGATGTGGCTCAAGCCCAATCGTGCCCTCAGCCGTCGTGACCTGCGTCGTTTGATCGGAGTTCTGGTGGCGCTGGCGCTGACGACGGCCGTGCTGGGGGCGTGGCAGGGGAATGTCTTCGCTCCGCTGTTCGCACTGGTCGAGTCTGCCGCAGTCGCCTTCGCCCTTGGCGTGGCCTGGCGGGCCGGCGACCGCAGCGAACGCATCACCCTCGACGAATCGTCGCTGGAGGTGCAATCCCTGCCAGGCCGGCGCAGTGCGCGCTTTCAGACGTATTGGGTGCGCGTACGGCTGGTATCCGGCGAGGGGAGGAACCGCCTGCTGTTGACGTCGCACGGGCGGGAGCTGGAAATCGGGGCCTTCCTCGGGGAAGAGGAGCGTGCCGAGCTGTCAAGGAAACTCATGGTGTTGCTGGCCGACATCAACCGTGGTCCGCAGCGCAGGTAGGTTCAACAAAGGTGCATCACGACATGACATCTGGCGGCATCAGGCCTAGCGGTTTCAAGCGAGCGGTCACGGCAGCACTCTTCGCACTCACGATGTTCGGCGGCGTGGCGCTCGCCAATCCGCAGCCCGGGCAGTTGAACATGACCCGTGGCGCGTCCACCTGGTCGCCCGAGGCGTATTTCCTCAACAACGTCGCCTTCGGCGTCTGCGTCGTCATCGGCATCCTGGTGTTCGGCGCGATGTTCATCGCCATGTTCCGCTTCCGCAAGTCGCGCGGTGCGGTCGCCGAGAAGTGGTCGCACAACACCACGCTCGAAATCGTGTGGACCACCATCCCCGTCATCATCCTGATCGTGCTGGCCTATCTCGCCACCGGCGGCCTGCGCACGTTCGCCGACACCACCGGCTCGGAGATGACGGTCAAGGTCACCGGCTACCAGTGGAAGTGGCGCTACGACTACGTCGACTACAAGGGCAAGGCGATCGAGAAGGTCGGCTTCATGTCCAAGCTCGACCGCGAGAGCGACGAAACGCGCCAGCTCGACTCGGGCCTTGATCCGAAGTCGGTCCAGGTCGATGGCTACAACACCTACCTGATCAACGTGGACAAGCCGCTGGTAGTGCCGGTGGGCACCAAGATCCGCTTCGTGATCACCGCCGGCGACGTGATCCACTCGTGGTGGGTGCCGGCGCTGGGCTGGAAGATGGACGCCATCCCGGGCATCGTCAACGCCGCGTGGACCAACATCACCGAGCCGGGTGTGTACCGCGGCCAGTGCGCCGAGCTGTGCGGCCAGGATCACGGCTTCATGCCGATCGTGGTGAAGGCACTGCCGAAGGCGGAGTTCGAGAAGTGGCTGGCCGACCAGGAAGCCGCCGCCACCCCGCCGGCGCCGGCCGCCCCGGCATCGGCGCCGGCACCGGCCTCCACGGCGGCCGCACCCAAGACCGCGGCAGTCGACGTACCTGTCTCGCAGGGCCACCAGGGCTGAGCGATCAGCCTGTCAACAGCATTCGCATTTAGGTAGAGGTGTAAGGCATGGCCCACGCAGCTACACACGATCATCACGACGATCACCACGGCGCGCCCAGCAATTTCTTCGTGCGCTGGTGCATGTCCACCAACCACAAGGACATCGGCACGCTGTACCTGGTGTTCTCGCTGCTGATGTTCTTCATCGGCGGCAGTTTCGCGATGGTGATCCGCGCGGAATTGTTCAAGCCCGGCATGCAGCTGGTGCAGCCGTACTTCTTCAACGAAATGACCACGATGCATGCGCTGGTCATGATCTTCGGCGCGGTGATGCCGGCCTTCGTGGGCCTGGGCAACTGGATGATCCCGCTGATGATCGGTGCGCCGGACATGGCGCTGCCGCGCATGAACAACCTGTCGTTCTGGATCCTGCCGTTCGCCTTCGCGCTGCTGCTGTCCACGTTGTTCCTGCCCGGCGGTGGCCCGGCCGGTGGCTGGACCATGTACCCGCCGCTCTCGCTGCAGGGTGAGTCGGTGGCCTACGTGGTGTTCGCGGTCCACCTGATGGGCATCAGCTCGATCATGGGCGCCATCAACATCATCGCGACCATCCTCAACATGCGCGCGCCGGGCATGGATCTGCTGAAGATGCCGGTGTTCGTGTGGAGCTGGCTGATCACGGCATTCCTGCTGATCGCGGTGATGCCGGTGCTCGCCGGTGCGGTGACCATGCTGCTCACCGACAAGTATTTCGGCACCAGCTTCTTCAACGCGGCTGGCGGTGGTGACCCGGTGCTGTTCCAGCACATCTTCTGGTTCTTCGGTCACCCCGAGGTCTACATCATGATCCTGCCGGCCTTCGGCCTGGTCTCCGAGATCATCCCGACCTTCGCGCGCAAGCCGATCTTCGGTTACAAGGCGATGGTGTTCGCGATTGCCTCGATCGCCTTCCTGTCGTTCATCGTGTGGGCTCACCACATGTTCGCGGTGGGCCTGCCGCTGGGCGGCGAGATCTTCTTCATGTATGCCACCATGCTGATCGCGGTGCCGACCGGCGTGAAGGTGTTCAACTGGGTTAGCACCATGTGGGGCGGCTCGATGACCTTCGAAACGCCGATGCTGTTCGCCATCGCGTTCGTCATCCTGTTCACCATCGGCGGCTTCTCCGGCCTGATGCTGGCGCTGGCTCCGGCCGACTTCCAGTACCACGACTCCTACTTCGTGGTGGCGCACTTCCACTACGTGCTGGTGACCGGCGCGATCTTCGCCATCATCGCCGCAACGTACTACTGGCTGCCCAAGTGGACCGGCCACATGTATTCGGAAACCTGGGGCAAGATCCATTTCTGGAACAGCGTGATCTGGGTGAACGTGCTGTTCTTCCCGCAGCACTTCCTGGGCCTGGCCGGCATGCCGCGCCGCATTCCGGACTACAACGTGGCGTTCGCCAACTTCAACATGATCAGCTCGATCGGTGGCTTCCTGTTCGGCGCCTCGCAGCTGATCTTCGTGGGCGTGGTGATCCACTGCTGCTTCTTCTCCAGGAAGAAGGCGCCGGATCGCGTGTGGGAAGGCGCCAAGGGCCTGGAGTGGACTGTGCCTTCGCCGGCGCCGTACCACACCTTCGAGGTGCCGCCGGTGATCCACGACGAAGAACTGGCCCACGGCCACGTCGAGGATTGAAGCAAGGCTTTGCTGCTCCGGCCCTGCGGCCGGAGCAAGAGGAAACGGGTCGGATGAATCAGTCGAACGCAGCAGTCGAGCAGGCGCGAAAGAAGGGTGTGCGGCGCACCGTCACGGTGTTCGGCGCCATCGCAGTCGCGATCTTCCTGCTTTCGCTGCTGCAGGGCCTGAGGTATTCCTGACGTGTATCTGCTGCAGTATTCCTCCGTTGCGCCAGTGAGGCGTGCCGGGTTGCAGTCCCCGCGCAGGGCGTGGGGACGGAAGTAAACGAGAGAAATCCACGGGGATCGCACCATGGGTGGTCAGCAGCAAGGCGCTTATTTCGTACCGACCAAGAGCTATTGGCCGATCGTGGCCGCGGTCGTCATGTTCGTCACCGTGTTCGGTGCCGCGCACTGGCTCAACGCACCACCGGGTGAGGCGAGCTTCGGCAAGACCATTCTCACGATCGGTTTCGTCGGCATCCTGCTGATGTTCTTCGGCTGGTTCCGCTCGGTGATCCGCGAGTCGCTGGCCGGCAGCTACAACAGCCAGGTGGACCGCTCGTTCCGCATGGGCATGATGTGGTTCATCTTCTCCGAGGTGATGTTCTTCGGTGCGTTCTTCGGCGCGCTGTTCTACGCGCGCATGTTCGCGGTGCCGTGGTTGGGCGGCGATGGGCATGGCGTGCTGACCCACCAGTTCCTGTGGAACGACTACGCGGCCTCGTGGGGCGCCAGCGGCGGCGGTGGTCCGGGCCATATCGGCGGCGATTTCCAGACCGTGGCCCCGTGGGGCCTGCCACTGCTCAATACGCTGATCCTGCTTTCCTCGAGCGTCACCATCACCATTGCGCACCACGCGCTGAAGTTGGGCCATCGCGGCCGCATCCTGCTGTTCCTCGGCCTGACCGTGCTGCTGGGCGCCACCTTCCTGTACTTCCAGGCGCACGAGTACATGGAGGCCTACAAGGAGCTCAACCTGACGCTGCAGAGTGGCGTGTACGGCTCGACCTTCTTCATGCTCACCGGTTTCCACGGCATGCACGTGACGCTGGGAACGATCATGCTGGCGGTGATCTGGCTGCGCGTGGCCAAGGGCCATTTCACCAAGGAACACCACTTCGGTTTCGAGGCGGTGGCCTGGTACTGGCACTTCGTGGACGTGGTGTGGCTGGGCCTGTTCATGTTCGTCTACATCCTCTGAGACGCTTCCGCGCTCCGGTAAAAAGCCCGCCTCACGGCGGGCTTTTTGTTTGGGCGCATCCCTGGCGGGAGCGCACCTTGCGCGGGACCAGTCGATGCAGCGATGACGACATGCCGCCGCGGTCGCCCACAGGGTGGGCTCCTGCAAAAGCCGCGTCGACCAGACCTGTAGGAGCGCACCCTGTGCGCGACCAGTCCATCTCCCAAGGCGGCGCCACCCCCGCCCCGGGTGGCGTTCGCACCACAAAACAAAGGCCCGCCGGAGGGCGGGCCTTGGGGGAATCGGATGTCGCAGCGAAGCGCTGGAGCCGGTTGGCGGCTACAATTACTGGCCCACGCCGTGCGGGTGGAGCCAGCCCATCCAGATGCCAAGGACGACCATCAGGATGAGCAGCACCGACAACCCGATGCGGCGCGTCAACGCCCACACCGTGCGCTTGCTGCCTTCCTTGTCGGTCATCATGAAGTACAGGGCCTGACCAAGATTGAACAGCACCACCAGCAGCAGGATCACCAGCGCATATTTGTAGATGGTTTCCACGTGATAGGTCCGTACGTTTTTGACATCCGCAGTATAGCGGCCGTGCGCGGTGCCTCCGCGTGAAGTGGCTGCGCCGGCCATCGTGGTTTGCGTTGCTGCTGACGGCGGCAGGTGCCTTGCTGTTCATACGCTTGGGCGTGTGGCAGCTGCATCGCGCGGATGAAAAGGACGAAATTCTGCGACGGTATGCCGCAGCGGAAAACGAGGCTCCGCGCGACTTCGCCGCAGTGGCCGCAAAGCCCCCCATGGATGCGTTTGCGCGGGTGAAAGTGCAGGGCGAATACGTCACGGGCAGGCTCTATCTGCTCGACAATCCCAAGCACGACCAGCGCGGCGGTGTGGAAGTCTATGCGCCTTTCCGTCCGCGCTCGGGAGATCGCCTGCTGCTGGTCGATCTTGGCTTTCTTCCCGGCAATGGCACCGACGAGGCGCCACAGGTTCCACCGCTGTCCACCAGCGAGCAGGACTTGCAGGGACTGTATCTGCCTGCACCCGGCGTGGGCTTCCAGATGGGCGGCAACGCGCTGGCACGGCAGTCGCACTGGCCCAAGACCACTGTCTACCTCGACCTGTCGCAGGTAGCTGCCGACCTCGGGCAGGCGCTTTATCCGCAGGTGCTGGTGCTGGACGAGGACCCCGCCGCCATCTACGTGCGCCAGCACACCATCGATTTTTCCGCGATGCCGCCCGCGCGGCATCGTGCCTACGCGTTCCAGTGGTTCACCTTCGCCGTGGCCGCGGTGGTGATCCTGCTGGTGCTGCATCGTCGTCGACCGATGAAGACCACGGACAAGCCATGAATGCACCCGACCCCGCCGCGTTGCGCGCGAGCCGCCTGAAGCTGCTGTTGATCATGCTGGTGTTCGCCGCGCCCATCGCCGCCGCCGGCATGTTGACGCTGACCGGCTGGCAACCCAGTGGCAAGGCCAACGGCGAGGCGGTCACGCCGGAGCGCAACTTCGCCAATGAGCAGCTCGCGGTGACCCTGCCAGACGGCAGTGCCTGGGCCTGGCGTGCCGACCAGCCGCAACTGACCCTGGTGGCGCTGGCCGGTCCGGACTGCGCGACGCAATGCATGGCCACGCTGACCAAGATGGCGGCCGCGCGCATCACCCTCAACCAGAATGCTTCGCGCCTGCGTCTGCTCTACGTGGGGGCGCCACCCGCCCATGCCGCTGCGAGCGGTATGACCGATTACTGGCAGCTGGGGGAGGATCACGCCGGCAAGCTCGCCGCGTTCCGCCCCGGCATGCCCGACAGCGTGTCGGCCTTGCTGGTGGAGTCTGACGGTACGGCGTTGTCGTTGTACCCCGCCGGTTTTGATCCAACCGGTTTGCGCAAGGATCTGCAGAAGGTGATCCGCTGATGAGTGCCCGTTCCCTGAGAGTGCTGCGCGGCCTGTCGCTGCTCGCCGCCGTGTTTGCCTTTGGCGTGGTGATGTTCGGCGCCTTCGTGCGGCTGTCCAACGCAGGCCTGTCCTGTCCCGACTGGCCGACCTGCTACGGACGGGCGACCTGGCCCGAGCAGCAGCACGAGATCGCGCAGGCGAACCAGGCGTTTCCCGATCGCCCCTACGAAACCCACAAGGCCTGGCGCGAGCAGGTGCATCGTTTCCTGGCCGGCACCCTGGGCACGCTGGTGTTCGCGCTTGCGCTGATCGCCAGCTGGCGGCGTGCGTGGGCGCGCTATGCGGTGATCCTCGGCGCCATTTTCGCGGCGGCCGGCGTGACGCTGTACATACAGGGTGAACATCACTGGTCGCTATGGCTGTCCTTGTTCGCGATCGGATTGCCCTTGCTTGCATCGACCGGACTCGACCGGCCTGGTGCGTGGCGCATCAGCGTGCTCGCGCTGGCGGTGGTGGTGTTCCAGGCGATGCTCGGCATGTGGACGGTCACCCTGCTGCTCAAGCCGATCGTGGTGATGGGACACCTGATGGGTGGCATCACCACCTTCGCGCTGCTGGCCTACGCCGCGCTTCGCTTTGCTGGCGTCGGCGCCCGCGACGGCAGCTACGCGGGCCTGCGTCACGCGGTGATCGTGGGCATCGTGTTGTTGTTGTGCCAGATCGCCCTGGGCGGGTGGACCTCGTCCAATTACGCGGCCTTGGCTTGCGGTACCGATTTTCCCAAGTGCCTGGGGCAGTGGATGCCACCGGCCGATTTCCGCGAGGGCTTCGTGCTGTGGCGCGGCATCGGCGTGAACTACGAAGGTGGCGTGCTCGACATGGCCGCGCGCAGTGCCATCCAGATCGCGCATCGCATTGGCGCGCTGGTGGTGTTCTGCTACCTGGCGTGGCTGTCGCACAAGGCGTCGCGTCGCGGTTTGCGTGTGCAGGGCCTGGCGATCGCGCTGGTGCTGGTGGCCCAGGTGCTGCTGGGTATCAGCAACGTGCATTTTGGCCTGCCGCTGCCGGTCGCCACGCTGCACAATGGCATGGCGGCCCTGTTGTTGTTCACCCTGCTGGCCACCCTGGCACGCACCCAGCGACGTCATGAAGACTCGCTGTTCCTGGCCTACGGACACCGATAAGCATGACCAGCCGTTTTCGTGAATACCTGGAACTGACCAAGCCGCGCGTCGTCGCGCTGCTGGTGTTCTGCGCGGTGATCGGCATGTTCCTGGCCGTGCCCGGCATGCCGCCGTGGCGCGCGCTGGTGTTCGGCACGCTGGGCATCTGGATGGCCTCCGCTTCGGCGGCGGCGTTCAATCACCTGATCGACCAGCGCATCGACAAGGTGATGGCGCGTACCGCGCACCGTCCGCTGGCCACCGGTCACCTGAAGCCGCACCAGGTGCTGACCTTCGCGCTGGCGCTGGGCGCGTTGTCGATGCTGGTCCTGGTGCTGCTGGTGAATCCGTTGACGGCGCTGCTCACCTTCGGCGGCCTGATCGGTTATGCGGTGATCTACACTGCCTACCTGAAGCGTGCCACGCCGCAGAACATTGTGATCGGTGGGCTGGCCGGGGCAATTCCGCCCGTGCTTGGCTGGACCGCGGTGATGGGCGAACTGCATCCGTTCGCGCTGCAGCTCTGCCTGATTATCTTCGTGTGGACGCCGCCGCATTTCTGGGCGCTGGCGATCTTCCGCCGCGACGACTACTCGCGTGCCCAGGTGCCGATGCTGCCGGTGACCCACGGCGTGGTGTTCACGCGCTGGCACGTGCTGTTCTACACGATCCTGCTGGTACTGGTGACCCTGCTGCCGGCATTGACCGGGTTCAGCGGCTGGATCTACCTGGGCGGCGCGGCTGTGCTGGGCGCTGGTTTCCTGTACTACGCCATCCGTTTGTTGAACCCGCCGGACGAGTTCTTCGCCATGAAGGTGTTCAACTACTCGATCGTCTACCTGATGGCGTTGTTCGCTTTCCTGCTGGTGGACCATTGGATGATGGAGCCGCTGGTGCAGCATCAGGGCGTGATGTTCGAACGCGCGGGTTGAGCGCGGCCAGTCCAGTCACAGGGCCCGCAGGAATTCGGTCATGGCCTCCACTTCGTTCGCGGTCAGGTCGAGCGGCTGCAACAGTGGGTCGGGGCCAGGGAAGCGTGGATCGCTCGCTTGGGCGCCTTGGGGTCTCGGGCGCGGCATGCCGGCTACGTACATCGCCACGACGCCACGCAGGTCGGGAAACAGGCCGTTGTGCATCCAGGGTCCCGTGCGCGACACCATGCGCAGCGAGGGCGTGCGGAACGTGCCCGCATCGGCGGCATCGCCAGTGACTTCGTAGCGTCCCAGGTCCTCGTAGCGGCGACCGTAGTAGTGCAGGCCAAGATTGTGGAAGCGCTGATCGCTCAGCGCCGGCCCGCTATGGCAGTTCATGCAGCGACCGCGCGTGCGAAACAGGTGTAGCCCCCATAGCTGCCGGTCGTCGAGTTCGTCGCGTTGCCCGGCCAGGAAGCGGTCGAAGCGGTTGTTGCGCGGCGCCAGGCTGCGTTCGTAGGCGGCCAGCGCCTGCGCCACGCGCACGGCAGTGACCTCGGGCGCGCCGAAGGCCTGCGCGAATGCCGAACGATAGTCCTGCTCGCGATTGAGGCGTCGTTCCAGCTCGGGGAGTTGGAAGGCCATCTCCTTGGGGTCCTGGATCGGGCCGAGCGCCTGTTCTTCGAGCGAGCTCGCGCGGCCATCCCAGAACAGTGACGTCGCATACGCGGCCATCGGGATGCCGGGTGCATTGCGTTGGCCGGGTTGGCGATCATGACCGAAGGAGACGCTGCGCCCGTCGCCCCAGCCGAGCTGGCGATCGTGGCAGCTGGTGCAGGCGATCTGCGCGGAACGTGACAGCCCTGGATCCTCGAACAATCGCTGGCCCAATGCGATCTTCGCGGGCGTCGACGGATTGCCTGCGGGTTCAGGCGGGGCTGGCAGTGGCGCGAACTCCTGCCAGTGGGCCCCTGCTGACAAATGCGGCGCAGGCCAGTCCTCGATGGGCTGTGCATAGACCCGCCTCAGGCAGTCGCTGTCGATGCCATCGGCGCGATCGGCGATGCGCGTCTTGCACTCGGCCAGCGATGGCGGGGCGTCGATGCGGTCCTGGACGCTGGCGGTGCTTGGTGTCGTGCCGATGGCGACCATGAGCAGCAGGGCAGGGCCGCGCCATAGGCGACCTGTCGCGCCTGGGTGGACATGGCCGCGAAGCCGGGTGGTCGGGCGCTTCCCGTGCGTAGTCGTCATGTGGCCTGCTGTCATGGCGGGATCCCTCGCAGGTGGTGGAGCTCAGAAGCGATATCCGGCCTCGAGCCAATAGCTGCGCCCCGGTTCGTAGACCGTGCCGCCATTGACGAGATTGGCCCGATTGGTGAGGTTCATCGCTTCCAGGCGGATGTAGGCCTCCTGCGTACCGGCAAGCTTGAGCGTGTATTCGACGGCACTGTCCAGCGTCCAGCTGCGCGGCCAGTGCACGTTGCTCATCACGTCGATGGTCTCGTCACCGATGATCTCGGTGCCGGTGACGGCCATGCTGCGGTAGCCGGCGCGGTAGCGGAGGAAATTGCTCCACAGCAGGCCCAGGGTGTCGATGTGCGTCTGGGTGGCCAGGCGCGCAGTCCAGGGCCGGTTGAAGTTGTTGGCCGGAAGCTCGTAGTAGTGGATCAGCTTGCCTTCGTAGCGGACCTGCGAGTTGTAGGCGCTCTCGTTGTAGATATTGTCGTAGTCCGCTGCGGTGCCGGCCCCGGTGTACGAGCGACGCGTATCGGTATAGTCGAGCGCCAGTTGCAGGCTGGTGCGCGTCGGGCCCCACGACCACGGCGAGAGCTGGCCGACGCTCAAGGTATAGGTGTCACTGCTGGCGCGGCCAACGTTGCGGTATTCGTAGACATTGGTGTCGTAGTAGCCGCTGGTGTCCTTGCTGGGTACGCGCCAGCGCATGATCTCGTCGTGGTCGTCGCGATGGACCGCCTTGAGGTTGATGTCCAGGTTGCGCCAGCGCTGGTTGAAGCCCAGGTCCAGTTCGTCGCTGTAGGGCACGGACAGTTCGCTGAAGCGCGTGCCGCTGCGGCTTTGCGTGGGCTTGCCCCAGACCAGGCTGGAGCCACGCGTCTGCACCGACTCCAGGGTCTCGCGCCCCTCGCGCAGTTTGTAGGCGAACAGGTTGCGGCCGTAGTAGCGGTTGGCGCCACCGGTGAGCAGGGAGTTGCGGTCGCCGAACAAGTCCCACGAGACGGCAAAGCGCGGCGATGTGGTGGTCTTTCCGCTCAGGCTGTCGTGGTCCATGCGCAGGCCGGGTCGGAAGCTCCAGCGGGCGATGCGGATGTCGTCCTGGGCGAACAGTGCCCATTCGCGCGAGTGCGCGCCGAAGGAGCCCGCGCGATACGTGGTGAGCCGCGAAAGATACTGGCCACGTCCCTTGAAATACGGCACGGGAGACATCGAGCAGGCCACGCTGTCGGTGATTCCATTGGCCGCCGTACACGTATCGGTGGCCATCGGCGTGATGTAGGCATAGTGGTCCTGCCTGCGCTGGTAGCTGGCCTTGCGGTCGGCGAGCTCGACACCGAATTGCACGAGATGCTCGGTGCCGCCCAGCATGAGGGCCTCGCGGTCGACCAGCAGCTTGTAGCCGATGTTGCGGTTGCTCTGGTCCACGCTGCCCCAGTTGCCCTCCGTGCTGAGACTGTTGGGCCCCACGCCGGAGTTCTTGGCCTCCGAGTAGCGCCAGCTGTACCAATAGTCCGTGTCGCTGTGGCGTGAGCTGTCCAGGTCGCTGTAGCTGAGCGTGTTGCGGAAGCTCCAGGCGCCACGTTCAAAGCTGGCGCGCAGGCTCGCGACCGGGCCACCCTGCTTGAGGTCGAACCAGGAGTCCTTGGCGTTCTGGATGAAATAGCGCTCGTCGGTGGGTGCCCAGGTGAAGCTGGCCCCGAGCGATACGCCGTCGTTGTTGCTCCAGTCGGCGCGGAGGCTGGCGGCGGTGTTCTGGCGGGTGGTCTCCTTGCGGTTGGCGTCGTGCTCGGAAACATTGCCCGCGCTATAGCCGCGCAGGGGGATGACCGAACGGGTGCGGACGATGTTGCCGATCAGGCCGATGCCGTTCGCGGTGCGTCCTTCCAGCGTCAGATTCGCCTGGTATTTGTCGTAGCGCGGCTGGTCGGTCAGCGTGGATGACTGCTCGAACGCCGTGCGGTCGGCATCGGCGACATGAACCTCGTTCCACGCCGAGCGCGCCATGCGATAGGACACTTTGCCCGACAGCCGCTCGCGCGCCTTGCGGCTTTCCGCTTCCACCACGCCGCCGTTGAAACCGCCGTAACTGGCCGGGACGTTGCTGTCGTATACGGTGAGGCTACCGATCAGGCTGGTGTCCAGCGCGATGCCCTGGGTGTGGCTGGGCGGGTTGCTGATGTGGTTGGGGTTATTGCTGTTCGGGTCCAGGTCGTTGCTGAAGTTGGCGCCGTCGAGCAGGAAGGCGTTCTGGTAATAGAGCCCGCCGTTGATGCTGATCTCGGCCGGGCGGATCTCGCCCATATTGCGCGAGGTGACCGCCGTGTCGTTGAACTGCACGCTGGGGTTGAGGCGCAGCAGGGTGCCGATGTCGCCATTGCCCTTGACCTGGTCGTCGATGTGCGACTGGTCCATCACCATGCCCTCCTGGTAGGGAAACAGCCGGTAGCCCACGACCTTGATGGTGGGCAGGGTGGCGTGTGGTGAGCTTTTCCTGGTTTCGGCGTCCGGTTCATCGTCGGAGGCCTCCTGCGGGGCGCCTCCGGCGGCGGGTGTCGCCTGGGTGGCGGTGCCGAGCGAAAGCGCGATCAGCGCCAGCCATGCGTGGGTGCGACTCATGAAATCTCCGTTGAGCGAAAGGCGGCCGGAAAAGGCCGCGACGCTGGCGGGAGACCGGGGTGGTCTCGCTGGCTGGCAGTGAAGGGGGTGTGAATGTCGCAATATATTGCGATGAAAATCAATAGACAAATGGCCGCGAAGCACTGAGCGACGACATCATGAGGGCAGCAGGGGGTATGCGTTGCACGCGTGTTCGACCGCGCGCTGCTGGCGTCCGGCCATTTTTCGCGCAGCAACTTTCGTCACCGAACGCGCTGTCACCGGGTTGACACTTGCGCAGCGCAACAAGACAATACGCGCGCCACCCGGCGCGATGCGTCGTCAGTGGCCTCTGTCCTATCAACCCAAGGCATATGGACGTTTACCCTAGTCGCAACGTCGACATCCGCGAGCATCGGGTGCCGGCATTGCATAACAAGCTGATCTGCTGCGGCGACCGCCTGCGGTCGGCTGGCGCTTTCCTCGACTAGGGAAGTCCGGCCCTCCTCTGATGGCGCCTCAGCGCCGTTAACGAGGAGAAAGGGCCATGAAGCTCCTTCGCGATTTTTTCCGTCTGCGCACCGCAGTCCAGCCGCTGCGTGCCCGCCGTGCCGATTCCCGCCGTTCGTGGACGATCACCGTCCCCGCTCCCCTGAACGAAGTGCAGGCCCCGGTCGTGCTCGACATGCATTGGCATGCCGATGCCGGTCGTCCGGTCGCGCACTGGCACGATCACGTCGCTCCGCAAGCTCATCGTCATCTGCAGCTGGTATCCAGTCACTGATGAAGGCCTTGTCGCGCCACGAACTCCCCCGCAAGGGCTGGCCTCCGCCAGTCCCGTGGGTTCGATTGCGACGAAGTCCGTAAAGCAGGTCTTGGCGTCACGCGCGGGATGATCCCGCCCGGCTCGCTGGTCCGCCCCAGATGTCACCGATTTCACGGAAGCGAGTCATGCTGAAGCACTCCACCCAGACCGTCACCGGCAAGACGGCCGGCAAGAGCGCCGCCGCCCCGGTGCGCGTCGCCGTCGCGCAGGAGGCGTTCCGCCACAACGAGGCGCTGTACGCGGCGCTGGATACCAGCGCGGCCGGTCTCAACGAGGAGCAGATCGGCGAGCGCCTGGATCGCGATGGTCTCAACGAGGTGTCGCACGAGAAGCCGCCGCACTGGTCGCTGCAGCTGCTCAAGGCGTTCAAGAACCCGTTCATCATCGTGCTGCTGGTGCTGGCGGCGGTGCAGCTGTTCACCGATGCCAGCGATGTCACCGGCCCGGTGATCATCGCGGTGATGGTGGGCATCAGCGTGGTACTCAGCTTCACCCAGGAGTACCGCTCGTCCAAGGCGGCCGAGAAGCTCAAGGCGATGGTGCGCAACACCGCCACGGTGACGCGTCGCGCCTCCGATGGCCACAGCGAGCGCATCGAAGTGCCGGTGGGCGAACTGGTGGCCGGCGACATCGTGCACCTGGCCGCGGGCGACATGGTGCCCGCCGACCTGCGCCTGGTTTCGGCCAAGGACCTGTTCATCAGCCAGGCCATCCTCACCGGCGAATCGCTGCCGGTGGAGAAGTCCGCGCCCGCGCACAGCCATCGCGACGATGAGCTGGAAGGCGGCGCGCACGGCGACAACCCGCTGGACCTGCCCACCGTCTGCTACATGGGCACCAACGTGGTGAGCGGCAGTGCCACGGCGGTGGTGGTAGCGACCGGCCCGCGCACCTACCTGGGCTCGCTGGCGCGCACCATCGTTGGCCAGCGCGTGCAGACCAGCTTCGACAAGGGCGTCAACAGCGTCAGCTGGCTGCTGATCCGCTTCATGGCGGTGATGGTGCCGATCGTTTTCCTGATCAACGGCCTGGACAAGCACGACTGGCTGCAGGCATTCCTGTTCGCGCTGTCGGTCGCGGTGGGCCTGACCCCGGAAATGCTGCCGCTGATCGTGACGGCGAACCTTGCCAAGGGCGCCATCGCGATGTCCAAGCGCAAGGTGGTGGTCAAGCGCCTCAACGCGATCCAGAACTTCGGTGCCATGGACGTGCTGTGCACGGACAAGACCGGCACGCTGACGCTGGACAAGATCGTGTTGGAGCGCCACCTCGACTTGTACGGCGAGGAGTCGGACGAGGCGCTGGAATACGGCTACCTCAACAGCCGCTTCCAGACCGGCCTGAAGAACCTGATGGACAAGGCGGTGCTGACCCACCGCGACCTGGAAGAGGTGGCGCAGCACTACCGCATCGTCGACGAGATTCCGTTCGACTTCCAGCGCCGCCGCATGTCGGTGGTGCTGGGCAACGGCGACGGCAACGAGCTGCTGGTGTGCAAGGGCGCGGTGGAGGAGATGCTGTCGATCTGCGCCTACGCGCAGGCCGGCGACGAGATCCTGCCGATGACCGACGAGATGCGCGCGGACATCAAGGCGATGACGCGTGGCCTCAACGAGGACGGCCTGCGCGTGCTGGTGGTGGCGATCAAGCGCCAGCCGCCGGCGGGCCGTGCCTATGGCGTGGCCGACGAGAGCAACCTGATCGCAGTGGGCTGCCTGGCCTTCCTCGATCCGCCGAAGGACAGCGCCGCCACCGCCATCGCCGCGCTGCATCACCACGGCGTGGAAGTGAAGGTGATCACCGGCGACAACGAGGCGGTGACGCGCAAGATCTGCCGCGAGGTGGGCCTGGACGTGGAGCACTCGGCGCAGGGCAAGCACATCGAGCCGCTCAACGACGAGGAGCTGGATGCGCTGGTCAAGCGCACCACCGTGTTCGCCAAGATGTCGCCGCTGCAGAAGGCGCGCGTGGTGAAATCGCTGCAGCGCCAGGGCCACACCGTGGGCTTCCTCGGCGACGGCATCAACGACGCGCCGGCGCTGCGCGAGGCCGACGTGGGCATCTCGGTGGATACCGCCACCGACATCGCCAAGGAGTCGGCGGACATCATCCTGCTCGAAAAGAACCTGATGGTGCTGGAAGAGGGCGTGATCGAAGGCCGCATCACCTTCGGCAACATCATCAAGTACATCAAGATGACCGCCAGCTCCAACTTCGGCAACATGTTCTCGGTGCTGATCGCGAGCGCGTTCCTGCCGTTCCTGCCGATGCTGCCGCTGCAGATCCTGGTGCTGAACCTGCTGTACGACATCTCGCAGCTGTCGATCCCGTTCGACCGCATGGACGACGAGTACCTGCGCAGGCCGCGCAAGTGGGACGCCAGCGACATCGGCCGTTTCATGGTGTGGATCGGACCGGTCAGCTCGATCTTCGACGTCACCACCTTCCTGCTGCTGTGGTACGTGTTCGGCGCGAACTCGCCGGATCACCAGTCGTTCTTCCAGTCCGGCTGGTTCATCGAGAGCCTGCTCACGCAGACCCTGATCGTGCACATGATCCGCACGCGCAAGATCCCGTTCCTGCAGAGCATTGCCTCGGCACCGGTGCTGGCGCTGACCACGGCGATCATCATCATCGGCATGCTGGTGCCGTATACCGGCCTGGGCGCCAAGATCGGCATGGTGCCGATGCCGGGCGTGTACTTCGGCTGGCTGGTGGTGACCGTGCTGACCTACTGCGTGCTCACGCAGTTGATGAAGCTGGTCTATATCCGTCGTTACGGGCGCTGGCTGTAAGCGGCGGCCACCCAGGAGCGGACGATGGCGCCCCGCAGGAGCGCCGGAGCGGCCCCCGAGAGGGCATCATTGGACTGGGTAGGCACCCCGCGGGTGCCATGGTTTCACGACGGACTCCCGCAAGGGAGGACGCGGACGCTCGCATCGTCCGGATCTGCTGAAGGAGGTTGAGCCATGAAAGGCACCTTCGCTTTGCTCGACATTGCCGGTTACGTCGCCCTGCTGCTGTGGGGCACGCACATGGTCACCAGCGGCGTGCTGCGTGGCTACGGCAGCATGCTGCGCCGCTGGATGGGGCGTTACCTGGCGCACCGGCCGGCCGCGTTCGGCTTCGGTGTGTGCGTCACCGCCATCCTGCAGAGCAGCACCGCCACCGGGCTGATGGCCACCTCGTTCGCCGCCAGCGGTTTCCTCGGCCTGGCGCCGGGGCTGGCCGTGATGCTGGGCGCGAACGTCGGTACCACGCTGATCGTGCAGGTGATGTCCTTCGACATCTCCATCGTGGCGCCGGTGTTGATCCTGATCGGCTTCGTCATCCACCGCCGCACCGACGACGTGAGCTACGAGAACCTGGGCCGCGTCTCGATCGGCCTGGGCCTGATGCTGCTGGCGTTGCACCTGCTGGTGGGCGCGATGGCGCCGGTGGAGAACGCGCAGGTGTTGCGCGCGATCCTGCAGAGCCTGGCCAGCGAGCCGGTGATGGCCATGCTGGTGGCGGCGCTGCTCACCTGGGCCTGCCATTCCAGCGTCGCCGTGGTGCTGTTGATCGTGTCGCTGGCCAACGCCGGCGTGGTGGATGCGCCCGGCGCGCTGGCGCTGGTGCTGGGCGCCAACCTTGGCGGCACCATTCCCGCGCTGATGGAAGCCCATACGCCGGTGGCCCGCCGCCTGCCGATGGGCAACCTGCTGGTGCGTGCGTTCGGCTGTGTGATCTGCCTGCCGCTGCTGCCGCTGATCGCGCACTGGCTGGTGCCGCTGGGTGCCGCGCCGGCGCGCATCGTGGTGAACTTCCATACCGCGTTCAACCTGGCGCTGGCGGTGATCTTCATCGTGCCGGTGCAGAGCCTGGCGCGCCTGCTGGTGCGCCTGCTGCCCGAGCCGCCCAAGCCCAACGACCCGGGCGTGCCGCAATACCTGGACGAAGGCGCGCTGGACACTGCCAACGTGGCGCTGGCCAACGCGGTACGCGAATCCATGCGCATGGCCGACATGGTGGAGGGCATGCTCAAGGACCTGGTCGAGGTGTTCGGCAAGGACGACCGCTCCCGCGCCAAGGCCATTGGCCAGACCGACCAGTGGCTGGACCGCCTGGGCATGGCCATCCGCAATTACCTGGCGGACCTCGGCGGCGAAGCCTTGAACGAGGAAGATGGCGAGCGCAGCCAGGAGATCCTGGCCTTCGTGATCAACCTCGAGCACATCGGCGACATCACCGCCAACAACCTCATGGAGTTCGCCGCCAAGAAGGTGCAGAACGGCCAGGACTTCTCCGCCGAGGACATCCAGGACCTGGCGCTCATGCATGCCCAGGTGATGGAGAGCCTGCGACTGGGCCTGACCGTGTTCCTGCGCGGCGACCTGCGTGCGGCCCAGCAGCTGGTGGCGCGCAAGGAAATGCTGTGGCGGCTGGAGAACGAGGCATCCGAGCGGCACATCAAGGCGCTGCGCGAGCGGCGCGATGCGGGCGGTGCGGACGTCTATCTGCGCATCCTGCGCGACCTCAAGCGCGTGCATTCGCACCTGGCGGCGCTGGCCTACCTGCCGCTGGAGCGTGCGGGCCTGCTGCAGGATCGCCTGGTGCGCGAGCCCGTGACGACCTGACGTAAGCCTCGCCGGCTATCGTATTCAATCTGTAAAGGAGTAGCGGCACATTGGACCCGGACCCATCGACTGAAACCGACTCTTTGCTGATCGCACCGTCCCCGTTCCCGCGCCCGCTCCGTCCGGAGTAAGCCCCGACCGCGGCGACCGGTGACGGTCAGCCCGCGGACGGGTCACGCGTTGCTGCCTCCAGGCAGGCCGCGTCTTCCCCTTCGCATCACGTGCCCTGTGGCCAGCTGGCCGCAGCGGGTAGACGCACGCCAAGAAGAACACCCTAGGGGAAGCCCCATGTCGTACCGCTTGTCACCACTGTTTTTTGCCGTCGCCATCGGCCTGTCGCTGGCTGGCTGCTCCTCACATTCCGGCGACGATGAAGCCGTTGCCCCCGCCTTCGTCGAAGACCACGGCCTGTTGCGTGTGCCGGAGAAATCACCGCTGCGCAAGGAGCTGGTGATCGCCCCGGTGGATACGCGCACCGCGCCGCATGCCATGGCCTTCCCGGCCACGGTGGAGGCCGACCCGGCGCGCACCGCCAACGTGCAGGCGCCGCTGACCGGCCGCATCGCCGAGCTCAAGGTCGGCCTTGGTGACCATGTCGCGCGCAACCAGTTGCTCGCCGTGATTGAGTCCGGCGACATGGCCCAGGCCTATGCCGACGTGGCCAAGGCCAGCGACGCGCTGGCGCTGGCCAGGAAGCAGCTCGATCGCGCGCGCGGCGTGCAGCAGGCGGGCGGCAATGCGGTGAAGGACCTGGAGTCCGCGCAGAGCAACTACAACCAGGCGCAGGCCGAGATGGACCGCGCACAGACCCGCTTGCATTCGCTCAGCGCGCAAGGCACGCAGGGCGGTACGCACAGCATCCAGGTCGTTGCGCCGATGAGCGGCTATGTCACCGCGCTGTCGGTGGCGCCCGGCACCTATGCCAATGATCCCACCGCGACGTTGATGACCATTGCCGACCTCGGTTCGGTGTGGATCACCGCCAACGTGCCGGAGGCTGAGGTCGGCAAGATCGCCAAGGGCCAGGATGTGGATGCCACGCTTTCCGCTTATCCGGGCGAGAGCTTCCACGGGCAGGTCAGCTTCGTCAGCCAGGTGCTGCAGTCGGACACGCGCCGCGACATGGTGCGCGCCGTGTTCCCCAATGCGGATGGCCGCCTGAAGCCCAACATGTTCGCGCAGGCCAGCATCGCCGTGCCGCAGCCGGCCCAGGTGTTCGTGCCGCAGTCGGCCCTGCTGATGAACAACGACGACATCACCGTGTTCGTCGAAGTGTCGCCCTGGGTATTCCAGCGCCGCACGGTGGAGCTGAGCTACGACGAGTCGGCCGACGCGCGCGTGGTGAAGGGCCTGAAGTCGGGTGATCGCGTGATCGTGAAGGGCGGAGTCCTGCTCAATGATTAACGCGATCTTCCACTTCTGTTTCCAGAAGCGCGTGCTGTTCATCGTGGTGTCGGTGCTGGTGCTGTGCTTTGGCTACTACTCGTGGACGCAGCTGGCCATCGAGGCCTATCCCGAGTTGAGCGACGTCACCGCACAGGTCACCACCCAGGTGCCGGGCCTGGCCGCCGAGGAAATCGAGCAGCAGATCACCACGCCGCTGGAGCGTGGACTGGCCGGCACGCCCGGCCTGGTGAGCATGCGTTCGAGCAGCACCTTCGGCCTGTCGCTGATCACCCTGGTGTTCAAGGACGGCGCGGAGGACTACTGGGAACGCCAGCGCGTGATGGAGCGCATCAGCCAGGTGACCCTGCCGCCCGGCGTCACGCCGGGGCTGGATCCTGTCTCCGGCCCCGCCGGCGAGATCTACCGCTACACCCTGGAGTCCAACACCAAGAACCTGATGGAGCTGTCCGAGTTGCAGGCCTGGACGGTGATCCCGGCGCTGGAGCGCATCCCTGGCGTGGCCAACGTGGATATCTTCGGCGGCTTCACCAAGGAGTTCCAGCTGGAACTCGATCCCTCGAAGCTGCTCAAGTACGGCGTCAGCGTCAACCAGGTCACCAGCGCGATCTCCAACAACACCGCCAACGCGGGCGGCGGCCGCATCACGCGTGGCGAGCAGTCCTACATCGTGCGCGGCATCGGCATGGTGCACACGTTGAAGGAGATGGGCGACATCGTGGTCACCCAGAGCAACGGCGTGCCGGTGCTGGTGCGTGACCTGGGCAAGCTCAAGTACGGCCACCAGGTGCGTCAGGGCATCCTGGGCAAGGACAACAACCCCGACACCATCGAGGGCATCGTCGACCTGCTCAAGTACGAGAACCCCTCGCGCGTGCTCGAGAACATCCACTCCACGGTGGACAAGCTCAACGAGCAGCTGGCGGCGCAGGACGTGCGCATCGTGCCCTACATCGATCGCGACGACCTGGTGAGCGCCACCAAGGAAAAGGTCTTCCATACCGTGATGGAAGGCGTGGGCCTGGTGTGCATCGTGCTGATCCTGTTCCTGGGCAGCCCGCGCTCGGCGATGGTGGCGGCGGTGGCGATCCCGATGTCGCTGGTCACCGTGTTCATCCTGATGCAGTTCACCGGCATGCCGGCCAACCTGTTCTCGCTGGGTGCGATCGACTTCGGCGTGATCGTCGACGGCACCATCGTGGTGACCGAGGCCATCCTGCGCCGGCGCGAGGAGAAGCCCAACGCGGTGCTCACCGAAGACGACGTGATGACGGTGACCAAGCACGTTGGCCGCTCGATTTTCTTCGCCACCCTGATCATCATCACCGCCTACCTGCCGCTGTTCGCGTTCGAGCATGCCGAGGGCAAGCTGTTCCGGCCGATGGCCTTCACCGTGGGCTATGCGTTGCTGGCCGCACTGCTGTGCACGGTCACGCTCACCCCGGGCCTGGCGTATCTGGCGCTGCGCAAGCCGCGCAAGATCTTCCACAACAAGCCGCTGGAGCGCCTGCAGGCCGCCTATACGCGTACCCTCGGCCGTCTGCTGGCCCGGTTGCCGGTGGCCTACTCGGTGGCCGGCGTAGCCCTGGCGGGCGTGCTGGTGCTGGGCGGCACGATCGGGCGCGAGTTCCTGCCTGATCTCGACGAAGGTTCGCTGTGGCTGCAGGTGCAGATGCCGACCGGCCTCTCGCTGGACAAGGCCAGTGCGATGACGGCGGACCTGCGCAGGGCCGTGCGGGAGTTCCCGGAGGTGTCCTACGTGGTGACCCAGCTGGGCCGCAACGACACCGGCACCGATCCGTGGACGCCGTCTCACGTGGAGTCCGCGGTGGGCCTGAAGCCCTATGACAGCTGGCCCAACCACGAGAGCAAGGCGGAGTTCCTGCGTCGCTTCAATGCGCGCATGCAGCAGATTCCGGGCATCTCGGTGGGTATCAGCCAGCCGATCGTGGATGGCGAGAACGACATGATCGGTGGTGCGCACAGCCCGCTGGTGCTGCGCATCTATGGCGACGACTTCAACGAGCTGCGCCGCATCGGTGGCCAGATCGTCGACGTGCTGCGTGGCGTGCGCGGCACGGCGGAGGCTTCGATCTTCCAGGAGCCGCCGATTCCGCAGCTGGCCATCGTGGCCGACCGTGATGCCGCAGCGCGCTACGGCATCAACATCGGCGACGTCAGCAACCTGATCCAGACCGCCGTGGGCGGCTCGCCGATCACCCAGGTGTACGTGGGCGATCGCATCTACAACGTCACCGCGCGCGTCTCCAACGAGGTCGCCAACAGCGTGGAAGCCGTGGGTCAATTGCCGCTGACCTCGGCTGATGGCGCCCAGGTGCCGCTCAAGCAGGTGGCCCAGATCAGCCTGAAGAGCGGCGAAAGCACCATCGCGCACGAGCAGAGCAAGCGCCAGCTGACCATCCGCATCGACAACCGCGACCGCGCACTGTCGGAGTATCTCGCCGACGCCCAGCAGCAGATCGACGCCAAGGTGCACTTCGACAAGCAGAACTATCGCCTGGAGTGGGCCGGTACCTTCGAGAACCAGCGCCGTGCGCAGGCACGCCTGGTGGTGGTGATGGCGATGGTGCTGGCGATCATGGCCGTGCTGCTGTTCGCCGAGTTCGGCAAGCTGCATCAGGCCGTGCTGGTGCTGGGCGTGGTGCCGCTGGCCACGGTGGGCGGACTGATTTCGCTGCACCTGCGCGGCGAGACGCTCAACATCGCCACCGCCGTGGGCTTCATCGCGCTGTTCGGCGTGGCGGTGCAGAACGGCATCATCATGGTGTCCAACATCAATCGCGTGCGCAAGGAAGGCCATGGCCTGAAGGACGCGGTGCTGGAAGGCGCCACCGAGCGCTTCCGCCCCGTGCTGATGACTGCCACCGTAGCCACCGTGGGCATGCTGCCCGCGGCGCTGGCCACCGGCATCGGCACCGACGTGCAACGCGGCCTGGCCACCGTGGTGGTGGGTGGCCTGCCCATCGCCACGCTGCTCACGCTGTTCATCCTGCCCAGCCTGTACTTCGCCGTCGAGCGCTACATCGAGCGTCGTCGCCGGCAGCATCGTCCGCATCCGACGCGGGAGCTGTAACCATGAACATCAACCTGATTCGCAACCCGCTGCGTACCGCGCTCGCGCTGGGACTGGGCATCGCCCTGTCCGGCTGCGCCGTCGGTCCCGACTACCAGCGCCCGGCGCCGCCGCAGGCCAAGGACTATGCGCCGGCCGGGACGCCCGGCGATACGGCCGCGGTGGCCGGCCCCGATGGCGACGCGCAGCGATTCGTGCGCGAGATGGATATCCCGGGGCAGTGGTGGACGCTGTTCCACTCCGAGCCGCTCAATGCGTTGATTGACGACTCGCTCAAGCACAACCCCGACCTGGCCGCGGCGCAGGAAGCGCTGAAGGCCGCGCAGGAAAACGTACGTGCGCAGCAAGGCGCGTTCTGGCCTCAGGTCACCGCCAGCGTGGATCCGACGCGGCAGAAGACCGGCGGGGTGGTTGCCAGCGGCGTGGTTTCCAACGCCACGCTGTACAACCTCACGACTGCCCAGTTGAGCATTTCGTATGCGCCGGACCTGTGGGGCGGCAATCGTCGCCAAGTGGAGTCGCTGGTGGCGCAGGCCGATGCGCAGCGCTTCCAGTTGGAGGCGACCTATCTCACGCTGACCGCCAACCTGGTCAACGCGGCGGTAGGCGAGGCGTCGTTGCGCGCGCAGATCGCGTCCACCCAGGACATGATCGACAGCCAGTCGAAGATCCTGGAGACCAGCCGGCGACAGCTGGCACTGGGCGACCAGGCGGAAAGCGACCTTGCCGCCCAGGAGGCCGCGCTGGAACAGGTGCGTGCCACCTTGCCGCCGCTGCAGAAGCAGCTCGCCCAGCAGCGCGACCTGCTGGCGGTGCTCGACGCGCGTTCGCCCGACCAGGGACCGTCTGCGCACTTCGAGCTCGATGCCCTGCAGCTGCCGCAGGACTTGCCGATGAGTCTGCCGGCCCGGTTGGTCGAGCAGCGACCCGATGTGCGCATGGCCGACGCCCAACTGCATGCCGCCTGCGCCCAGGTGGGCGTGGCTTTCGCCAATCGGCTGCCGAATATCCAGATCACCGCCAATGGCGGCAGCGCCGCCGACCAGATGCACGATCTGTTCGGCAAGGGCACGAGCTTCTGGAACCTGGGGGCGGCGATCACCGCGCCGATCTTCGATGGCGGCACGCTCAAGCACCGTCAGCGGGCAGCCGAGGCCACCTATCGACAGGCGGCCGAGCAATACCGCAGCACGGTGATGTCTGCCTTGCAGAACGTGGCCGACGCGCTGCATGCCGTGCAGTCCGATGCCGATGCCATGGTGGCCGACGCACGTGCCGAACAGGCCGCGGCGCACAGCCTCGCTATCGCGCAACGGCAATTCGCGCTCGGCGACATCAGCCAGGTCGCCCTGCTCAATGCGCAGGTTACCTACCGGCAGGCCGAGCTGGCCCTGGTGCAGGCTCGCGCGGCCCGCTACATGGACACGGTGGCGTTGTTCCAGGCACTGGGTGGCGGCTGGTGGAACCGCAAGGACGTGGATGCGGTCGTGGCGTCCGGCCCGGACATGTCGCCCTGAGTCGGGCGATGGACGCTGCCGCCCGGAGCGGCAGCGTCAGTCTTCCAGTTCGATGTCCAGGCTGGCCAGCAGGGCGACCGCCTCGGGCAACGCGAAGCGGGCGCGCTTGATGTCGTTGTTGAAGATGTCGATGCGATAGTTGCGGGCGCCGCGGAAATCGGCGCCTGCCAGCCGCGTGCGGGCGAACACGCTGTCGCGCAGGTCGCTGTCCTGGAAGTCGGCGTCAGTGCAGTTGGCTTCGGTGAAATCCACGTCCAGCGCGCGGCATTCAGCGAGCACGAACTCGCTCAGGTCGAGCCCGAAGAACGAATCGTCGTTGAGGGTGCAGCGGCGGAACTCGATGGCCTGGGCCATGCGGATGCGCGGCCAGTGGGCGCGCGTCCAGTCGATGCCCACCATCTTGCAGTCGACGAAGCGTGCGCCGTCGAAGCCGCTGCCGGTGAGCGTGACCAGGCTCAGGTTGCATTCGCGGAACTCGCAGTCGCTGAAGCGGCAGCGGGCCAGCGTGGCCTCGCTGAGCTGGCAGCGCACGAAGCTGCAATCGCGAAAGCGCACGCCATCGAGCGTGACGCCGTTGGCGTGGATGTCCTCGAAGGTGGTGTCGTCGTAGGCCTTGTCGGGCCAGGGCAGGGCGGTCATGCGCGGATCAGTGCGGGCCGGGCTCGCAGGCCACTCGGCGCTTGTGCCGCCACCACAACACCAGAGCCGCCAGGATCAGCGCGCCACCCAGCAGCCACAGGCCGTTCTGCCCGCGGCGTATCCACAGGGCCAGCCACTCGTGGTTGTCGGCGCCCAGGTAGCCCAGGTACACCCACACCGGCACGCTGATCAGCGCGGCAAGGCCGTCGAGCAGGAAGAAGCGCAGGAACGACACGCGGTGGGTGGAGCCGGCGGTGATGAACACCGCGGTGCGCATGCCTGGCAGGAAGCGCGCGATGAACATCATGCGATTGCCGTAGCGCTCGAACTTTTCCTGCACCTTGGCGTAGCGCTCGGGCGTGAGCACACGCGCGACGAACCGCCACTGCAGGATGCGCGCGCCGAAGTGATGACCCAGCAGGAACATGCCCGCATCGCCCACCAGCACGCCGGCCAAGCCCACGCCCACCATCACGTGCACGCTGCCATAGCCCAGGCCGGCGATGACGCCGCCGGCCACCAGGGTGATGTCCTCGGGCAAGGGCACGCCCGCGCCGCACAGCAACAGCGCGATGAACACCGCGATGTAGCCGTTCTCGGCGAACAGGGTCACCAGTCGTTCAAGCAGTTCCATCTACATCCATGCCCGGGTTGTCTCGCCCATGCCCTCGTGGAGCTTCGATGATCCCATACGGAAGCGTCAGACTGCTTGCCGCAGCGCAGAGACGAACGTTCCCTCCCTGTGCCCGCAAGGGGGCGGGGTGAAGGCCGCATCTTGCCGGTTGGCTGGTTAGAACCCTGTTCTTTCCGCGGGGTAGGGCGGGCTCAGCCGGCGCTGGCGGGCGGGCTGACCCGGGCCGCCAGCAGCTCGCGCAGCTCGGCCTTCTCCGCGTTGTCCAGGCCGGCTTCGCGGCTCTTGGCGGTGAGCCAGTCACGGCGCTGGATGATGGCCTGCTGCTCCATGCGCTTGAGCGCATCCAGGAACTCCTCGCGCTGCAGCTCCGGCTCGCCCACCACCATGGCGGCCATCAGCTTCTGCAGGGCGGGGTACTCGGGGCGGTCGGCAAAATGTTCCACCAGCATGGCCGGGTTGATGCCCGGTCGCGAGCGAGCGAGGTCGATCAGTTCGGCCAGCAGTTCCACGCCCGGCTTGTCCAGTCGCAAAAAGCCGTAGGGACGCTCCACCTGGTCGGCTACGCCCGGCTGCGCCAGCAGCAGCGCGATGGCACTGCGCACCAGCGAACGCTGCACCACGGTGGGTCGCTGCACTGGGCGCCGCGCCGAGGGATCGGCCTCGAGCACCGCGCGTGCGCCGGTGCGTTTCTCCAGCTCCTGCGCCATCAGGTCGCGGAAGGCGCCATCGGGCAGCCTGGCGATGAGCGGGCGGGCGCGTTCGGCCAGGCGGGCGCGTCCATCCAGGCTGCTGGTATCCACCTCGTGCGACAGCTCGCCGAAGAAGTATTCGGACAGTGGCGTGGCCGCCTTCAGGCGCTTCTCGAAGCCGTCCTTGCCCTCCTTGCGGATGAGCGTGTCGGGATCTTCGCCGTCGGGCAGGAACAGGAAATAGGCCTGGCGCCCGTCGCGCAGACGCGGCAGGGCCGCTTCCAGCGCCTTCCATGCGGCGGCGCGGCCGGCACGATCGCCGTCGAAGCAGAACACCACGTCGGGCGCGGCACGGAACAGCACCTCGGTGTGCTCGGGCGTGGTGGCCGTGCCCAGCGTGGCCACCGCAATCGGCAGGCCAGCCTGGTGCATGGCGATCACGTCCATGTAGCCCTCGACTACCACGATGCGCTGCAGGCTGCTGTTGGCCTGCTTCACCTGCCACAGGGCGAACAGTTCGCGGCCCTTGTGGAACAGCGGGGTTTCGGGCGAGTTGAGGTACTTGGGGCCCTGGTCCGACTGCAACACCCGACCACCGAAGGCGATCACGCGGCCGCGGCGATCCAGGATGGGAAACATCAGGCGTTCGCGGAAGCGGTCGTAGCGATGGCCGCGCTCGTTGCTGGCCACCATGCCCGCCTCGTTGAGCAGGTGCATGCGCTTGTCGCTGCCACCCAGCGCCTTGATCACGCCGTCGAAGCCAGCCGGCGCCCAGCCGATGCGGAAACGCTCGATGGTGGCGGCATCGAGGCCGCGCTTCTTGCAGTAGGCCTGCGCCTCGGCGCTCTTGGGCAACTCGTTCTGGTACCAGCGGGCGGCGCCATCGAGCAGGGCGTAAAGGTCGGTCTTGTCCTCGCGCGGGGCGCGGTCGTCGCCGCCTTCGCGCGGCACGGTGAGGCCGACTGACTGGGCGAGTTCTTCCACCGCATCGGGAAACTCGAGCCGCTCGTAGTCCATCAGGAACTTCAGGGCGCTGCCGTGCGCACCGCAACCGAAGCAGTGGAAGAACTGTTTGGCGGGGCTCACGTAGAACGACGGCGAGCGCTCGTTGTGGAACGGGCAGCAGGCCGTCCATTCACGGCCGGCTTTCTTCAACGGCACGCGCCGCTCGATCACGTCGACGATGTCGACGCGGGCAAGCAGTTCGTCGATGAAGCTGTCAGGGATACGTCCGCGCATAGCCCCATTAGTGTAGAGGGTGTGACGCCCGACCGGAGGCGCCTGGCCGCTTCGACCCCCGGTCGCGTTCGGTTCTGCCACTGCGCGGACACCATCCATGTCCTATGCTGGACGCCAGGGGCGGGCCATCAGGCCCGGGATGGAAAGACATGGGGAATATCGTGGATATGGCCAGGCCTGGTGCGCAGGTCCGGTTCCGGCCGGCTTGCGCCGACGACGCAGAGACCGCCGTGCCGCTGATCTACAGCTCGGGACCGGTGGCGTTCGATTATGTGTTCGCGACCCGCGATGGCGACGAGGCGCTGGATTTCCTGCATCGCTGTTTCGTCGATGGCGGCGGCGAATTCGGCTGGCGCAACCACTGGGTAGGCGTGGCCGACGACCAGGTGGTGGCGGTGGGCGCGGGTTACGGCGCCGATCGCAAATGGGCGTTCACGCTGGCGGCGGCGCGGCAGATCCTGAGGCACTACGGCATCCGTCGCGCACTGGGGGTGATCGTGCGCGGGCTGCGGGTGGAGTCGGTGATCCGGCCGCCCGAGGGCGACATGCTCTATCTCGCGCATCTTGCCGTGTCGCCGGAACTGCGCGGACAAGGCGTAGGCCGCGCCCTGATCGACCAGCTGGTCGGCTTGGCCCGTGGCGTTGGCGGCCGACGCGTCACGCTGGACGTGGCGGCCAGCAACCCCCGCGCGGAGGCCTTGTACCGGCGTTGCGGCTTTGCGGTGGTCGGCGAGCGCCGCTCGCATCTGTTTCGCGGCGGGCTGCGCGTGCCGGACCACCGCCGCATGGAGCGCCTGCTCGATTGAGCGATCGTCCTAAGCCAGGTGGATCAGGCCGATGAGCGCCAGCAATGCGATCAGGAACAGGATCAGGAAGATCGCGAACAGCACCTTGGCGATGGTGGCGGCCACGCCGGACACGGTGCCGAAGCCCATCCAGCCGGTGACCAGCGAGACGATGGCGAGGATGATGGCCCACTTGAGCATGTGTTGCTCCTTCGCGTTTGCATGGAGTCGCCCCGAGTTTTAAGGGGTGCTCGTGAAGGAGCGGCGGCACTTGCGTGAAGGAAACGCCTAGGAGTCAGGGTCGCGGCAACCTGGCCGGCCGGGCTTCAGGTTCACCGGTGGAGCGTTGCCCCGCGTTCATCACGACGCGGCCGACGCGCCGACAGTGCGGGGCGCGCAGCTTGCAGGCCGGGACGACCGGGCCTGCGGTGACACCGCGCCGATCCCGTGCGAGCCGGCGCCGGTGCCGGTGCCGTGGCCGCGTGTGAGGGCGGCGTGATCAGCCGGCCAGGCGTGCCTTGATGCGGCCCGATACCACGCCCATGTCGGCGCGGCCGGCGGCCTTTTCCTTGACGGCGGCCACTACCTTGCCCATGTCGCGCGCCGAGCTGGCGCCGGTCTCGGCGAGGGCGGCAGTGATCAGCGCATCGATCTCTTCCTCGCTGAGCTTGGCCGGCAGGTAGCCTTCGATCACCACCATTTCGGCGCGTTCGACATCGGCCAGGTCCTGGCGGCTGGCGGCCTCGTACTGGCTGATCGAGTCCTTGCGCTGCTTGACCATCTTCTCCAGCACGGCCAGCGTCTGGGCGTCGTCGAGTTCGATGCGCTCGTCCACTTCGCGCTGCTTGACCGCCGCCAGGATCAGGCGGATCACGCCCAGGCGGTGCTTGTCGCCGCCACGCATGGCGGTCTTCATGTCTTCGGTGAGCTGCTGCTTGAGCGTCATGGTCCTTTCCTCGGAAGCACACAAAGCCGGCGTTGCGCTGGGCAACGCCGGCTAGTGTAGGTCTACTAAGTCAGCGGCAGCGGATGGACGCGCCAGCTGCCAAGCTACCTGGTGCGGCGCACAGGGCGCCGGAGCCTCGGGCCGTCCGCAGTGCGGACGGAAGGGCTCAGTACAGGCGGGTACGACGCGAGGTGTCGCGCGAGAGGCGGCGCAGGTGACGCTTCACGGCGGCAGCGCGCTTGCGCTTACGCTCCTGGGTCGGCTTCTCGTAGAACTCGCGCTTGCGGGTCTCGGCCAGGATACCGGCCTTTTCGCAGGTGCGCTTGAAGCGACGGAGGGCAAGCTCGAACGGCTCGTTCTCGCGGACTTTTACGCTGGGCATGGAAACTCCAAGTGGTAGACTGACCCGCCTTGACGGGCCGTTTGAATACGGTGAGCCGCGAAGTATAGCGTGGAAACGACAGCATTTTCAAAGCCCCAGGTTGGCAAGCCCGTATTGGGCATCGAAACCTCCTGTGACGAGACCGGCGTGGCCCTGCTGCGCTGGGAACCGGAGGCGCCCGGTAGCGGCCTGCTTTCACACACTCTCTACAGCCAGATCAAGCTGCACGCCGACTACGGCGGCGTGGTGCCGGAGCTGGCCAGCCGCGACCATGTGCGCAAACTGCTGCCGCTGGTGCGCGAGGCGCTGGCCCAGGCCGGCCTGACCCCGGCGGACCTGGGCGGCGTAGCGTACACCGCGGGCCCTGGCCTGGTCGGCGCCCTGCTGGTGGGCGCCTCGGCGGCCCGAGCCATGGCCTGGGCGCTGGGCGTGCCCGCCATTGGCGTGCACCACATGGAAGGCCACCTGCTGGCCCCGTTGCTGGAAGAAGACCCGCCCAAGCCGCCGTTCGTGGCGCTGCTGGTATCCGGCGGGCATTCCATGCTGGTCGAGGTGAAGGGCATCGGTGAGTACCGCATCCTGGGCGACACCCTGGACGACGCCGCCGGCGAGGCCTTCGACAAGACCGCCAAGCTGATGGGCCTGCCGTACCCCGGCGGCCCCGCGCTGGCCAAGCTGGCCGAGCAGGGGCGTCCGGGCGTGTTCCGCTTCTCCCGCCCTATGACCGATCGGCCGGGCCTGGATTTCAGTTTCTCGGGCCTCAAGACCCAGGTGTTGCTGGCCTGGCAGCAGTCGGATCAGAGCGAGCAGACCCGCGCCGACATCGCCCGCGCCTTCGAGGAGGCGATCGTCGACACCATGATCATCAAGTGCCGCCGCGCGCTGCAGGCCAGTGGCGCGAAGCGCCTGGTGATCGCCGGTGGCGTGGGCGCCAACAAGCGCCTGCGTGCCGAACTGGCCGCCGCCGGCGAGAAGGACGGGTTCAAGGCATATTTCCCGCGCCTGGCGTTCTGCACCGACAACGGCGCGATGATCGCGCTGGCCGGCGCGATCCGCCTCGCGCATGGCCAGCACCAGGACGAATCGGTGCAGGTGTTCCCGCGCTGGGACCTGGAAACCCTGCCGCCCGCGATGTGACCCAGGCTGTTCCTGCAGGAGCGCACCCTGTGCGCGATCGCGGAGTCACGGTGTTACCGCTCCGCGATCGCGCACAGGGTGCGCTCCTACAGCTGGCCCGCTACCCTATCGCCATGGATATCGTTTTCATCGAAGACCTGCGCATCGATGCCGTGATCGGCATCTACGACTGGGAGCGGCGCGTGCGCCAGACCCTGTCGCTGGATATCGAGATGGCGTTCGACAACACCGTGCCCGCCGCCAGCGACGACATCGCGCTCACGCTTAACTACAAGGACGTCTCCAAGCGCCTGATCGACTACGTCGGCGCCTCCAGCTTCGGCCTGGTGGAGACCCTGGCCGAGCGTTGCGCGGCGATCATCCGCGAGGAATTCGGGGTGTCGTGGGTGCGCCTCAAGTTGTCCAAGCCCGGTGCCGTGCGTGGCGCCAAGGCCGTGGGCGTGCGCATCGAGCGCGGCACGCCGCCGCGCTGAGCAATGCCATTCGCCGGCGTGGCCTGGCCCGGCGGGCAGGCTGCGCCGCAGGGAAGCTGACCGATCCGCTTGCGAGTCCAGTCGTGCGGATCGATCGCCGACGAGGAGAGCCCTTGCATGCAATCGTGGCATGACCTGTGGAATCACCCGTGGACGCACAGCGTGGCCGCTGCCGTCGCGTTGTTGCTGATCGCCTTGCTGGCGGGGGCGCTCGCGCGCTTCGCGCTGTTGCCGGTGGTGCGCGCCATCACGCGCCGCACCACCTGGCGCTGGGACGATGCGCTGCTGGAGCAGGGCACCTTCAAGTGGCTGGCGCGCATGCTGCCCACCATGGTGATTCAGTTCGGCATTGCGCTGGTGCCCGGCCTGCCGACCACCCTGCAGGTGATGATCGCCAACGTCGCGCAGGCGCTGATGATCGTGTTCGTCGCGCTGGCGGCCAGCAGCGCGCTGTCCGCGCTGGAATCGCTCTACCGGCAGGCGCCCCACGGCAACCAGCGCTCGATCAAGGCGCTGGTGCAGCTGGTCAAGATCGCCCTGTTCATTGCGGTCACCCTGGTGATCATCGTCGGCTTCACCGGGCGCAGCGTGGGCTGGATGCTGTCGGGCCTGGGCGCGATGTCGGCCGTGCTGATGCTGATCTTCAAGGACACCATTCTTGGCTTCGTCGCGGGCGTGCAGCTGTCTTCCAACGACATGCTGCGGGTGGGCGACTGGATCACCATGCCTTCGGCCGGTGCCGACGGCGACGTGATCGACATCAGCCTGCACACGGTGAAGGTGCGCAACTTCGACCAGACCATCGTCACCGTGCCCACCTGGAAATTGATCTCCGAGAGCTACCAGAACTGGCGCGGCATGACCGAGGCGGGTGGGCGCCGCATCAAGCGCGCCTTGAACATCGATGCGGGCACGGTGCACTTCCTCAACGAACAGGAGCTGGCGCACCTGCAGCGCTTTCGCCTGTTGCGCGACTACCTTGCCGGCAAGCATGCGGAGCTTGGTGCATGGAACCAGACCCAGGGCGCCGACGCCGAGCATCCATTCAACCGGCGCCGCATGACCAACCTGGGTTGCTTCCGCGCCTATGTGCAGGCCTACCTGGATAGCCATCCGGACGTTCACCACGGCATGTCCTGCATGGTGCGACAACTGCAGAGCGGACCGGAAGGCGTGCCGCTGGAGTTGTACTGCTTTACCGCTACCACCCAGTGGGCAGCCTACGAGCGCATTCAGAGCGATATCTTCGATCACCTGATCGCGTTGTTGCCGGAGTTCGGCCTGCAGCTCTATCAGCAGCCATCAGGCGGTGACGTACGCTCGGCGCTGGCACCGCTGTCCCGTGTCGTCGCACAATCCCCCGCTTCCCCCCAAGAGCAAGCAACATGGCGCGCGTCTACCTGAGCCTGGGCTCCAACCTGGAGCCGCACCGCTATCTTCGTGCGGCGCTGGACGAGCTGGCGGTGCGCTTTGGCGAGCTGTCGGTGTCGCCGGCCTATCGCAGCAAGTCGGTGGGCTTCGACGGCGCTGATTTCATCAACCTGGCGGTGGGCCTGGATACCGAGCTGTCGCCCGAGGCGCTCAACGACTGGCTGCACGCGCTGGAAGATCGCCATGGCCGGCGCCGCGACGTGCCACGCTTCTCCGATCGCACGCTCGACGTGGACATCGTGCTGTACGGCGACCTGGTGAGGCAGGGCGATGGACATCTGGACATCCCGCGCAAGGAGCTTCGCCACGCCTTCGTGCTCAAGCCGATCGCCGACATCGCGCCGGCCCTGGTGCACCCGCTCAGTGGCCGCACCATGGGCGAGCTGTGGTCGGCGTTTCCGGTGGAGAGCGAGCCGCTGGCAGTGGAGCCGCTGTAGCCAGTACGCAGTGCACCGTCGCCCGCGCGGGCGACGGTGCACTGTCGCAGGAATGGCGGCGGTGCTAGATATGGATTTTCGTCACAAGGAGGTTGCCCATGGCAGGTCGCTTTTCCCGTAGCTGGAGCCTGATGAAGGCCAGCGCGGCGGTGTTGCGCTCGGACAAGTCGCTGTTGATGTTCCCGCTGGCGTCCAGCATCTGCTGCCTGCTGGTGGCGGCGAGTTTCCTCATTCCCATCGGGGCGGCATTCGCCGCCGCGGCGCCGGAGGCGGGCACGCACCATCGCGCGCTTTCGACCGGTGCCTACGTGGCGTTGTTCCTGTTCTACCTGACCCAGTATTTCGTGATCATCTTTTTCAACACTGCCCTGGCCGGCGCGGCACTGTCCCGTCTGCGCGGCGAGCCGACCAGCTTCGCCGACGGCTTCGCGCTGGCCCGCCAGCGGGTGGTGAGCATCTTCGGTTATGCGCTCATCGCGGCCACCGTGGGCCTGGTGTTGCGCGCGCTGCAGGAGCGGCTGGGACTGCTCGGTCGCCTGGTGGCCGGCTTCCTGGGGCTGGCCTGGACGGTGGCCACCTTCCTGGTGGTGCCGGTGCTGGCCAGCCAGGAGGTGGGGCCGGTCGATGCGGTGAAGCGCAGCGTTGAACTGCTCAAGCGTACCTGGGGCGAGAACCTCATCGGCAACGCCGGCATTGGCGTGGTGTTCGGGCTGCTGTTCGTGCTGGCGGTGCTGGTGTCCGCCGGCCTGATCATGGGCGCGTTCGCGCTGCAGTCGATCGCCGCGGTGGTGGTGGCCTTCGCCACGGTCGCGATCGGGCTCACCCTGCTCGGCCTGGTGCAGGCTTCGCTGCAGGGTATCTATGCAGCCGCGCTCTATCGCTACGCCGAGGAAGGCCAGGTTGGCCATGGCTTCGACCAGGCCATGCTGGAGCAGGCGTTCCGCCTCAAGAAGTAAATCACCAGGGAATACCGGCGGGCGTTACACCGACAGGGTCCGCCCGCCGTCCACGCGAATGATCTGCCCGGTGACGAACGGCGCATCGCGCAGCAGCCACAGCACGGCGCCGGCCACGTCCTCGGGCGAGCCGGCGCGCTTCAGCGGAGTGCGCGCCAGCATGGCCTGCTGGTCGTCATAGGGCTTGCCCTCGCTGGGCCACATCACCGCACCGGGCGCTACGCCGTTCACCCGCACGTCGGGCCCCAGGTCCAGCGCCAGGGAACGCGTCATCGCCTCGAGCGCCGCCTTGGCCATGCAGTACAGCGGGTGATTGGCCAGCGGACGCTCGGCGTAGATGTCCACCAGGTTGACGATGGCACCGCCTGCCTCGCGCAGCGCGGGCGTGGCCGCCTGGGCCAGGAAGAACGGTGCCTGGGCATTGGATGCGAACAGCTCGTTCCATTGCGCCAGCGTCGCCGTGCCTACGGGCGTGGGATAGAACGCCGAGGCGTTGTTGACCAGGGCATCGAGCCGGCCATAGCGCGACAGCACGCGCGCCACCATGTCCGGTAGCGCGTCGGTATCGGCCAGTTCGCCGGCCACGGTGAAGGTGCTGCCGCTGCGCTGGCGCTCCAGCGAGGCGGCCAGCAGTTCGGCGTCGGCGGCGGAGCGGCGATAGTGCAGGGCGAGGTCGTAGCCGGCCGCATGCAGTGTGCGGGCAATCACCGCGCCCACCCGCCGGCCGGCGCCGGTGACAAGGACGACGGGGCGCTCATGGCGTGGACTCATGCGTGGGCTCCTGCGTGACGCGACAGGGCTGCGAGCTTGACGCAAAGGCGCGTGCGCGTCATCCCGCCGGCGGGGTGGCGTCGTCGGCCGGTGCCAGTTCGGTCTCGATGCCGCCCTTGAACAGCGCGATGGCGGTGCGCGCCACCTGTCCGGTGTCGTAATAGGCATAGGCGCCCACGCCCATGGCGCCCACCACCGGTAGCCAGCGCGAAATGCCGTTGCCGACGGCGCGCTGGGTGACCTTGATGCCCACCGTCTTGGCGATGCGCTCGGCCACCGTATAGGTCACCCTGCGAAAGAACAGGCGATCGCCCACGCGTACTACCAGGTCGCGGAAGGCCTGCGCGGCGGTATGGCGGAACAGGCACCACAGCATCTGTTCGCGCCCCAGTCCGGCGTGCTGGCCGTAGGCGGCGGCGATGTCGCTGACCATCTGCGCCTGGATCTTCCAGATGGCGATCAGCTCGGGCAGTACGGTCAGCCAGCCCAGCGGGCCCGGGGGCAGGGCCAGCGAGCCTGCGGTCAGCGCCGCACGCTGGGCGGCCCGGTTGGCCAGGCGCTGGGCCTCGCGCTCGGGGTCGGGGCTGCCTTCGACCCGGCTGTCGGGGATCTCGCTGACGAAATCCAGGATCGCCTGGGTCACGCGGCTGTGGTCGGTGATCACCGCCGGTAGCTGGGAGGAGGATTTGGACATGGCCTGCGCGTCGCGGCGACGGCTGCTACCGTCTGGCGACCCAGTCTAGGCCAGCGGTGTGAAACCCGCCTGAGCCCGGCTGATCGGCCCGGGAACCAGGCCGGCAGGCATGACTTCTGGCGCAGGCGGTTAACCGTTCGATATGGATATGTTATAACGTATCGAAACTAAAACTTCACCGCCCCTTTCCGGAATCCCATGAACCGTACCTTGCTTGCCTTGAGTCTTGCCGTTGCATTGGGCGCCGCCCCGGCGGCCTTCGCCCAGACCAGCCAGAATCCCGATTCCAGCACGGTCGCCCCGGCCGCCAGCAGCAGCGATGCCGCCACCACGGGCAACACCAACACCCCGGCGGCCCGCAACAAGCCGCAGAAGGTGCAGCAGCTGGGTGCGGTGGATGTGAACGCCGCGCTCGACCAGGCACGCAACTCGCTGTCCCCGGATACCGGCAGCAGCCAGTACGTGATCGATTCGAAGGCGATCCAGGCCATGCCGCTGGGCGAGTCCACCCCGCTCAACCAGGTGATCCTGCAGGCGCCGGGTGTAGTGCAGGATTCCTACGGCCAGCTCCACGTGCGTGGTGACCACGCCAACCTGCAGTACCGCGTCAACGGCGTGATGCTGCCCGAGTCGATCGCCGGCTTCGGCCAGACCCTGGACGCGCGCACGATCCAGAGCGTGACCCTGCTCGACGGCGCGCTGCCGGCGCAGTACGGCGAGCGTACGGCGGCGGTGGTCGACATCACCACCAAGACCGGTTCGTCGCTGGGCAACGGCGGCAGCGTCGGCATCACCGGCGGCTCGTTCGGCACGATCAATCCGAACGCCTCGCTGTGGGGCAGCAATGATCGCTGGAGCTACTTCATCACCGCGAACTACATGGAGAACGACGTCGGCATCGAGAATCCGACCTCCAGCCGCAAGCCGATCCACGACCACACCAACCAGGTCAAGGCATTTGGCGACATCAGCTACCTGATCAACAACGACACGCGCCTGAGCTTCATGTTCGGCGTGGCCAACAACCGTTTCCAGATTCCGAACAACCCGAACCAGGAGCCGCAGTTCGGCTACCTGGACACGGTGAACTACAACTCGGCCGACATCAACGATCGCCAGAACGAGCAGACCCGCTTCGGTACGCTGTCGCTGCAGGGCAAGCTGGGCGATACGGCTTACCAGGTGTCGCTGGGCCAGCGCTACAGCGGCCTGCAGTACATCCCCGATGACATCGGCGACCTGATGTTCACCGGCGTTGCGGCCAGCATCAACCAGGTCGATCGTGCCAGCACCGTGCAGGCCGATTTCTCCACGCCCTGGGGCGGTACGCATACGCTGCGTTATGGCTTGTACGGCAACTTCGACCGGGCCACCACCAACACCAACTCGCTGGTGTTCCCGGCCAATCCGGATGGCAGCCAGACCAGCACGGTGCCGTTCAACATCTTCACCGGCGACACCATCATCGCGCGCACCTGGGCTGCCTATGTGCAGGACGAGTGGAACATCAGCGACAACTGGACGCTGAACTACGGCCTGCGCGGTGACCAGTACGAGGCGTTCCGCACCGAAAGCCAGCTGAGCCCGCGCGTGGGCGTGGTGTGGCAGGCCACCGACAGCACCACCGTGCACGCCGGTTACTCGCGCTACTTCACTCCGCCGGCGACCGAGCTGATCTCGTCCAAGGACATCGACGCCTTCAACAACACTACCAATGCGGTGAAGGACTACGGCAACAACACGCCGCTGGCCGAGCGCTCGAACTATTACGACCTGGGCATCCAGCAGAGCATCGGTTCGGCCTGGACGCTGGGCCTCGATGCCTACTATCGCGATGTCAGCCGGCTGCAGGATGAAGGCCAGTTCGGCACGGCGCTGGTGTACTCCACCTTCAATTACCGCTACGGCCGCGTGCGTGGCGTGGAGTTCTCGCTCAACTACGACAGTGGTCCGGTGTCCGCCTACTTCAACTTTGCCTACAACCGCGCCATGGGCAAGGACGTGATCACCAGCCAGTACAACTTCGATCCGGCCGAGCTGGCCTACATCGCGGACAACTGGATCCACCTGGACCACGACCAGAAGCTGACCTCGTCCGGTGGCATCAGCTACACCTTCAGCGACGAGAACACCAAGGTGGGCGCGAACTACCTGTTCGGCAGCGGCCTGCGCGAAGACGGCGAAGTGCCCAATGGCCTGTCGCTGCCGTACTACTTCCAGCTCAACATGAGCGTGTCGCACGACTTCAACTTCGACAGCACCGGCAAGTTCCACACGCAGCTGGCGTTGATCAACGCGCTAGACCGCTCGTACGAACTGCGCAGCGGCACCGGCGTGGGCGTGGGCGCGCCGCAGTTCGGTCCGCGTCGCGGCGTGTACCTCACGCTGCAGAAGGACTTCAGCTTCTGATGTCTCCTCCCGCGTGTCGCCGGCAGCATGGCCTGAGCGGCGACGCGCGCAGCCAGTCAGCTGGGCCGATGTCCCCGCCATAGCCTTCCTCCCTCACGGGGCTATGGCGGGGCATGGGTTATCCTTCGTGCGTTTCCCTGCAGGCGATGCGCATGTCTTCCCCCCTTCCCGATCCCGGCGCCGACGAGCGCGCCCACTCCGACCGGCTGCTGGCCCGCCTGCGCGAAGAGATCGCCGCACACGGCCCCATGCCGTTCGCCCAGTACATGGAGCGCTGCCTGTATGCGCCGGGGCTGGGTTACTACAGCGCGGGCAAGACCAAGTTCGGCGAAGCCGGCGACTTCATCACCGCGCCGGAACTGGGTGAGTTGTTCGCCCGTTGCGTGGTCAACGCGACCTATCCTGCGCTGGAGATGCTCGGCGACAACGCCGATTTCCTCGAACTGGGCGGTGGCAGCGGCGCGTTCGCCGAGGCGGCGCTGAAGGCGTTTGCGGAGGTCGGGGCATTGCCGCGCCATTACCTGATCCTGGAGCCCAGCGCCGACCTGCGCGAGCGCCAGCGCGACCGGCTGGAGGCGGCGCTGCCGGCCGACGTGTTTGCGCGCGTGCTATGGCTCAATCGTCCGCCCGAGCAGGACTGGCAGGGCGTGCTGTTCGCCAACGAGGTGATCGATGCCTTGCCCACCACGCGATTCGCGATGCGCGCCGGCGAGGTCTATGAGGAGTACGTGGCGCTCGATGGCGAAGGCCGGCTGATGCGCGTGGACCGCCCGGCCGATGCGCTGGTATCGGGCGCCGTTCGCCATCTCGAGCGGGACCTCGAAGCCGAGTTTCCCGATGGCTATCGTTCGGAAGTGCTGCCGCAGTTGCCGTACTGGGTGCAGGCCATCGCCGGCAGCCTGACCGCAGGCCTGATGCTGTTCATCGACTATGGCTACGTGCGCCGCGAGTACTACCTGCCCGAGCGCAACGACGGCACGCTGCGTGCCTATTACCGCCACCGCTCGCACAACGACCCGCTGCATCTGCCGGGCCTCAATGACCTCACGGCTTCGGTGGACTTCACCGCGCTGGCCGAGGCCGGCAATGGCGCCGGTTTCGGTGTGGCCGGCTACATGCCGCAGGCGCAGTTTCTGATCGGCTGCGGGCTGCAGCAGGCTTTCGAGGCTGCCTACGAGCAGGCGTCCGACGAGGCTGTCCGCTATCGCCTCTCGCAGGAGGTGAAGAAGCTCACCATGCCCGACCAGATGGGCGAGCGCTTCCAGGCGATGCTGTTCGCCCGCAACATGGACATGGTGCCGCTGCCGGCCGACCTGCTCGAGGCCGACCAGGGCGACCGGCTGTAAGGCCGGTCGTTCAGTTCACCGGCTTGCTGTCGTCCGTTTTACGCACCATCAGGCCGTGCTTGAACAGGTAGGCGGCCACTTGGTAGTAGGCGGTGGCATCGTCCACCTGGCCCTGGTCGACCGGCCGGTTGGGCACGGCATCGCCGGTCTGGAAGTCCGGGCGTACCTGCTCCAGCCGGCGTTGCGGCTCGAGGATCGAGAGCACGTCGCCATGCAGGTAGCCGAGCTTCTCGTAGGTGGCCGGGAAGGCGCGTTCGCGACCGGGCTCCAGCTGGAAGATGTCGGCGCCGAAGAAGCGGCTGCGGTAGCTGAAGTTCAGCAGTCCGAGCACGGTGGGCATGATGTCCACCTGGGACATCTGGCGCGACACCCGCTGCGGCGGGATGTGCTTGGGTGCGTAGATCCACAGCGGGATGTGGTAGCGGTTGATCGGCACGCTGGTGCGACCGGCGCTTGACGCGCAATGGTCGGCGGTGATCACGAACACGGTGTCATCGAAGTACGGCTTGGACTGCGCGCGCTTGATGAAGTCGGCGATGGACCAGTCGGTATAGGCGACGGCCGCCTCGCGCGTGCCGTTCTTCTGCGGCACGCGATTGGCCGGCACGGTGAACGGCCGGTGGTTGGAGGTAGTCATGATGTGCAGGAAGAACGGCTTGCCCTGCGCATGGATCTCGTCCATCTGCTTGAGGGCGAGCGTGTAGAGGTCTTCGTCCGCCACGCCCCACACGTTTTCGTGGTGGATCGTCTCGCCCTTGCCGATGTCGTTGCGGTCCACCGCGCGATAGCCGTTGTGCGCGAAGAAATAATTCATGTTGTCGAAGTAGCCGTAGCCACCGTAGACAAAATCGGACTGGTAGCCGCGGTCGTTGAACACGCCGGCCACCGAGAACAGGTTTTCGTTGTTGTGCGCCTTGACGATGGAGTCTCCCGGCGTCGGTGGCACCGACAGCGACAGCGCTTCCAGGCCGCGCACCGTGCGGGTGCCGTTGGCGTAGAGGTTGTCGAAGAACATGCTCTGGCCGATCAGTGCGTCGAGGTTGGGCGTGATGCCGCGCTTGTCGCCGAACTCCTTGAGGAAGTCGGCCGAGAGGCTTTCCACGCTGATCAGCACCACGTTGAGGTGTTTCTCGGGGCCGGCATGGCGGATCTCGCGGGTAAGGTCCTGCGGGTCGTCGTCGGCGAAAGTGGCCTCGGGCGTTTTCACCAGTTCGCGCACGCGCTGGAAAGCCTGCTCCTGCGGCAGCGTGCGGTAGAAGCGCGAGTAGTCGAGGTGGCTGCTGCGGAAGGCGGCGAAGAATTCGTACACGCCGTTGCCGGACAGCTCGTTGACGTAGGCGTTGTCGGTGCGGTCCTTGTAGGTGCCCTTGATGGCCACGGCGGTCACCACCGTGATCACCAGCCACACCAGCACCACCTTGCCGCGCTGAAGGAGCCGCGTGCCGCCGTCTTCGGCGCGCAGCCCGCCGCGGGTGAACCACACCACCAGCAGGGTGAACAGTGCGAGCAGGCTGATCCAGGTGCCGAGTGGGTAGGACTCGCGGATGTTGCCGATCACCTCGGTGGTGTAAACCAGGTAGTCGACCGCGATGAAGTTGAAGCGCGTACCGAATTCACCCCAGAACACCAGTTCCGAGGCGCCCACGAACAGCAGCGCGAACAACAGCACCGCGCCACCTGCGTACAGCAGCCACTGGCCCACGCGCGACAGGTAGATGCGCTGTGGTACCAGCCACAGGTACAGCATCATCGGCCACGCCAGGTAGATGAATGCGATCGAGTCGTAGGCGGCGCCGACGCCGAATGCATAGGCCCAGTACAGCGGGTTGTGCGGCACACCGCTGCCCGCCATGAACAACAGGGCGATGCGCGTTGCCACGCCGATCAGCAGGTAGCTGACGGCCAGCCAGACCAGGGGGCGAAAGCGCTGGCGCAACGGCGAGGGCGGGTTGGATGCGGTCGACACGGACGACTCCGGACAGAGATTTAAAGCGCCGTGCCATCGGGCAGGGCTACAGCGACCCGCCTTTATACACGTCGGGAGACGGCGCGTGGGATCGCGGGCGAGTGTGAACCCGTAACCTTAGAAACAGCTGTCTTCCGCGAAGCTTTCCGGGGCCCCCGGCCGTTCAGGCTGGGGAACGGTCCAGGGCCGCGATGGCCGCAACCCGGGCCTCGGTCATCGCCTCGCCGATCGCCGGCCCCTGCAAGCCCTTGGCTACAAAAGGTTCTGCGCTCACGCCGGCCGCGGCGTCGCGGGCCCGCAGGAGATAGCCCGCCTGGGGATAGGTGTCGTCCTGGTGGCCCAGCCGGCCGCGCTTGTCGGCCTCGCAGGCGGCCAGGAACAGTGCCAGCCGCTCGGGCCTGCGCAGGGCATCCAGCGAGCCCAGCAGGCGCAGCACCGTGGCTGGCTTGAGCTCGAAGGCGCGGTGGGCGTTGAGGTGCTCGCGGCACACCTGCTCGGCCAGCGCGGCGTGCTCGGTGGGTACCTTCAGCCGCGCCACCAGCCGGCGCAGTGGTGCCACGCCGGCGTGCTCGTGGCCGACATGGCGGGGCAGCACGTCGGCCGGGGTCAGCGCCTTGCCGAGGTCGTGGGTGAGCGCACAAAAGCCCACCACATCGTTGCCTGGGGCAATGCGGGCGGCCATGTCCAGCACCATTTCCACGTGCACGCCGGTGTCGATCTCGGGATGGAACTCGGCGCGCTGCGGTACGCCATAGAGGGCATCCACTTCCGGAAACAGCACCGCCAGCGCGCCCGATTCGCGCAATACGCGCAGGAAGGCGGACGGCTGCGCCTCGGCCAGTGCCTTGCGGGTTTCCTGCCACACCCGCTCGGGCACCAGGTGGTCCACCTCGCCGTCCCGCACCATCTGCTGCATCAGCGCCATGGTTTCCGGGGCGACCTGGAAACCGAGTGGCGCGAAGCGCGCGGCGAAGCGCGCGACGCGCAGCAGGCGCACCGGATCCTCCACGAAGGCCGGCGAGACGTGGCGCAACAGGCGCAGCTCCAGGTCCCTCGCGCCGCCGAAGGGATCGACCAGGCTGCCGTCCTCGGCCTGCGCCATGGCATTGATGGTGAGGTCGCGCCGCGCCAGATCCTCTTCCAGCGTCACCGACGGATCGGCATGGAAGGCAAAGCCGTGGTAGCCGTGGCCGGTCTTGCGCTCGGTGCGCGCCAGCGCGTACTCCTCGCCGGTGTGCGGGTGCAGGAACACCGGGAAGTCCTTGCCCACCGGCCGGTAACCCGCGGCGAGCATTTCCTCGGGGCGTGCGCCCACTACCACGTGATCGTGGTCGGTGACCGCCCGGTCCAGCAGTTTGTCGCGGACGGCGCCGCCGACGAGATAGATGCGCATGCGCTGATTTTGCCACGAGGGCGGCGGCAGCACGGCAGGCCAGGCTGGCCGGGGCTCAGCGCGGCTGCGTGCGGGCGAGCGCGAGCCGGCGTTGCCGTGGTGGCGCCTGCAGCAGCACCGGCAGCCACGGCGTGAGCGGCTGGGGTTCGATGCCCAGCGCCGTATAGCCGTCCTGCTTGCCGACCGAATCGGTGCGCAGCGTGCGGAAGTTGTCCAGCGAGAACGGCTTGCCGGGCAGCATCTGCGCCACCTGCGCCTGCAACCGTCCCAGGCCGTCGGGCAGCGGGATGATCGGCGTGCGCAGGCCCAGGGTGTCGCGGATCTTGTGCACGATCTCGCCCAGGGTGAGTGTCTCCGGCCCATACAGCTCGAAGCTGCGGTCCAGGCCGAGCGCGTCATCGGCCACGCAGCGCGCGATGGCCTCGGCCACGTCGCCGACCCAGGTGGGGGCCATGCGTGAACTGGCGCGCGCCAACGGCAGCACCGGCATCTGCCGCAGCAGGCCGGCGAAACGGCTGACCAGCCCGGCACCGTCGCCGAACATCACGCTGGGCTGGTAGATGGTCCAGTCCAGCGAGGAGTTGCGCACCTGCGTTTCCGCTTCACCCTTGCTCTTGAGGTATCGCGACAGGCCTTGCCCGGCCTTCAGTGCGCTCATGTGGTGAAGGCGTGGTACGCCGGCGGCAAGGCAGGCGGCGATCACCCGCTGGCCAAGTTCCACGTGGGCGCGCTGGAAGGTCTGCTGGCCCTGGTTGTTGAGGATGCCCACCAGGTTGATCACCGCGTCGGCGCCGGCAAACTGGTGGCGCAGTGCGTTGCCGTCATAGACGTCCACGCTGCGAATGCGCAGCGAAGGCAGCACGCCCAGCGCGCGGCGCAGCTCGCGGTTGCGCGACAGCAGCAGGATGCGATGGCCGTCCTGCGCGAGCCGCGGCAGCAGGTGGCTACCGACGAAGCCGCTGCCGCCCAGTACCACCAGTTGCCTTGGCTTCACTGTCATCGGTGGTCTCCGCTTCAGCGCGTGCCGCTGGAACCGGCCGGCGGCGGCGCCAGGCTGCTGGCGGGCGCTGCGCTGGCAGCCTCCGCCGGCGTGGGTGGTGTGACCACCGGGCAGGTAACCAGCTTACGCTGGCTGGCGCTGCCTGGCAGTTGATAGGCCTGCCCAATCGGCGTCAGTCGTTCGGACATGGTCACCGCGTTGCCGTGCTGGCGCCAGTCGTAGATGACGGCGAAGGACATCACGCGTGCCACATACTCCCGCGTCTCCTTGTACGGAATGGTCGCGATGAACAGGTCCGGCGCCAGTGAGCCGCGTGCTTCCAGCCACTGGTCGACCTTGCCGGGGCCGGCGTTGTAGGCGGCGCTGGCCAGCCATGGCGCGCCATTGAAGCGCTCGGCCATCTGGGCGAGGTAGCGCGTGCCCAGCACGATGTTGGTCACTGGGTCGTACAGCGTGTCGCCGCCACCCCAGCTGATGCCGTTGCGCTTGGCCACCAGCGCTGCGGTGGATGGCAGCAACTGCATCAGGCCGCGCGCGTCGGCGCCAGAGCGTGCATCGGGCATCCACGCACTCTCGGCGCGCAGGATGGCGTAGGCCCACGACGGATCGATGCCGGCCTCCTGCGCCTGCTGCACCAGGCCGTCCTGGCTGGCCAGCGGGAAGCGCTGCTCGTAGTAGCGCAGGGCGTCGCCGTTGTTGAAGGTGAATACCGCGCGGTCGTACCAGCCACGGCGGTAGGCCAGGTCGACGGCAAGCCGGGTGGTTTCCGGATCCGCGCCGTCGAGCGCGGCCGTCCATTCGCGACGTGCCTGGCGCGGCATGTCTACGGCAAACAGTTCGAAGGCGCGCAGCAGGCCGCGGTTGGACAGCAGCGCCTGCTCGCGCTGCGGATTGCCGTTGAGCGTGATCTGGCAGATGCCATAGGGCAGGTTGAGCTTGTCGGCGGCAAGGAAGCCGAAGAAGGTCGGTTCCTGTGCCAGCGTGGCGAGCACACGCTGCGCCTCGGCATCGCGGCCCAGTTCGCTCAACGCGCGGGCGCGGAACCAGCGCCACTCACCGTCCTGTTGCTGGGTGGGCGGCATGGCGTCGATGGCGGCCAGCACCGCGCGCCAGTCCAGCAGCGCAATAGCCGCACGCACTCGCCATTCGCGGCTGGTGTCGGTCTGTACCGAGGCCGGCAGCGCGACCAGCCGCGAGATCGCGCTGGCGTCGTAGTCGGTGGCGTGGAACAGCGCCAGCGCATACAGCACGCGGTTGCGCTGGTCGGGCGAGAAGCTGAAGTGGTCCTGCAGCTTCTGCCATGCGATATCGGCGGTGACCGACTGGCGTCGTGCAAGTCGTTCCAGCGCGAGCATGGCGGCCTGCCGGTCACGCGGCGTGTCGGGCCACTGGATCGCGGCCGTGGTGGCCACGCTCGGATCGCGCAGGGCCGTGGCGATGCGTTGCGCCGAGGCCGACTGATCGGCGGGCAGCCAGTCTGCCATCGCGGCGACGGTGCCGGGCTGGTTGGCGTCGGCCGCGGCATCGATGCGGTCCCACACGCGTTGCGGGGTCAGCAGGCCCTGGTCGTGCGCGGTGCTCAGCACCGGATCGCAGGCGCCGGGCAGCTTGGGCTTGGCCCACAGGGCGGCGAGGTCGCGGTTGAAGTCCAGCGTGGCGCCGCGGGCAAGCTGCGCCTGCAGCGCGTTGCAGCTGAGCGCGTCGCCGAGGCCGGGCTGGTACATGGCGAGGAAGTTGTCCCAGTCCTGCCGGCGCGCCAGTTCGGTGAGGAAGTCGCGGCGCAGGTCGCTGGCCGGGATCAGTCCGGGGTAGCGCTTGAGATAGTCCTCCACCCGCGCGCGGTCGATCTGCCGGATGTCGTGGGTGAGCGCGGCCGCTTCCAGGTACGGATAGAGCGGATAGTCCTGCAGACCGGTGGACAGGCTGCGCCAGCCGTCGCCGCCCTGCTGGGCCACGGCGTAGGCTTCCTTGAAGGCATCGCGCTGGGCGGGAGTGGGCTCGGCCGCGCTGGCGGCGCCGGCCAGGCACAGGCCGGCCATCACGATGAGCAGGCGTCGGGCGAAGCGCCGCGGTGCGTGCAGGGACATGACTACTCCTTATCTCGTTCCCGCCGCAGTGTACTTCGCGGGCTCCGCGGGGAAGGGCGGCGCGCTGCGTGGGGCCCGCCAGCATGGACAACGCCCGCTGAGCGTGGCGTGAAACGGCATGCACGGTGCGGCCTGATAGAATCTGCGACCCACGAGGCGCCACGTCCGGCGCGTCCCCAGGAAGCGCATGTCGCCAACGTCCTCGCCACTGTCCCGTGTTGCGCCGCTCGCGTGGTTCATCCTGTTGGTTGCCGCGCTGTCGGGCGCCTGGTGGTGGTGGCAGATCGGTCGTCCCGTGCCCCTGCCGGACACGCCTACGGCGCACATCGCCTGCGTGTCGTATGCACCGTTCCGCAAGCCGGGCGAGACGCCGCTCGATCCACATGCTTTCGTGAGCCCCGAGCGCATCGACGCCGACCTGCGTGCGCTGTCCGAGCGCTTCGATTGCGTGCGCACCTATTCGCAGGGTTTTGGCCTGAGTGCGGTGCCGGAGATCGCGCAGCGCTATGGCATGAAGGTGCTGATGGGCGTGTGGATCGGCCGCGATCCGGTGGCCAACGAACACGAGCTGCAGATGGGCATCGCCACCGCCAAGGCACACCCGGAAGTGCTGCGTGGCGTGATCGTGGGCAACGAAGTGCTGCTGCGTGGCGAGCAGTCGCCCAAGGCACTGGCCGGGTACGTCACCGAGTTGCGCGACGCCATCCACGACACGCATGTGCCGGTGACCTATGCCGATGTGTGGGAGTTCTGGCTGCGCTATCCGGAAATGGCCAAGGCGGTGGACTACATCACCATCCACATCCTGCCCTACTGGGAAGACGAGCCGGTCGAGCCGCGCGACGCGTTGCAGCACGTGGCCGAGGTGTACGCGCGGGTGAAGGCGAGCTTCCCCGGGCGCGCCGTGATGATCGGCGAAACCGGCTGGCCCAGCGAAGGCAAGCAGCGTCGCGGTGCGGCGGCGAGCCTGGTCAACGAGGCCCGCTACCTGCGTGAATTCCTGCGCTATGCCGGCAGCGTAGACATGCCCTACAACGTGATCGAGGCCTTCGACCAGCCGTGGAAGCGCGAACAGGAAGGCACCGTGGGCGGCTACTGGGGCATCTTCGACGTGCACGCACGGCCCAAGTTCTCCATGCAGGGCCCGGTGGTGGAAGAGCCGCAGTGGCTATGGGGCTGGTATGCGGGTGGCGCCGGTGCGGTGCTGTTCGTGCTGGCAGGCCTGTGGCGTCGTGAATGGCGCGGCCTGCGCAGCCGCGTGGCGCTGTTGCTGGCGGGCTTTGCCAGCGGCACGGCGCTCGCCTGGCAGTTCCGCCAGATGTGGTACGCCTGCCGCAATCTGCCCGAGTGGCTGTTGTCCGGCCTGCTGTGCGTGATCGCGCTGGGCACGTCGCTGACACTGGCGCGCTGGGTGGCCGGGCGACTGGCGGGCGTGCCGCCGCGTGCCGAGCCCAACCGGGTCGTGCGCTTCGTGTGGTTGTTCGGCCTGGCCTTCTACGGCCTGCTGCTGGCTTTCGACGGTCGCTACCGCGACTTCCCGCTGGGCCTGTTCTGGCTGCCGGCGCTGGGCTACCTGCTGGCCGCCGTGCTCGACGTGGGCAACAGCGTCATGCCTTCGGTGGAGGAGCGCTTCCTCGGCTGCCTGATGCCGCTGCTGGCGGCCATCGCGGTGGCGCAGGAGATTGGGCTCAGCCCGCCGGCCTGGATGTGGCTAGGCGTGAACCTTGCGCTCGGTGGCGCGGTGCTGATCGGTTGGCGTCGCGCCGCCCGCCTGCAGTCGCACCAGGCGCAGGCTGCCGGCCAGTAGCGCGAGCGCGCCGGGCACGAAGCAATACAGCACCACGGCGAACAGGCCGGTCGCCGTAGCCAGCGTGGCCAGCGTCAGCCGCGGCCAGCGCAGGGCCAGCACGGTGGCAGCCATCGCCACCCAGCCGAAGATGCCGATCGGCCAGTTGAAGATGTTGCCGGTGATGAAGCCGAGCACGGTCCAGTGGCGCAGGTCGCAGGCCAGCGTGTGGCTCGCTTCGCAGGCACGGGCCACATCGGCCGATTCCACCAGCCCATAACGGAGCAGGCAGGCGCAGGCGCCGACGGCCAGCACCAGCAGCCAGGGCAGAACGAGGGTAAGGAATCGCTTCATCGGCGCAGTCGGTGAGGTCGGGGAGCAATGCCGCCGGGCAGGCGGATTTCTGCCGCCAGCGGCAGGTGGTCGGAGAAAGCCTGCGGCAGCGCCCACACCTTGTCGAGCTGGATCGCTTCGGAGGTGAGGATGTGGTCGAGTGCGCGGCGCGGCTTCCAGCTGGGGAAGGTAGGCGTCGCCTGGTGCGGTGGCACCAGGCTGGACCTGGCGAACAGGTGCTTCATCTCGGCGCTGCGCACGTCGGTGTTGAGGTCGCCCATCAGCACCGCATGCGGGTAGTCCTGCAGCACTTCGCCGATCAGTCCCAGCTGCTTGGCGCGCGCGGGGGCGCTCAGCGACAGATGGGCGATCATCACCGCCAGCGCGTCCTTGCCCTCGCCGAAGCGCGCCAGCAGTGCGCCGCGACCGGGGATGCGACTGGGCAGCGGGTAGTCGAGCACGCTGGTGGGTTCCAGCCGGCTGATCAGACCGTTGGCCGAGTGCGCCAGGCGCGCCATGGCCCGGTTGGGCTGATGGCTCCAGAACGGCATGCCCGCCGCCTCGGCGAGATAACGCGTCTGGTTGAGGAAGCCCGAACGCAGGCTGCCGGCGTCGGCCTCCTGCAGGCCGATCACGTCGAACTGGGGCAGCACTTCGGCCAGCCGGTCCAGGTTGTCCAGCTTGCTGCGCCCGGGCAGTACCTGGTTGAGGCTGCGGGTGACGTATTCGCTGTAGCGCTGCACGCTGGCGCCGGCCAGGATGTTGCAGCTCAACAGGCGGAGACGACGCTCGGGGGCGGGTGGATCGGCGCGATTCATCGGGCGGGCAGGGTAGTTGCAGAAGGGTGGCCACCACCCCTGGGGTGGCGGCCGGTTGCAAAGCATGCCCGCCCGCTTGTGAACGCGGGGGAAGTTCCTGCGGAACGCCCCCGTGCCGGCTTACTTGCCGGCCAGCTCGCGCTTGGCCAGCCAGATGGTGAGGGCGGACAGCTGGTCCAGGGTCTTCACGTTGGCGCTGCGGTACTTGCCGTCGACCACGATGGTCGGGGTGCCGTCCACCTGCCACTTCTGCACCAGCGCGGCATCCTTGCGGATCTGCTCGGTGACCTCGTCGGAGGTGGCGATGCGCATGAAGTCGTCGCGCTTCACGCCATGGCTGGCATAGAAGTCGGCCAGCTCGTCGAGCGTCGAGATCGGGTAGTGATCGTCGAACTTGGCCTTGAACAGGGCCAGGTGGGTCTGGTCGACCACGCCCAGCTTCTCGGCCGCGTAGTAGGCGCGGGCGTACGGCACCCACTCGTCGTTGAAGGCGGCCGGCACCAGCTTGAACACGACGCCCGCCGGCAGTTGCTTGCGCATCTGGTCGGCGATCGGCGCGAAGTGCGCGCAGTGGATGCAGCCGTAGGAGAAGATCTCCACCACCTCGACCTTGCCGGCGCTGCTGTCGCGCTGTGCCGGGCCGTCGATGGTCACGTACTCGGTGCCTTCGGTGTAGGGCGCCGGCTCATTGGAGCCGGTGGCCGTGCAGGCCGTTGCCAGCAGCAGGCCGGCCAGCAGGGCCAGCATGCGCACGGGGGCGAAACGCTTGAACATGAAATCGATACTCTCTGGGCTCGGTTGGGCGGTGTGCTGCGGGCTTACTTGCCGGCCGCTTCCTTCGACACCAGCCACTTGACCAGCTCGATGGTCTGCTCGTCACCGCCGGCCGAGCCGCGGTCAAGGCGGTACTTGCCGTCGATGATGATGGTCGGCGTGCCTTCGACACCGTAGGCCTTCACCAGTTCATCCGAGCGCTTCACCTTGGTGTTGATGGTGAAGGAGTTGGCCACGGCTGCGAATTCCTTCGGGTCGGCGCCGAACTTGGCGTACACCTTGGCGGCATCGTCCAGCGAGGGCAGCGCGGACGAGGGCTTCAGGCCGCGGCCGCCGGGCGCCATCGCGCTCAGCTCGTTGGTCTTCCACACGGCGTCGTACATCGCGTCATTGGCCTTGTCGGCCACGCCCAGCGCCTGCGCGGTGAGGTAGGCGCGCTGCAGCATCGGCCAGTTCTCCTGCGGCATGAACGAGGCCGGCAGGTAGGCCATCACGGCATTGGACGGCAGCTCCTGCACCAGCTTGTTCATCACCGGATGGAACTGGTTGCAGGCCGGGCAGCCGTACGAGAACACCTCGACCACTTCCACCTTGTCGGTGTTGGTGAGCTTGGGCTGCACCGGATCGATGCGGTAGTAGTTCTTGCCTTCCACCCACTTGCCGTCGTCGACGAACGGCGTCGCCGGTGCGGGCGCTGGGGCCGGAGCAGCGGCAGTCGTGCCTGCGCTGGCCGGGGCGGCCGTGCTGGCAGCCGCCGGAGCGGCGGCCGTCGACGCCGCGGGCGGCTGTGCGGCAGGCGCCGTGGCGGCTGGTGCCGGCGCCGGCGGGGGCGTCGTGCTGCTGTTGTCGTTGTTGTTGCTGCAGGCCGAAACGGCGAGCAGGGCGGCGCACAGGAACGACAAACGCTTCAGCATGGTGGTCCTCGGTACTTATTCGGGTCGGGCTTGGAACGGACACGCCGGCCTGGGGCCGGCGTGTCGAAGGTGATTACTTCGCGGCGCTGGCACCGGATGCGCCGTCCGACGCATGCAGGCCCTCGATATAGCTGGCAACAGCGGCGATGTCCTTTTCGTCCAGCTTCTTGGCGATGCCCGGCATGATCTGCGCGTGCGCATCATCGCCCCAGGTGGTGCCGTCATGCCAGGCCTTCAGCGTGGCCTCGATGTACTGCGCGTGCTGGCTGGTCAGCTCCGGATACATCGCGCCGGGATTGCCGCGGCCGTCGATGCTGTGGCAAGCCATGCAGGCCGGCACACCCTTGGCGGTGTCGCCCTGGCGATAGAGCTGCTCGCCGCGCTCGACCAGCACCTGGTCGGCCACGCCCGGCAGGGCGCTCTTGCTGGCGAAATAGGCGCCGATGTCGTGCATGTCCTGCTCGGACAGCGGCGTGGCCATGCCCAGCATGATCGGGTTCTGGCGCTTGCCGCTCTTGAAGCTGGTGAGCTGGTGCACGATGTAGGACTCGTGCTGGCCGGCCAGCTTCGGGTACTGCGGGTCTGTGGAGTTGCCATCCATGCCATGGCAGGCGCCGCAGACGGCAGCCTTGCCGGCGCCCGCGGTGGCGTCGCCGGGCTTCACGGCGGCGGTGGCTTCGGCGGGATGTTCGGCCGAGGCGGCGGTTGTCGGCGTGGCGGTGGAGGTTGCGGGTGCAGGTGCCTTGGCTTCCTGGGCGAGCACCAGGCTGGAAGACATCGCAAAGACGAGGACTACGGCATAACGAACTACAGCGAGCCGAAAACCGGCGGGCCGAAAACTCATACACTTGTCTCCCGAAAAACTGCTATGGCTGCACGGTCCGCGCTGGCCGGCACGTCCGCAACTGGCAGAAACTCCCGGATTATCTCTGCGCCACCCTAGCTGGTCAAACCATGTCCAACCCCCTACAAGGCGCCCAGTTTGTACTGGCTGCCCACCGCATTTCACAGCTTCCGCCGGACCATGGCGCGGAGGTGGCGTTCGCTGGCCGCTCCAACGCGGGCAAGTCCAGTGCGCTCAATACCTTGACTGGTCATCGTGGGCTTGCGCGCACGTCCAAAACGCCCGGTCGCACGCAGCAGATGGTGGCGTTTTCGCTGCCTCCGCTGGTGCAGGGAGAGGGCCTGGCACCGCTGTCGGCACGCCTCATCGACCTGCCTGGCTACGGCTACGCCAAGGTGCCGGAGGAGCTTCGCGAGCACTGGAAGCAGGAGATCGACGCCTATCTGCACCGCCGGCAGAGCCTGCGCGGCGTGGTGCTGATCGCCGATATTCGCCATCCGCTCAAGGACTTCGATCGCATGATGCTGGAGTTCTGCTTCGCCACGCAGCTGCCTTGCCACGTGCTGCTGACCAAGGCGGACAAATTGTCGCGGAACCAGGCGGCACAGGCGCTGGCGACCCTGCGCAAGGAGCTGGCGGCCAGCGGTACGCAGGCGACGGCGCAGGTTTTTTCCTCGCAGGCACGTACCGGCGTGGACGAGGCGCGTGCCGCGGTCATGACCTTGCTCAATACCCCGCGGCATTGAGTGGCGGGGGGGGGGGGGGGGGGGGGGGGGGGGGGGGGGGGGGGGGGGGGGGGGCGGGGGGGGGGGGGGGCGGCGGGGGGGGGGGGGGGCGGGGGGGGGGGGGGGGGGGGGCGGGGGCGGCGGCGGGGCGGGCGGGGGGGGGGCGGGTGGGGGGGCGGGGGGGCGGCGGCGGGGCCCGGGGCGGGCGG
>NZ_QIRF01000020.1 GCF_003332825.1 Dyella sp. C9 | reverse complement strand
ACGCCCGCCGAATTCCGCCTTCAAAACGAACCGGAGACCTCTGGTCTTACGTGGCACTGATTAGCGGGGAGTCGACAGTCCAACACGGCCTTCAGCCAACGATCTCGCGACAAGCGGCGACGCCATACCGGCTGCTCGTGCTTATCGACTCCGTGGACCTGGAAGACCTGCTTGGCCACGTCGACTCCAATGCGCGCAAGCTTCATGGGTGGACTCCTCTTCGCCAGCGACTGGTTTCTATCGCTTCCAGTCTGGCACTTGATGCCGAAGACGGAGAGGAGTCCATCTCATTGCTATGGGTCGGAAGCAGACATGGCCTCTTGCTAATCAACTGATCCTATCAAGCGAAGACCCAGGTCGCCGTATTCAACATCACTGACCTTTTCTATCTGAATGTTCGCCCCCGGATATTTGGCCTGAGCCTGATATCGCCAGGCCAGAGCAACGGCCTCGAGGATTTCCACAGCATCGGCATCCTCCCAGTCATCGCCACAGACCTCGGAGATGAAGTCGTTCAAAAGAACGATATTCATCCATAGCTGCGCCTCTCTTGGACTCGCATAGCTGGCGACGCGGCTGCGGAGCGCCCCTTCTGGCAAGTCCAGATGGTTGACGAAAAAATAGCCCTCGATGGGCACTATCTCCGCAACGATGGTCTTGAGGCGGTAGCCCAGGTGATACGGGTCCATCGAATCCCTGCTCTTACTACGTCTACTACGGGTCGGTAGCGGACACTCCCCACGCACGCCGCCAAGCCACCGGCGCCATCTTGCTCCATGACATCGAGACGTCATGGCTGCCCGGTCGTGGCGGCACATCCCCTTCCACGTGATCGCAACATCATGCCTCCTCGTTGAATATAGCGGAGCGGCCGAGATAATTGTCCAGAGAGCTGTACTTGCGTTGCCAGAGACGATCAAAATGGCACGGTGCCATTGACGCTCGCGAAAATGCCCGCCCTGGCCGGCTATTACTGGGAGCGGCCCCAGTACACCCTCAGATAGGGAGGCGGCCGAACGCGTACGCTACGATGACAGCACCGGTGATCGATGCTCTAACCCCGGCAGGGAGGGTTGCGATATATGACGACAATTTCGATCCGGACACCCGATGATTGGCATGTCCATCTACGCGATGGCGCGCAGCTGGAGCAGACCGTCGCGGCGACAGCCCGCTGCTTCGCGCGGGCCATCGTGATGCCGAATCTGGTTCCTCCCGTTTCTACCGCAGAGGCCGCTCGCGCGTACCGAAGCCGGATTCGTGCCGCGACCCCGATGAGAGCCTCGTTTGAGCCTCTTATGACCTGCTATCTCACGAATGACACCGATCCTGACGAAGTGGCGACGGGTTATGCGTCAGGCGTCTTCGCAGCATGCAAGCTCTACCCAGCGCATGCCACGACCCATTCGGATCACGGTGTGACGGACGTTCGGCGAATCCATTCCGTGCTGGCCACAATGGAACGTATCGGGATGCCGCTGCTGATTCACGGCGAGGTGACTGACGCAGCCGTGGATGTGTTCGATCGCGAGGCCATCTTCATTGATCGCGTACTATCACGCATCGTGCAGGACTTTCCGGGACTTAAAGTGGTGCTGGAGCACATCACCACCGCCGAGGCAGCTGACTTTATCCGCGAGTCTCGAGACCAGGTCGCCGCAACGATTACGCCGCACCACCTCCTGATCAATCGCAATGCGATGTTTCAAGGCGGATTTCGCCCGCACGCTTACTGCCTGCCAGTGGCAAAGCGCGAGAAGCATCGCATCGCGCTACGCCAGGCGGCGACCTCTGGCTCACCCCGTTTTTTTCTCGGCACGGACTCCGCGCCCCATCCGCGCGCAATGAAAGAGGCGGCGTGCGGCTGCGCGGGGATATTCAATGCGCCAGTTGCGCTAGAAGTGTATGCACAGGTGTTCGAAGAAGAAGGTGCGCTCGACCGCCTCGAGGCTTTTGCTTCGGAGTATGGCCCTCGTTTCTATGGCCTTTCCCGAAATACGGACCGGGTCACGCTGACGCGCAGTCCGTGGCAGGTGCCCAATGTGATCGAAATCGGGGGGCAAGCCGTGGTGCCTTTCCTCGCCGGGGAAACCCTGGCGTGGCGCCTCACAGCCAACAAGGCCTAGCCGGGATGACCGTCCTGCCATCAAACATTTCCACCGGCTCAGGGGCCTCGATACGAGGCCCCACGTCGGACTTTTCAAAATCCTGGCCACAATCGCCTCTTGCACCCATGGCCAGCACCAGATCCGCCGTGGCCACACGCGACGGCCCCTGGAGCTCCGGGGCGGCGCCCAACTGAGCGCAAGCAGGTGACGTATGCCTACGGCCGCGGCGCATCAAGGCCGTGGCCGTTGGCTTCACCTTGGACGTCGCTGTCATGGCATCGCGCAATGCCTGCCTTCAGCAAGACCTTGGCCCCAAACCTCGCGGCGCTCCGGCCAGGCGTTACGGGCCGCCCGCAGCCGCACTGATGAAATCGGCGACCTCGGCAGGATGCGAGAGCATGGGAACATGGCTCGACGCGAGGTGAATGGTCTTCGCATGCATCTGGGCCGCTAGTTTCTTCTCCAGGTCCGGCGCGATCATCCGGTCGTTGTCGGCGACGATGTAGAACGTCGGCCTATCCTTCCACGGCGCGGCCGACACCTTGGCGCCCAGCTCGTTGGGGCCGCTGGTTTGCCCCTGCGTGGCGGCAAGGATCTTCTTCTCAGGCGCCGAAAGGTCCTGTGCAAAATCCTCGGAGATACCCTTGTCCGTCAGTTTCAGGTAACCACTGGCATCCGGCCGGAACTCCTTTGCACCGGGCGTCGGGGGAACGCTGGCATTGAGGTCGCCCGCCGACTGGCCGGCATCGGGCGCGAAGGCCGCCACATAGACCAGCCCCGCGACCTTCGGGTCACTGCCCGCTTCGGTAATCACCGCCCCGCCATAGGAGTGCCCCACCAGCAGAACCGGCCCGTCTTCCAGCGCAACGGCGCGCTTCACTGCAGCCGCGTCGTCCGCAAGCGTGGTAAAGGGGAGGTGCACAGCAGTGACGTGGTAGCCCTTGCTCTCCAGCAAGGGGATGATTTTGTTCCAGCTGGAGCCGTCCGCCCACGCGCCATGAACCAGCACGATATTGCGCACGTGAATTGGCTGAGCGGCCGGCGTTTGGGCGCTCGCACTCATGACTGTCGTTGCGAGCGATATACACAGGGCGACCCTGCATGCATTCACGAAGTGACGATTCATGGAAACCTCCTCTGTCGTTGGACGTGCATTGAAAAATGCCGAAGCACCGGCTTGGACACTCCTTCGCATGAGCTCATGCCTATTGGAATGTCGTTGCGCTCTTGCCGAGAAATCGCAACAGCTCTGCGTTGACCTCCTCCGCGTGAGTCCAGATGACCCCATGCGGGCCTCCCTTGACCACATGTAGCCGGGCACCTTTGACGAGCCTTGCCGTACGCTGCCCGGCAGCCGCCAATGGCACGACCCGATCGTCATCCCCGTGAATCACCAGGACCGGAACGTCGATGCTTGCAAGGTCCGCCCGAAAATCCTCGTGCCACGCGGCGACGCATGCCAGGGTCGCCATCGACGAGGCTGCTGCCGCCACATTCCAGCTGGCCTGGACGACCCGATCGCTCACGCGCTTTCCCAGGAACAGGTCGGTGTTGTAGAAACTCCTGAAAAATTCCGCGAAGAACACATACCTGTCGGTTGCGACGGCCTTCTCGATACTTTCGAACACCGCGACATCCACGCCATCAGGGTTGTCGAAGGTCTTGGCCAGACAGGGAGGAATGCCACCGATGATCACGGCGCCGGTAACCCCACTGGATCCATATCGGCCTAGAAACCTCGCAATTTCGCCACCACCCATCGAACATCCGACCAGGGCAAACTCGCGCAGCTGGAGATGCCCCAGCAGTTGATGCAGATCCGCGGCAAGCGCGTCGTAGTGGTAGCCCGCTGCTGGCTGGCTGGATCTTCCAAACCCTCTGCGGTCATACGCGATGACCCGATACCCGGCGCCCAGCAACGCAGGCAGCTGCCTCTCCCAGGACTGGCTGCTCAGGGGATACCCGTGAATCAGCACTACGGGGCTGCCTGAACCGTGGTCTTCGTAATAGAGGTCCACGCCCGGCCATTGGGCGCTCTCGATCCTGAGGAGTGGCATGGCTGTCGCCTTGGGGCTGCTCTCGATCGCCTGGCCTCGAACAATGAGCCCGCCCGCGCCGCAAGTCCTGTAGTTACCATGGAAAAAACCTGGAATCGGCATGGTGGCCGGATAACCGGCGGCATGCATGGGCTCGAAAGCACCCCCACGCAGCCAGCAACCCCTTGAATCGTCAGGCGGCGTGCCCGGTGCCCTCCTGCAGGACTCCTGCCTTGATCAGGGATGAAAGAAATTTGGCCTTGAGCGCATGGCGTTCCGCCAGGGAATCCGCGAGCGAAAGGATCGCCACCCTCGCCTTCTGGTGATGCCGTTGCGCCAGTGCCGCTTCGCCCGTGCCCCCAAGCAGGGACGCTGCGGTCGCATGAACACGCCAGGCCGCCAACGGCACTGTCCGTTGTTCGATCACCCGGATTCCCCTCGCGATGAAATCCAGCGCGACGGAGGTATCCCCCAGCGCCATGGCCACTCGGGCACTCACCTCCAGGGCCAATGCCTGATACGTGCGGTCATCCGTGGAAAAGGCCAGGCGCAGGTAGGCGCCCGCTTCTTCACGCGCCAGCGACAGGCGGCCCGAGGATAGCCAAAGCTCTGAGAGTGCGGCCTGCAGGGGAAGGCGAAAACACCAGTCGAGCACGATGGGGTGACTATTCATTTCCTCCCGCGTCATCCGCAGTGTTTCGGCGGCGCTCTCGTAATTGCCCAGCGCCACATCCGCGGATCCGAACAACAGTCGCCCCAGGCGAACCAGGTAACTGCCACCGAAACGGTCGCCGAGGTTTTCCACCAGGGCCCTCGCTGTCAGGACCTCCTCGAAATCCATCGCATGGAAGTGAACCCAGGATCGACTGAGCCGCAGCATATGCGCAGGAAAGGAGTCGCCGTTCTTGTCGGCAAGCTCAATGGAAGCGTCCAGCACCTGCAATGCCCTGCCCCACTCCCCTTGAAAGAGCAGGGCCCGCGGCAAATAGAACTGCGCCTTCTGGTAGGCGATGCTCAGGTAGGGATTTTGCCCGACCAACGCATCAGAGATCGCCTCAAGCCCCTCCGCGACCGCTTGATATGACTCCCGATACTCCGATGAGGCCCACTGCAGCATGCCAAAGTCGATCGACTCCCTGGCCAGGGTGGCCGTCTCGCATTGCCGGCGGAGCATCAGGAATATCCGGCTGGCCTGCTGCGCCTCGGCGGTATTCCATCCGCCGGCCCACACCCGCCAGAAATGGCAGCTCATCTGCAACCGGGCCTGCATCAACGGATCCCCGATGTTCGATGCGACGCGCGATACACGCTCCGCCACTTTGAGGCATCGATCGGAGTCGTCCCACGAAAGGCACGTCGCCATGTTGAGCAAGGCATCCGCACACTTTTCCGCGAAGCCATAGGACGCCGCCGCCTCGGCCAGTCGCTCGTATGTCTCGACACAACGAGCGTCAAAGGAAGCCACATAGCTCATGGCGAGCTTTTCGAGCAACCGCAACTCGACTTCGCGGCGCTTTTCCTCCGGCAGGCGAACCGCCCCTTCCAGCGCCTGCTGCAACAGCGCAATGGCCTCCCGATGGGAGTAGCGCCGCTCGGCATTTTCCGCGGAGATCCTCAGATACCTGACGGCCGCCTCCCAATCGAGGGCATGCTCGAAATGAAGGGCAAGCTCCGACGCAACGTCCTCGACTTGTCCGCCGTAGAGGCGTTCGAGCTGCCGGCCGATGAGCAGGTGTCGCGCTGACCGTCGTCCTGGCGCCTGTTGTTCGTACAACACCTCGCGATAAAGCACATGGACAAATTCGTAACGTGGGCGATCCGCGGCATGGGAGTGATGCCCGATGCCGGCCGGCCGGATGACCTGCTGCCTGCGCGCCAGGTCGTGGCAGATATCCTCGACCTGGGCCAATGGATAGTCTGCCGCGGCCGCCACCGCTGCGGGCGTGAAGTCGACGCCCGCAACGCTGGCAGCCTCCAGCACTCGACGCCCCTCGGCACTGAGGTGATCGATCTGCGCCTCAATGACTGTCCGCAGCGTACGTGGAATATCCAGGCCCAATTCCTCGACCGGAACCGTCAGGCAAAGTCTGCCATCGCGATCGTGCATCAGTCCCTGCTCAACGATGTGCTCAAGGGCTGCGACCATGAACAGCGAATTGCCCTCTGAGCGGCGATACAACAGATTCGCCAGACGGATTCGCAGCGCCTCATCGGCGCACATGGGGGCCAGGTAATCGGCAACGTCGGCCTGCGTCAGACTGGCGAGCCCGATCTCGCCGCACAGCTGGTGTGCAACCAGCGCATCCTTCAGCGCCTTGATCGGGTTTTCGCTCAGAAACGCCTCCAGAGGCCGATACGCACCGACGATCAGGACTCGCGCAGGTTCGTGCCTGCGCGCGAACTCGGAGATGACGTCGACCGTCGCACGATCAACCCATTGCAAGTCATCCAGAACCACCACGACAGGCCTGGACTTGCCGAGCTCTTCGAGGGCGTCGAGCATCTCGCGCAGCATGCGCCCACTGGTTGCTCCCCGGGTATCACTCTCCAGCGCAAGGCGCTGCTCCACCGTGAGCAAATCGGAGAACTGCACCATGCAGGTGGGCGCTTTCGCCTTGAACACATGCATGACCGGCTCGCCGCCGGCGCTGCAAAGCTGGCTCACCGCCTTGAGCACGGGAAAATACGGCTCCTGCACGCCGTACCCTTCAATGCACTGGCCCCATGCCATGTAGGGCGCCTGCTCATCGCCCCGGAGTTGGCGAAGGAATTCCCGGCAGAGCGCCGTCTTTCCGATGCCTGGCTCACCGGTAACGAATACCAGTTGCCTCCGCCCGGTGGTCGCGGCCTGGTAGGACTTCAGCAGTGTCGAAAGCGGGGATTCCCGCCCCACCAGCTGCCGGCTGCCGGCGCCCTTCGCTTGATGCGCCGACACCGTTTCGGCGCTACCGACCCTGGCGATGAAGCGATATCCACGCCGCGCCACTGTCTCGACGAAACGTGGCCTCCTGGCATCATCACCAAGCGCCACCCTGATGTCGCGGATATGACTGGCCAACACTTCAGGCTGTACGTAGGTGTTGCGCCAAAGCCGCTCCATGATCTCGTCGTGCGTGACCAGGCGGCCCGCGTTGTCGGTCAGGTATTTGAGGATGGAAAACGCTTTCGGGCGGAGCTGGATGCGCTCCACTTCCCCCTCGCGCACATTTCGCAACAGGGACTGGTTTCCCGTGTCGAGACGAAATGGAGGGAATTCGCACATGGGATTTCCATTGAGGCCTGCGGGTGACCTGCGCCCGGAATCGCCTTAACTGCAACAGGCGCCGGAGAAATCATTGCTTGAGGCTGATCGTAAAACGCCTCGACAGGGGCGTCCAACCGTTTTATGGCCCCGGCCCAACCCATCATCGGGAGCACGCAAAGCCACGCTCCCTTTTCATGAGAGTGCTGGAGCCATGGAGCGCCGAAACGCTGCAGGCGGCACTCAAGCCGAACCACGCCAGTCATGGCGTCGATGCCGCAGAAACGCCTGCATTTTCCGCATTTTCTTGCGGCTCGAGGTGCGACAACCCTAGCCATCTCCACGCAAGTGACGCGTGGTAAATTGTTGGCCTTGCCAGCCCACCTTCCCGGTCGATTGCGTGTTGCGACGTAAGGCCCAACGACAGTTCGTCCTATGGCTAGCCTGGCTGGCCATGGCGTTCCTTTTCGTGGCGCCATCGATTTCGCGGGTATTGCCAGCTTCAGCTCCGGCGCACTCCATGGCCATGATGGGCGGGGATTGCGCCCATGACATGACACCGCCCTCGAAGCCGATCGGCTCAACGGATCCGACGGATCGCTGCGGCTATTGCGCACTGCTCTCGCACCAGTCGCTGGTGGCTGCATACACCATTCTCTACTGGCTACCCGCGGCACCACCTGCCCTGGTCGCCAAGGTCTACGCATCACCGCGTATTCCATCGACACGCCGCCTCGAGGCGCGTCCACGCGGGCCTCCGCCGCAGGCCTGATCACCCGGCAAACGCCTGCGCCAATCGTGCGCTCGGCTGACGCCATCCATTTTGCCGCCACGCCCTGCCGCCTTGGTTGCCGCATGCACATGCCAGCACCCAGGCCGCTCGCGCGCGCCGATCAAGGCTTCGCGGGCGAACCCTCGTCGTTCGCCGCGCCTCGTTGGACCCACACTCCATGCGTCTCGTCCCACTGTCCTCCATGCCGCCATCCCGGCACCGCCCCTTGCGCTCCGTTACCCGAGGCAGCGCCCTCGTGATTGCGGCCACGCTGGCACCCAAGCTCGCGCTCGCCTGCGCCACCTGCGGGTGCACGCTCAGCACCGATGCCGCCACCGGCTATTCGACCGCCTCCGGATGGCGGATCAACGTTGACTACACCTACATCGACCAGGACCAGCTCCGCCACGGCAGCAGCAAGACCACGCCCGAGCAGGTGGTCAACCAGCCCTCCGATCCCTCGCTGGGCGGCGGCGAGATCGAAAAAGGCACCATCAACCGCTACATCAACATCGGCGCGACCTACCGCTTCAACGCCGACTGGGGCGTGACGTTCGTCGTGCCGTACGTCATTCGCGACCACGACACCTACGGCACGCAACTGGCGCCTTACACACCCGCTGAATCCGCGCCCGACCAGATCAGCAACGCGCACGTGGCGGGCATCGGCGATGTCAAGCTGATTGGCAGTTACCAGGGCTTCCTGCCCACGCACAATTTCGGCGTGCAGTTCGGCATCAAGTTGCCCACCGGCCACTACGGCGGCCAGACCGATGACGGCACCTTTGTCGGGCAGCCCACCACGTTCCGCTCGGGCCCGGGGCTTGGGCAGTCGCTGGACACCAGCCTGCAGGCGGGCACCGGCAGCACCGACTTGATCGTGGGTGCCTATTATTTCCAGCCGGTGAGCCAGAACTTCGACATGTTCGTCAATGGCCAGTTCCAGGCGGCGGTGAGCGAGGAGATGGACCAGCCCGGCGCGAATTTCCGACCCGGCAACCTCGCCTCCGCGAGCTTCGGCCTGCGCTATGAGGCGCATGCGAACTGGGTGCCCCAGCTGCAGGTCAACGTGTTCCATCGCTCGGCCGACCAGGGCGCTTTCGCCGACACGCCCGATACCGCAGGAACGGTGGCCTATCTCAGTCCCGGCATCAGCGCGAGCCTGGCGAAGAACCTGCAGTTCTACGCCTTCGTGCAAGTGCCCGTGTACAGTCATCTGGAAGGCTATCAGCTGTTTCCGCACTGGACCGGAACAGTGGGCCTGAGCATGAAACTGTAAGCAGCGATTGTGGCGGACATGCCTGCCGTGCGGGCATGTCCACACCAGGAAACCCATGGCATCCATGTTCCCGATATCCCTCCTGCGCCGCCTTGCCGCTGCATGCCTGTGCGGCGTGCTCGGTTTGTTGCCCGCCCATGCCAGTGACCTGCACATCGGGCAGCCGGCGCCGGAGATCGTGCTCAATACCCTCGATGGCGCGCACATTCCGCTGCATGAACTGCGCGGCAAGACGGTGATCCTCACCTTCTGGGCTACCTGGTGCGACCCTTGCCGCGAAGAGCTGCCGCTGCTGTCGCGCTTCGCCCAGGCACACGCGGACGAAGGACTGGTGGTGCTCGGCTTCAGCCTCGACTCGCCCGACACACTGGCAGAAGTACGCCAGGTCGCATCCAGCCTGCACTTCGCCACAGGCTTGCTCGGTGATCCTCACGTCGCGGGTTACGGGCGCATCTGGCGCCTGCCGGTGAGCTTTGTGGTGGATCCTCACGGCATGCTCGTGTACGACGGCTGGAGCGACAAGCAACCGGCGCTGACCGAGGACAAGCTCGAAAAAATCGTCACGCCCTTGCTGAAGCCGCCGTCGCGCTGATGCAAAACGTCGCTCACCATGCTGTCGTCATTACCACGCACGAACCACGCGACGGGCAATTCACGAACTCTTGAACCCCGACACCGAACGATGCTCGATCGATAGACCCTGAAAACCTTTCCGGGAGAGATCATGGCCAGCAAGATCAAGGCAGGCTCCGAGGAGCACAAGTCGCTCTTTTGCCGTCAGTTCGTCGAGAGCTACCAGGACTACGACCCGGAGACCTTGCCGTGGCCGGCGCTGGACGGCGCGGATCTCGCGCGATTGCGCGGCGTGCCGTTCTGGCAGGAGGTCTACCACACCGAACGGCGTGCGGGCGCCATCGTGGATGCCTTCACCCCGCATGTCGCCGACCCCGTGGTTCGCGAGGCCATCGCCCTGCAAGGCTTCGAGGAGCGACGCCATGCCGACCTGATCCGCGTGATGATCGAGCGATACGGCATCGACGCAACCGCGCAGCCCCTCGAAGCATCTTCAGCGGACCTCGAAACGGCCTTCATCGATTTCGGGTTTGGCGAATGCCTCGACGCCTTCCTCGGCTTTGGCGCATTCAAGTCGGCGCGGCAATCCCAATTCCTGCCCGCTGAACTGTTCGACATCTTCGATACGCTCATGTTCGAAGAAACCCGCCACATCGTGTTCTTCATCAACTACATGGCATGGCGCGAAAAGCAGCGCGGTCTCGGCGCGGTTCGTCGCGCACTGAAATCCGCGCGATTTTACGGCCGCGCCGGCGGACGCCTGATGGGCATGGTCAAGCGCGGCCAGGAACCCAATGACGGCAAGGATTTCGCCGTCACCCAGGCCAACCTGTTCCTCGAAGGCTTCTCGTTCCAGGGCTTCGTGGAAGACTGCTACCGCGAAAACGCGCGTCGCATGAGCGCGTTCGACCCGGACTTGATGCAGCCCAGGCTGCTTCCCGGAATCGCCCGCCTGGCGCTGCGTGGACTCAAGGCCTGGGACACGGCACGCGCACCGTTCAAGAAGTCTGCCGCGAACCCGGCTGCCGCGACCCAGAGGGATCAGGCATAGGCCCACTCCCACCCAGGTCGCCAACGATTGACCAGGCGTATTCCACACGGGCCGTCCCGGCGTGGGAATTGACAAATTCGGCGCGCAACCGGGCAGTAAGATCGAGCACACAGCCAGTCGACTGGAAACGAACTGGAGGTGGCCGCGCCATCCTGCGGGGATACTGGCCGCGGAGCCCTGCTACCGGGAGCCTCCCGAACAGGGGCGACACAACCCCGCACTATCGGCCGGAGTGGAGGGGCGACACAGCCATGCTTGATCGTCACACCACGCCCGTGCGCGATCTCGTGAGGGTTCTGGACACGGCCAGCCTGGACGGCTTGTCGGCAGCCCAGGCATCACTGGCCGGTTTCGCGCTGCAATGCGTTGTGGCCAACCTCGCGGATGATCGCCTCGACCGCCTGTCGGCCATCCTGCAGTCGGTGGCGGACGTGTTGTCCGAAGGCGCCGTGTCTCCCGCTCTCGCCTACCTGCTGGGCCTGGCGACCGAGGAGGCGCTGGTGCAGCTCGACAACCTGCCATAGGGCATGTGCTTGTGCCTGGCGATCATGCACTGGACGCCGGCGGCCTTGCCACGACACACGCCATTGCCACCAACTCAACGGCGCCTGGCGACATCGTCCGCGCTTAGCGTGCCTTGCTGGCCGCCGAAGTGACTGGTGACGTAGTTGGACAAGGCGGCAATTTCTGCATCGGAATAGGCATCCCCGAAGGAAGGCATGAACACTTCCTGCCCACCCACGTGCAACGAAGATCCGTTGATGATGATCTGGGTGAGATTGGTGGCGCGCGGGTCGCGCACCGAGCGCAGGCCCACCAGCATGGCGTAGTCGGTCTGCCGCCCCTGGCCGCTGTCCAGGTGGCAGCCCGCGCATGCGCCGACGAACAACTGCTCGCCCAGGCCACCGGCCGCCGCGACCTGCGCCGCGACCGGAGCCGGCGGAACCGGCTCACCGCCCCGTTGCGGCTTCACGTCGCGCAGATAGGTAACCAGCGCGGTCAGGTCCGATGGCGTCAGGTATTGCAGGCTGTACCCGACCACCTCGCTCATGGGACCGGATGCCGTGCCGCGCCCGGCGGCATGGCCCTTGGAGAAATAATCGACCAGATCCTGCTCGCTCCAGTCGCCGATGCCGTGCTCCTTGTCGGAGGTGATGTTGTAGGCCTTCCATCCCTGCAACTCGCTACCCGCGAAGGCCCTGGACTCGTCCATGGCGAAGGCGACATTGCGCGGCGTGTGGCATTCGCCGCAGTGGCCAAGCGCCGTGGCGAGGTAGGCGCCGCGATTCCATGCCTCGGACTTGCCCGACTCGGGCTGGAAGCGCTCCTTCTTGAGAAAGACCGCACTCCACAAGCCCAGCGCCCAGCGCTGGTTGTACGGAAACGATAGTTCGTTGGGCGGCGGTGCCTGATGCACGGCAGGCAGGCTGAAAAGGTAGGCTTTGATCGCAACGATGTCATCGCGGCTCAACGCGGTATACGAGGTATACGGAAATGCCGGGTACAGCGGCCGCCCCTCCTTGTCGACGCCGGCATGCAGCGCACGCACGAAGTCATCGTCGCTCCAGTCGCCGATGCCGGTTTCCTTGTCGGGCGTGATGTTGGACGAATAGATGGTGCCAAACGGCAGCTTGAAGGCCACGCCGCCCGCAAATGGCCGGCCGCCCGGCGTGGTGTGGCAGGCGGCGCAGTCCGCGGCGCGCGCCAGGTATTCGCCGCGCGCCATCTGGGCGGGCAGGTCCGCCGGATCACCCGCTGCGGCAGGCTGCTGCGCCTGCTCGTTGCCGCCATGGGTGACGGTGATGAGCGCGTATGCCGTGAACAGCACGCCCGCCAGCACGACCACGCCGACGACGACGCCAACGATGCGCCAGATCTTCATGCGAGTATCCCCGGCGACACGGCACCAGCCGCGCTCGCCGATGCTACCGGCGACTGCAGCGATTGCTTGTCCTGCGCGAGCGCCGAGGCATCGATGGGAAGCGTCCTCAGGCGAACGCCCGTGGCGGCGAAGATGGCATTGGCCAGGCTGGGCATGGCCATGACCGTGCCGGTCTCGCCAATGCCGCCGGGGGCCTCTTTGCTGGGCACCACGTACACCTCGATGGGCGGCGTCTGGTTGAGCCTGAGCACGCGATAGTCGTTGAAGTTGCGCTGCTCCACTGCGCCTTGCTTCAAGGTGATGCCGCTGTAAAGCGCCGCGCTCCAGCCAAACACCAGGCCACCCTGGATCTGCGCCTCCACCGTGTTGGGATTCACCACCATGCCGCAGTCCACCACCGCCACCGCGCGACGCAGGCGGACTTCACCCTGCGGGGATACCTCGACGTCGGTGACCACGCACAGGTAGCTGCCAAACGGTGCCGCGAGCGCAATGCCGCGACCCTGTCTCGCGCCCGGGCTGGCCTTGTCCCAGCCCGACTTTTCAACGGCCAGCTCCAGCACGCCCTTCACCCGCGGGTCGGCGCCAAGGATCTCGCGGCGATAGGCCACCGGATCCTTGCCCACCGCATGGGCCAGTTCGTCAATGAAACTCTCCACCACGAACACGTTGTGCGTGGGGCCTACGCCGCGCCACCAGCCCACCGGAAAGCCCTTGGGCATCTCGTGGCGAACCCAGTCCACGCGCAGGTTGGGAACGGCGTAGGGCAACTCGGCGGCACACTCCACCAGGTCGGAGTCGAGGCCATTCTTGCCCATGGCCTGTGGCGCGAACACCGCCATGACGGAGGCGCCAGTGGTGCGATCCGTCCACGCCTGCAGGTGTCCCTGCTCGTCGATCGTGGCCGAAATACGATCGTAGTAGGCCGGCCGGTAGCGATCCTGCGCAATGTCCTCCTCGCGCGTCCAGATCACCTTCACCGGGTAGTCCACCTGGCGCGCGATCGCCACGGCCTGCTCCACGGAGTCCTCGAACAGGCGCCGGCCAAAACCGCCACCCATGTACTGGTTATGGACCTGGATGCGCTCCGCCGGCAGGCCCGTCACCTTCATGGCCACGTCCACGCAACGTGCAGGCACCTGCGTGCCGACCCAGATGTCGCAACCATCCGGGCGCACGTGCACCGTCGCGTTGATCGGCTCCATGGTGGCATGCGCCAGCAGGGGCAGCCGGTAGGTGGCGGAGATCAGCTTGCCCTCGGCGCCGTCCACATGTCCGGCCTCCCGGCCCAGGATGGGCGTTCCGTGCTCGGAGGCGTCGGCCATGTCCTTGAACAGCTGCTCGGTGGTGTAGTCACCGGCCGGCCCGCGATGCCACTCGACGTACAGCGCCTCCAGGCCCTTCCTGGCCGCCCAGAAGTGTTCGGCGATCACCGCCACCGCATTGGCCAGCTTCACCACCTTCAGCACGCCGGGCACGGCACGTGCGCGCGTGTCATCCACCGACGCCAGCGTGCCGCCAAACGTGGGACAGGCCCGAACCGTGGCCACCTTCATGCCGGGCACGCGAATGTCGATGCCAAAGGGAAGGCTGCCATCCACCTTCCCCGGCGTGTCCACGCGCCGCAGCGGTTTGCCGATCAACTGGAAACTGGACGGATCCTTCAGCGTGACCTTGGCCGGCGGCGTCAGCATGGCCGCGGCATCGGCCAACTCGCCGTATCGCAGGGAGCGCCCGGTCGCTGCATGGGTCACCACGCCGCGCGATGTACTGCATTGCGAAGGGTCCACCTTCCAGCGCTGCGCCGCAGCCGCCACCAGCACGGCACGCGCAGCCGCACCCGCATCGCGCAGGGTGGTCCAGCAGAAGCGGATGGTGGTGGAACCACCCGTGGCCTGATCGCCCAGCAAGGGGTTGGCGTAGAGCTTGCGATTGGGTGGCGCGTGCTCGACCGTGATCTGGTCCAGGCCCACGTCCAGCTCCTCGGCAAGCAAGGTGGCCTGCCCGGTGTACGCGCCCTGCCCCATCTCGATGCACGGCATCACCAGTTGCACGCCGCCGTCGCTGCCCACCCGGATGAAGGCGTTCGGTGCGAACTGCGGATGATTGGCGTCGAGGCGCGCGCCATCGGCAAAGCCCCATACGCGGCTGGCACCGCCGAGCCACATGAAAGCCACCACCAATCCGCCCTGCTTAAGCAACTCACGACGCGAGGGATTCTGCAGTCCCAGATCGTCCCGGGCAGGATCAACGCGAAGCATCATGGCGAACCTCGGCTGGATCGAAGGGGCAAGGCAGGTGAAATTCAGGCAACCGTTTGCGGCAAGCTGATCTGGCCGGTGGCTGCCTGCTTGATGGCCGCGCGGATGCGCGCGTATGTGCCACAGCGGCAAAGGTTGCCGGACATGGCCGCGTCGATGTCGGCGTCGGTGGGCTGCGCCTTTTCGGCAAGCAATGCGGTAGCCGACATGATCTGTCCGGTCTGGCAGTAGCCGCATTGGGCCACTTCGATGCCAAGCCACGCCTGCTGCACGCGCTTGCCGATGTCGGTGGCGCCGATGCCCTCGATAGTGGTGATCTTCTTGCCGACGGCGCCGGTTACCGGCAGCACGCACGACCGCACGGCGCGACCGTCAAGATGCACGGTGCACGCGCCGCACTGGGCCATGCCGCAACCGAACTTGGTGCCGTTGAGGCCGAGCACGTCGCGCAGCACCCAGAGCAAGGGCATGTCGTCAGGCACGTCGACCTGGGTGTCGTTGCCATTGATCGAAAGGACGAACATCAGGCTCTCCCCTGCTGGCGACCACTCCATGGGAGGCGCCGCGCCATGCGGGGCCGCCTGGACATTGGGCAATCTTCCTCTGCCAAATCGTAAGTCCAGGTGAAAGCGCGTGCCTTCGCCGACCCTTCTTGACGAAACATCGACGCGGACCAATGCTGACTTCCGGCCATGAACGTCACACAGGAATTCGAGTCACTCTACCGCGCCGCGCGGTCGCTGGCGTTGCGCGGCGAACACAGCGAGGCTGCGCTGGTCACCATTACGCGCACGCAGGGCTCCACCTTTCGCCGTGCCGGGGCCAGCATGCTGGTGCACCGTGATGGCCGGCTGGTCTGCGAGCTTTCCGGAGGCTGCCCGCAACGCGACATCGTGCTGCGCGCCCAGCACGCCATGGACATCGGCGAACCCTCCCTGGTCGCCTACGGCCGCGACAGCAACTACGACGTGATGATCGAAACCGGCTGCGGGGGCGAGCTGGAGGTGCTCATCGAGCCATGGCGCCGGCCCGACGACATCGACTTCCTCGACGCCATCGATGCGCTGCGCGCGCGTCGCGCCACCGGCGCCATGGCCTCGCTTTACGCCACCGATGGCAGCACGCGTGCGCGGCATCCGCTGCGCTTCATCCGCAGCGAGGGCCGCACCTGGGCCAACATGCCTCCCGCCTCCGCCGAGTGGCAAGTTCTTGCGGGCATGCTCGCCACCGAGGTGGCGGACGCGGCCATCACCATGCAGGTGGAGAGCGCGGGACAGCACCACCACGTGCTGCTGGAATCGCTGCAGCCACCCCATGCGCTCGTCGTCATCGGCGACGGCATCGGCGCGGACATGCTCGCGCAGCTTTCGCTGCAACTTGGCTGGCACACCACCCTGGTGGGCACGGTGGAATCCGCGACGACGACGCCGCACGGTGCGCGGCGCCTCGTGGCAACACCGCGAGGGCTCGTCTCCGCCGTGACGCTGGACCCGCTCACCTCGGTGGTGGTGATGACGCACCGGCTGGAGCGTGACCTCGCGTACCTTTCGCCCCTGCTGGCAATGCCGGTTCGCTATATCGGCGTCATCGGCTCGCGCGAACGTGCGCAGAAGATACGGGCGGCGTTCCCGCGCGCGGACGACCGCCTGCACGTGCCTGCCGGCCTCGACGTGGGCTCGGAAACCCCACAGGAAATAGCGCTGGCCATCGCCGCCGAGATACTCGCCACGCGCAACGGGCGCGCAGGTGGCCCACTGACCCACTCGCTCACCTCCATACATCCGTGACGACCGCAGGCATCCGCACGGGCGCGGTGATCCTCGCAGCGGGCGAAGCCCGCCGTTACGGCGCACTCAAGCAACTGATCGCCATTGATGGCGAACCCATGGTTCGCCGCGTGGCCAGCAACGCGCTGGCCGCCGGACTGCTGCCTGTGGTCGTGGTGGTCGGCGCGCAACGCGAGCGTGTGATCGCGTGCCTGCATGATCTCGATGTGCATGTGGCCGACAACCCTGATTGGCCCAGGGGCATGGGAAGTTCGCTGGCCACCGGCGTCCGGGCATTGCAGTCGTTCGCACCGCGACTGGAATCGCTGATGGTGCTGCTCGCCGACCAGCCGGCCATCCAGGCCGAACACCTACAACGCCTGCTCGCCACGCACGCCGCATCACCCGAACGCATCCTGGCCTGCCGCCACCACGGCGATTTCGCGCCGCCGTGTGTTTTTCCACTGTCCTACGCTGGCGAGCTTGTGACGCTGGATGGTGCGGCGGGCGCCCGTGCCTTGCTGGAGCGCCACGCCGCTTCGGTCGATGGCTTCAAGCTGGCATCGGCTTTTCTCGACATCGACACACCCGCCGACCTGGACGCCTGGCTGGCCGAACGCAACGCACCATCGCGCCGAGAGCGAAGCTAGCCCGACGCCTTACGGCGCACTCACGCCGTGCGTATGAAATCCACGAAGGCACGCAGCGGCGCAGGCAGGTGCCGCCGGCCCGGGTAATAGAGAAACGGGCCGGTGAAGCTCGGCCACCATGGCTCGAGCACAGGCACCAGTGCACTGCGATCGAACTGGGGACGTAGCCATTCCTCGAATAGGTAGATCACGCCAAGCCCCGCGACCGCGGCATCGATAGCCAGGTCCACCGCCGCGCCAAGGCGCACCAGCAATGGACCCGAGGGATCGATGCGAACCAGCTCACCCTCGCACTCGAACTCCCAGGTGGGAATGGCGCCGCTGGCGAACTGCCCGCGCAGGCAGGCGTGGTCGAGCAGTTCGCGTGGATGCCGTGGCAAACCCCTGGCTGCCAGGTAGGCCGGCGAGGCCATGCCAGGCCAGCCCGAAGCCCGGCAGGAACAGGCCGACGCGGGCGTGGGCACTGACGTTTCAGCACCTTGACACAGCCCCTCAGGCCGACCAAACCCTCACTAACCTCCGGCACCAATGGCGACAGGCTTGCTGGTGACGCCACGCTGCGCCTAGCGGCAGGTCCGGCGAGCCAAAACTCGCGACCTGATGGCTACTCAGTGCTTCACGTCGAGTTCGTCGGTCACTTCCGTCACCCCGGGAAGCTGACGAACGATGGTGTCGATCCTTGCCTTCCCTGCTTCGGTCGATACATCGCCACGCAGCACGACCGCGCCTTCGGACACGATGGGCGTGATGTCGTGCGTCTGGCCGGCCAACCCGGGGTCACGGTCGATCGCTTGATGGATGACCGTGACCAGCCGGGCGTCCTCGGGCGTGTTGGGCCGGGTCGCATCGTCCATGGTGGAACGATTGGTGGGGCCCAGCGCCGACGCCGCGCTGACAGGATGCGCAGCCATGCCCGTGGCCTGCTGGCCGGTTTGCCACGCCATCACCGGCGACGCAAAGGCCAGTGCGAACAAGGCAGCAAGGCGAGCATTCATGGCACTGACCCCTTGATGATCGTTACCCGGCGCGGGCCCCTCCATCGTCGCCAAGACGCGTGACAGGTTCGTCAAGGCGCATGGTTCGCCGGCACACCGACAAGGATGCGGGCGGCATGGAAAGACGACCTGCACCGCCACCCCCGATCGACGCGCCCACCCAGAAGACACGCGTGCGGCCAAGCAACCATCTCGCCGAACAGTGATCCAGATCGATTCTTTCGGCCTGACCGCCGTGCTGGAATCAGGCCGCGACAAGGGGAAAAGCCGCCAAACAGAGGAAACGCCCCGGGGATCACGCGTACTTCACGGCGGCGCGGGTGTGATCAGCCGATTTGCGGCAACCCAAACCGGGATTTCGTCAAAGGGGAAGCGAGATGCAGGTTGGAGTGCGGGCGTCAGCCCTGTTTCGGCATGCCGCCGTGGCTGCGGCTTATTGTTCGGCCCTCTTTCTGCTGCGCCAGGTCACGCTTCCCCATTGGATTGTAATCACCGGGTTCCACCTGAGCCTGCTGCTCCTGCTGAACTACGCCTACTGGCCCGCCCTGCTGATCGGCGGTCTGGTGCGCATGGCCTTCGTGAGCATCGAGTGCTACCCGCAGTTCGGCCTCGCCTGGGCACTGGTGAACCTCATCCCCGCCATCGCGTACTACGCGCCCGTGGCATGGCTATTTCGCGAGCGCGGACAACTGTTCCCCAAACCACGCAGCCTCAACCTGATGGCGCTGGTGGTGTGCCTGGTACTGGTCTCGTCGATGGCCACCCTGGTCACGTTGCTGCAGCTGCACCTGACGCCGCTGCCGCCAGACTACGACGTGCAGTACGACGATGTGGTTCCGCGCCTGATTCTCGGCAATTACCTGGGCGTGCTCACGGTCGTACCCAGTGCACTGGTGATCGCCTGGACCATTGCGGAAGGCCGGGGCCGATGGAGCGACTGGTCGCACGACGTCATGGACAGCAGGCTGCTCTTCGAATGCATCTTCCTGGTGGTTCCCGCGCTTTGCTTCTTTGGACTGGTCGGCGTGAGGGATCCGAACCTGCGACCCGTGGCACAAATGGGCATGTTCCTTCCGGTGGCATTCCTGGCATTGCGCCAGGGATGGAAGGGAGCGGCGTTGAGCGGCACCCTGGCCAGCATCAGCATCATGATGCTGATGCCCGAGCGCAACGACCCTGCCACGATGGAGGCCGAAACGTTGTTGGCGCTGGCCATCACCACGATGCTTCTGGTGGGCGCGCATGTGACGGTGCTCAACCGACGCGCCGAGCAGGAGCGACTGGATCTACGCATGGCGCTGGCGCTGGCACAGCGCAACGTCTATCTCGGCGAGGTACAGCTGCGCAGCGCGGCGCTCGCCGTCGAGAACGTCCGGGAATCGGTGGGCGGCATCGTCGGCCAGGTGCTGGCACGCCTGAGGCACGCGCAGCCCACCACCGACGACCACGGCGTCCGCCGCCTGGCGCAGTCGGCCCAGGATCAACTTGACCTGCTCACCGACTCGCTGCATCCGCCGCTGTTGCGGGACAGGGGCCTGCCCGGCGCACTTATCCAGGGTGGACTGGCCCGCATGTTGTCGGATGCCGGCGTCAGGTACTGGTGCGATATCCGCGGCCCGATCAGCCACTTTTCGCACGCGATGCACCTGGCCGTCTATCGCATCGTATGCGACGCAATTTCCGAGGCATGCACGGACAGGAATGTGAATCGCGTACTGGTGAAGATCCGCTGCGGAACACGCGGCAGGCCGCGAATCGCCGTTTTCGTGCAGACGCGCAGCGATTCGCAGCAGCCCATGGATATCCAGTGGGGCCAACTCCTGCCCCGCCTGCGACTCTGCTCGAGCGGCATGGGCTGGCGCGCCATTGAAGACCGTACGGCGACCTTTGAAGGCCATATGCGTCGCCGCTCCCTCGAGGACGGTGCGCGACTGGTGGTTTCACTGCTTGGAGCGCACCACCCCCGCGCTTGACGCGGGGGTGGCTGGCTGGATTACTGGTTCTTGATGTTGCAGTCGATCGGATCGCAGGTTCCCTGCGCAGTCGCGGCCTCGAGCTTCAACGCGCCATTGGACAACGGCGTCACCGAAACCGACGTCACCCCATCGTTGTAGACCGCCTGTGCCGCCGCCGCAGGGCTCGCCGACTGTGCGGCCGCCGGCTGCGAGGGCGTCGAGACCAGGCTGGCAAACCGGCCCACCGGCAAGGTGATGAACTGACCGCTGGCCGTACCCACGCTTCCCAGGACGTTGCCGTTGGTGTCATTCACCTGGATGTAGCGCACGCCACCCAATTCGAACACGTACACATGGAAATGGGGATTGGTACTGACATCCGGCGCATTCGGCCAGGATTGTCCAAGGCCGGTGGCGGGAGTGGCGGCGAAGGCGCCGGCGGTGACGCCCAGGGCAAGGCTTGCTGCGACAACTACGCGAAACAACGGATGCATATGGGTGTAGCCCCTTTGCGGTGGTGGAAGTCATCATTCCGTGAACGGACCGCAATCTAGCATCGCGACGTGAAGACTACATGAGGACGCGACTGCCCGGCCCGCGCCCTGGCGAGGCGCGAACCATGCCAAACCACCCTGCGGCTACGCCTGGGCGAACAAGGCCTGACCGATGTAGCCACCCTCCTGCACACCCGGAGGACAGGCAAACACACCACCACCAATGTGAGTCACGAACTGGTTCATCATGTCGAACTTGGACATCCGTTCGAAGATCTTGATGAACCCCTGTCGCGGATCTCCCTGAAAGCACAGGAACATCAGCCCGGCGTCAAACTCCATCGCCTGCCGCCAGGGCGGCCAGCGCTCTGCCGTGAAGCTCAGGCCGTTGTCGTACGAATAGGAGCGCCGAAGGATCTGCGCCCCGTCGTTGAGCTCGGGCGCCCCGAGGCGGACGTGGGAGTTCTCCGGCAGCACCGGATTGCCATCGGCATCGTTGGCATCCAGATCCAGCGCATCGAACTCGCCCTGCTTGCCTAGCGGTGCGCCGGTATCCTTGTGGCGACCGACCACCTGTTCCTGGAAGGCGAGCTTCATCCGATCCCAGTGCTCCAGCGCGATACGGATCGGACGAGCCACCAGATAGGAGCCGCCCTGCATCCACGGCGTTTCGGCGCCCGCCCAGACGAAGTCGCCCATGACCTTGGGGTTGGCGCGATCGGGGTTCATGGTGCCGTCCTTGAACCCCATGAGGTTGCGCGGCGTTTCATGCGTAGCGCGATTGCTCGACAGGAACCCAGGCTGCGCCCAGCGCAGCCTGGCCGCCCCGTACGACAACCGCGACAACTGGCGCACCGCATGAAAGGCCACCTGCGGATCGTTGGCGCAGGCCTGGATGCACAGGTCGCCACCGGTGCGCTCGGCCACGAGTTGGTCGCCATTGAAGCGCGGCAAATCCACCAGCGCCGCCGGCCGACGCGCGCCCAGCCCGAAGCGATCCTGGCCGTCCTTGGCGAACAGGCCAGGCCCGAAACCAAACGTCAGGGTCAGGCGAGCGGGCGACAAACCCTGCGCCTCGCCCGAATCCACCGGCTCCTTGCTGCCGTCGCCAGACAGTGGCGCCACCGGCTGCCCTTGACTGAGGCGCGCGGCTGCCGCGGTCCAGACCTTGAGCATGGCGATCAGCTCGTCGCGCTTCTCGGTCGCCACATCAAACGCGGCGAAATACACATGGGATTGCTGTGGCGTGGCAATGCCGGCCTGGTGCTCACCAAAGAACGGCACCACGGCCGCCTCGACCGGCTCGGCGGTCGCCGGCTGCCTGGCGCGCGCATGGGCCAGCGCGGGGGCCACCGATGCCGCCGCAGCCAGGGTGGTCGCCGAGGCGAGGAAGTGTCGCCGCCCTTTCACCAGGGGCTCGTCGCTTGCACTCATTTCCCACCTCTCACCAGCGTGTTCATGTCGTCCTCGACGTAGTAGAAGCCCTGGCCATCCGGTGTCAGCGCGATGCCAAACAGGTCGCCATTGCCCGGCGGCGACTGGGCCTGGTCCGAGTCGATCCACTGGCTGTAGATCTGCTTGCCGCTGACCGGATCGATCTCCACCACCTGCCCGTCCTTGCCGTTGCACACCAGCAGGTGCCCGACTGGCGTGTAGACCATCGCCAGCGGCCAGCTCAGCAGGCCATCCTTGGTGAGCTGTCTGCCGGTGCCTGCGCTGTCGGTACGACTCAACGCGTCAGGAATCGAGGTAATGACGTTTTCCAGGCCGTCGGTGACATACAGCGTATTGTCGGGCCCCAGTGCCAGGCCGGTCGGGCCGAGCAGGAAGTTGTCGCGATCGGCTCGCTGCGCGAAGCCGTCACCGATAACCGTCTGGTCAACCAGCACCGGCGGCTTGCCGTCGGGAATCTTCAGGTTGAGCCGCAGCACGGTGGCCTTGTGGATCACCACCGGGAAGCCCGTGGCCTTGTCGATCACATCGGGACTGGGCAGGCCAAAACCCGCCATGCTGATGAACAGCGTGGCGGTCGAGCCATTGTCCACCACTGCCATGTCACCCCACGGATCGTTGATGGTCGGGCCCGACCACGCAGCCACCATCTTGCCGTTGGGATCGAGCACGATCAGGCAGCCGTCGCCCTTGGTTGCCGTGGTGCCATCGGTGCTGGGCGTGCTGCCCACGATGATCCAGCCGGTCTTGAGCATGGTCATCGCCGTCGTCAGGCCAACGCCGCCAGGGCACTCCGGAAGATGCTGCGGGAGCTTGGCGAACAGCGTGGTCTGCTTGGTCGACGGCCGGTAATCGATGATGGTCGTCCCGGTACCCTGGAGATTGGAGAGGTTGTTGAAGTTGTCGACCAGCACGTCGTCCTTCTGGATCGTGCCGGCGGACACCGGTGCAACCACCACGGCGTACGGGTTGAGGTCGCCGTTGTCGGTAACCGAGGAGGTCAGCGTCACGTGGCGATGAATGCTTTCAAGCATGCCCCTGGGCTCGTCCGAGGCGTGCGCCGCGAGGGCCAGCATCACGCCGGCGGCAACAAGCCACCCGCGAAGGCCGTGCGTGGGAGCGGAAATCGACTGCTTCATTGCCATCACCTCAGAACAGGATATTCGTACGCAGGCCAAGCACCAGCTCATTGCCGATGCGGCGGGTGGGATCGCTCGGATTGACCAGGCCACCACCGGGGTTGAATACGTATTGCAGGTCCGGCTGCAGCTGCCACCAAGGCCTGAGCTGGTACTGGTAGGTCATTTCGACATAGGTTTCGGAGCTGCGAACCACGTTGAAACTGTCAGGATCGGACAACAACGCGAAGTGCTCGGTGTCGCGATCGAGCCCCGATATGCCGGTGGATACGCGTACGTAGCCCATGCCCACGCCGAAGGTGTCGTCGGCGCGATTGCGGAACGGCTCATGCAGCACGACGCCGGCATTCATACTGAACCGGATGAAGTTCCGGTCGTTCTGCGGCGTTCCCATCACGCGGCCAAACGCGTTGAAGGTCTGGTTGGGATCACTGCTGCTGCGCCAGAGCATCTGGTCTGCCACCGCATACAACGAAAAATTGCCCTTGTGCTGTCCTGGCACGCCGCTGCTCGCGGGACTGGCGAGCGGCAAACCCTGCGTGTCGTAGCGCACGTCGGCGAAGCTCTCGGTGTCGTACCAGGCACCGATGCGGTAGGTACGCGCCAGTGGCGCGGACTCGCCGGGATACACCATGCTACCCAGCGCGGGATAGGCGTATTGCAGTTCGGCCATGATGAGCCGGCCGCCGCCCAGCGGAAAACTGGTGCCGGAAGGATTGGTCTGCTGGGGATCGCCCTCGTTGTTGCTGGTCGGGCTGCCGTTGAAGACACCCAGCAACAGGTTGATGGAGTCGACGGGTCGATAACGAAAGCGGACACCCAGCGCCGACAGCGGGTAAGCCGGGCCGCCACCGGGCATGTTGTAGGAAGGCAGCGCAGGCCAGCCGAACATCGTGTTCATGAAGTACGACGCATTGCTGCTGACGATGAATTCCTGGTCGACGCTCTGCTGCCCCACCTTGATGTCCAGCCGATCTTCCTCCAGGAATTTCTGGTCGTACCAGAGCTCCCACAGGCGCGTCGCACGATCGGCCTCGATGCCGCTCGCGGTCTGTATGGTCGACAGGTTGTCGGCGCTGAGATTCTGGCCATGAATCTGCAAGGCGCTGACGTTGAGCAGGCCACCGTACCAGCCGATGCCTCTGCGCGTATCCCACTGCATGATCATCTGGGTCAGCCCGTCGTACTGGGCGCCGCGCTGCGTGCCGCCGGTGGCGTTGCCGAGCACCTCGCTGGTTTCCTGGATGGCCAGCGAGATGCCGTATTTGCTCAGGCCGGTGCGCAAGCCAAACATGTCGCCCAGCATGAAGTTGCTGCGCTTGAGATCGCCAAGGAAGCTGGCGAGGTTCTTGGGCTGGCCGTTGACCTCGTCCGAGGTGATGGGCACCGATAATGGCGGCACGCCCGCATGCGCAGCACCAGCGACGAGCAAGCCACCCAGCGACAGCGCTGCACGCCACTTCCGTCCGCCGTGTCGACGCCCCGGCCCTTTGCAAGCACCGCACTGTTCACGCATGTCCGCCCCTTTTGATTGGCCCTAGGGCACGACCGGATAGCCGTCGAATCACCGCCCTTTCGACAAAAAGCTATCGCGAATCATTCCTATTCGCAATGTAGAAATTGACCCGTTAATTGCGGCATAAACGCGCGTGAATTCAATAGCTTGCGCGAGACTTTCATTCGCAGGAACTGACGAAAACAACCTGCGAAATTGGACATTTCTTGCGCCACCGGCAAGGGACCGCGCCGCGAGCCCGCTGCGCCGAGCGCGCGTGGGCGCGCGCACCCTGCCCGCATGGCAACCCCGCCGGATTTCCGCTCGAAAATGGCGCTGCACGACCCAAAACGAGCAACCATGGACCTGGCTTTGCCACCGCCGTCGCCATCGCCCTGACCGCAAACCCCCGCGTTGACGCAGGTTCTTGGCGTAATAAAATACAAAACGTCATATTTTTCTTGCGATATTGCGTTGAACTGTCACATACCTACGGCTACAGTCAGTGCCGCGTCAGGTTTTCGGGGTGTTGGCACACCATTTAGCCGCGGCGCTCCAGGCATTCGAAGCACGGACAGGTCCCGACCCGGCAGTCGGCGCCACCCCCGGCATCGCAAGGCGCGATGCCACAGGCGGGCTCGAAGCATCCAACGCGACCCATTCGCTCGAGATTCGTGCGCGATTCGCGCCAGACGGGCGCGGGCCTTGTTTTCTCCAATGCAGGGGATTGGACCGCTCAAACAAGTTAGGGGCACCTAGACCAGGCAGACGCCGGTTCTGCCGCGCTCATCACTTGCTTCACCCAGGGGATCCCGGGCCTCGGCCCGTCCGGCACTGACGCCCATCCAGGTCGCATCGGCTCCTCACCGGGCCGGCTCCGTGTTGCTTTGCCTCGCAAAGCAGCCAGGGGACTCGTGCGCCTGCTGGAGCCCCGGATTGATCAAGAACGAGCAGCGGCAATGACACCCGCGCAAGCGCGCGACCAAGTTTTCCACCATTGACCAACCTCGACCTACTCGCCATGAAAACCTTCAGCAACAAGAAAACCATCGCCATCAGCATTGGCATCGCGCTTTCGCTTGGCGCAATCCACAGCGTGAACGCGCAGGACAACAGCGCGAACAACGGCACGGATGCCAACGCCACCGAGCGCAAGCCGGTCAGCGTGTCCGAAACCTCCAACACCACCAACTCGAACGCCACCAAGCGTGCAGCCGAACAGCTGGAAACGGTGAAAGTGACGGCCAACTCGTTGGGCGCAGGCCTGATGTCGGTGCAGGATGCGCCCAAGGCCGTATCCACCATCACCCGCGAGGCCATCGAAGAGGCTCCTCCGGGCAGCAACTTCACGCAGATGCTGGAAAGCGTGCCGGGTGCCTATTCCGCCAGTGACGACATCACCGGCATGCAGGACGGCCAGTTCAACATCCGCGGCTTCACCTCGGACGAGATCGGCGTGAGCGTCAATGGCGCCCCTCTGAATGATTCGGGCAGCTACCAGACTTACGCGACCGAGTACGGCGACACCAGCAACATGGGCGACATCACCGTGCTGCAGGGCATCCCGGACGTGGACATGCCCGACACCGGCGCAGCCGGCGGCCATATCGCATGGGCCACGCTCACGCCGTACCACAAGTTCGGCGTCAACTTCGAACAGTCGCTGGGCAGCAACAACTATCGCCGCAGCTTCGTCCGCCTGAACACCGGCGACATGGGCCCCGTGCGCGGCTGGCTTTCCTACTCCAACAACGAGTCGCTGCTGTGGCGCGGCAAGGGCCACCAGCACGTTGAGAAGTACGACGGCAAGCTGCTGTGGGACATCAACGACGGCAACAGCGTGACGGCGTCGTTCCAGTACAACCGCCAGTTCAAGAACCGCTACCGCACCGTGTCCAAGCAGGACGTGGCGCAGAACGGCTACGACTACAACTGGGACGAGACCTGGACCGCCACCAAGCTCGGCACCTACGACAGCAACTACTACAAGCTGCACACCAATGCGTTCAAGACGCTGGTGGCCAGCGTGGACGGCGAGTTCACCCTCAGCGACAACCTGCGCATGTCGGTGGTGCCGTACATGATTTGGGGCGACGGCGGTTCGGGCACGGGCAACTACTTCACCGAGACGAAGTACAACGACAACGAGTGGGGTTACTACAACGGCGACCTCAACCAGAACGGCGTGATCACCAACAACCAGAAAGCCCAGGTGTACGCCTTCAGCAACTCCACCACCTATCGCCCCGGCGTCACCATCAAGCTCAACCAGGACCTGGGCATGGACAACAGCCTGGAATACGGTGTGTGGTACGAGCGCTCGCGCCAGCAGCAGTGGCAGGGCTACAGCATGGTGAACGCCGCCACCGGCGTGCCGTACGACAACTGGTCGAACGAAGACAGCCTGATCACCTACCCCAACGGTGATCCACAGCTCAAGTACAACGAATACACCGTCACCGAGGTGAAGAAGGGCTTCCTCACCGACACCTGGACGCCGAACGACAAGTGGACGTTCTCCGCCGGCCTGGCCTACCTCTATGTCACCCGCGAAGGCTCGGCCTACGAGTACCCGGGCGCCGACTACGGCACCAAGAACTCGAACTACGACAAGTACGACCTGGCGAACCAGTGCAACAACCCGACCGTTCGCGTCTCCTGCGGCTCGTCGGACCTTAGCGCCACCTTCCACAAGGTGCTGCCGACGCTGGGCGTGAAGTACGCACTGGATGAGCGCAGCCAGTTCTACTACGGCATCGGCGCCAGCTACCGCGTGCCGCCGAACCTGGCCGTATTCATGAACCAGGTACTGGGCAAGCAGGCCAACGAGCCGGAGACCGCCTGGAACAACGACCTGGGCTACCGCTATTACGGCGACAGCTTCTCCCTCAACGCGTCGCTGTACCAGAGCAACTTCCGCAACAAGACCGTCAGCGCCTACGACGACACCTCGGGACAGACCTACTTCCTCGAGATCCCGAAGATGCGCATGCGTGGCCTCAACGCCGAAGCCAGCTGGAACATGTCGCGCCAGTTCACGCTGTACGGCGCCTACACGTACACGCAGGCCAAGATGGAAGGCAACATGGACGAAGGCGACGACGGCATCTTCCCGACCAAGGGCAAGACCATGCCGTCCACGCCGAAGAACATGCTGTTTGCGCGCCTGCGCTTCCACCAGGGCCCGTTCTTCGCCAGCATCAGCGCCAAGTACTCCAGCGCCATCTGGGGCGACTACGTCAACAGCGAAAAGGCCGGCGGCTACACCACGGTGAGCGCCTCGGCGGGCTGGCACCTGCCGGATACGGAGCTGTTCAAGCACTCGTCCATCCGCATCAACGGCAGCAACCTGCTCAACCGCAAGGCCTACACCTATGCGGTCGCCAACGAGTATTCGCACGCCTCCGGCAACACGGTATACGACGGACAGGCCATCTACGCGTCCGGCCTGACCAACTACTACCTGCTGCAGCCTCGCGCCTACGTGGTGACGTTCCGCACCGAGTTCCAGTAAGCCAACGCGCGCTGTGTGGGCGACTCCCCTTTCGACCCCGTCGTCCACGCAGCGCGCCGGCTTGCCGGCTCGGAAATGCACGCCATGCTCACCGACGACACCGAGCACCAGGCGATACTCGAGGCATCCTGTTGGCTCGGGCGGATGCAATCACGCGAATTCAGCCACGCCGACCACCATGCGTGGGCGCTATGGCATTCGGCGAAACCCGAACACCAGCGTGCATGGCGACTGGTGGCCGATGTGCGACGCCACGTGAGCATGGCCCATGCCAGCACACGCCAGCCCCAGCCACGGCAACCGCTGCGACTCGGGTTGCACATGCTCTACGCACTGCTGTGGACCCTGATCGGCCCCGGCTATTGATCCGGGGCCCATGACCCACCCGGCCGCAACGGCCGGGTCATCGCACGTTCCACGGCAGCTGCGGCCCGTCAATCGCCAAGCGCATCCTTCACCAGGTCGACCACGTCGTCGGTGCGCCCGGAAAGCAGCGCCTTGGCCGAATAAAGCGCCGTACCCAGCACCTGCCCCGGCTCGATCTTCGGCGGCATCACCAGTTCGCTACGACGCACCACGACATCCAGCAGCGCGGCACCCGGGGCGGCCAGCCATTCGCGCACCGCATCATCGAGGGCGTCGGCGTGCTCCACGCGCCGCCCCCAGATGCCCATCGCCTCGGCCACGCGCGAAAAGTCAGGGTTGTGCAGATCGGTATACGCATCGAGCAGGCCTTCCACCTTCTGCTCGATTTCGACAAAACCCAGCGCGCCATTGTTGAATACCGCCACCTTGATCGGCAGCTTTTCCTGCACCGTGGTGAGCAGGTCGCCAAGCAACATGGCGAGGCCGCCATCGCCGGACAGCGAAATCACCTGGCGCTGCGGAAACGCCGCCTGGGCGCCCAGCGCCTGCGGCATGGCGTTGGCCATGGTGCCGTGGCTCAGGCTGACGATGGTGCGGTTGCGGCCGGTGGATGGCACATGGCGCAGGCACCACACCATCGGCGATCCGCCATCGGCCGTATAGACCGCATCCGGCTGGGCATGCGCGGCAATCGTCTCGACCAGGTACTGCGGGTGGATCGGGCCGGGCTTCGCCACTGCGCGCTGCTCGAGCTTTTGTTTGCTCTTCGTCGTTTCCTCGAGGCAGTCGTCGAGGAACTGGCGATCCTCGCGCGATTTCACCCGTGGCAGCAGCGCATCCAGTGTCGGGGCGACATCACCCACCACGCCAATGTCCACCGGATGCCGACGCCCCAGGTGCGCGCCATCGATGTCCACCTGGATGATGGTGGCGCGCTCGGGATAGAACTGTCGCCAGGCGAAATCGCAACCCAGCAGCAACAGGGTGTCGCACTCGGTAAGTGCCTGGTAGCCGCCCTTGCCGCCAAACACGCCGGTCATGCCGACGTCACAGGGGTTGTCATGCTCCAGGAAATCCTTGGCGCGCGAGGTACGGGCCACCGGGGCCTTCAACTTCTGCGCCAGGGCGACCACCTGGTCATGCGCCTTGGCACACCCCGACCCGCCATAGATGGTGATGCGCCCGCCCCTGTTGAGCGCCTCCGCGATCCGCTCCAGCTCCGCATCGCTGGGGTGAACCACGGGGGCTGCGCGATGCACGGCGAAATCGGGCTCCTCCGGCGCACTGGCGCGCGATACGTCGATCGGCACGATCAGCACCGCCACGCCCTTGTGGGACAGCGCCGCCTGCGCAGCCATGGCGGTCATCCGGCGCGCCTGCGCCGGCGTGCGAATCTCCTCGCAGAACACCGTGCCCACGCTATAGATCGACTTGAAGTCGACCTCCTGCGGAAAGTCGAAACCCTGTTCATCGCGTGTGATCTGGCTGGCAATCAACACCACCGGCGCGCGGTTGCGGTTGCTTTCCCACAAGCCATTGATGAAATGCAGGCTGCCCGGCCCGCAAGAGCCCGCGCACAACGCCAACTCGTCGCTGAGCAGCGCGTCAGCGCCGGCCGCCATCGCGCCGGCCTCCTCATGACGAACGTGCACCCAGCGCAACTCGGAGCGCCGCACGGCATCGGTAAAGAAATTCAGCGTGTCACCGGGTACGCCATAGCACCGCTTGGCGCCTGCCTGCAGCAGGACTTCGACCATCACATCCGCAACTTTACGCGCCACTGGATTCTCCTCGCACGGGGAAAGGGCGCAACGGGCCTGCCGTGAGGCAGCACCCGTCACGTTCGCCCGGCAGGATAGGCAGCCCCGGGTGGACTGCCGGTCAAGAACCCCGCAAGAGACAACGACCGACTGCGGAACATGGCGGCCTCACGCCGAAGGGCGTCGGGGTCCCGGCGATGCTTCAGGCCTCGTCCATCACGAACACGATGCGCTCCTTGCCCGATTCGTCGGCCCAGGCATTCTCGACCTCCGACAACGGCACGACCCTGGTCGCGATTTTCAGGGCCGCCGGACCTACCGCCGCATAGACGTGGCGCACGGCGTCCAGCATGTCCTGGAACGGCACGCTCTTGATGCCGCTGCCCATCAGCACGATGGCGGACGAGCGCAGCGCGGCACCCGGCAGCAAGATGTCCGCGCCGCTGGATGCCCCCACATGCACGAAACGCACGGGCGCACAGTCCTCCGCGGCCTTGGCAATCGCCGCCATGACCACCTCGGCACTCTTGCCCCAGAGGTAGTCCACCACGATGTCCACGCCGCGGGCGAACTGCTCCTTCAGGGCCTGCTCGAACGCCTGCGCGCCTGCGGCGCCCGACTCCAAGTCAAATGGAATGACCACATCGGCGCCCAGCGCCCGAACCTCCTGCAGCGCCGCCGCGTTGCGGGCGGTGGCAATGACCCGGGACGCCCCCAGGTACCTGGCCAACTGCACCGCCAATCGCCCGGCGATACCCGCGGCGCCGTTGATCAGCACGGTCTCTCCCGGCTTGATGCCGGCGCGAGTTACCAGCGCCGCCCAGGCGGACATGCCAGGGTTGGCGATGGCCGCGGCGGTGACGTCGTCGATGTCCGGCGGCAGGTCGACGCAACGGGAGGCCGATACCCGCGAGCGCTCGGCCATGGCGCCAAACGGCGCCTCCGGCAGCGCGAAATAGACGCGCCGGCCATCCTGCGTGACGCCCACGCCATCGGATCCAGCCACGGCTGGAAATTCGCCGCTCGCGCTGTAATGGCGCCCCGAGGCGCGGGAGCGGGTGAACTGGCTGAGCGCGGAAGCGCGCACGGACACCAGCTCCTCGCCGGCAAGCGGCAAGGGCTCGTGGAAATCGGCATACCGGGGCGACTGGCCCGCCCCGTAAACAACGGCTGCTTTCATGGGGAAACCTCTCTGTGGGTACACCCCGATCACCGGGGTAAATTTAACATCGTTAGATTTACTCTACTCGTGTTAGAGTTTGCTCGCAACCTCGAAGGCGCCAAGCATGAAAGTGAACCGGGAACTCATTGTCCGCACCGCCCTGCAACTGCTCGACGACATCGGGCTGGATGCACTCACGCTGCGACAGCTGGCATCCCGGCTGGATATCCAGGCACCCACGCTGTACTGGCATTTCAAGAGCAAAGAGGCTCTTATCGACGAAATGGCGACCCTGGTACTGGCCGAGGCCGCACCCGACCTGGTGCCCGCCAGGGAAACCGGTGACCTGGCGGCATGGGCCCTCGCCTTCGGTGAAGGCATCCGCAAAAACCTGCTGAAATACCGCGATGGCGGGCGCATGGTGGCCGGCTCCCGGCTGACCAACGCGCTGTTCCACGAAACCACCGAACGCATTGGAATCCACCTGCAAGGCACCGGCCTGTCGCACCGGCAGACCGTGGTGCTGATGAGCACGGTATACACCTTCACCATCGGCTTCGTGGTCGAGGAGCAGGCCGTGTTCCCCCGCCCCGGCGAGCGCTCCCCCGCATACGACCTGGAACAACGCAACAAGGCGCTGGACGCGGGCCGCTTTCCGTTCATGCGCAAGGCCGGCGCGGTGTTGTTCGATCAGTTCGACCGGCGCTACCGGGAGAGCATGAAGCTCATCATCGGCGGCGCCGTGGCACAGGTCGCTTCCACCGCATAGCCCCTGGCGCCAGGCAAATCCACCTCGCAACCACATGCCCATTGGTACATGTGCGCTCATCGCGCCGGACTTCCGTAGGTGGTTCTACGGAACACCCGTCCTGGACATGGCGAAGCGAGGCCCCACATGGTCGCCGGCAGATCGCACCCAAGAACCACCCTCAAGGCCCCGATCGTATGGCCTTCACTACTGGTGCTCGGCGGCCTGCTTGCGCTGTGCGCCATTCGCCCGACGCTGGCCGACCGCTGGTTCAGCGGCGCCCAGGCATGGGTGGTGGAACGCTTTGACTGGTTCTACGTGATGGCGGTGGCCGCCTTCCTGCTGTTCCTCGTGCTGATTGCGTGCAGCCGCTTCGGCAACATCAAGCTGGGCCCTGACGACGCGGAACCGGAATTCAGCTTCATCTCCTGGACAGCCATGCTGTTCGCCGCCGGCATGGGCATCGGCCTGATGTACTTCGGCGTGGGCGAACCGATGCAGCACTACGTGGCTCCGCCCACGGCAACCGGGAGCACGCCGCAGGCCGCGCAGCAGGCCATGCTGATGACCTTCTTCCACTGGGGCTTCAGCGCATGGGCGATTTACGGCGTCATGGGGCTGGTGCTGGCGTACTTCGGCTTTCGTTACCACCTTCCGCTCACGCTGCGCTCGGGCCTCTACCCCGTGCTGCGCGACCGCGTGCATGGCTGGATCGGCCACTCGGTGGACGCTTTCGCACTGGTCGGCACGGTGGCCGGCATCGCCACCACGCTGGGCTACGGCGTGCTGCAGCTGAGCGCCGGCCTGCACACCGTCGGCGACTGGGATACCAGCGGCGAGGGTTTCCGCATCACGCTCATCGTCGTGGTGATCATGCTGGCCGGCGCATCGGCGGCCTCAGGGCTCGACAAGGGCGTGCGCATACTCTCCGAGATCAACCTGCTGCTGGCCGTTTCGCTGATGGTGTTCGTGCTGCTGGCTGGCCCCACCTCGTACCTGCTCAGCGCACTGGGCGACAACATCGGCAACTACCTTTCGCACCTGGCCCAGCTGTCGCTGCACACCTATGCCTACGAACCCACGCGCGAGCCCAGCTGGTTCGGCGACTGGACCATCCAGTACTGGGCATGGTGGATATCGTGGTCACCCTTCGTGGGCATGTTCATCGCGCGCATTTCGCGCGGACGCACCATCCGGCAGTTCGTCACCGGCGTGCTGCTGGTGCCCACCGCGTTCAACCTGGTATGGATGACCGTGTTCGGCGACACCGCGATCTGGCTGGACACGCATCGTGCCGCCGGCGCGCTGGCGCAGACCGCCGCCAACGTGGACGACCTGCTGTTCCGCTTCTTCGACTACCTGCCGCTGAGCAAACTGCTCTCCCTGGTCGCCATCGTGCTGGTGGCGGTGTTCTTCATCACCTCGGCCGACTCCGGCGCCTTCGTCATCGACACCATCGCCACCCGAGGCGCCCCGCGCTCTCCCGTGTGGCAGCGATTGTTCTGGGCAGGAGTGCTCGGCCTCACCGCGGCACTCCTGCTCGCAGCCGGCGGACTGAAGGCATTGCAGGCACTGACCCTGGTGGCGGCACTTCCCGTGGCGGCCATCATGCTCGCGCTCTGCTACGGGCTCTGGCAGGGATTGAAGGCCGACCAGGCGCACTCGATGCAGGAGGTGGGGGCCGCCACCAGCTACTGGACCGGCGAGCACTGGCGACTGCGCCTGTCGCGCATCGTCCGCGAAACCAGCGAACAGGAAGCGCGCCAGTTCCTGCGGGGCACGGTGCTTTCCGCGCTGGCCAAGGTGGCGGCCGAGCTATCCAGAGCCGGGATCGAGGCGCGCACGGAAGACGGAGACGACGAGGTGCGGATCATCGTGCCCTCCGTCAGCCTGCGCGAGTTCGCCTACGGCGCCAGGGTCGTGCGCAAACGCTCTCCATATTTCCTGCTGCGCGAGTCCGTCGAGTCGGACCAGGAGCACCTGTACCGGGTCGTCACGTTCTTTGCCGATGCCCGCAGCGGCTACGACATCAGCCATCTGCGCGAGCAGGAAATCATCGCCGACGCGCTGCGCCAGTACGAACGCTACCTGTCCCTGGCGGGTGACGAGAAAACGCACCTGCTGAGCCGGAGCCGCGGGCGGCCGACGGAGACCTGACCGGTACTGCCGCATCAACGAAGCCGCGCAGCGAAACCACCGCTACCGGCATGCGGCGCACCGCACGGCCGCTGCGATCTGGAAAGAACTCCAGGTCGCCATGCGGCAGGATGAGACCCAAGGCAATGGCCACCACCCACCCTTCTACCCTGCCGCAACGCCGCTGACGAGGCCCGCAACGTGAACAAGCCCATCCTGTATTCCTACCCGGAACTGTGCGGCGTCGCGGACAACAATCCGTTTGGCCTGAAGGTCTATGCCTTCATGCGGCTGTGCGAGCTGCCGTTCGAGCAACGGCATATCCTCGACACCCGCCTCGCCCCGCGCGGGCAGCTGCCTTACCTGGTCGACGGCGAGCAGAGCATCGGAGACAGCGATGCGATCATCCCCTACCTCAAGCAACGCTACAGCCTTGCGATCGATGACGATCTCTCACCCGAACAGCAAAACCTTGCGTACCTGACAGGCCGCACCCTGGACGACCTTTACTGGCCCATGAGCTATTCGCGCTGGAGCGACGAACGGTACTGGCCAGCGTTCCGGCAACTGGTGCTTTCAACGCATCCGGACATCACGGAAAGCGACATGGCGGCGGCCCATGACTACAACCAGCAGCGCTACTACTACCAGGGCATTGGCCGCTACGAGCCGGCGCAGGTCTACGAGCGAGGCATCGCCGACCTGGGCGTCATCGGCGAACTGCTCGGGCCCAAGGCCTACATGTTCGGCGCGAGCCCGCACTCGGTCGATGCCGCCATCTACGGATTCGTCGCCAACATCTACTACTACGACATCCGCACGCCACTCAGGCAATTCGTGCTCGATCGCCCCAACCTGATTCGCCACTGCGAATCCATGCACGAACGGGTTAACGGCTAGACAGGCCCATGCGCTACGCCTGGGCGCGCCGACGTCGTGGCGCCACCAGCCGGCTGGACAAGCGACCCACGCCGTCGATCTCCACCACCACCTCATCGCCGGGCTTCAGCCACTCGGGGCGCGCCGCACTGGCCTGCACGCCCTCGGGCGTGCCGGTGGCGATCACGTCACCCGGCTTGAGCGTGACCAGCCGCGAAAGATAGGAGATCAGCCGCGCCACGCTGAAGATCATGTCCCCGGTGGACGAACCCTGACGCTGCTGGCCGTTGACGAAGCTGCGAATGCCCAGCGATTGCGGATTGGGAATCTCGTCGTGCGTGACCAGGAACGGACCGATCGGCAAGAAGCCGTCGATCATCTTGCCGGCGGTCCACTGGCTGGTGGCCAGCTGCACCGAACGCGCACTCAGGTCGTTGACGCAGCAATAACCCGCCACGTGATCCAGCGCCTTCGCCTCCGGCACATCGCGGGCCTCCTGCCCGATCACCACACCCAGCTCGGCTTCGTAGTCGTATTTGTGGTCGATCGGCGGCAGCACCACTTCCGCGCCGTGCGCGCTCAGGCTGTTGGCGAACTTGCCGTAGATCGAGGGCACCTTGGGCAGGCTTGCCTGCGCCGCCGTGGCCTGCCGGCGGTAATTGAGACCGACGCAGATCACCTTTTCCGGCGCCATCACCACCGGGGCCAGCTGGAGGCCCTCCAGCGAAAGCAAACCATCAGGCGGTCCACCCACCTGACGCCCAAGCTGCTCGATCCCATCGCGGGTTACCGGCAAGGCCCCGTACCAGCGCCCCGTGGTGGCCAAATCCTCCACGCCGCCGGGATGCAACACCCCAGCCCGCACACCGCCCTCTGCATGGAAGTTGAGCAGTTTCACGATGGTGGTCTCCGGTCAGCGAATCCATGCCGCGCGCAGGTCAAGCGGCGAAGCTACCCGGAGTGGACGAAATGGGCAATCCAGACTTTTGGCAGTATTGCCGCCGGCAGCTTGCCCGGCGGCGCGAGCACCCCCGTCACCACCCGAGGGGCGCGGCTGGATGCAGCTTGTCAGCACGACCACCTTAGAACTTGTACGAAATCATCACCCGATCGTAGGTGAAGGCCTGGTTGTTCGGATTGAGGTTGTCGATGCCTCCGGCGGAGCGCTCCCAGCGATTGCGCAAGGTGAGACCCTTCAGCCAGCCGTCGAGGTGATAGATGATGTCGAAGTACAGGTCATGGCTGTCGCCACGATAGTCGGTGTCGTACTTGGCATAGGCAGCGACCAGCTGCAGCTGCTTGTTGAAGAAGTTGTACATGGCCTTGGCCTTCCAGGCATGGCCCGGACCCGTCTCCACCAGGCCGCGGATCATCGAGGTGGTGAACAGCGGGTCGGTGCCGTAGTTGGAGGTGTAGGGCGAAATCAGGGCGCCGCCGCCGACAGCCCCGTCCTCGTGATTGAGCTTGTTGTAAGCAAAGTCGATGCGGCCATCGAAGATGGTCGTGCCGACATCCGCGCCCCAGGCTTCGGCCCGCACCCGGTCACCCGCCTCACCGAACAGCTTGGTGTGGGTTTCCACCAGCACGCTGTCGCCACCGCCATTTTCGTTGAGGTACTGCAGGGCCACCGACGGATTGAACGGCGTATCGGTATGGAAGGTATAGCTGCCGTTGAGGTAGCCCATGCGGGTGAGGTCGAGAAAGCTGTTGTACCAGGCCTCGGCCTTCAGCGAATCGCTGACGTAGGTGGTACCCACCGACCAGGTGCCGTTGACCTTGGGCGCCGTGATGGGCAGCGAACCGTTGTTGCCATACATCGAGTCGCCGTCATAGGTGGACGGGTAGTACAGGTTGTCCTTGAACATGCCGGTGGACGTGCGGCTCTTCCACTCGAACTCGCGGATGCCGATGATCTTCCAGTTGTCCTGGATCGAATAGGCAAGGCTTACCGCGTTGTACGACGAGGGAATGATGCGCGAGTCGTTGTTGCCCATCCACGGGTTGTCCAGGTACTGGTAGCCGCCTCGAAACAGCACGCCGTAGTTCTGGAACTGCAGGAACGCCTGGCTGGCGCCGGTGATGCTGTTGTTGGGGCCAGCCAGGGTGGTGTCGATCTTTGCCAGCGTGTCCGAGTGGGTGCCCAGCGAGGTGGCTGAAAACACCGAGACACCCACGCTGAAGCCACCAAGGAACGCGCCGGTCTGGGCGTTGATCAAGGCCGCCATCGAGAACGCATGGGCATCGGGCGTCTTGTCGCTGTCGTACCAGCGACTGAAGTCGTAGGCACGCAACTCGCCGTCCACCTTGGCCTGGGTGAGCGCATCGGACAGGTCATCCGCCCTCGCCTGTCCGCACAAACCCGCCAGCCACGCACTGCACATCACCACGAGGAGTTTCTTGCTCATCAAGGAAGCCTCCAGGGCATGCCCATAGGTCGGGAGCGGGAACGGCGCACGGCGCCGCCCCACCGTCTCTGTCGCAACTCAGGGAGCGTTGGTGGAGCCGTCGATCACTTCGATGCGGGTCACGTTGCGTACCCAGCGCGCCGGCCGCTGGTCGCCCTCGACCACCAGGCGGAACGGACCATCGTCGCCCAACGGCTTGCCGTCCCGCTGGTCCGCCAGGATGACCCGGGCATGGCCCAGGGTGGGGTCCAGCTCGGCCAGCCCGAAAACCACCTGGTAGTGGTCGGACGCCGTCACCCGTACGTAGCTGGCCAGATTGCGTCCGCGCAGGGGCTTGTCCAGCGGGGCGCCGGCACGACGCAGGATTTCGTCGAGCGCAACGCCCTGCCATTGGCTTGCGGCTTCCTCGTGCGCAGCGGCCGTTATGGTGGTGCGCGGCAGGCCGGACAACGCCTCCCGGCCCAGGGTCAGCCCGGGCTTGCCAGCCACGACCACCTCGACCGCGCCCACCGCCGCAGGAGCGGCCGCATCGGCCGCGATGACACCCCAGGCAAGGCAACAGCCCAGCAACAACCAGGTGGCACGGGCATGGAGTCGGGTCGCGATCTTCCTCGGCATGAAGCACATCCTTCTTCGACGCACGGACCCCGCGGCAGAGGTGCCGGAGGGCGGGACTAAAGGGGTGACCGACAGGCTTGGCGCAACTGCTGGCGTTATATAACGCATTACATATCGACGTCCAGACGCACTGGCCGCCACAGGCTCCCCGGCCGTCGTCAGCCGGAGGTGCCGAGGATGATGCTGGATGCCTTGATGACGGCGATGGCCTCCTGCCCCTCGGCCAGCCCCAGGGCCTGGGCACTGTCGTTGGTGATGATCGCCACCACCACGCTGCCGCCCCTCAGGGCCAGCCTGACCTCGGTATTCACCGCCCCGCGGGTCACCTGTGTCACCCGCCCGGCCAGCTGGTTGCGGGCCGACAGCCGCATGCCCGGTTCAGGCAGGCCGATCAACACCGACGAAGCCTTGATCAGCGCCACGGCCTCCGCACCCGGCGCCAGGCGCAGGGTTTCGGTGCTCTCGCTGGTGATGGTGGCAACGATGCGATCGCCGCCGGCAATCTCCAGTTCCACCAGGTCGTTCACCGCGCCCTTGCGCACCACGGCGACCTTGCCGGCCAACTGATTGCGTGCACTGGTCCTGATCATCAAACGCCCCACGAGCGCCATGTTTTCGATGGATACCTCGTCCAGCGCGCTCAGCCGCTCGACGAAGCGCCGGTGCTCCTGCTCCAGCGCGGCAAACGCCCTCACCAACTGCTCACCGCGTGCGGTCAGCCGGGTGCCACCGCCATGCCTGCCGCCCGCCGCACGAACCACCAGCGGCTCGTCGGCCAGGTTGTTCATGGCATCGACGGCATCCCAGGCCCCCTTGTAACTCATGCCCACCGCGCGGGCGGCGGCAGTGATCGACCCGGTTTCGCCGATGCGGGCCAGCAGCTCGATGCGATCGCTACCACCCAGCATCCGCCCTCCCGCCTGAAGCGAAAGCATACCCTTGAGCTCGAACATGAGATCCTCGCCGTCGGACTGGCAAACCCACCCCGAAGTCTAGCCATTGCGACCGCTTCGTGGATCGCACCACCGCGGGCAGCACGCCTTCGCGCGAAAACCACCCCGCTTGAGGCACAGTCCTCGCCCGCCGCCGGGGGGCACGCCCCAACCGACCCATTTCCGAGGTATCGATGAATTCGGCAGAGGAATGGCGAGACCTGATCGACGCACTGCGCGCGCTGGGCCGCAACGATGCACGCGAGGCCGCGCTGGCCACCATCGTCAGGGCCGAGGGCCCCACGTTTCGGCGCACCGGAACGCACATGCTGGTATTCGATGATGGCCAGGTGCTGTGCGAGCTGGCGGGAGGGAGCCTGCAGAAGGACATCGTGCTGCATTGCCTGGAGGCGATCGACAGCACCCATCCACAGCGGCTGAGCTACGGCACGAGACAGGGGCCTGGCGAAAACCTCGCGACAGAGCTCGATGGCGAGCTCGACGTGTTGATCGAACCCCTGCCCGCCACGGGCGTCGCCTTCGCGGACGCATTGGCCGACGGCCTCGATCGGCGACATGGACCGTGGCTGGCCACGCTCTTCGCCGCCGATGGCCAGACGCTCGCGCCGCGCCACCTGGTGCTGTGCGGCTCACAGGTGCTGCACGACGGCCTGGACGACCCTGCACTGGCGGACGCCATCGTGACTGCCGTCGGACCGAGCGACTTCGCGGCCCCGGCCGTACGCCGCCTGGCCGTCGGCGCGCGGCGCTTCGAAGTGTTGCTTGAAACGATCAACCCCGTGCATTCGCTCATCGTCATCGGCAGCGATGCCGACGCCCGCGCCGTACTGAAGGTGGCCGGCGCGCTCGGCTGGCGACTCACCCTGGTGGACGGCGACCCCCAGCGGCTCCGCCATGCCCCGATACCCGAAGGCGCGACCACCCTGTGCGCCACGCCCGATCGCATCCGCGCCGAACTAGCCCTCGACGTGTACAGCTCCGTGCTGGTGATGACCCACAACCTCGAGCGGGACATCGCCTACCTCAAGGCCTTGCGGGACACGCCCGTGGTGTACATCGGCGCACCGGCGTCGCGTGACCGGGCCCGCCGCATGCGGGACGAGGCGGGCTACCAGGGGCTGCGCCTGCACGCACCAGCCGGACTGGACATAGGCTCCGAAGCCCCGACGGAAACCGCGATGGCCATCGTCACCGAAATCCTTGCCGTGCTGCATCGACGCAGCAACACCCAGCTGCACCGCATCCAGCACAGCTTCCACGGGTGACACGAAGCCGCTCAGCTGCTGTAGACCCGCCCCTTCCATTGCGAGCGCACGCCCCTCCAGTAACGGATGGCCGAACTCCAGGTCATGCCCAGGTACAAGGCCGCACTCACCGGCAACAGCAGCGCCCACAACGGCGACATCCGGTAGTAACGCAATATCGGGAGGTAACTGAGCATCATCGCCGCCAGGGCCAGCAGACCCCAGGGCCACAGCGCGGCCGTAACCAGCACCAGCCAGGGTGCGCCATAGGCCAGCGCAAACAGCAGCGTCACCAGCAGCAACAGCGCCAACGAATAGCCGAGCTGAGTGAATGCCGAACGCGCCACCATCTGGTGGATCGCACCAAAGTGGCCGTAAGGCCTGAGGCTCACCACGTCACGACTCAGGCCGAGCCAGGTCCTGCCACCCGCCTGCTTGACGCACCGGGCCAGCGTGCAGTCGTCGATCAACGCATCGCGCAGGCTGGCAAAGGCCCCTGCCTGCTGCAGCGCCTCGGCATCGACCAGGATGCACCCGCCTGCCGCCGCCGCGACCCGGCGCGAAGGTCCATTGGCAAGCGCAAACGGATAGATGAGCTTGAAGTAGTAGACGAAGGCCGGCAGCAACAGGCGATCCCAGAAGCTGGTGCGCCGCAGGTCCGCCATCAGCGACACCAGTTGCCGGTGCTCGCGCAGCTTCAGTGCCAGCAAGGCAGGCAGCAGCCCGGGGCGCAGCTCGATGTCCGCGTCCAGCAGCAGCACCATGGGCGTGCGCACGTGCTGGAGCCCCTGCTCCAGCGCCCACAGCTTGCCGGCCCAGCCCTCAGGAAGTGGCTGTCCGGGAATGACCGTCACGTGCGGCACGCCGGCCGCGATGACGGCCGTGCCATCGGTGGACTGGTCGTCGATCACCACGATACTCAAGCCCGGCCCCTGCGCCCGCAGGCCGGCCAAAGTCGACCCAAGCACCTCGGCCTCGTTGCGCGCCGGAATGAGCACCGTGATACCCGACAGATCCAGTGGCGCCCCGCCGGCCTCGAGGTGCTCGCGGGTACTCCATGGCCGCCACGGGGCGGCCAGCAGGCCCACCCACATCAGGACGGAAATCACCGCACAGATGGTGACAAGCATCACGCTCAGCGACCCACATCCACTCCCGAGGTCGCCCCGCGCCGCGTAATGGCGCTGACCGGAATATGGATGGCCGTGGCATCGACCCGGTCGCCATACAACACCGGCAGGTCCGGCGCCATCGCACCCTCGGTGCGCGGACCGAACATCGACACGCGCGCGGCCTTCAGCGGATGGGCAAAGGTGTCATCCACCGCCGTGCCCTCGAAGCCACAATGCGCCATGCAGTTGTCGCACTTGGGATTGATGCCGACACCGTACTTTTCCCACGCGGTGTCTTCCATCAGCTCCTTGTAGCTGCTCGCGTAGCCCTCGTCGACCAACAGGTAGCAAGGCTTCTGCCAGCCGAAGATGTTGTAGGTGGGATTGGACCAGGGCGTGCACTGGTAATTCTGGTTGCCCGCAATGAAGTCCAGGAACATCGAGGACTGGTTGAACACCCATTTGCTCTTGCGCGCCTGGCCGATGCGGAACACATCGCGGAACAACTGCTTGCTCTCGGTGCGACCGAGGAACACGTCCTGGCGCGGCGCATGCTGGTAGCTGTAGCCCGGTGAAACCGTGATGCCCTCGATGCCCAGTGAAGTGGCGTAATCGAAGAACGCCGCGATTTCCTCCGGCTGCTCGTTGTTGAACAACGTGCAGTTGATGGTGACGCGGAATCCGCGCGACAGCGCCAGCTTGATGGCGGCCACCGCCTTGTCGAATACGCCCTCCATGCACACCGAGGCGTCATGCCGCTCCTTCAGGCCATCCAGGTGGATCGACCAGGTGAAGTACGGCGACGGCGTGTATTCATCGATGTGCTTGGGCAGCAGGATCGCATTCGTGCAAAGGTAGACGAACTTCTCGCGCGCGATGATGCCCTGCACGATCTGCGGAAGCTCCTTGTGGATCAGTGGCTCACCACCGGGAATGGACACCACGGGCGCATCGCACTCATCCACGGCCTGCAGCGCCTGCTCGACGCTCATGCGCTTCTGCAGGATTTCCTTGGGATGATCGATCTTGCCGCAACCTGCACACGCCAGATTGCACTGGAACAGGGGCTCCAACATCATCGCCAGCGGATAGCGCTTCTGTCCGCTCAGCTTCTTGCCAATGATGTAGCGCGCGATCTTGATCTGCTGAATAAGAGGAATGCCCAACGGAATCTCCTCGTCGCATATCGATGGATCCAGGCCCGACCACCATCTTCTCGATGACGTCGTGGCACGTGGACGTTTTACACCGTGATGTCACCCATTGCCATCCGCAAGCACCGAAGCTCAGGCCGAGGACAATGCAGCTCCCGCGAGCAGCACCCCATGATCCCTGCGCAGGCGCTCCCACTCGATCTTGAACCATGGCGTGAACGCGGCGGGGTCAGCCGCAACCTCCCGATCGAGCTCGTCCAGCGCCACATAGCGCAGCGCTTCGATCTCGTTCGCATTCACCACCGGGTCGTCGTCGCAATGCCCCACGTAGACCCAGCACAACTCGTTCTCGGCCCCTTCGTTGTCGAACTGGGCCTGGTACTGGAACTTGAACACGAAACGCAGCTCGCATTGCAGGCCAAGCTCCTCATGAAGGCGGCGATGAATTGCCCTCTCCATGGATTCGCCGCGGCGCGGATGGCTACAACAGGAATTGGACCAGAAGCCGGGCCACAGGCGCTTTCCGCCTGCACGCTGCTGCAGCAGCAGCTTGCCTTCGCGATTGAAGATGAACAACGAAAAAGCCCTGTGCAGGGTGCCCTGCCCGCTGTGCGCAGCAGCCTTGTCGAGAAACCCGGTCTCGCGGTCGTGCTCGTCGACCAACACCAGGGGCTCGTCCTGGAACGACACGATCTCGCTGGACCATTGCCCAACGGAGTAGTCCAGCTCGCGGTTACTCAAGGTCAAACCTCTCTCGTTCCGGCGGACATATGGACGGCCTCGTCGTCACGCCGTCGTCACATATGGCGCCAGCGCCGACACGTCACGGCAAGACCGTGCGTTGAGGCTAGCAAAGGATGGGTACTGCCGAGTAGCCCCTCGCCGTTCAGGGCGCACTCGATGATGCGGCCGCAGGCACTTGCGAGCGGCTCCAGGTGGTGCTGCCGCCGAGCAGGCTGATGCCGATGTAGCCGCGCAGGCTCAGGTGATCGGCATCGATCAGGCGTACCTGGCAGTGGTAGGTCTTTCCGTTGTCGCTGTCATAGACCTGGCCATCCAGCCACTCGCCACTGCCAGCGTCGTAGCGGAGCCCCCACACCAACCTCAGCCCAGTCAGTGGACGCTCTCGCAATGCGGGGTCGGGATTATGTCGGTCCGTGACGATCCTGCCATTGAGTTCGGGGCCATCTTCCGGGCCATACGTATCGTGCAACTGCCAGGCGATATGCCCTTCGAAGGTATCGCCGACCCGCCCGATCCGGATGATGGCGTCCTTGCTGGCCACCATCCAGTCGCCCACGATGGCCGACGCGGCAGCGGGAATGACCGCCCTCTCCTCCGGCGCCGGTGTCGGCGACGGCGCCGATGCGCGCGCAAGGGGGATGCAAAACCCGAGCGCCAATCCCGCCAGCAGGAGCGTCCGCGCCTGCCATGCGAACCGCGCCAACGATGAAAGTGCACTACGGAACGGTTTCATGAGTTAACTTTAGGCTGAAAGCTGGAATGCGACCACACGATCTTCCATGCCACCCACTATCGTCGCCGACAACCTCTTAGCATGGCTGGGTACGGCGCTATGCATCGCCGCAACGGGATACGCGTGCTGCAGCCTGTGGGCGGGTATCGCAAGCCGGCGCCGAAGCGAACATCCCCAGGCGGACGTGAACGCGCGACCAGGCCGACCGACAAGTGTGCTCAAGCCCCTGCACGGCGCCGAACCCGGGCTTTACGAGGACTTGCGCGGTTACTGCGAACAGGATTACCCGGCATACGAATTGCTGTTCGGCGTGCGTGACCCCGAAGACCCGGCCATAGCGATCGTGCAACGGCTTCAGCGCGAGTTCCCCCGGCGCCTGATCACCCTGGTGATCGACACGCGCGTCCACGGCGCCAACCTGAAAGTAAGCAACCTCATCAACCTCGTCGAGCATGCGAGCCACGACCTTCTGGTATTGGCCGACAGTGACATCCGTGTGCCAACGGATTACCTGGCGCAGGTCACTGCGCCGCTCGCGGAGCACGATACCGGCATCGTCACCTGCCTTTATCACGGCATCGCCCGGGGTAACCTGTGGTCGCGCCTGGGCTGCCTGTTCATCGACGACTGGTTCGCGCCCTCGGTGCGCCTGACGCACGCGTTTGGCTCAAGCCGCTTTGCATTCGGCTCAACCATCGCACTGCGCCGCGAAACACTCGATGCCATCGGCGGCCTCGAGGCTTTGCGGGACACGCTCGCGGACGACTTCTGGATCGGCGAACTGAGCCGCGCCAGGGGCTTGCGTACCGTGCTGTCGCCACTGGTGGTCGGCACCCGCGTGAATGAAGGCGAGATGCACAGCCTATGGACCCATGAACTGCGCTGGCTGCGCACGATACGCGCCATCTCACCGCTGGGTTTTGCGATGACTTTCGTGTGTTTCACGTGGCCGGTGCTGCTGCTTGGAGTAGCGCTCGCTCCATCGACACTGAATGCACTACTGGCCATCGCCGGCTGTAGCGCACGCATTTTGCGGTATGGTGTGTCCTGGCGTGACACCGCTCGCCCTTCACCTTGGCGTGACATTTGGCTCACCCCTTTCCGAGATGGGCTGTTGCTGCTGGAATGGGCGGGCGCACTGGTTCGCTGGCGGGTGCACTGGCGCGGACAGGTATTGCATGCGCGCAAGCACGCGCCTACGCGACCGCCTTGAGCGGCATTGGTCATGTGCTGTGGTAGATGTGTGGTTGAGGACTCATTGCGGACCCAGGTCAGACTGCTGCAGGAGCTTGCCAAACCCATGAAGACGCTTTTTCTGCAGGCCCCGTCCTTCGACGGTTTCGATGGTGGCGCGGGCTCGCGTTACCAGGCCAAGCGAGAGATCAAGAGTTTCTGGTATCCCACCTGGCTCGCGCAGCCAGCCGCACTGGTGCCAGGGTCGCGGGTGCTGGACGCGCCGGTGGAGGAGCTGTCGGTGGAGGACACCCTCAACCTTGCGGCCGTCTACGACCTGGTGATCATTCATACCAGCACCCCCTCGTTTCCCACTGACGCAAAGTTCGCCGAGCTACTGAAGGAACGCCGGCCAGGGATACTGATCGGTATGGTCGGCGCCAAGGTGGCGGTCGACCCCACCGGCTCGCTGCAGGCCTCCCCTGCGATCGATTTCGTCGCCCGCGAGGAATTCGACTACACCTGCAAGGAGGTCGCCGAGGGGCGCCCCTTCAAGGACATCACCGGCCTCAGCTACAAGCTCGAGGACGGCAGCGTGCAACACAATCCGCCACGCGCCACCATCGAGAACATGGACGACCTGCCCTTCGTGGCACCAGTCTACAAGCGCGACCTGAAGATCGACCGCTATTTCATCGGGTACCTCAAGCACCCGTATGTGTCGATCTACACGGGCCGCGGCTGCCGCTCCAAATGCACGTTCTGCCTGTGGCCGCAGACGGTGGGCGGCCATCGCTACCGTGTGCGCTCGGCAGCCAACGTCCTGACCGAAGCACGCTGGATCAAGGAGAACATGCCGGAGGTGCGCGAACTGATGTTCGACGACGACACCTTTACCGACAGCTCCAACATGGACCGCGTGCACGACATCGCCCGCGGCCTGCACGCCATGGGCTGGACCTGGAGCTGCAACGCCAAGGCCAATGTGCCCTACGAGTCGCTCAAGATCATGAAGGAAAACGGCCTGCGCCTGCTGCTGGTGGGCTACGAATCGGGTGACGACCAGATCCTGCACAACATCAAGAAGGGCCTGCGCACCGACATCGCCCGCACCTTCACCGAGAACTGCCGCAAGCTGGGCATTACCGTGCATGGCACCTTCATCCTCGGCCTGCCCGGCGAAACCAAGGAAACCATCGCGCGCACCATCCAGTACGCCAAGGAAATCAACCCGCACACCATCCAGGTGTCGCTGGCGGCGCCCTATCCGGGCACCACGCTGTACAAGCAGGCCATCGAGAACGGCTGGCTGCAGCCCAACGAGGCCGTGAACCTGGTCAATGACAAGGGCGTGCAGCTGGCCTTGATCAGCTACCCGCACCTGTCCAAGGAAGAGATCTTCCACGGCGTGGAAACCTTCTACCGCAGCTTCTATTTCCGGCCGTCCAAGATCTGGGAGATCGTCAAGGAAATGGCCGGGAGCTGGGAGATGACCCGGCGCAGGCTGCGCGAAGGCGTGGAGTTCTTCCGCTTCCTGCATGCGCACGAGGCCTGAGCGACAACCGAGCGTCACCCATGAGCGTTTCGCAGGCACGCGCGCGACCACGCCTTATCGTGACGGCCGATGATTTCGGCCTGCACGAGGCGGTAAACCAGGCGGTCGAACGAGGCTACCGCGACGGCGTGCTGCGCGCCGCCAGCCTGATGGTGACGGCACCCGCCGCCGAAGATGCCGTCGAGCGCGCGCGGCGCCTGCCAGGCCTGGCCGTGGGCATGCACCTGGTACTGGCGGATGGCCAGGCTGCACTGCCGCCCGAGCGCATCCCGGACCTGGTGGACGCACAGGGACGCTTCGGCGACGCCATGGCCCGCGATGGCGCTCGCTTCTTTTTCCTGCCCCGCGTGCGGCGCCAGCTGGCCGCCGAGATCCGTGCGCAGTTCGAGGCCTATGCGGCTACGGGCCTGGCGCTCGACCACGTCAACGCGCACAAGCACTTCCACCTTCATCCCACCGTGCTTTCGCTGCTGCTCTCCATTGGGCGCGACTACGGGCTGCGCGCCGTACGCCTTCCCTCCGAGCCGGGCACCGGACCGTGGCTGCGCCCCTGGATTGCCCTCATGCGCCACCGGCTGCGGCGCGCCGGAGTGCGTTGCAACGACCATGTCTTCGGCATCCGCCACAGTGGCGGCATGGATGAACAAACCCTGCTCGATGTAGTGGAGCAACTGCCCGACGGATTGTCCGAGCTGTACCTGCATCCGGCCACGCATGGTGAACTCACCGTCAGCATGGCGAGCTATCGCCATGCTGACGAACTGGCGGCGCTGCTCTCGCCCAGGGTGCGCGCCGCCATCGCCCTGCATTGCGAGCTTTGCCATGGCTTCGGGGATCCGGCTGCTGCATGAAGTATCTCGTCTACCTCGCCGGACTCGCCGGCCTGATCGCCGCGGTGGTGCTGGTGGTTCACCAGGACTGGTCCGCCATCCGCAGTGCGTTCGACCACGCCGGCTGGGCGCTGCTGTGGCTGCTGCCCTTCCATGCGGCTCCACTGCTTCTGGATGTGTTCGGCTGGCGCGCCCTGCTGGCACCTCGCGACCCGCAGGGGCGCGCCGGCATACCGTTCCTGTTCTGGGCGGCAACCGTACGCGAAGCCTGCAACCGCCTATTGCCCGTCGCCAACATCGGCGGCGAGATCGTCGGCATCCGCCTGGTAAAATGGCGAGGCATCGATGGTGCCGCCGTCGCGGCCAGCGTGGTGATCGAAGTGCTGCTGACCCTAGTCAGCCAGTACCTGTTCGCGGCACTGGGCATTTTGCTGCTGATCGGCCTTACCGAGCACATCGGCACCCTCAACTCGGTCATCGGCGCACTGGTGGCCAGCCTGCCGCTACCCATCGGCCTGTTCGTGCTGTTGCGCCACGGACGTTTGTTTTCACGACTGGAGGCCTTTGCCGGCAAGGTGCTGGGCGGCCCTTCGCGCTTCACCGAGCTGCTCGATGGCCACCGTCTCGACCAGGAAATCCACGCCCTCTATGCGCACCCCTGGCGCCTCAGCGCGGCCTGCCTGTGGCAGCTGGCCGGCTTCGTGGTGGGCAGCTTCGAAAGCTGGCTGGCCCTGCAGCTGCTGGGCTTCCCCATCTCGGTGTGGGATGCCATCGCCATCGAGGCCGTCACGCAGGCGGTGCGCCACATCATCTTTTTCGTCCCCGCCGGCCTCGGCGTGCAGGAGGGCGGCCTGGTGCTGTTTGGCGGCATCATCGGCCTGCCACCCGACGCGGCCATCGCACTGTCGCTGGTGAAGCGCGCACGCGAAGTCGGCTTTGGCGTGCCTGCCCTGCTTTCCTGGCAATGGGCCGAGGCGCGGCGCCTGCACAAGGGCTGGCGTGCAAGGCGCAAGCAAGCATTGAAGCAGCCGCAGGACAGCGGATTGACCTGACCCGGAGGTGATCGATGACCCAGCAAGCCACCGTCGCAGCCGCCGACCACGCCATGCGCCACTGGGCGGGTGGCGAACCCGGGCGCATCCGCATCGGATCGGACGCCCACAAGCGGCTGTTCTGCCGCATGCTGCTGGACACCCACAACCCCTACAAGCCCGCGGTGATCGACTGGCCCGCACTGGACCCGGACGCCCTGCACCGCATCACATCGCTGCCGATCTGGGACATCGCCGTGCAGACCGAGGGCAAGGCCAAGCTCCGTGTAGCCACCTACACCACCACCGTGGCCGACCCGCTGCTGCACGAGGCGCTCACCATGGACGGCGACGAGGAGGCGCGCCACAAGGTGGTGCTGAGCAAGATGGTGGCGGCCTACGGCATCGCACTCGCCCCCGAGCCGGAATACGAGGTGGCACAGGACCCCGAATGGGGCTGGCTGGTCACCGGTTACAGCGAATGCATCGACAGCTTCTTTGCGTTCGGCCTGTTCGAATCGGCCAAGCGCACGGGTTACTTCCCCACGGAACTGGTCGAAACCTTCGAGCCGGTGATGCAGGAGGAGGCCCGCCATATCCTGTTCTTCGCCAACTGGGTGGCCTGGTACCGACGCCAGCTGCCCTGGTGGAAGCGCATCGGCTTCGAGCTGAAAGTGATGCGCGTGTGGATGTTCCTGATCTGGGAGCGCATCGGCATTGCCAAGGGCCTCGATGGCAACGGCGAGATGCAGGACGCGAATTTCACGCTAACCGGCCACCAGCAGATCGGGCTCGACCTCAATCTGCGCCAGCTGCTGGACATGTGCCTGGAACAGGATGCCTACCGCATGGACGGTTACGACGAACGCTTGCTTCGTCCAACCTTCGTCCCTCGCATGGCACGCCTTGCGCGACGGTTCGTGCGCTAGCCCTGCTGGCGAAACCAGTTGACGGCATCTTCCAGTGCGACCCGCACGGGACCGGCCGTGTAACCGAGTTCGCGCTCAGCCTTGGCACTGCTGAAAAACATGCGCTTGCGCGACATGCGCACCTCTTCCACCGTGGCGATCGGGGGTTTGCCACTGAGTCTCGCCCACGCCTCCGCAGCATAGGCCACCGGCATCACCGCTGCGTGCGGAAGACGCCAGCGCGGCGGCTTGCGACCCACGATATCCGCAATCTCACCCAGCAGTTCGCGCAGGCTCAGATTGGTGCCGCCCAGGATGTAACGCTCGCCCACCACGCCATGCTGGCAGGCCAGCCAGTGGCCGCGCGCAACATCATCCACATGCACGACGTTGAGACCGGTATCGACATAGGCAGGCAGGCGCCCGTTCATCGCGTCACGCACCACCCTGCCGGTCGGCGTGGGCTTCACGTCGCGCGGCCCCACCGGCGTGGACGGATTGACGATGACCACCGGCAGCCCTTCCGCCGCGTAGCGCCGCACCAGCACCTCGGCAAGGAATTTGGAACGCTTGTAGTGACCCACCATGTCCGCCTCCGTCACCGGTGTCGCTTCATCGCCCGGCCGACCATCGAGGGGAATGCCCAGCGTTGCCACGCTGCTGGTGTAGACGATGCGCGGCACGCCCGCCTGCCGCGCGGCATCCAGCAGGGCCCGCGTGCCATCGACGTTGGTTCGGTACAGCTGCTCCGGCTCGGGAGCCCACAGGCGGTAGTCCGCCGCAACGTGGAACACCGCATCGCAGTCGTCGCAAAGACGTGCCAGCGAGGTGGCGTCCGTGAGATCGCCCTCAACCACGTCCAGCTCGATGCCCTGCAGATTGCTCCGGTCCGACCCCGGGCGCGCAAGCACGCGCACCCGATGCCCCTCCTGCAGCAGCCTTCGCGCCACCGCCGAGCCCACGAAGCCGGTCGCCCCGGTAACCAGGGACCTCACGACAGGCGCACCCTGTCGTCCCGCCTGCATTTCACCCACATGGAGCCTGAACACATAGATCGGGCATTCCGTGAACTCGCCGAGGCTTCGCGGTTCATTATGTACGCAGGCAGCCGCGCCAACGCAACGCCACCCGCAGGAATCCGCAACATGTCACGCCAGCCGCTCGGCCTCGCGACCCTGCCTCGACGATTCCACCACATTCGCTCTGCTCAGATCGACTGACCAGGGAGGCTGCGTCTATGGAGATTCGGGTGCTACCATGCCGGCGTCGCGCGTTTCTCTGTATGTGAATACATAAGAAGGCCGAGGCATGCCAATGTTCGAAGTGAAGCAAGCTGCTGTAGCCCCAAGCCACGCAAGCGCTTATCAGGACGAGATTCTTCCCAAGGTCTCACGAACGTTCGCATTGACCATCCCGCAACTGCCCCTGGCATTGCGTGGCGTGGTCGCCAATGCGTACCTGCTGTGTCGCATCGCCGACACCATCGAGGACGAACCGGTTTTCAGCGCCCAGCAAAAGGGCCAGTACGAGACAGCCTTCGTCGATGCCGTCACCGGCCGCAGCGACGCGCAACGCTTTGCCGCCGACATCACGCCCAAGCTATCCCCGGCCACGTCGGACAGCGAGCGCGAACTGCTGTCCCGCCTTCCGCTGGTGCTGGAAGTGACGCGCACATTCAACGGAACCCAGCGTGCCGCGATCGTGGAATGCCTGACGATCATGTCGCAAGGCATGCATGACTTCCAACGCGTGGTCGGCCTGCACGGACTGCCTACGCAACGCGACATGGATCGCTATTGCTACTGCGTGGCCGGCGTGGTCGGCGAGATGCTCACCAAGCTCCTGATCGACTTCGAACCGGAACTGGCTCCGCGCCATGCGACCCTGATGCGCCTTGCCATCTCGTTCGGCCAGGGGCTGCAGATGACCAACATCCTCAAGGACCAATGGGAAGACCGCAGCCATGGCGTGTGCTGGCTGCCGCAGGATGTGTTCGCCCGTCACGGCGTGCAATTGCAGGAACTGCGCGCCGGGCAGCAGGACGTCAACTACGCGAAGGCCATGATCGAACTGATCGGCATCGCCCATGCCCACCTGTGCCGCGCCGTCGAGTACACCTTGATCGTGCCTGCCAGGCACGCCGGCTTCCGTCGTTTCTGCCTGTGGAGCATCGGCCTGGCAGTACTCACCCTGCGCAACCTTCAGGATCGCCTGGACTTTGCCTCCGGCTCGGAAGTAAAGGTCTCGCGCACCGCCGTCGCGCAGACCATCAGCCTCACCCGACTCACCGACAAATACGACCCCGCCGTGCGCTGGCTGTTTGCCGCGGCGGCCCGCAAGCTGCCTCTGACGCCGCTTGCGCCCGAGTGGGGCGAACCCAGGCAGACCGGGCACGCTTGGCCCCGCCGCCGCACGACCCACCTCGACGAACTGCCTCACCCGCGAAACGCCAAGGACGCCCATACGTTATGACCCAAGGCTCCTCCATGGATGATGCCGCCACCCTGGACGAGCACCGAACGCAGGCCCGCGACACCCGCCTGGACCAGGCCATCGAGCGTGCCCGGCTCGCCCTGCTCGCGCGACAGCGCGAGGACGGGCATTGGTGCTTCGAGTTCGAAACGGACTGCACCATTTCTTCCGAATACATCCTGATGATGCATTTCATCGACGAGATCGATGACGTGCTGCAGGAGAAACTGGCTCGCTATATCCGCCTCAAGCAGCGCACGGACACGCATGGCGGCTGGCCGCTGTATCACGATGGCGCGCTCGACATCTCATGCACGGTGAAGGCGTACTACGCACTGAAAGCAGCCGGCGACGACCCCGCGGCACCCCACATGCGCCGTGCGAGAGAGGCAATCCTCGCCCTGGGCGGCGCCGCAAAAGCCAACGTGTTCACGCGCATCCTGCTGGCCATGTTCGGCCAGGTGCCATGGCGCGCCACGCCCTATGTACCGGTGGAAATCATGCTGTTTCCGCGCTGGGCCCCGTTCCACCTGGACAAGGTGTCGTACTGGGCACGCGCCACCATGGTTCCGCTGTTCATCCTTTGCTCGCTCAAGGCCCGCGCGAAGAATCCGCGCAACATCGGCATTGTCGAACTGTTCGTCACGCCACCCGAACTGGAACGCCAGTATTTCAGCAGCACCACGCGGGTCAGCCGGCTGTTCCTGCTGCTGGACAAGATCGGGCGAGCCTGCGATCCACTGGTTCCCGCCGCACTTCGCCGCAAGGCGATCCGCAGGGCCGAGCAATGGTTCCTGCCCCGCCTCAATGGCGAGGACGGCCTGGGCGCCATCTTTCCGCCGATGGTGAATGCGCTCGAGGCCATGGACCTGCTCGGCTATGCGAAGGACGACCCGGCACGCGCGACCTGCCTGCGCTCACTGCAGAAGCTGATCGTGCATCGCGAGGACGGAACCGCGTTCTGCCAGCCCTGCGTATCGCCCGTATGGGACACCGGCTGGGCCGCGATGGCCCTGCTGCGCGCCTCGGGCGACGCCGTCACGCAGGCCGCCGTGCAAAAGGCCTTTGACTGGCTGACACCCCTGCAGGAACTCGAACTCAAGGGCGACTGGGCGGCACAGGCGCCCGACCTGGCGCCCGGTGGCTGGGCCTTCCAGTACGCGAATGCATATTACCCTGACCTCGATGACACCGCCGTGGTCGCCGGCCTGCTGCATGTCGCCACGCGCGGCACCACGCGCGATGGCGCGTATCGCGAACGCATCGAGCGTGCCGCCGACTGGCTGGTCGGCATGCAGTCGGCCAATGGCGGCTTTGCCGCGTTCGACCGCAACAACACGCACTACCACATCAACGAGATTCCGTTCGCCGACCACGGTGCCATGCTCGATCCGCCCACGGAGGATGTCTCAGGGCGCGTGCTGGCTTTCCTGGGCGTGCTGGGCCGCGAACAGGACCGCCACGCCATTGCCCGCTGCATCGCCTATCTCCGACAGGCCCAACTCACGGATGGCTCGTACTGGGGGCGCTGGGGCACCAATTACATCTACGGCACCTGGTCGGTGCTCGCAGGCCTGGCCCTGGTGGGCGAGGACATGCAGCAGCCATGGATCCGCAAGTCGGTCGATTGGCTACGCGAGCGGCAGCATGCCGATGGCGGCTGGGGGGAAACCAACGACAGCTATTTCGATGCTTCGCTGCGGGGCCGCAATGGCGGAGTCAGCACACCGCACAGCACGGCCTGGGCCGTGCTCGGCCTGCTGGCCGCCGGCGAACACGCCAGCGAGTCGGTGCAACGAGGCATCCGATGGCTGCTGGACGACCAGCAGGCGCCAGGCGAACCCGAGGCGGGACTGTGGCATCACCCCAGTTTCAACGCGCCGGGCTTTCCTCGCGTGTTCTTCCTGAAGTACCACGGCTACACCGCCTACTTCCCCTTGTGGGCCCTGGCGCGCTATCGCCAACTGAGCGCCGAAGCACCCCCGCAGGCGATCGGGTGAACGCCCAACCGGTCGGCATCGTCACCGCCCTGTCCTCCGAGGCGAGAGCACTGGCGGATCGTGCCGTGCCACCGGGACAGTGCACGCCGCTGCGTGACGGCGGCCTGCTCTACCTGAGCGGCATGGGGCCGCCGGCGGCGCGGCGCGGCGCACTGGCCCTGCTCGATGCCGGCGCGAAGGCGCTGGTGGCATTTGGCGTCGCCGGCGCCCTGGCGCCCGGCCTGCGCAACGGCACGCTGTTTTGCCCTTCACTGGTAATCGACGCACAGGGACGGGACTACCAACCTTCCCCTGCCTGGCACACCACCCTGGGCGCGCAACTGGCGGGCACGCAGTGGCCCGTGTTGACCCACGGCATCCTGTTGAGCGCCGATACCCCCGTGCTGGGCGCGCATGAGAAGACGGCCATGCGCGACCGCCACATGGCGGTTGCCGTGGACATGGAGAGCGCCGCCGTAGCCGCCGTTGCGACGGAGCACGGGCTGCCATTCATCGTCCTTCGCGCCATCGTCGACGAACACCATGACGACGTGCCGGCGGCGCTGCAGGCAGGCATCGACACCTGGGGACGCCCGCGCCCCATGGCCCTGCTCGCCGCACTGGGGCGCCATCCCGGCCTGCTGGCCAGCCTGCCCGGCCTTGCCACGCGCATGGGCAAGGCCACCCGTGCGCTGCGCGACGCAGCAGGCGCTGCCGGACACCAACTGGGGCACGAACCGTCCGGGCCCTGCTAACCTTGACCGCGTGATTGCGGATGTCAGGCTCGGCCTCGACGTACGGCCGGGCGTTTCGAAGCCAGGAGATATCACCGCGTGTTCCGAGCGATCCAGAAAGGCCTGGTGTGGCTGGTCGACCGAAGCGGCCATTACCACTTCATCGTGCTGGCACTGGCCGCCCTGGTCACTGCGGTGAGCTTGTATGGCGCCTCCACCCGCCTGAGCATCGACACGGACGCCGACCACCTGTTCTCCGCACAACTGCCCTGGCGGCAGCAGAGCATGGCGTTCGCGAAACAGTTCCCGCAGTTCAGCGACACGCTTACGGCGGTGGTGCGCGCACCCACGGCAGAAGAGGCGCGCATTGCCGCGCAGGCGTTGAACGAAAAACTGCTGCAGGACAAGGAACACTTTCACTCCTCGTCCACGCCCGGCATCAGCCCGTTCCTCAATCGCGAAGGCCTGCTGCTGTTGCCGCAGGACGAACTGAACAACACGCTGGACAGCATGCTGCAGGCGCAGCCGCTGCTCGGACCGCTGGCCACCGACCCGTCCGCCCGCGGCCTGTTCAAGGGTGTCGACCTGATGGTCGAGGGCGTTCGCCATGGCATGGCGAAGGACCTGTCCTCCTACGACGCGGCCCTGGGCAATGTCGCCCAGACCATCGAAGACGCCGTTGCCGGCCATGCCGTGCCGTTGTCGTGGCAGGCCCTGCTCACCCCCAACCTGGTGAGCGCCAGTGGCGGGCAGGAGTTCGTGCTGATCCATCCCGTGCTCGATCACCGCGCACTGGAGCCTGGCCAGGTGGCCACCGAGGCGATGATGAAACTGGCGCAGGAACTGCCCGGGGTGAAGTCCGGCCGTGTGCGCGTGAACTACACTGGCTCGGTGCCGCTCGCCGACGAAGAGTTCGCGTCGCTCACCGACCGCGCCGGCCCGATTGCACTGGGCAGCAGCCTGCTGCTGGTGTTCTGGCTGGTGCTTGCGCTGGGCTCGTGGCGACTGATCGTGCCGGTGCTGATCACGCTGGTGGTCGGCCTGATCTACACGCTCGGCTTTGCGTCCATCGCCGTGGGACGACTCAACCTGATATCGGTCGCCTTTGCGGTGCTGTTCGTCGGCCTGGCCGTCGACTTCGGCATCCAGTTCGGCGTACGCCTGCACGCGCGCCAGTACAGCGACCGCACTTTCGACGACTCACTGCATGAAACCGCCAATCGCGTGGTCAGCCAGATCGGCCTGGCCGCGCTGGCCACCGCCTGCGGCTTCCTCGCGTTTGCGCCCACCGATTTCACCGGCGTGGCCGAGCTGGGCATCATCGCCGGCGTCGGCATGCTGCTGGCCCTGCTGTGCACACTGACCGTGCTGCCTGCCCTGCTGCGCCTGCTGGAAAAGGGCTCGCCGCATGCCGAGGTGGCGCTACCCGGCGGCGCCAAAGCCGACGCCTGGCTGAGCCGCAACCGCAAGCCGGTGCTGGCCATCTTCATCGTGCTGGGCCTGGCCGGACTGTGGGGCGCCATCACCATTCCGTTCGACGCCAACCCGCTGCATACCAAACGCACCGACAGCGAGGCGATGCGCACGCTCACCTCACTGATGGACGACCCCAACACCAACCCCTTCACCATGGATGCGCTCGCCAAGGACCTGCCTTCCGCCAAGGCGCTGAGCGCGCGACTGGACGACCTGCCCGAGGTCGCCCAGGTGGTTTCGGGCGTGGATTTCGTACCCACCGACCAGGATGAGAAGCTGGAGCAGATCAGCCAGGCCTCCGACCTGATGTTCGCCGTGCTCAACCCCGGTGAAATGGCCGCCAAGCCCAGCTACGACGAGATGCGCGCCGCCGCCAGGGAGACCAGCGACAGCATCGCCAGCGTGGCCAACCAGCTGCCGGCGAATTCGCCGCTGCTGCGCATCGGCAAGGCGCTGGCCGCGCTCGCCAAGGGCAACGACACGCAAATGGCGATGGCCAACCAGGCGCTGACGCAGTTCCTGCCGTACACGCTCAAGCAGCTGGCCGATTCACTGTCGGCGGAAAAGATCACGCTGCAAAGCCTTCCCGAGGACCTGCGGCGCGACTGGTTCACCGCCGATGGCAAGGTTCGCGTCCAGGTCACGCCCACCGCAAAGGCACAGAAGACCGAGGGCCTGCGCGACTTCGTGCAGGCCGTGCACAAGGTGGCGCCGGACGCCGCCGGCTCGGCGGTGGACACCATCAAGGCCGCCGACACCATCCTCGACGCGTTCCGCCAGGCCGCCGTATCGGCCACGCTGGCGATCGGCGTGGTGCTGTTGCTGGTGCTGCGTCGCCTGCGCGATGCGGGGCTGGTGATCGCCACGCTGCTGATGTCGGCCCTGCTCACCGCGCTGCTGGCGCGCCTGTGCGGGTTGTCGATCAACTTCGCCAACATCATCGCGCTGCCGCTGCTGCTGGGCGTGGGCGTGTCGTTCAACATCTATTTCGTGATGAACTGGCGCCACGGCATGCGATTGTTCCTCGGCTCACCCACGGCCCGTGCGATCCTGTTCTCCGCGCTCACCACTGGCACGGCCTTCGGCAGCCTGGCCATCGCCCGTCACCCCGGCACCGCAAGCATGGGACTGGTACTGCTGCTGAGCCTGCTGGCGGTGCTGCTCTCCACCTTCGCCTTCCTGCCCGCCATGCTCTATTCGATCGGCCCGTGCGACAAACCGATCGACAAGCGCTGATATCCCCTCCACCGCCCGGAGCCGTTCATGCGTCTTTTTCGTCGTCTTGCCACCGCCGCCTTCGCCGCCGCGATCACCCTGGCCAGCCTGGGCGCCAGTGCCCACGCAATCCTGGTCGACAGCTCACCCAAGGCCAGTGGCAGCGTGCCGGCAGGCAAGCTGGCACTCACGCTCAAGTACAACAGCAAGATCGACCAGGGGCGCTCCAAGCTGGTGCTCTCGGGTCCCGGCCACAACGACACGACACTGCAGGTCAGCGTCGACGCCAGCAAGCCCAATGAGCTGGACAGCGTGGCCGAACTCAAGCCTGGCAGCTATGTCATCCACTGGCAGGCACTGGCGCTCGATGGCCACATCACGCGTGGCGACCTGCCCTTCACGGTCACCGCGGCCACGCCCTGAGCACGCCCTCGAGGCAAGCCTTCCACCGCTGACCGACGGGTGATTCCGTGAGCCTGCTTGTCGATCTTTTCGGCTATCTCAGCGTCATCCTGCATGGGCTGGTAATTGTCGCCCAGTCGATGATGCTGGGTGGGCTGTTCTTCGTGATATTGCTGCTGTATCCGTTGCGCAATCAGCTAGCCCAGGGCGAGCAGTTGCTCCGGCGCGTACTGCGCCTTGCCCGCTGGAGCGCGGCAGGCCTGATCCTTGCCGAACTGGCCACCACTGCACTGCAGGTTTCCGTATTGATGGCTACGGTGGACCTGCCGCTGGGCAACGTACTGCAGGCATCGTTTGCCCTGTCGGGCGCGGCGAAGATGCTGTGTGCACTGCTCATCCTGGCCGGCCTGCATCCGCGCGTACTCGACCAACCGATCGCTCGACTGGCCTTGGTGCTGTTGGCACTGCTCGAACTGGCCGCAGCCACCATGACCACGCACGCCTATGCACGCCTGGGCGACAACACCCTGCTGATGCTGATCGAAGGGCTGCACCAGTTTGGCGCCGCGATCTGGGTCGGTGCGATTCCCAGCTTCGTGCTGGTGCTGCACTACCTGGACGATCCGCAAGGGCTGCGCCAGGTCGGCACGCGCTTTTCGCGCATCTCGATGGCGGGCGTGGCCTGCATCCTGCTTTCCGGCGTGACCATGTGCGTGTTCTACATCGGCGACGCGCAGGGCTTCTACGGCACCGCCTACGGCGTCATGGTGGGCGCCAAGATCGCCATGTTCCTCGCCCTGCTGGCCCTGGGCTTCGGCAACTTCCGCGTGACCGAACGCCTGCGCAGGGGTGAAACGGCGCAGGTATTGCGCATGCGCCGCTTCGCCGAAGTGGAGATCGGCATCGGCTTCACCATTTTCTTTGCCGCCGCCTCGCTCACCTCGGTGCCGCCGGCCATCGACCTCACCGTGGACCGCGTCAGCCTGCACGAGATTGCCGTCCGCAACGCACCGGCATGGCCCCGGCTCAGCTCACCCGACCACGATACGCTGGCGATCTCCCAACTGCAGACGCAACTGGACCAAGAGGCGCAGCGCACTCACCAGGCGGTGCAGGCCGCCACCGTGCCGGGCTCGGGCGTGTTGCCGCCACGCAATGCGGAGGACATCGCGTGGTCCGAGTACAACCACCACTGGGCCGGCATCTTCGTCCTGCTGATCGGCCTGCTTGCCCTGCTCAGCCGCGCAGGCGTGGGATGGGCCAGGCACTGGCCATTGCTGTTCCTGCTGATGGCCGGCTTCCTGCTGGTGCGCTCCGACCCGGAGGTATGGCCGCTTGGCCAGGAAGGCTGGTGGGCCGCATGGCGCGACGTGGAGGTGACGCAGCACCGCTTCTTCGTGCTGCTGATCATCCTGTTCGGCGCGTTCGAATGGGCGGTTCGAACCGGACGGTTGCGCAGCCCGCGCGCGGCCTTGGTGTTTCCGCTGCTGGTCGCCATCGGCGGCGGAATGCTGCTCACCCACAGCCACCAGATTTCCAACGTCAAGGACCAGATGCTGATCGAGCTGACGCACACTCCGCTGGCGCTGGCCGGCGTTGCCGCGGGCTGGGCACGCTGGCTGGAGTTGCGCCTGCCCGGCCGCGGCGGGCGCATCGCCGGCTATGTGTGGCCGCTGTGCTTCATGCTGATCGGCGTGATCCTGCTCTGGTACCGCGAAGCCTGAGCGACTGCCCGCGACCTCCACCTGGAAATCGCGAATGGGCTCCAGCCGCCACCACCTCAGCGGACGCGGTGCACCACCATGTCGGCAAGTGCATCGAGGTGCGCCGCGCGCGCCCCCAGCGGCGCCACTGCCGCGCGAGCCCGCTCGCACAGCTGCTCAGCGAGTGCACGCGAGGCGTCCAGACCCAGCAGCGACACGTAGGTCGGCTTATGGTCCTGCGCGTCCTTGCCGGGGGTCTTGCCCAGCGTGGCGGCGTCGGTGGTGACATCCAGCACGTCGTCCACCACCTGGAAGGCGAGGCCCACCGAGCGCTGGTATTCGTCCAGCGCGAGCCGCAGTCCGGTATCCAGTGGCGTCGACCCGCAGTGAGCCCCCATGAACACCGCTGCGCGCAGCAAGGCACCGGTCTTCATGCGATGCATGCGTTCCAGCTCCTCGCGTGGCAATGCCACCCCCACGCTGGCCAGGTCGATCGCCTGCCCACCCACCAGCCCCAGCGAACTGCTGGCATGCGCCAACTCCTGCAACAGGCTCACGCGCTGCGCAGCCGGGGCCGCCAGACTCCCGATCACCACGAACGCCTGTGCCTGCAGCCCATCACCGACCAGGATCGCCACCGCCTCACCGTAGCGCACGTGCACGGTGGGCTGGCCGCGCCGCAGCAGGTCGTTGTCCATCGCCGGCAAATCGTCATGCACCAGCGAATACGCATGGATCATCTCGATGGCGCTCGCCGCACCATCCAGCACTGCCGGATCCGCATCCACCAGCTCACCGGCGGCATGGCACAGCAGCGCGCGCAGGCGCTTGCCGCCGCCAAGGGTCGCGTAGCGCATGGCCTCGTGCAGGGTCGCCGGCACCGCCTCCACTCCGGGCAGGCAACGCTCCAGCGCACGCTCGGTACGCTCCATGATGCGTGGCATCCAGCTGTCCAGCGGCTCCGGCGGTGACGCGGCTACCGACGATGCTGACCACAACGGGATGGCTTCGCTCACGAATATCTCCTAATGGACCGCCGCCTGGCGTGCGCCAGGCACTGGCAGGCGTTGAATGACCTGTTCCGCGGCGCAGCGCGCGAGCGCATCAGCCGCGAGGATATCGTCCAGATGCGCCGCCGCCGTCGCCGGCAGGCGCTGCAGCACCTCTTCCACTACCTGGCCAATGGCCGTGAAGCGCAACCTGCCACGCAGGAAGGCATCGACCGCGACTTCATTGGCGGCATTCAGCGTGACACTGGCGGCGCAACCCGAACGCAGCACGTCGAGCCCAAGCCGCAGGCAAGGAAAGCGCGCGAGATCCGGCGTCTCGAAGCTCAGGCTGGACATGCGCGCGAGATCCAGCGGCGCCACCCCCGAATCGATGCGTGCGGGATAGGCCAGCGCGTGCGCGATCGGCGTGCGCATGTCTGGATTGCCCAGCTGCGCGAGCACCGACTGGTCGGCATAGGCCACCATGGAGTGGATCACGCTCTGAGGATGGATCACCACCTCGATCCGCTCCGGCGCCATGTCGAACAGCCAGCGCGCCTCGATCACCTCCAGCGCCTTGTTCATCATGGTGGCCGAATCGACCGAGATCTTGCGGCCCATGACCCAGTTGGGATGGGCGCAGGCCTCGTCCGGGGTGACCTCATGCAGGCTGTCCAGTGCGCGGTGCAGGAATGGCCCACCGGAAGCGGTGAGGATCAGTCGCTCCACGCCCGCACCGCGGGCGGAGCCGTTGGCCAGGCACTGGAAGATCGCGTTGTGCTCGCTGTCCAGCGGCAGCAGCGTCGCGCCATGCGCGGCCACGGTGCGCATGAACAGCGCGCCGGACATCACCAGTGCCTCCTTGTTGGCCAGCAGGATGCGACGCCCCGCCTCCGCCGCGGCCAGCGACGAAGCAAGCCCCGCCGCCCCCACGATGGCAGCAACGACGGTATCGCATTCGGCTGCGCGCACCACCGCGCACAGGGCGGCAGGCCCATGCCACACCTCGGTGGCCAGTCCGGCCGCTCTCAGGCGTTGCTGCAGCGAGGCCGCATCGTCCGGACCACCCACCACCGCAACGGCGGGCCGGAAGGCCACGCACTGATCATAGAGCCGGTCCACGCTGCGATGCGCGGTCAGCGCAAACACCGCGAAGCGATCCGGATGCCGCGCCACCACGTCCAGCGTGCTGGTACCGATGGAGCCGGTGGACCCCAGTATCGCCAGGCGCTGGCGCGTGTCGCTCATGCCACGCTCTCCAGCACCACCGGCAATGGAAATACCGCCCGCTCGCTGCGACCATCCATGGTTTCCAGTTGCATGGGCCCCAGGCGCCGCAGCGCAGCGATCACGTCCTCCACTGAAGCCTCCGGCGCCGAGGCACCGGCGGTGAGGCCGATCGCCGACCGGCCGTGCAGCCATTCCGGGCGCAGCTCGCTGCCGTCGGCCAACAGGTAGCTGGGGCAACCCGATTCCGCGGCGATCTCCTGCAGGCGGCGCGAATTGGAACTGTGCGGCGACCCCACCACCAGCACCAGATCCACGCGCGCTAGCAGCTCGCGCACCGCGTTCTGGCGATTCTGGGTGGCGTAGCAGATGTCACCCACGCTTGGCCCCACCAACTGGCTGAAACGGCGGCGCAGCACGTCGATGATCCGTCGCGTGTCGTCCACACTGAGCGTGGTCTGCGAAACGTAGGCGAGCGGCGCATCCGCCGGAAGATCCAGCACCTCCGCCTCATCTACGCTCTGCACGAGCACCACCTTGCCGGGTATCTGGTCCAGCGTGCCAACCACCTCCGGATGCCCCGCATGGCCGATCAACACCACCGTACGTCCTTCGGCGGCATGGCGGCGCCCCTGCCCATGCACCTTGCTCACCAGCGGACAGGTGGCATCCAGCACCTGCAACCCCCGCCGGGCCGCGGCAGCCTCGACCGAGCGTCCTACGCCGTGCGCGCTGAAGATGGCATGGGCACCCTCGGGCACCTCACTCAGGTCCTCGACGAAAATCGCCCCCTTGCCGCGCAGATCCTCCACGACATGGCGGTTGTGCACGATCTCGTGATGCACGTAGACCGGCGCGCCAAACCGCTGCAGCGCTCGTTCGACGATTTCGATGGCGCGCACCACGCCGGCACAGAAGCCCCGGGGCTGGGCAAGGATCACCTTCATAACGAACGCACCTCCCGGGTGGCCAGCGCACCGGTAGCCGCCACCGACTGGCCACCACAGGTGCGTTCGAGAAAGCGCAGGATCGAGGCGCGGATGCCGTCGGCATCGAGCCCGTGCTGATTGAGCAACACGGCCGGGTCGCCATGCTCGATGAATTCATCAGGCAAGCCCAGGCGCAACACCGGGATGCGGATATCCGCGTCAGCGAGGCATTCGAGGCAGGCGGAACCCGCACCGCCCCGCAGGCAACCCTCCTCCACCGTCACCAGCACATCATGCGTCTGCGCCAGTTGCCGCACCAGCGACTCGTCCAGCGGCTTGATGAAGCGCATGTTCGCGACCGTCGCGTCCAGCGCCTCGGCCGCGGCGAGGCCAGGCCACACCATCGTGCCGAAGGCAAGAATGGCCACTCGCTGTCCAGGCAACCGCGCCCCCTGGCGGCGCAGCTCTCCCTTGCCGAGCGGCAAGGCGGTCAGCTCATCCACTGTCGCCACGCCGGGGCCCGTACCGCGTGGATAGCGCACTGCCGCGGGCCCTTCGTGCGCCACCGCGGTATGCAGCATCTGGCGGCACTCATTCTCGTCGGAGGCAGCCATCACCACCATGTTCGGCACGCAGCGCAGATAGGCCAGATCGAACGCCCCCATGTGGGTGGCGCCATCCGCGCCGACGATGCCTGCGCGATCGATGGCAAAGGTCACCGGCAGGTTCTGCAACGCCACGTCGTGGATCAGCTGGTCATAGCCGCGCTGCAGGAAGGTCGAATAGATCGCCACCACCGGCCGCAGCCCTTCGGTGGCCAGGCCGGCGGCAAAGGTCACCGCATGCTGCTCGGCGATGGCCACGTCGAAGTAGCGATCCGGAAAGCGCTGCTCGAAGGCCACCAGGCCGGAACCCTCGCGCATGGCGGGGGTGATCGCGACGATGCGCGCGTCACGTTCCGCCTCGTCGCACAGCCAATCGGAAAACACCTGGACGTAATTCTTCCGGGCCGGCTTGACCGACACCAGCCCCACCGCCGGATCGAACTTCCCGGGACCGTGGTATTGGATCGGGTCGGCCTCGGCCAGCTTGTAGCCATGACCCTTCTGGGTCACCACGTGCAGGAACTGCGGCCCCTTGAGCTGACGCAGGCTCTGCAGCACGGGCACCAGTACATCGAGGTCGTGGCCATCGATCGGGCCGGTGTAGTTGAAGCCGAATTCCTCGAACAGCGTAGCCGACACCGGCTCGCCCTTCAGCTGCGCCTCCATGCGCCGGGCAAGATGGCTCACCAGCGGCAACGGACGCGCCGCATAATTCGTGCCGGGCCGCGCCTGAGGCGAGAACCGGCTGGCGATCAATCGCCCGAAACAATGGCGCAGCGCGCCCACCGGCGGTGAAATCGACATGTCGTTGTCGTTGAGTATCACCAGCAACGGCAGATCCTCGGCGATGCCGGCGTTGTTCATCGCCTCGAAGGCCATGCCTGCACTCAGCGCGCCATCGCCGATCACCGCAATGCTGTGCCGCCCATCGCCCTGCATGCGCGCCGCATGCGCCATGCCCAGCGCGGCGGAAATGGACGTACTCGAATGCGCGGTACCGAAGGTGTCGTACTCCGATTCGCTGCGACGCGGAAAGCCCGATATGCCGCCGAATTGCCGGATGCCGCCCATGCCCTCGCGACGACCGGTAAGGATCTTGTGCGGATACGACTGGTGTCCCACATCCCACACCAGCCGGTCATACGGCGTGTTGAACACGTAGTGCAGCGCAATGGTCAGCTCGACGCTGCCCAGGTTGGAGGACAGGTGGCCGCCGGTGCGGGAAACGCTTTCCAGGATGAACGCGCGCAACTCACCCGCCAGCAGATGCAGCGAGGCCACATCCAGTTTGCGCAAATCGGCCGGTGAATCGACAGTTCCAAGCAAATCGTACACGACGGATTCTCCTCGGGGCCGGAGTCTCTATCTAGTCGTTTTGGCTAAGCACGTGCGCCAACCGTGGCTGGGTACGGCAACGTCGTCGTGTCGTCGCTTTCGACTGGACTATAGCAGCACACCTGCCGCAAACGACCAGCTGAACATGCGTTCCGTACGACCACCATACTGCCCCGCGCTTGCCTCCGCCTACCTTTCAACAAACGCGCGTTCCACTACGTAATCGCCGGGTTCGCGCGTGCGCGGCGAGATCTGGAAGCCACGCCCGTCCAGCAGCGCGCCGGTGTCTTCCAGCATGGCCGGACTGCCGCACAGCATCACGCGGTCGGCCTGCGGATTGAGCGGGGGCAAGCCGGCCGCCTCGCTCATAAGGCCTTCCACGATCGCGTCGGTGAGCCGCCCTCGATTACGGAACGGCTCGCGGGTCACACTGGGGTAATAGAACAGCTTTTCGCGCACCAGTTCCCCCAGGTAATCATGCCGGGGCAACTCCTGCTCGATGTACTGGGCGAATACCAGGTCACTGGTCCGCCGCACGCCGTGGGCGAGCACGATGCGATCGAAGCGCTCGTAGGTTTCCGGATCGCGCACGATGCTCAGGAACGGCGCGAGCCCGGTCCCTGTGCCCAACAGGTAGAGATGCCTGCCCGGCCGCAGGTCGTTGAGCACCAGGGTACCGGTGGGCTTGCGGCTGACCATGATCGGATCGCCCGGCTTGAGGTGCTGCAGGCGGGAAGTCAGCGGCCCGTCGGGCACCTTGATGCTGACGAATTCGAGGTGCTCCTCGTAGTTTGCGCTGGCGATCGAGTAAGCCCGCAGCAGCGGCTTGCCCTCGACTTCCAGGCCCAACATCACGAAATGTCCGCTATCGAACCTGAAGCCTGGGTCACGCGTGGTGCGAAAACTGAAGAGGCTGTCGTTCCAGTGATGAACGTCGATCACGTACTCCGTCGCCAATGCCACCATCACAGCCACCGTTTCAGAGTGAAGAGATGTCACGCAAGCGGCCAGGCATCCTCTCGGGCGAACCTGGCTGAGGCCTCGAAGTGCGACCTGCAATGCCTAGGTACAAGTTTCAACGGGTCGAAGTCAATCCTTGCCCGCGCGCAAAAGCGCAGCGCCGAGCAGGCACACAAAATCACGCACGTCTCACATGCCGCCTGCTAGCCGGGCGAGGCGATGACGCCTCGTCCAACCGGATTCAACGCGGCACGCCCAGCCATTCGATTTCAGCCAGGCCCACGCCGTTGGACGGGGAGACATCCGCCTGCCAGCGGTAGTAGCGGAACGGCGCGGGATGGGCGACCGCGAACACCCGAGTCTGGCGTCGCCACCCGAAACGCTCATCGTGCCTACGATCCAGCACGACCCAATGCACGCCGTCCTGTGAACCTTGCAATGTCCATGCACCCGGATCGGAACCGCCGCGCGCCATCGATGTCAGCGTATACATCTGCACCTCCTGCGCGTGCGGGAACCGAACCTGCACGGCCGGCGACGCGCCCGGCAGCGTCGCTTCAGTGTCGGAGGTATTGTCGCTGAGCGACTTCGCGGCGGCCGGATCGCCATCAACCGAAACTTCGCCCTGCGCGGCATCCGCCAGGTCGAGCAAGGGCTGCGGCGCGTGCGAACCCTGCGTCAACGAGGGCAGCCCGGCGTTGCCCGCGCTTGCCCAGCTCGATGGCGCCGGCCCCATCTCGAACTCCAGCGTGGCACCTTGCGCCAGGTCGGCGTGCGCGAGCCAGCTTCGTTCATATGGACGGCCATTGAGCAGCACGCGCTGGATGTAGCGATTGCGATCACTCACTGCCGGGGCGCGGATATCGATGGTGCGACCGTTCTCCAGGTGGATCAGCATGCGCGGGAAGTACGGCGCACCGATGGCATAGGTGGGCGTACCCATGCGCAGCGGGTAGAAACCGGCTGCGCTGAATACCCACCAGGCCGACATCTCGCCATTGTCCTCGTCGCCGGGATAGCCCTGCCCGATATCGCTCCCCATGTAGAGGCGCGTCAGTGCATCACGTACCTTGTCCTGCGTCTTCCACGGCTGGCCGACCAGGTCGTACAGGTACAGGATGTGGTGCGAAGGCTGGTTGCTGTGGCCGTACTGCCCCATGCGTACTTCGCGCGCCTCCAGCATCTCGTGGATGGGATCGCCGTAGGTGCCCACGTGGAAATCGGTGCCCGCATCGAAGAACGCATCGAGCTTGCGCGCCAGCGCCGCGCGGCCGCCATAAAGGTTGGCCAGGCCCTGTGCGTCCTGCACGCCCTCGAACGCCATGTTCCATGCGTTCGTCTCGGTGTAGTCGCCACCCCAGGAAAACGGGTCGAAATGGGCTGCATCGATGCGCCAGTTTCCGTCGGCGCGACGCCCCACGAAGAATCCCGTGGATGGGTCAAACAGATGGACATAGCCCAGGGCGCGCGACTCGAAATATCGCGCATCCTCGGCGTAATGCCCGGCATACGGATCGCTGGCGTCGTGCGACTGCGCCAAGCCGCGCGCGAGCTGCGCCAGCCCGAAATCGTTGAGATAACCCGCCATCGACCACGACAGCCCTTCGTCGGTGCCGGTATCCACATAGCCCTGGAATACCGAGCGCTGCAGCCCCTTGCGCCCCGCACCGGGCACGTCGCTTACCACTGTCGCGTCCTTCAGTGCGGCCTGGTAGAACGAGCGCACGTCGAAATTGCGCACGCCCTTGTTCCAGGCATCGGCAAAGGCCACGTCGGCACTGGTGCCGACCATCAGGTCGGCATAGCCGGGTGACGACCAGCGTGCGATCCAGCCGCCGTCGCGGTACTGCTGCACGAAGCCGTCGATCATCTCGCCCGCCTGGGTAGGCGTCAGCAGCGCATAGGCCGGCCAGGCCGTACGGTAGGTATCCCACAAGCCATTGTTGACGTAAGGCCGTCCCGGGAGCACCCGCGCGCCGGTCTGCACGGGCGTCGACGCTGTCGTCGATGGCGAGAACGGGCTGGCATAACGGTAGTCGGGCTGCGCGGCGGTGCCGACGTTCTCATAGGCCTCGTTCGGATACAGGAACAAGCGGTAGAGGTTGGAATACAGCACCGTCTTGTCGGCCGCGCTTGCGCCCGGAATCTCGACCCTGCCCAGCAGCGCGTTCCAGCTTGCCGCCGCCCTCGCCTGCACGGTTTCGAAGCTGTCACCCGGCGCGATTTCCTGCTCGAGATTGCGCCGCGCCTGCTCCACGCTGATCAGCGAAGTGGCAATGCGCATGGTGACCGTGCGCTGCGCGTGCGTATCGAAGCCGAACCACGCCGCCACGTGGTCGCGCCCCTGCCCGGTGATCCGGCCGCTTTCACTCACCGGCTGGTCGAAGCGGGCATAGAAGAACAGCCGCGTAGCACCGGTCGAAAGGCGGCTGGCCACATCGGAGCACCCGCTGATACTCGCATGCACCGGATCGAGCGTGATGCCACCCCGGTCGTCACGGTTGTCGAACACCAGCTGGGAGCGATCGCCGACGAAGCTGAAGCGCATCATCGCGGCGTGGCTGGTGGGCGTCATCGCCACCACCATGCCATTGTCGAACTGCACCTGGTAAAGATCGGCCCGCGCCGTCTCGTGTTCATGCACGAAGGGCAAGGCGCGTGCGTCACGATCCAGCACGGGCGCCCCCTTGGCCGCGGCAGCCGGCATCACCTGGAAGGTCTGCCGGTCGCCCATCCAGGGACTGGGTTCGTGGCTGAGCGCGAATGCCTCGATGCGCGGATGGTTATCGGCGTCGTTGCGCTCCTGGTATTGGTAGATCCAGTCCGAGCCCGCCCGCGTGGTGGGTGTCCAGAAATTGAAGCCATGCGGCATGGCGACCGCGGGAAAGGTATTGCCTCGGGAGAAATGCCCGTTGGCGTTACTGCCACGCCGCGTGTCGACATATGCATTGGGCGGCGCGTCCGTCGCGGTAGCCGCCACTTCGCCAAGCCGCACATCGTCCAGATAGCCATGGAATGCCGGACTGCCGCCGGGCGCGTCCGCCACCAGTTCGATGGCCGTCACCGTCCGGCCCGCAGCCGCCGCGCCGACGTCGATATCCAGCGCATTCCACTGGTTGTCGTAGAGCACGTGGCCGACACCCTGCGCAAGGGCCTCCGCGGGCACCCGATACTGGTCGTGCGCGCCCAGGCTGGACAGGCGCGAACCGTCGGCGAACAGGAGATCGACGGCCACGTACTGCGCTACCCCCTGCGGCACCGTCTGCACGGGAAACAGCCGGTACGACAGATGCGTGCCCGCCATCACAGGGCGATGCAGCGTAAACAGCGTCAGCCGACGTGCGGCACGCGCACCGGTGGCTTGCGCGTCATAGCGCAGCGCGTGCGTGCCGCTGAAACCGACCCCGGGTCGCGAGGTGAGCGATTCCTCCCTGCCCGGGCCAGCCACAACCGCCACGCGCCAATCGCCACCGCTGGCAGCCGCCAAGCCGGGATCACCCGGCTCGAACGAACTGGCGAAGGCAGGCGCGCCGGCCACCGTCATCGTGTCCGTTGACGAAGCAGCCTCCGGGCCGGCCGCCGCCGCGGCACCCAGGCTGCACGCCAGCAGCAATGCCACCACCGGCGTCGCCAGCCTGGAGTGATTCGCCCTGCCCGACCTTGCCGCCGCCGGTGATCGATGCCTCATGCCGCTCTCCTTAACGCCCAGCCTGGCGATGTCGTCGCACCGATCCGCATCCCGCGATATGGATCGATCTAAATTCGCATCCAAAAAAATGTGGCGGGCCGCGACGGCGCGTCCGTCGTACCCATCCACGATCCACGCGCGCCCTGCATCGGCACCGCGCACGGCGGACTCTATCGCGCGGCTGCGGTTTAGGCTTGCTGCGTCGCGCAAGCGGGTATCCGTCCGGCGCGTCAGGCCGGTTCGATCAGCCAGCGGCCGTCCGGCGTGGCGATCCGCGCCAGCGGCAATCCGTAGATGCGCGAGAGCATTGCCGGATCGAGCACCTCGTGGGCGCTGCCATGGCGCAGCAGCTGGCCCTGCGCCAGCAAGGCCACTTCGTCGGCATAGCGGGCCGCCAGATTGAGGTCGTGCAGCACCGCGATGACGCCAAAGCCCTGCCCCGCCAAGCGGCGCGCAAGCGCCAGCAGTTCATGCTGGTGGGCGATGTCCAGCCCTGCCTCCGGCTCGTCCAGCAACAGCCATCCCGGCTCGGCGCGGCAGTCCCACACCTGCGCCAGGACCCGCGCTAGCTGCACGCGCTGCTGCTCGCCGCCGGAGAGTTCCAGATAGTCGCGTCCCGCCAGGTGCCGGGTACGCGTCAGCTGCATGGTCGTTTCGACGACTTGCCGATCCACGGCGCCGGGCGTGGTCGCGCCATGGGGGCTGCGCCCCAGCATCACCACTTCCTCCGCACGAAAAGCGAAGCCCAGTCGCACCTGTTGCGACAGCATCGCGCGCCGCCGCGCCAGCTCCGCCGGCTTCCAGCGTGCCAGCGGCTGCCCGTCGAGCAGCGCATCGCCCATCGACGGCCTGCACAAGCCCGCCAGCACGCCGAGCAGACTGCTCTTGCCAGCGCCATTGGGGCCCAGCAGTGCCAACACACGTCCCGGCCGTGCGCTCAGGCTCACCGCGCGCAGCACCTGCCGACGACCGTAGTTCAGATGGACATCGCGCGCCTGCAGCAGGTGACGCTCCATCGGTGACGACTGCCAGTCCACGGCGAGGTTCATGCACTTTCCCCGATACGCAGCCGCAGCAGCAGCCACAGGAAAAACGGACCGCCCAGCAACGCCGTGATCACGCCAATGGGCAACTCTGCCGGCGCTACCACCACGCGCGCCACCGCATCGGCGCCGATCAGCAACGCAGCCCCTGCCAGGGCCGACGCAGGCAGCAGCAATCGATGGTCCGGGCCCCACACCATGCGGATCACATGGGGTACCAGCAAGCCGACGAAGCCGATCACACCGCACATTGCCACCGCAGCGCTGGTGGCCAGCGCCGCGATGGCAATCAGCTGGCGGCGCAGGCGTTCGGTGCGAAAGCCCAGCAGGGCCGCTTCCCGCTCGCCCAGCAACAAGGCGTTGAGCGCCGCCGCATAACGCGGCAACAGGCACAGCGGCAACAACATCAACGGCGCTACCGCGGCCAGCTTCGACCAGTCGGTGCCGCCCAGGCTGCCCAGCGTCCAGAAACTGAGGTCGCGCAGCTGGTGTTCGTTGGCCAGGAACGTGAGCACGCCCACGCCGGCCATGGCGATGGCGTTGATCGCCACGCCGGCCAACAACAAGGTAGCCACGCCGGGCCGACGACGCCCGATCAGGTACACCACGATCGTGGCGGTGAGTCCGCCCAAAAAACCCGCACCGGCGATGCCAAACGACCCCATCACCGCCGGTGCGGCAGAAAGCACGCTGCCCCCCAGCACGATCATCCCGATCGCCCCGAGCGCAGCACCCGCGGACACACCGATCAAGCCCGGCTCGACCAGAGGGTTGCGAAACAGACCCTGCATGGTGGCGCCGCTGCACGCCAGGGAGGCTCCCACCAGCGTCGCCATCAGCACGCGTGGCAGTCGCAGCATCAGCACCACCTGATCATCACCCTGTGCCGCCGCGCCGGTCAGCCAGCGCCAAAGCGCGCCGGCGACCTCGACGAAGGACAGCGGCATGGCGCCGCTGGCGAGGCCCGCCATGGCCATCAGCAGCAACAGCAACACCAGCCCGCCCAGGGTAAGGCCATGAAGAGCACGCCCCTCGCCGCGCGGCAGGGCCACGACATTCATGGCTGCGCCGCCACGAAGCTGCGTTGCAGCGCCAGCTCGTGCTCGGCGTTGCGCGGACCAAAGCCCAGCAGCGCCTGGCCATCGACCAGCTCGACGCGACGCGCCTTGCCCGCCGGCGTAAGCGCCACGCCCGGCAGCTTGAGCACGCCATCGACCCCGCCCAGTTCCTCGGCACGCTCACGCATCAGCACGATGACATCGGGCGCCATGACTGCCAGCGACTCCGGCGACACGGCCTTGTAGCCGGTGAATGCGCCAGCCGCATTCACGCCGCCCGCCAGGGCGATCGCGCTGTCGGCAGCAGTGTCCTGCCCCGCCGCCTTGGGACTGCCAGCGCCCGCGGACAGCAGGAACAGCACGCGAGGGTGCCTGGGCATCGCTGCCACGGCACGCGCGAGGTCGGCGTACTCGACTTCGAGCTTGCCGGCCAATGCATCGGCCGCAGGCTTGCGCCCGAGCACCTGCCCCACCTGGCGAACCTTGGCCACCACCGCCGCCGGCGTGCGCGTGGTCGGCATCACCTCGATGCGTACGCCGGCATCGCGCAGCTGGCTGATGACGGCGGGCGGGCCGGCATCATGCGTAGCCAGGATCAGCTGCGGACGCAACGACAACACGCCTTCGGCTGCAAGCTGGCGCACGTAGCCGACATCCGGCAACTGGCGCGTGGCCGCTGGCCACAGACTGGTACTGTCCACGCCGACCAGCCCCTGCTGCGCATCGAGCGCGTAGACGATTTCCGTGATATCGCCCCCCAGGGCCACCATACGCGCCGGCGCGGTGCCCGCCGACGCTGCCAGCGGCAACAGGGCCAGCACGCAGGACAACATCGAGCTTGCCAGTCGCTTACGCATGGGCGGTCTCCCGGCCGGGCAGCCCGTCGGCCAGCGCGCGCCACTCGGTGAGCTCGGGCACGCCCGGCTTACGCTTGCCGAACACCTGTACGATCTGCCCGCCGGCGGCGTCATACAGCTCCAGCGACGTCACGTGACCTTCCGGCGACGGCTTGCGCACCACCCAGCTCTCCACCACGTGGTCCTCACGCAGGTGCAGGTTGAAGTCTTCGTCCAGCACGTTGAGCCACGGCCCCATCAGCTTGATGTTGCGTACCGGTCCGGTATGGATCTGCACCACGCCCGGCGACCCCACGAACACCATGATCGGCAACCCGCTCGCGGCCGCGGACTCCAGCACCACGCGGATCGCATCGTTGCCGACGCGCCGTGCGTAATCGCCTCCGGCCAGCCGCAACGCCTGCGTGCGCGTCACCTTGTGCTTCTTGAGCAGCGCAAAGAAATCATGCGGGTCACGCATACGGCCCCAGCGCTCGCGCAGGGCGTCCACGTCCACCTGGCCATCGTCCAGGCGCCGCGGCAGCGGATCCTCCACCGGCAGCAGTTCCAGCAACGGCGACTGCACCGGCGCGGCGAAACGCGCGACCAGCCCCGCCCACGCATCGTGCCGGCTCTGTTCGGTGAGGTAGACCTTGTGCACCGCGCGGCCATCGCCATCGAAGAATTGCAGGCTCTGCAACCAGCGCCCGCGCGACTCCTCGCGGACCGCGAAGCCGAACACCCAGTGCTTGAGGAACAGGCGCAGGTCGATCGCCTCGTTGAGCACCAGCCCCATGATGCCGGGGATCTCGATATGGTCGAAGCAGCCCTTCTTCTCGTGCACGCAGCTGTCGTTGCGGGTCAGCACCATGACGTGGCCCAGCTCGGGCAAGGCCTCGACCAAGGCAGGCCACGGCCCTTCCAGGCGAGTCACGCCATCACCGCATCGGCTGGCCACCAGCTCGGCCTCGCTCACGCCCAGGCGTGCCGCGAGGTCGCGGGCGCGCAGCCCGGGCTCGTTCTCGCGCAACTGGCGCCAGGCATCCAGCAGTTCGGGCAGCGAATGGGCAGGCGTCGCGCCCTGAGAGGTTTCGTTGTACATGGGGAACTCCCGTCAGAAGGCGATCTTGGCGGCGACACTGAAGGTGCGGCCGGGCATGGTGAGGCGGTCGGCCGGAATGCCGCCGGTGCCGGCATCGTTGAGGCCGTTGCCGCTGATCAGGTTGCCCAGCGCACCGCTGTTGAGGTTGCCCCAGTCCCAATACTTGCGATCGCCGAGGTTGCTGATGCCGGCGTACAGCTCGAGGTTTTCGATCGGCGTGTAATGCGCGTACAGGTCGAAGGTGGCGTAGCCCGGCGGACGGAACGTGGTGGGATCGCTCAGCTGCGGGTGGCGCCGCACGCCGGTGCCGATCAGTTCCGCGCCCCAGTTCGACGCGTCGTAGCTGATGCCCAGCACCAGCTTGGCCGGGTCCACCGTATTGAGCGGGCTGTAGCCGCTGTCGCCCGGCTGGACCAGGCGCCCTGTCGCCACGGCGGCATTGCCCTTGAGCGTCCAGCCCTGCAGTGCGTCGCTGAAGCGGCCCAGGCTCAGTGCACCACTGGCTTCCACACCCTTGATATAGGCCTTGGGCGCGTTGACCGCCTGGTAGAACAGGTTCATGCCCGGATTGACCTGCACCCAGTCGGGCACCTGCGACGCCTTCAGGGCGTAACCGGACCAGATGAAGTTGCGATAGCGGTTGTAGTACGCCGCCAGATTGAACCAGCCCGCGTCGCCCTTGCCGCGCAGGCCGATCTCGGCGCCACGACTGGTCTCCGCCTTGAGCTTGTCGTTCGGCAGATAGGCGATGTTGATGCTCGGGATCGGCTGCTCGCTCCACGCACCGGCAATCTCGCTGTACAGCGGCGGACGGAAACCGTAGGCGTAATCGGCGTACGCGCTCAGCGTGTCGTTGAAGCGCCACAGCACGCCCAGCTTCGGCGACGCATGGGTCTTTTCGTAGTTCTGGCGCACGTAGCCCGGGTTGTAGGCCGCATACAGCGCGTCCTCGTCGGGCTTGTATTCGTAGCGATCCACGCGCAATGCCGGCGTAACCGTCAGGCGGCCGTCGAGCAGGCCGATATCGTCCTGGCCGAACACCGAATAGCGGTCGGTGGTGCTGTCGGGAATCAGGTGCAACGGATAATTGCCGGGCAGGAAGGCCTTGGTGCTGCCGGTGGCGCCGGTCTTCTTGTTGATGCCGTAGCCGCCTGCATAGGACTCGGCATCGGTGCGCGACAGCTCCACGCCGTAGCTGATGTTCTGGCTGACCGCCGAACCCTCGCCCAGTTGCTTCACCGCCACCAGCTTGCCGCCAGCGACGGACTCCTGCAGCGGCAGGCTCTCGTAGAAGCGGGCCACCGTGGCGGTCTCGGTCTGGGTGTTGGTGCGCGTGCGGCTCTGCTGCCAGTACGCATTCCAGTCCAGCGTGTCGGCCAGCGCGCTGTTGAGCTGCGCGTACGACTGCCCGACGCTGACCCGCACGCGGCGATCCTCGTCCTGCGAGTTGTAGTACTTGGCCGCGGAGGTGATGTTCGACAGGGCGTCGGTGCGCACGCGCGTCTGCGAGCCATCCACGATCACGCGATCCGTGCGCCCACTGTCGGCGGCATGCACGTACTTGCCCAGGAAGCTGTCCTGCCCGTAAGTCTGCGGATCCGGCCGCGTGCGCGTGGCACCGCTGCCGCCCACGTCCCCCATGTTGTCCGTTTCATGGCCTTCACGGTGGTTCGCCACGAACAGCACGCCGTTGTGCGCATCGCCACCGGCCAGCGTGAGCGTGGAGGTAAGGCTGCGGTCGGTGCTGTCGTACTGCTCCTTGAGCGAGGTGTAGACGCCATGCCCCGGACGCAGGTAATCGGCAGGGTCCTTGGTGGTGAGGCTCACCACGCCACCCAGCGCGTCGGACGGATACAGCGCCGATACCGGGCCACGCACGATCTCGGTCTGCTTGATCTCGTCCAGGTCGATGAAGTTGCGCCCGGCGCGGAAGCTGCCACCCGCCACATTGGCGCCGAACGAGGCCGGCATGGACACGCCATCGATCTCGATGCGCGTGCGGTTGCCGGACAAGCCGCGGATGTTGAAGCTGTCCAGCCCGAAGCGGCCGGCCGTACCGATCACCGACACACCCGGCTCGTACTGCACCAGGTCACGGATATTGAGTACCAGGTGGCGATCCATCTGCACGCGATCGATCACCGACACGGTGCCGGGCGTGGACAGCTGGATGGTGGGCGCCAGCGCGGTGACCTGCACGCTGGGCAGATCGGTGGCAGCGGAGGCTTCGGGAGCCGCCGGTTCGGCGGCCAGGACAGGGAGGGACAGCAGCGCGCCGATGACGGCGGCCAACGGAGTGGGACGCAACATGGAAAATCATTCCTTTGCCAAGCGTGGAGTTCACGCGGCTAGCTGGCAAAGGGGCTGGGAGAGGTGCCCCGGCTGGCGGCCGATGTGGGGACGGAGCGCCTTCCGGCGCCCCTGCAAATGCGAATGTATCGCATTTGCATATGAGTCGTAAACTCTTTCGTCACATCGGGCATGAGACCGGCGAAACGTCGCAGCCGCCTTGGAAAAACGGCGTCGCGCCGCCATTTTCAAGTGGCCGGACAGCTTTCCCTGATAGATCAGCGCGATACGCGCACCCCGACTGGATCATAGATACAGTCAATGGCCACAATGCCAACAATCAATTGGCCCTATCAAGATGAAAGCTTTACGCTTTGCCCCTCACCAACCACAACCAACGGAAAAACCAACGATGTCGTTGATCAACACCGAAATCAAACCGTTCAAGGCCCAGGCTTACAAGAATGGCCAGTTTGTCGAAGTGACCGATGCCTCCCTGAAGGGCAAGTGGTCCGTGGTGGTGTTCTACCCCGCCGACTTCACCTTCGTCTGCCCGACGGAGCTGGAAGACCTGGCCGACCATTACGAGCAGTTCCAGAAGCTGGGCGTTGAGATCTACGCCGTGTCGACCGACACCCATTTCGCTCACAAGGCGTGGCACGACACTTCGGACGCGATCAAGAAGGTCAACTACACCATGATCGGCGACCCGACCGGCGCCATCACCCGCAACTTCGACGTGATGATCGAGGAAGAAGGCCTGGCCCTGCGCGGCACCTTCCTGATCAACCCGGAAGGCCAGATCAAGCTGTGCGAAATCCACGACAACGGCATCGGCCGCGACGCGTCGGAGCTGCTGCGCAAGGTGAAGGCCGCCCAGTACGTGGCGTCCCACCCGGGTGAAGTGTGCCCGGCCAAGTGGAAGGAAGGCGAGAAGACCCTCAAGCCGTCCCTCAGCCTGGTTGGCAAGATCTAAGTTCATCGCTTCACCATCTTGCGGCCCGCTGCATCGGGCCGCCCTGGACCCGGCGTCCTGCCGGGTCCGCTTTACCCCCTAGACCAAGGCGCGCAGACGCCCGGCCAACATACCGGGTGCCCGTGGCGCTCACCCCGAATAAACCGATGGAGTCACCATGTTGGATGCCGATCTGAAGTCCCAGTTGCAGGCTTACCTCGAAAAGGTCGTCCACCCGATCGAGCTGGTGGCCTCCCTCGACGCCGGTGAGTCATCGCAGGAGCTGAAGGGCCTGCTGGAAGACATCGCGCCGCTGTCGGACAAGATCGCCCTGCGCCTGGACGGCAACGACGCGCGCAAGCCGTCCTTTGCCATCCATCGCACCGGCACCGATGTCAGCGTGCGTTTCGCCGGCATCCCGATGGGCCACGAGTTCACCTCGCTGGTGCTGGCCCTGCTGCAGGTGGGTGGCCATCCGCCCAAGGTTTCGCAGGAAGTCATCGACCAGGTGCGCAGCCTCGATGGCGACTTCCGCTTCGAGACCTTCATGTCGCTGTCCTGCCACAGCTGCCCGGACACCGTGCAGGCGCTGAACCTGATGAGCGTGCTCAATCCCAACATCAAGCATGTGGCGATCGACGGCGCACTGTTCCAGAACGAGGTCGACGAGCGCCAGGTGATGTCGGTGCCCACCGTGTATCTCAACGGCGAACTGTTCGACACCGGCCGCATGCAGATCGAGCAGATCGCCGCGCGCCTGGACAGCAACGCCTCCGCGCGTGCGGCCGAGCAGATCAAGGCCAAGGCACCGTTCCAGGTGCTGGTGGTCGGCGGCGGCCCGGCCGGCGCGGCTGCAGCCATCTATGCGGCCCGCAAGGGCATCCGCACCGGCGTGGCGGCCGAGCGCTTCGGCGGCCAGGTGCTGGACACCATGGCGATCGAGAACTTCATCTCCGTGCCCTACACCGAAGGCCCCAAGCTGGCCGCGTCGCTGGAGCAGCACGTGCACGAATACGACGTGGACGTGATGAACCTGCAGCGCGCCGAGAAGCTGATCCCGGCTCACCGCGAAGGCGGCCTGCATGAAGTGGTGCTGGCCAACGGCGCCTCGCTCAAGGCGAAGACCGTGATCCTCTCCACCGGTGCCCGCTGGCGCAACATGAACGTGCCCGGCGAGCAGGAATACCGCAACAAGGGCGTGACCTACTGCCCGCATTGCGATGGCCCGCTGTTCAAGGGCAAGCGCGTGGCGGTGATCGGCGGCGGCAACTCCGGCGTCGAGGCCGCGATCGACCTGGCCGGCATCGTGGGCCACGTCACCCTGCTTGAGTTCGACAGCAAGCTGCGCGCCGACGAGGTACTGCAGCGCAAGCTGCGCAGCCTGCCCAACGTGGACATCATCGTCAGCGCGCAGACCACCGAGGTGCAGGGCGACGGCCAGAAGGTGACGGGCCTGAGCTACACCGACCGCAGCAGCGGCGAAAGCCGCACGGTGGCGCTGGAAGGAGTATTCGTGCAGATCGGCCTGCTGCCCAACACCGAGTGGCTCAAGGGCACGCTGCAGCTGTCGCCGCGCGGCGAGATCGAAGTGGACGTCCGTGGCGAGACCTCGGTGCCGGGCGTGTTCGCCGCCGGCGACGTCACCACAGTGCCGTACAAGCAGATCGTTATTGCCATGGGCGAAGGCGCCAAGGCTTCGCTGAGTGCCTTCGATTACCTGATCCGCCTGCCGGTGGAACAGGAGCAGAAGGAAAGCGTCGCGGCCTGATCCGCCCCGCACAGAGCCCCGTGGCCTCGCCCCGCGCGATGCCGCGGGGCTTTTTTTTGCGCGCACGAACCTGCGTCAGGCCAACTGGCACAAGGCTTATAACCGGGCGTTCTACTGACATGAGAAACGCTCATCTCGCAAAGCCTTTCAATCGTTCAAATCTCGCGTTTTCATAACAACACGGCTCGACGCCGGGGCGCTTGCGCCCGGCACACCGTCGAGCGCCGGGCATCCCCATGCCCGGCACCAGGGGATCCATTTCTCCAGACGCTGCCGCCGGTGCGGGAGTCGACGATTTCCGCATGCGCATGGATGCGCTCGGTGCCAGCACCTTACCGTGCATCCTTCGAGAGGCGAGACTTGAACAACCAGACTGCGTTACGGCCGCGCGCCATTGCCATGGCGCTCGCCACCCTGATGACCGTGGGCAGCTTGCCGGCCTTTGCCCAGTCCACCACCGGCAGCATCTTCGGACAGGTCCCCGCCAACGGCGGCCAGACCGTGGAAATCAAGAGCACCACCGGCCTGAGCCGTACCGTGACGGTCGACGACCGCGGCCGCTACAACGCCACCGAACTGCCGCTGGGCACCTACACCATATCGCTGCTGCACGACGGGAAAGTGGTCGATACGCGCAGCGACGTCAGCCTTCGCGTGGGCAGCGGCACCGAAGTCTCGTTCGACACCGCATCTGCCAAAAACCTCGGTGCGGTCAGCGTGTCCGCCAACGCCACGCCCCAGATCGACGTCACCAGCGTCGACTCGCGCACCGTCATCACCGCGCAGGAGCTGGCCCGCCTGCCGCTGGCGCGCTCGGCGGAGGCCATCGCGCAGCTGGCTCCCGGCGTCACCAACAACAGCGGCGGCTACACCGGCCCCACCGGGCAATCGCTGGTGAGCTTCGGCGGCTCGGCGGCCAGCGAGAACGCGTATTACATCAACGGCTTCAACACCACCGACCCGCAGCGCGGCCTGGGCGGCATCACCCTGCCCTACGGCGCGATCGACCAGCAGGAGATCTACACCGGCGGCTACAGTGCCCAGTAC
>NZ_QIRF01000001.1 GCF_003332825.1 Dyella sp. C9 | reverse complement strand
CCCCCCCCCCCCCCCCCTTGTTTTAAATGATACGGCGACCACCGACCTCTACACGCGTAAGATCGTCGGCAGCCTCAGATTTGAATACGAGACAGGCCATATGCCCCATGCCCGCCCCCCGCCGGGCCTGGATGCCCCTACGGGTTCGATATGGGGCCGCAGGCGCCCCCTGCAAGTCAGGCGGCGGTGCCGCTGACGCCGGCCAGCAGGCGCTGGCGCTCCAGCAGCAGCTTTTCGAAGGCGGGCTGGGGCATGGGCCGGCAGAACAGATAGCCCTGCAGTTCGTCGCAGTGATTGGCGCGGAGGAACTCCATGTGCTGCTCGGTCTCCACGCCTTCGGCCACGACGCCCCGCTTGAGGCGATGGGCCATCTCGATGGTGGCGCGCACAATCGCCTCATCGTCCGGATCCACGCCGATGTTGCGCACGAAGCTCTGGTCGATCTTGATGCGGTCTGCCGGCAGCTTGCGCAGATAGTCCAGCGAAGCGGCACCGGTACCGAAGTCGTCGATGGCGATCCGGCAACCCAGGCGGTGCAGGCCTTGCAGGTTCTCAACCAGGTTGGGAGCGGCCTTGATGCTGATGCTCTCGGTCACCTCCATCTCCAGCAGGCTGGCCTCCAGTCCGCTTTCGTCCAGCGCGGCGGCCACCACCTCCAGCAGGTTCGGCTGCATGAGCTGCACCGCCGAGAGGTTCACGCCCAGGCGCAGGCGCAGCCCGAAGCGGCGTTCCCACTCCTGTGCGTGACGACACGCGGTACGCAGCACCCACTCGCCAATGGATACGATCAGGCCGGTTTCCTCGGCGAGCGGGATGAAGAAACCCGGACCGATGAAGCCCAGCTCCGGATGCTCCCAGCGCACCAGCGCCTCCATGCCCACGATGTCCTCGCTCTTGGCATCGACCTGGGGCTGGTAGAACACGCGCAGCTCGCCCTTGTGCTCGGCGTGGCGCAGGCCAGACTTCAGGGCCAGGTTCTGCTGCTGCGACTGCTCGGCACGGCCTTCGAAGATCTGGTAGTTGTTGCGGCCCAGGCTCTTGGCCGCATACATCGCCTCGTCCGCATGCTTGAGCAGGGTCTCGGCGTCCGGCGCATCATCAGGGAAGAAGCTCACGCCGATCGATGCGGTGACCTGCAGTTCGGTGCCATCGTCGATGCGCAACGGCGCGCCCATCACCTGCACGATCTTCTCGGCGATGCGCAGCACGTCCTCGTTCTTGACGATGTGGCGCAGGATCACCACGAACTCGTCGCCGGCGTAGCGCGCCACCGTATCGGATGCGCGCACGCTGCCGCGCAGTCGCTGGGTGGTGGTGAGCAACACCTGGTCGCCCACCGCGTGGCCCAGGGTGTCGTTGATGGTCTTGAAGCGATCCAGGTCGACGAACAGCAAGGCGAACGATTCGCCGGTGCGGTTGGCCTCGCGGATCACCGTATCAAGGCGATCGTTGAACAACAGGCGGTTGGGCAGCCCGGTCAACGCATCCAGCAGGCCTTCGGCTCGCCCTTGTTCACGGGTGTGGCGCAGCTCCAGCGCATGGGCGAAACGCGCGGCGGCGCAGCGCAACACGGGCTGCATGATGGCCAGCGCCGGCAGCGGCTGGCGCGAGCCCACCAACAAGGCTCCAAGCACGGTGCGACGCTCGTCCTGCAGAGGCCACCCGGCAAAACCGGCCAGGCCCAACTGACCGAGCAGCGGATCGACCTGGGCGAGCCTGGCGGCGTCCGACTGGTGCAGCATGGCCTGTCCACCAAGCACCAGCCGCAGCGAACTCTGCAGGTGCGGCCCCGGCCATGCCGGCTCCTCGCCGCGCCAATGCTGCACGAGTTGGACCGGCGCACCGCCATCGTCCTGGCGCGCCGACCACACGGCGACGTAATCCAGCCCCATCTCCTCGAACAACAGTCGCGCCGCCTCGGCCATGCCCTCGTCGCCGCTGCCGGAACCGAAGATGCGGGTCAACAGGGTAAGCGCCACCTCCGCGCGGGCGCCGGCGCGATCGCTGCGGAACACCAGGGCGACCGCATCGCGACCGGCATGCCGGATAGGACGGGCGCTGGCTTCGCCGCCATCCACACCGCGCACCGAGCGGCGCCGTGCCGGGTACCAGCGGCGGGAACCCTCGGCGATCACCTGCTCGGCCGTGACATCGGCAAACGCCAGGATGTCCTGCAACCCACGCCCGCGCAGCTCGTGGTCCGCCAGCCCGCTGTTGCGGGACAACGCCGGACTGAACTCCACGATGCGGCCACGGGCCGGATCGACGATCAGCCACTCGTTGTCGACCTCGTCGAAGGCGAAGCGATAATCGCCCTCGCCCGACTCACCCGTGGCAGGCGTCCGTGCCTGTGTACGGTGCAACCGCTGCCAGCGTGCCAGCAGCTCATGCTCGATCTGGGAGGCATACAGCCAGTCGGCCACGCCCGCCGGCAACACGACCGGCTTGAGCATGGCCTCATCGTCCAGCACCGCGATCATCGGTGCCGATGCGCACGAAGGAAAGGTTCGCAACGCTTCGATGGCCGCCATGGCCTCGCGGCCATCGCCATCGAACACCACCACGATCAGGGCCAGCGCGGGACGCCCTTCGAGCAGGATGCCGGCATGCGCCGCATCGCGTGCCGAGTGCACGATGAAGTGCCCATCGTGATCGAACGTGTCGAACAGGGCACGACGCAGCTCGCGCTGGGCGGCCAGAACCAGGATGCCGGCAGGACTGGCCATCAGAGCACCCACTTTCCGTCGCGCAGGCGGGGCCGCTGGGCAGGCTTGGGCTGGCAGCTCAACCGGACCAGCACGTCATTGAAACTGGAGACCAGGCCCGGGGCCGGGTCGAGCAGCACCACCTTGCGTGGATGGCCAGTGGTGGCCCGAGCCAGCTGTCGCAGCAGCGTGGCGTCGCCCATGCTCAACGGCAAGGGCAGGCGCTGCAGCAGGTAGACGCCGAAATGGGTGCTCTGCAACACATAGCGCAACGCGATGTTGAGGCGCTGGGAACCCGGCAACCCCGCATGCTCCTCCCGCAGGTGACCCAGGCCGACCTCGGGGTTCCACAGGTAGACCGCCTGTCCGCTGCGCCGCACCAGCGGGCGCAGCTGGCCAAGCAACCCCACCTCATCGCCGCCCTCCAGCGCAATCAGGTTGCCGCGCACGGCGAGAATGCGCTCGAGGATGTCAGCGCCGGCCTGGCTGGTCGGGGTCGGGATCGGTGTGCTCATTCGGGCTTAAATTACGTGGTCCGGTGCCTTTCGGGTAGACAGTGGCGCAAGCCTCGCCGGAATCCGTGAGGCAATCCATGGAACAGCGCACAGGTCGCTCATTTACGGGATCTTCATGGTTGCCGGACGGGGCCTGCGGGCTTCTCGCAATCCTCGCTACGGGAAGGTATGGTGCGAGGCTTCCCGGTCACCTTGTACCCCCCATGTTCGAAGGACTGCGCTTCAATCACTGGAAGACGAGCCTGGATGACAGCGGTATCGTCACCCTCTCCCTCGACCGAGCCGGCAGCAGCGTCAACGCCATCTCGCGCGAGGTGCTGGACGAGCTCGGCCAGATCGTCGAGCGGCTGGCCATCGAGAAGCCAGCGGGCGTGCTGATCCATTCGGCCAAGCCGTTCGGCTTTGCCGTCGGCGCCGACATCAAGGAGTTCGTGACCTACGCCCAGCACGGCACCGTGCTGGAGAACATCGAGAACGGCCAGCGCGTGTACGAATCGCTGGCGCGCCTGCCCTGCCCGACCGTGGCGGCCATCCACGGCGCCTGCATGGGCGGCGGCACCGAACTGATCCTGGCCTGTCGCCAGCGCATCGCCGCCGACGACGAAAAGACCCGCAGCGGCCTGCCCGAGGTAATGCTCGGCATCCATCCTGGCTGGGGGGGCACCGCCCGATTGCCGCGCCTGATCGGCGCCACCGACGCCCTACCGGTGATGCTGACCGGCAGGGCCTTGTCGGCCAAGCGTGCACTGGGGCTGGGTGTGGTCGACCGCCTGGCCCCGCCGGCCGAGCTACTGGCCGAGGCGCGTGCCCTGTTGCGCCGCCCGCACGCCCGCCCGTTTGCCCTGCGTGCAAAGGCCTGGGCGACCAACACCTGGCTGGCCCGCCAGATCCTGGCACCGATGGTGATCAAGCAGACGGCCGCCAAGGTGCGCAAGGAGCATTACCCGGCACCGTTCGCCTTGATCGACGTGTGGAAGCGTGGCGGCTCGAGCATCCAGCAGCGCCTGAAACTGGAAGCGCGCTCGGTGGCCAAGCTGGCCGAAACCTCCACGGCGCAGAATCTGATCCGCATCTTCTTCCTGCAGGAACGCCTCAAGGGCCAGGGCAGCGGCATCGAGCACGACATCAAGCACGTGCACGTGGTCGGCGCCGGCGTGATGGGCGGCGACATCGCCGCATGGGCGGCCTTCAAGGGTTTCGAAGTCACCCTGCAGGACCGCGAGATGAAATTCATCCAGCCGGCGCTCGACCGCGCGCGCCAGCTGTACGAGAAGAAGCTCAAGAGCGCCGACAAGGTCGAGGCCACCGTACGTCGCCTGCGTGCCGACGTCGAGGGCAAGGGCGTGGCGAGCGCCGACCTCGCCATCGAGGCCATCTTCGAGAACGCCGAGGCGAAAAAGGCGCTTTACGCCAGCATCGAGCCGCAGTTCCAGTCCGACGAACTGCTGGCCACCAACACCTCGAGCATTCCGCTGGACGAACTGCGCGTGGGCCTGAAGGCACCGCAGCGTTTCCTCGGCCTGCACTTCTTCAATCCGGTGGCGCAGATGCCGCTGGTCGAAGTGGTGCGCCATGACCAGCTCGACCCGGCTGCAGAGAAGCGCGCACTGGCCTTCTGCAAGGCGATCGGCAAGCTGCCGGTGGCGGTCAAGGGCACGCCGGGCTTCCTGGTCAACCGCATCCTGATGCCCTATCTGCTCGAGGCCATGCGCCTGTACAGCGAAGGCGTGCCCGGCCCGGTGCTCGACAAGGAAGCCAAGAAGTTCGGCATGCCGATGGGCCCGATCGAACTGGCCGACACCGTGGGCCTGGACGTCTGTGCCTCGGTGGGCAAGGAGCTGGCGCCTTTCCTGGGCCTGGAGCTGCCACCGGGACTGGAAGACAAACTCGCTGCCGGCAAGCGCGGCAAGAAGGATGGCCAGGGCATCTACGTGTGGCAGGACGGCAAGCCGCAGAAGCCGGAGGTCGATCCGGACTACGCGGTGCCGGCCGACCTGCAGGACCGCATGATCCTCCCGATGGTCAACGAGGCCGTGGCCTGCCTCGCCGACGGCGTGGTGGACGACGCGGACCTGCTCGACGCCGGCGTGATCTTCGGCACCGGTTTCGCGCCGTTCCGTGGCGGCCCGATCCAGTACGTGCGCAGCGAAGGCGCCACCGTGATCAAGGGCAAGCTCGAACGCCTGGCCCAGCGCTACGGCGAACGCTTCGCCCCGAAAAACGGCTGGGACCTGCCCACGCTCGCCAAGACCGGTTTCGATCTGCCCGAAACCAGCACGCAGACCGGGGATGCCGAAGCCTGACGCAATGCCTCGGACGGCAAAACAAAACGCCCGGCGCAAGCCGGGCGTTTTCGTATCAGGGCTGCAAGCAGCGGCGCGGCCTGATCACCACATCAAGTCATCAGGCACGCCATCCTCGCCAACACCGGCCTCGCTGCCCGGCTCCACCAGCAAGGCCAGCGCGTGTGCATCGATGCCGCGCGCCTGCTCGGCCAGCTCGCGCGTGACGAGGAAGTAACGTCCCTGCTGCTGCACCACGCCCAACTCGCCGCGATTGAGCGCCGCCAGCTGCTCGCCATCCACATGCACACGACGGATCTTGCCGCCGTACTCGAAGTGGCGCACCTGGTCGACATCCGCCTTGTTGAGCGCATTGCCTTCCAGCAGCTGCTGCAGCTTCAGCTTGCGCTCGCGGCGCAGGCGCGCTTCCTCGGCCGCAGCCTGCTCCGCGCGCTTGCGCTCGTTGGCCTCGGTCTGCGCGCGAATGGCGTACGCCTTGGCCAGGTCGATGTCTTCCTGGCTGCCTCCGCGTGGTGGCTTGCCATGCGGCTTGTGCTGCACGGGCTTGCCACCCTGTTGCGCATGCGGCGGCCGGCCACCCTTGGACGGCTTGCCGCCCTTCGGCGGCGCCGAACGCTTCTCTTCGTGGACCTGTTTGACGATGCCGCTCTTGAGCAGCTGATCGCGCAGGGATTCGGCCATGATCGAAACTCGCTAGCGTGGTGCGTTTACAGAAGTGGTGCGATCAATAATGCGGGGGCGGCGGTTCGCTGTGCGGATCGTGCCCCTGCGAAGCGCGCAACGAGGACAACTCGCTGCGCAACCCGCGGATCAGCTCCTCCAGCGCCACCAGGCGCATGGACAGCTCCGCGTCCGCCGAAGCCAATGCATTCACCGTGTCATCGACGAAGGTGAGCCGCACTTCCAGCTCGGTCAGCCGCTGCTGCAGCGAATCATCGCCCATGCTCAGCGCCTCAGGCTGCGACCACGGCCGATGCCGTAGTAAGCCAGCCCGGCTTCCTCGACGGCAGCCGGATCATAAAGGTTGCGGCCATCGAAGATCGCGGGATTGGACAGCTGCTCGCGGATGCGTGCGAAGTCGGGACTGCGGAACGCCTTCCACTCGGTGACGATGGCCAGCACGTCGGCGCCGTCCAGCGCCTGGTAGGCGCTTTCGCACAGCACCAGGTCGTCGCGATCGCCATAGATGCGATGGGTCTCGTGGCGCGCCTCCGGATCGAATGCACGCACCTTGGCGCCTGCACTCCACAACGCCTCCATCAGGTTGCGACTGGACGCCTCGCGCATGTCATCGGTGTTCGGCTTGAACGCCAGGCCCCACAGCGCAATGGTCTTGCCGGCCAGTTGGCCATCGAAGTGGCGCGAGATCAACTCGAACAACTTGGTCTTCTGGTCGTGGTTCACCGACTCGACTGCGCCCAGCAGTCGCGCGTCATAGCCCACGCTGCGCGCGGTGCGCTCCAGCGCCTGCACGTCCTTGGGGAAGCACGAGCCGCCGTAACCGGCACCCGGGTAGATAAAGTGATAGCCGATGCGCGGATCCGAACCCATGCCCTGGCGCACCAGCTCCACGTCCGCCCCTACACGCTCGGCGATGTTGGCGATCTCGTTCATGAAGCTGATCTTGGTCGCCAGCATCGCGTTGGCCGCGTACTTGGTCAGCTCGGCCGAGCGCTCGTCCATCACCACCGTGCGCTCGTGGTTGCGGTTGAACGGCGCATACAGCTTGCGCAGCACGCCCACGGCACGCTCGCTGGAGCTACCGATGATGATGCGGTCGGGACGCAGGCAGTCTTCCACCGCATCGCCTTCCTTGAGGAATTCCGGATTGGAGACGACATCGAACTCCACCGAGGCGCCGCGCTTGGCGAGCTCCTCGGCAATGGCCGCACGCACGCGATCGGCGGTACCCACCGGCACCGTCGACTTGTTCACCACCACGGTATACCGATCCACGTACTGGCCGATCGTGCGCGCCACGCCGAGCACGTACTTGAGGTCCGCGCTGCCATCCTCGTCCGGCGGGGTACCCACGGCGATGAACACGACCTGGCCGTGCTCGATGGCCGGTGCGGCCTCCGTGGTGAAATCCAGCTGCCCGCTGGCGTGGTTGCGCTTGACGATCGGCTCGAGGCCCGGCTCATAGATGGGGATCTCGCCCTGCTTGAGGCGCTCCACCTTGCGGGCATCGATGTCGACGCACACCACATGGTTGCCCATTTCCGCCAGGCAGGCGCCGGTGACCAGACCCACGTACCCGGTGCCGAAAATCGTGACCTTCATTGTCGCAGCAACTCCCAAGGGGCAAGACTCGGGATTCTAGCAGGCCGGGCGCCCGGGCATGGCGATGCGAAGTCCATCACATTCATGCAAAAGAAACGGGGCGCGAATCGCTTCGCGCCCCGTTTCGGAATGGCCTGAAAGACCTGTAGGCGATTACTTGGCGCCGCCCGGCTGCTGGTCGCCGCCCTGGGTCGGGCCAGTCTTGACCAGGGTCACGTCGAACACGATGGTCGCGTTCGGCGGGAAGCCGTTCTGCGGCTGCGCACCGTAGGCGATGTTGGACGGGATGAAGAACTTGTAATGACCGCCGGTCTGCATCAGCTGCATGCCTTCGCGGAAGCCCGGGATCACGCCAGCCAGCGGGATCGAGGCCGGACCACCACCCTCGTGCTTGGACGAGTCATCGAACACTTCGCCATTGACGAAGCTGCCGACATAGTTGACCTGCACGGTATCGCTCGGACCCGGACGGGCGCCGGTACCCTGGGTGATCACCTGGTACTGCAGGCCCGAAGCGGTGGTCTTCACGCCCGGAGCGGCCTTGTTCTTGGCCAGGAAGGCATCACCTTCGGTCTTGTTCTTGGCGGCGACCTGGGTGTACTCGGCCTTGGCCTTGGCCTGCAGGTTGGCCACGAAGGCCTCACGCACCTGCTTGGCTTCCGCCTCGCTCATGGTCGGCTTCTTGCCCGAGAGCGCGTCACGCAGCGCGTTGGAGACGACGTTCGGGTCGATTTCCTCGCGCACCAGCGGCGGCAGCGAGCTAGCCAGATCCCAACCCACCACATAGCTGGCCTTGGTCTTGTCGACTGCGGCCGGCGCGGCCGGCGCAGCAGCGGGAGCTGCGGTCTTCGCGGCCTGTGCGTGCACGCCAGCGGTCATGCCCAGTGCAACAGCCAGCGCGGCTGCCGTCAGCGTGGGACGCAGAAAATGCTTCATGTGGAACTCCCTCGTATTTGGATGTGCCGGCGCTACCGGACTGAGCCCCCCCGATGGAGGCAGGCCACGCATTGTGCGGCCCTTGTCGAGTCTTGGCAACGATGTGGGGGCTACGACCGTCAGTCGTGATTAAAAGTTCACGACACGGCTCAATAACGCGGTTTTTTACGAAGTCTACACAGGGTCGGCCAGCCCTTTCGGCACGTTCACTGCAAAGGAATGTCAGGCATGGCCATCCCCGGACCGCCCGGGCTTCTCGAGGGTGTCGCGCAATGCAGCCTGCAGGCGCGCATGGACCTGCACCAGGCCCCGCCATAGCAACCAGGCAAGCAGCAGCAGGACCAGCACCAGCACCACGGCCACCTCCCGCGGCGGCAGGATGGTGGAGGCCAACGCCGCCACCAGCAGCCCCAGGACCCACATCGTCGCCAGGGGAATGAAGCGCGCCAGCACCGCGCGGATGCGCATGTTGTAGGCGCCGCCGATGCGCTCGGGAATGCTCAGCTCCGCCAGCAGCATGCCCAGCGCCGTGGCCTTGCGATACGCCGCCACGATCATCGGCAACGACACCAGCGCCGCGATCGACCAGGCCAGGCTGCGCTTCACCTGTGGCCGGTCGGCCAGGAAATCCCAGTGGAACACGCCGCGGCGATACAGGTAGGACATGATCAGGAAGGCCGCCACCACCAGCATCATGTTGATGATCACGTGCCACACCAGGCGCCGGATCATCTTGGCCACCATCGCACCCTGCCCGCCCAGGCTGAGACTGCCCATCCAGTCGGTGTAGGCGCCAAACAGGCTGGTCAGCTTGTGCGGCAGACGCCGGCCGAGCATGGACGCCAACGGGTCCGAGGCACGGATGAGATAAGGCGTGAGGAAGGTGGTGATGGCCGATACCGCCACCGCCACCGGATACAGGAAGCCACTGGTCACCTTCAGGGTGAGGCCCAACGAGGCGATCACGAACGAGAACTCGCCGATCTGCGCCAGCCCCATGCCGACGCGCAGCGAGGTGCGTCCATCGTTGCCGGCGACGAAGGTGCCGAAGCTGCAGGTGAGCACCTTGCCCAGCACCACCACCACGGTAACCACCAGGATGGGCAACCAGTATTCCTTGAGCATGGCGGGATCGATCAGCATGCCGATCGCCACGAAGAAGATCGCGCTGAACATGTCGCGCACCGGCATGATGATGCGCTCGACGCGCTCGACGCTCTGCGACTCGCCCACGATCGCCCCGATCATGAAGGCGCCCAGCGCAATGCTGTAGCCCATTTCGGTGACCAGCAGGCAAAAGCCGAAACACAGGCCCAGCACAGCCACCAGCAGCACGTCATCACGGCTGACGCGCGCGATGTAGTCGACCACGCGCGGCACCAGCAGCAGCCCGACCACCAGCGACACCGCCATGAAGAGGGTCAGTCGCCCGACCGCCGCCACCGCCTCGCCGGCCTCCAGTCCACCCGTGCTGGCAATGCCGGTAAGCAGCGCCATCAGCACGATGGCCAGCACGTCCTCCACGATCAGGATGCCGAACATCAGCTGCGCGAAGCGCTCGCGCTTGAGGTTCAGGTCGTCCAGCGCCTTCATGATGATGGTGGTCGAGGACATCGACAGCATCGCCCCCAGGAACAGCGCATCCATCGAACTCCAGCCGAAGAAACGCCCGATCTCGTAGCCGAGCCACAACATCAGGACGATCTCGCAGACGGCAGCCACCAGCGCAGCGCCCCCCACTTCGCGCAGCTTTTTAAGGCTGAATTCGAGACCCAGCGCGAACAGCAGCAGGATCATGCCCAACTCGGACAACGTGCGGATGGTCTGCTCGTCGTGGATGAACACCACCGGGAACGTATAAGGGCCGACCAGCACACCCGCGATGATGTATCCAAGAACGACCGGCTGCCGCAGCCGCTGGAAGATCACCGTCGTCAGGCCCGCGATCAACATGACGGTCGCGAGGTCCTGGATGAAGTGCAGATCGTGCATCGACAAATTCCGTGGGGACGTCGGGCAAGACTAGCAATCGATCATTCGATGCACAGCCCCACATGTCGAAATACGTCGTCGATGCAGTGACTCGACGAACCTTCATGCGTCACTTGCGCATCGAGGATGGCGTTTTGCGCGTCGCGCCCTCATCGCCGGTGAGACGTAACTGCTTGTTGTGATTCACACGTGAATTTTTTTTGAAAAAAATTCACATCGAACGCTTGACGAAATCGCAAACCCTATCTATTCTTTCGGGCTTCCAGAGGCACACGGGGCCATAGCTCAGCTGGGAGAGCGCCTGCATGGCATGCAGGAGGTCGGCGGTTCGATCCCGCCTGGCTCCACCAAACTTAGACACGTCCCCATCGTCTAGAGGCCTAGGACATCACCCTTTCACGGTGGCGACCGGGGTTCGAATCCCCGTGGGGACGCCAAGTTTGGCTTGGTAGTGTAGCTGGAAGAAAAAGTGGAGCGGTAGTTCAGTCGGTTAGAATGCTGGCCTGTCACGCCGGAGGTCGCGGGTTCGAGTCCCGTCCGCTCCGCCATTTACGAAGAGCCCGCCCTTTGGCGGGTTTTTTGTTGCCTGTAGAAAACTCCCAGTCCGCTCCCTGTAGGAGCGCACCCTGTGCGCGAAAAACCTACGGAGCGAGGACGCCATGGTCGCGCGCAGCACATGCGCTCCTACAACAGCGCCTCATCCGGCGAGTGGTGATCCTCGAGACGCTCCAGCGTTCCCTTCGAATGCCCCTGCTCCGCCAGGTATTCCAGCCAGCGCGAGAGAAACCCGTTCATGCGCAGGCGGTGCTGCAGCACCGTGTGCGCCGGGGGAAACGGGCCCAGCACCTGCCACAGATGCCGGCCCGGATGGCAATGCAGCGCCTCGGCCACATGCGCGTCGGTATACATGCGCAGCTGCGCCGACGGCGACGGCTGGCCCGTATTCGCGTCGACGAAGTTGTAGGTCAACTCCAATTCCAGCGTATAGGGATGGCGCTCCTGCACCTGCAGCCGCACGTCCAGCCCATCGTCCACGCTGGACACATAGAACCCCGGCGGCAGCTCCTGCGGCGCGAACAACCTCACCAGCCGGTGGTAGTTCTCCGCATACAAGCCCATCAGGAAACCGAAGCGTCCCGGTAGCAGTGCATTGCGGCTGTCCAGTACGGCACTCATGGGGCGTGGAATCTCCTTTAGAACATGGTCCGCTCGATACCGAAGCGGTCAAAGATCTTGCTCGCGATCTCCTCGATGGAGACATGCGTGGTGTTGAGATTGGGAATGCCCTCCCGCCGCATCAGCTTATCGGCCTGGGACAGCTCCCAACGGCACTGCTCCAGCGTCGCATATCGGCTGCCGGCGCGCCGCTGTTCGCGGATCTGCGCCAGGCGCTGGGGGTCGATGGTGAGGCCAAACAGGCGATCCCGGTAAGGGCGCAGGCGTGCCGGAAGCTCCAGCTTGTCCAGGTCCTCGTCGGTCAGCGGGTAATTGGCGGCGCTCACCCCGTAATGCAAGGCCATGTACAGGCAGGTCGGCGTCTTCCCCGAACGGGACACCCCGACCAGGATCAGGTCGGCCTGGGCATAGTCCACGTCGATGCCGTCGTCATGGGACAACGCATAGTTGGTGGCGTTGATGCGGGCTTCGTACTTGTCGAAATCGACCAGGCCGTGGGAGCGGTTCACCGCGCCGGAACGCTTGGCGCCGAGTTCCTCCTCCAGCGGCCCGATGAACGGGGCGAACACGTCCAGCATCAGGGCGCCGCTCTCGGCCACGATCTCGCACAGGTCGCGCGAGGCCATGGTATTGACCACGATCGGACGTTCCCCAGTCTGGGCGTAGCGGGTCTTGATCCGCAGCGCCGCCGCCTCCGCCTTGTGGGCATCGTCGATGAAGGGGAGCCGGTGCTTCTCGAACTGCACCCCCTCGAACTGGGCAAGAATGCTGTTGCCGATCGTTTCGGCGGTAATACCAGTGGAATCGGAGATGTAGAAAACCGTTCTTTGCATGGGTAACCCGAAGTCCCTGACTGTTCCTGCCCGACACCTTAGCTCAACGTGAAAAGCCTGTCTTTGCTTGACTCTCGGCTGACTGGTATGCAGCTGGCGCGGGTTTTGGCCGGAATGGTCTTCTTGTGCTGCGCACCATCGGCAGCGGACAATACCAGTTCTTTGTAGCCCGTTTTCCGGACGAATCCGGGCTCCCCCGCTTCAAAACTACGAGCTCTTGAGGAGACTCCCTTGAACGACCTGGTGCTTTGGCTCGACACGCTGCGCATGACCGACTTGGGCAAGGTCGGCGGCAAGAACGCGTCGCTGGGCGAGATGATCGGTAATCTCGCCAAACTCGGCGTGTCCGTGCCTGGTGGCTTCGCCACCACCGCCGATGCGTTCCAGCAGTATCTCGACAAGAGCGGCGTGGCCAAGCGCATCCAGGCGCGCCTGGCTACGCTGGACGTGGACGACGTCGAGGCGCTGACCGCCGCGGGCAAGGAAATCCGCGAGTGGGTCACCGAGACCCCGCTGCCGGCCGACCTCGACCAGGCCATCCGCGACGCCTACGCCAAGCTCTGCAAGGACGCCGGCGCCGACAACATCGCCGTGGCCGTGCGCTCCTCCGCCACCGCCGAAGACCTGCCGGACGCCTCCTTCGCGGGCCAGCAGGAAACCTTCCTCAACGTGGTGGGCATCGAGGATGTGCTGCACAAGGTGAAGGAAGTCTTCGCCTCGCTGTACAACGACCGCGCCATTGCCTACCGCGTGCACCAGGGCTTCAAGCACGAGGACGTGTTCCTCTCCGCCGGCGTCCAGCTGATGGTGCGCTCGGACGTAGGCGCCTCCGGCGTGCTGTTCACCCTGGACACCGAGTCCGGCTTCCGCGACGTGGTGTTCGTCACCGGCTCCTACGGCCTGGGCGAGATGGTCGTGCAGGGCGCGGTGAATCCCGATGAGTTCTACGTGTTCAAGCCCACCCTCAAGCAGGGCAAGCCGGCCGTGCTTCGCCGCAGCCTGGGCGCCAAGCAGCAGCGCATGGTCTATTCGAACAAGCCCGGCGAGCGCGTGAAGATCGAGGACACCCCGGTCGAGCTGCGCAACAAGTTCTGCATCAACGACGAGGACGTGCAGGAACTGGCCAAGCAGGCGCTGGTGATCGAGCAGCACTACGGCCGCCCGATGGACGTCGAGTGGGCGAAGGACGGCAATACCGGCAAGCTGTACATCGTGCAGGCCCGCCCGGAGACGGTGAAGTCCCGCTCACACGCCACCCAGCTCGAGCGCTTCCACCTCAACGAGAAGGGCAAGGTGCTGGCCGAGGGCCGCGCCATCGGCCAGAAGATCGGCTCCGGCAAGGCCCGCGTGATCCGCTCGCTCGCCGACATGAGCAAGGTGCAGCAGGGCGACGTGCTGATCGCCGACATGACCGATCCCGACTGGGAGCCGGTGATGAAGCGCGCCGCCGCCATCGTCACCAACCGCGGCGGCCGCACCTGCCACGCGGCGATCATCGCCCGCGAGCTGGGCGTGCCGGCCGTGGTCGGCACGGGCAATGCCCTGAACACCATTCCCGATGGCGCGGAAGTCACCGTGTCCTGCGCCGAAGGCGACACCGGCATGATCTACCAGGGCGCGCTGAAGTTCGACCGCGTCACCGCCGACCTGGGTGACATGCCCGAGGCCCCGCTGAAGATCATGATGAACGTGGCCAACCCGGAGCGCGCGTTCGACTTCGGCATGCTGCCGAACGCCGGCATCGGCCTGGCCCGCCTGGAAATGATCATCGCCAGCCATATCGGCGTGCATCCCAAGGCCCTGCTCGAATACGCCAAGCAGGACGCCGAGACCAAGAAGAAGATCGACGAGCGCATGGCCGGCTATGCCGACCCGGTGTCGTTCTACGTCGATCGCCTGGCCGAAGGCATCGCCACCATTGCCGCCTCGGTGTATCCCAAGACCGTCATCGTGCGCCTGTCCGACTTCAAGTCGAACGAGTACGCCGGCCTGATCGGTGGCTCGCGCTACGAGCCGCACGAAGAGAACCCGATGATCGGCTACCGCGGTGCCAGCCGTTATGTCGACCCGGGCTTCGCCGAGTCGTTCAGCCTGGAGTGCAAGGCGGTCAAGCGCGTGCGCGAAGTGATGGGCCTGGACAACGTGTGGGTGATGATCCCGTTCGTGCGCACGCTGGACGAAGGCCGCAAGGTGATCGACGTGCTGGCCAAGAATGGCCTCAAGCAGGGCGAGCATGGTCTGAAGATCATCATGATGTGCGAGGTGCCGTCCAACGCCCTGCTCGCGTCGGAGTTCCTGGAGATCTTCGACGGCTTCTCGATCGGCTCCAACGACCTTACCCAGCTGACCCTGGGGCTGGACCGCGACTCCAGCATCGTTGCCGGCCTGTTCGACGAGCGCGACCCGGCGGTGAAGAAGCTGCTGGCCATGGCCATCCAGACCGCGCGCGAGAAGAACAAGTACGTGGGCATCTGCGGCCAGGGCCCGTCCGACCACCCGGACCTGGCTGACTGGCTGATGGACCAGGGCATCGAATCGGTATCGCTCAACCCCGACACCGTGGTCGATACCTGGCTGCGCCTGGCCAAGCGCAAGGCGGGCTGAGCAAAAACAGTGTGACAGTCATGGGGCGGTGGCGACACCGCCCCTTTTTTTGCGCTCATGCAAGGGAAACTTCCCTGCCCCGGCCCGGTCTGTCCTTCAACCTAGGGACATTCGATGGGGAACGCCATGCGCACCATCCTGGGCCTGATCGCCCGCAACAAGGGTTTCATCACCTTCATGCTGTGCATGGTGATGTTCCGCAGCGCCATTGCCGACTGGAACGTGGTGCCCACAGGCTCCATGCAGCCCACGATCCGCATCGGCGACCGCATCATGGTCGACAAGGCCGCCTACGACATCCGACTGCCATTCACGCACATCGCCCTGCTGCACAGGGCCGATCCGCAACGCGGCGATATCGTCGTGCTCGACTCCGATGCGGCCGGCGAGCGCCTGGTGAAACGGGTCATCGGCGTGCCCGGCGATCGGATCGCCCTGCTCGACGATCAGCTCTTTATCAACGGCCAGCCGGCGAACTATCGACCGATCGCGGTGCAAGGCATCCGCGATGACCGCGAAAATCCCGCGCGCTATGCGATCGAGTCTGTCGGTCCGCTGCATCACGCGGTACGCCTGCTCGCCGCACAGGGGAGCAGCAGGGACTTCGGTCCGGTAATAGTGCCTGCGGGCAAATACCTGCTGCTGGGCGATGACCGCGACAACAGCGCCGACTCCCGCTACTACGGCTTTTTCCCCCGCGAGGAAATCACTGGCCGCGCGACCCGCGTGGCCGTGTCGCTGGACCCCGCCAACCACTACCTGCCACGCGACGGGCGCTGGGGCGCCAAACTGCAGTAGCGGCCGGCCACCGCCACACCGTCGAGTAGGGAAAAACGCCCTCCCCCATTGCCAGCCGCCCGGCTACCGCGTAAGATTGCCGGCTCGCGTGGACCACACGCACCGCTTAGGAGAGGTGGCAGAGTGGTCGAATGTACCTGACTCGAAATCAGGCGTACGTGTAAGCGTACCGTGGGTTCGAATCCCACCCTCTCCGCCAGAAAAGCAAAACGCCCCCATGTGGGGCGTTTTGCTTTTCTGATGGTGACGGCTGGGTGAGAACCCACCGGGTTCGACGCATTCGCCGGGAGCGAATGCGGACAGCCGCAGGCTGGCCCCGTAGCGCGAAAGCGCGAAGGGGTCAGGGCCATGAATGGCCCTGACAATCCCACTTGCACGATCGCCAGTGACTAAAGCCAAGACACCGGATTCCAGCAAGCACTGGAATGTCGGCTGACTCGCCTACGCCCCACCATACCTTTCACTTTTTGCGCAATTTCCGCACTTCCGTCATGCTCGCACCGCGTCGCCACACCAGGCATCCCATGATCGAGTTTGGACACGGAACCCACGTCGGCTTACGCCGCACCCGCAATGAAGACACTTATTACGCCGACGCATCGCTCGGCCTGTTTCTGGTGGCCGACGGCATGGGCGGGCACCAGCACGGCGAAGTGGCATCGGCACTGGTGCGTGACGCAGTAGCCGACCTGGTGGCCCGCGGTCATACGCTGGTCGAAGCCGTGCGCGCCGCGGACGAACGACTGATCCAGTACAGCCGCCGCTTCCGCGACCCTCGCCCAATGGGCACCACCATCGCCGCGCTGCGCCTGCATACCGACAGCTACGAAGTGGTATGGGTCGGCGACAGTCGGGTCTACCTGTGGCAAAAGCATTTGCGCCAGGTGAGCCACGACCATTCACTGGTACAGGAACTGGTTGCAGCAGGCACGCTCGATGCGGCACAGGCCGCACGCCATCCGCAACGCAACGTGATCACCCAGGCGCTGGGCATCACGGCGGCGGATCAACTGCATATCGGCATGGCGCGCGGCCGCCTCGAAAGTGGCATGTGCTTCCTGCTTTGCAGCGATGGACTGACCGAGGAAGTCGGTGACGACGCGATCGCCGCCATGGTGTCACGGCAGGACCTGTCGGCGCAGGAGTGTACGGAGCATCTGCTGCTCGCCGCACTCGACGGCGGCGGCAGCGATAACGTCACGGCGATCCTGGCCCGCATCAACTGAGGGCCAGGGCCTGCGTCACTGAACGGTCGACTGGGACTCGCGACGCCACACGCTGGTGCCACCTGCACTCTTGTCCAGCGCATCGAGCCGCCTTTCATGGGCCGCCAATTCGGCTTCGTTCGCACGCAGCACGCGTGGCCGGCGATCGAGCGTGATCGGCGCCAACGCCACCGCCGCCCCCTGCTCCTGCGCGCCTTCGAAGCCAAGGTCGAGCACCACCTGGCCCGACGTCATGGCCAGATAGACTTCCGCCAGCAACTGCGCGTCGATCAGGCCGCCGTGCAGGTCACGCGCGGAGTTGTCCACGCCGAGGCGCTTGCACAAGGCATCGAGGCTGTTGCGCTGGCCGGGATAGCGCTCACGCGCCATGGCCAGCGTATCCAGCACATGGCAGCGATCCTCGATCCGCCCATAGGATTCACCCAGCCGCGCCAGTTCGGCATTGAGGAAGCCGACGTCGAAGGTCGCGTTGTGGATGATCAGCTCGGCGCCGTCGATGAAAGCGAGGAAATCCTCGACCACATCGGCGAAACGAGGCTTGTCGAGCAGGAACTCGTCCTCGATGCCGGTGACCTGCTTGGCGCCCTCGTCGATCGCACGGTCGGGATTGAGATAGGTCTGGTAGTGACGGCCGTTGGGGCGGCGCTCGATCATCTCCACGCAGGCGATTTCGATCAGCCGATGGCCCTGGCGCACTTCGAGGCCGGTGGTTTCGGTATCCAGCACGATCTGCCTCATGCCTTGCTCCTGAACTGCTCGGCCTGCTCGCGCGCGGCGACATCTACGCGCTCGTTCTCGGCGTGCCCGTTATGGCCCTTCACCCAATGCCAGCGCACCTGGTGTGCCTGCGTAGCCGCCGACAGGCGCTCCCACAGGTCCTGGTTCTTCACCGGCTTCTTGTCCGCGGTACGCCAGCCATTGGCGCGCCACTTCGGCACCCACTCCTCGATGCCCTGCATCACGTAGCGCGAGTCGGTGGTGAGCGCGACCTTGCACGGGCGCGTCAACGCCTCGAGCGCGGCGATCGCCGCCATCAACTCCATGCGGTTGTTGGTGGTGTCGGGTTCGCCGCCAGCAAGCAGCCGCTCCTGGCCCCTCGCACGCAGCAGGGCAGCCCAGCCACCCGGCCCAGGATTGCCCAGGCAGGCGCCATCCGTAAACGCTTGAACTTCAGTCATTGTCACCCATCAATACATCAGAATTTTTCAGGACGCGGTGTTGCGCCGCGCGCCCGGTGCCAGTCCCACACCCACCGATGCCGGTACGGGCTTGGGCTTCAACCGCAGCGGCGTGGCGACGCGCCGACGCTTGCGTGCAATCAGCAGGTAGCCGCCGCCGAAGGCGTGTGCGGCATCCAGGCCTGCGCGGCTACTCGGCCACATGCCTCCTACCCGCTCCACCCGCTCGACATCGAGCTCGATCCTGCGCACCCAGCGCTCCAGCAGAATCGGCGAGTGCATGGCGGGCGTGCGGCCGCGCGTTCGCCACATCATCCAGGGCAACCAGGCACTGAACGGATGCAGGCCAGTGAGCGCCATCACGCCACCGGGCGCGAGCACGCGGGACGCCTCCTCCAGCAGATCCTGCGGCATGGCCGATACCTCCAGTGCATGGCGCAGCAGCACCAGGTCGAAGGCATCGTCCACGAATGGCATGGGCTCTTCGCTGCTCGCCCGGATATCGCCACCATAACGGTCATCCGCCACGCTGAGCCGCGTCCAGTTGCCCAGCAGGGGCAGCACCGGCGGCTCGTCTCCCACCGCCGCGCTGACCATCAGCGCGTGCGTGCCAGCGCAGCGCTGCAGTCCAGGCAACAGCGCCACCGTCTCCTCCGCCAGCAGGCTACGCAAGGGCGCGCTGGTGTAGATGTCTTGGTCGCGCTGAGACATGCCTGAACGGCCCGGTCGGATCGATGCCGCACAGTGTACCGGGAGGGCACCCGGAACGTGGCCTGGTTTGCAAAGTGGCCACCAACCGGGCCACAAGCCTGAACAGGCGACTTGACGATTAACGTCTCACTAACGAGTGCGCCGGCGAGCCCCTTTATAGTCGGGCACTTCGCGCAAGCCAAGGATGCCTGCGTCAGTCGATACGAAACCGCGGAGGTGATCTCCTTGCACGTCGTACCGTTACCGGCGCTTGCCGACAACTACATCTGGCTGCTGCACGATGACGATGGCCAGGCCATCGTGGTCGACCCAGGTGACGCAACGCCGGTCGAACAAGCACTACGCGAGCGTGGCCTTGCGCTGCGCGCGATCCTGCTGACCCATCACCACCATGACCACATTGGTGGCGTCGACGCGTTGCTCGCCCATCACCACGTGCCGGTCTATGCACCGCGGGACGAACGCATCGCGCTGGCCGCGCACCGGGTCGGCGATGGCGACGTGGTGCAGATCGATCACCCACAGGCGCGCTTCGAAGTGATCGCCGTGCCGGGACATACCACCACCCACATCGCCTACGCCGGTGAAGGCGTACTGCTCTGCGGCGACACGCTTTTCAGCATGGGGTGTGGACGTCTTTTCGAAGGGACGCCCGCGCAGATGCTGGCATCGCTCGACCGCCTTTCAAGCCTGCCCGGCGATACGCTGGTGTGCTGTGCCCACGAATACACCGCAGCGAATGGACGCTTTGCCCATACGGTCGAGCCGAACAATGCCGCGCTGGCCGCACGTCGTGCACGGGTCGATTCGCTGCGCGCCCATCAACAGCCCAGCCTGCCGGTCAGCCTCGCCGTCGAACGGGAGACCAACCCGTTCCTGCGCACTGACAGCGATGCAGTCATCGCCTGGAGCCGACATCACGGTATCCAGGGTGACCGCGTGGCGCGGTTCGCCGCGTTGCGGGCCAACAAGGACGTTTTCGCCGGATGAACAGCCGCCGCCTGCGCCCGCTTCCCCTTGCACTGTCGGTCTTCCTGGCCGCCTGTGCCACCGGCCCCGCCCAGAAACCCCAAGACCCCACCGTGCAGGCTCCCGCCCTGCAGCCCGTGCGTGATCTGCGTCACCCCGTGACGGTACCGGTGGCGCCTGCGCTGAGTGACGGCAACATCTGGGACGACCTGCGCAACAGCTTCGCCATGGCCGATTGCGATGCGGACCCGGGCATCACCCTGTGGGCGCGTCGCTATACGCAGAATCCCGACCGCTTCGAAACCCAGATCGCCGCTGCCGCACCCCGCCTGGCGTACGTCCAACAGATCGCGGCGCGCCACAACGTGGCGGGTGAGTTCGCACTGCTGCCGTGGGTGGAGAGCCAGTACCGGCCTGTCTCCGGCGGCAAGAACATGCCAGCCGGCATGTGGCAGATCATGCCGGCCACGGCCAACGCGATGGGCATCCGCGTCGACAGGAACTTTGATGGACGCATGGACGTCCCTGCAGCCACCGACGCCATCATGGCGCTGCTCAGCCGGTACCACGACGACCTCGGCGACTGGCGACTGGTCGACTACGCCTTCAATGCCGGCGAGTTCGGCATGCGCCGCATGATCAACGAGCATGGCGCACCACCGGCCGAACCGGTCATTCCGCGCATGCCGGTGAAGGCAGTCACTCGCGAGCATCTGGTGAAACTGCTCGCCATCGCCTGCGTCATCCGCGATCCGGGCCGCTTCAATGTCAGCCTGCCTACCTTGCCATCCGAACAGCGCCTGGTCACGGTCAGCGTGGACAAGTCCATGCCGATTGCCCACGCAGCCAGCAACGCCGGCATGTCGCCGGACGAACTCAAGGACCTCAACGCCGGCTTCCGCAATGGCGTGGTCGATTCGCAGGCCTCGCCGTACCTGTTGATGCCCAGCAGCCGTGTCGAGCAGTTCCGCAACGCCCTGCTCTCCGACAACAACAACGGCGTGCAGGGCGTTCCGGGCACGACCGTGCTGCCACCCCTGAATGCCGCACTGGCGGCCGCCACCAGCGACGATGACACCGCGCCCAGCAAGACGCATACGGTGAAGACCGGCGAGAGCCTGTGGAGCATCGCCCGGCGGTACTCGGTGGGCATCAAGCAGCTTGAGCAGTGGAACCACCTGCCGGGCCCGGGTGTAAAGCCTGGCCAGGTGCTGAAGGTGAGCGCCCCCGGCTGAGGCCCCGGCTGCGACGAAGCGTCGTCCAGCCCCGGCTTCAGGCGCTGCTATGGTCCGGCTTCCTTTCGCGGTCGCGGGCCCCGGCCCCGGCCCCGGCCCCGGGAACAAGCATGGGATTCCTGCACGGCAAGCGCGCTGCTCGTGGGCATCGCCAGCCAGCGTTCGATCGCCTGGGGCATTGCCAACGCCATGCATCGCGAAGGCGCCCAACTCGCCTTCAGTTACCAGAATGAGCGCCTGAAGGATCGCGGCGACGAGGCGGCCAACGCCTTCGGCAGCAACATCGCGCTGCCCTGTGATGTCGCCGACGACGGCCAGATTGCGTTGTTGCTCGGTGCGCTACGGCAACACTGGGACGGCCTGGACATCCTCGTGCATTCGGTCGGCTATGCGCCGCGCGAAGCGCTACAGGGCGGTTTCCTCGACCATCTCACGCGCGAGAACTTCGCCGTCGCGCATGACATCTCCAGCTACAGCCTGGCTGCACTGGCAGCTGCGGCTCGCCCCATGATGCAGGGTCGCGGCGGCTCCATCCTCACGCTCAGCTACCTGGGCGCGGAGCGCGCGATGGACAGCTACAACGTGATGGGCCTGGCCAAGGCCAGCCTGGAGGCGAACGTCCGCTACCTCGCCTACAACCTTGGCCCCGAGGGCACGCGAGTCAACGCCATCTCCGCCGGTCCGATCAAGACGCTGGCCGCTGCCGGCATCGCCAATTTCCGCACGATGCTCGAGCACGTCGACAGCCATGCCCCTTTGCGCCGCAGCGTCAGCATCGACGAAGTCGGCAATGTCGGTGCATTCCTCTGCTCGGACCTGGCGTCGGGCATCACCGGCGAAATCACCCATGTCGATGCCGGCTACAACATCCTGGGCTTGACAGGGGCCTGCGCCCCTCCCCCATGCAAAAAAAGAGCGGCCACCGGGCCGCTCTTTTCGTGGTCGTCGACGCCGGCACACGTTTACATGCGTTCGGGCGCGATCTTGATCTCGGTCTTCGCCTTCAGCGCATCCAGGAATTCCTGGGTGGTCAGGATGCCGTACGCCTGACTCATATCGCCGCGCAGCGAATCGCGCTGGTCAGGCGTTACCTTGCTCAGGTCCGCGGCCTGCACCTTGTCCACCGCCACCAGCGCGTAGTTGCCGTCATGCATCGCCACGCTGGCGAACTGCGGCTTGCCATCGGCCGGGTGCGGGAGCAGGAAGGCCTGGTCCAGCACTTCGGTCGGCAGTGCCTGCTGCATGCGGACCGCGGCCGGCACCGACTGCACCGTGGCTCCGGCGGAGGAAGCGACCGCCTGCATGTCCTCGCCCTTCTGCAGGCGTGCGAGCAGGGCCTCGGCAGCCTTCTTCGCCTCGGCGGCAGCACGCTCGTCCAGGATCTTCTGGCGAACCTGGTCGCGCACCTCGGCCAGCGGGCGCGCCGCAGCCGGCACATGCTTGTCCACGCGCACCACCACGGCATGGTCCGAACCCAGATCGATCAGGCCGGAGTTGTTGCCCTGGCTCAGCACGTCGTCGGAGAACGCAGCGTCGACCAGCTTCGGGTTGGCGGCGATGCCTTCGCCACCCTTGCGCGAGAACAGCGGCGTGCTCTGGATCGGCAGGTTCAGTGCCTGCGCCGCCGGCTCCAGCGACGAGGGATTCTGGTAGGTCTGGTCGGTGAGCTTGCCGGCCAGTTCGCTGTACTGGCGGTCGCGCTCGGTCGACAGGTAATCCTTGGCGATCTGGTCGCGCACCTCGGCGAACGGCTTGGCCTCGCCACTGCGCACGTCACGCAGGAACAGCACGTGGTAGCCCTCGTCGGACAGTACCGGCTTGGAAATCTGGCCCTTCTGCAGGGCGAACAGGGCCGAGTCGAAGGCGGGGTTGGTCACGCCCTTTTCCAGCCAGCCAAGGTCACCGCCCGAGCGCTTGGAACCCAAGTCGTCCGAATCCTGCTCGGCCAGCTTGGCAAAGTTGTCGGCAGTCGCCTCGCTGGCGATCTTCTCGGCCTTGGCCAGCGCTTCCTTCTGCTGGTCCGGCGTGGCGTTCTTCGGCACGTTGACCAGGATGTGCGAGACCAGGCGCTGCTCCGGCTGCACGAAGCGCTGCTTCTGCTCTTCGTAGCGCTTCTTCAGCTCGTCGTCGCTGGGCTGGGCGTCGATCTTGAGGTCATTGCCATTGACTTCGATGTACTTGAGCGAGACCTGCTCCGGGCTCATGAAGTCGGCCTGGTGGTCCTTGTAATAGGCCTCCAGCTGCTCATCGGTGGCCTGGCTGTCGGCCAGCGCCGGATGCGGCACGGCGAACCAGCGCAGGTCGCGACGCTGGTACAGCAGGTCGAGGTAACGGTCCATGTCCGCGTCGGTCACCACCGCGCTGCCGATGATGGCCTGCGGCAGCAGGGTCGGCTCCAGCAGGGCGCGCTGGCCGCTTTCGAACGAGGCCGGCGACATGCCCTGTGCCGCGAGAATGGCGCGGTAGGTATTCGGATCGAACTGGCCGTTGACCTGGAATTCCTGGGCGCTGGCGATGCGGTCGCGCAACGCGAGGTCGGACACGCGCATGCCCAGCGTTTCATTGGCCTGGCGCAGCAGCTCTTCGTTGATGAGCTGGTCAAGCACCTGGCGCTTCACTTCCGGCTGCTCGAACTGGGCGGCATCGAAGTGGTCGCCCATGCGGGCCATCGCCTCGCGACGGGCCTGGTTCATGCGGTCCTGGAAATCGCGCTGCGAGATCTCGTGCTTGCCCACCATCGCCACGTACGTGTCGGTGTGCGAGGCGAAGTACGACTCGATGCCGAAGAACGAGATAGCGAATACGCAAACGCCAAGAATGACGATCGAAGGCCATCCGTGAAGCTTGTTACGCAATGCCTGCAGCATGGATTGTTCCCGGCTCTCGTTGTTCGGCGCAGCATGTGCGCGGGGCTTAAATGGCAAGGGCGCCACACGGGCGCCCTTGCGAACTGTGGCGGAGCGGACGGGACTCGAACCCGCGACCTCCGGCGTGACAGGCCAGCATTCTAACCGACTGAACTACCGCTCCACATATTTCTGGTGGGTGCTGTAGGGATCGAACCTACGACCCTCGCCTTGTAAGGGCGACGCTCTACCGCTGAGCTAAGCACCCGAAACTAAGCAAGTAGCCGCTTAGTTTAGGGCATCCTTGAGGGTCTTGCCAGCCTTGAACGCCGGAACCTTCGAGGCCTTGATCTTGATCGTCTCATTGGTGCGCGGGTTGCGGCCAGTACGGGCAGCGCGCTTGCGCACGGTGAAGGTGCCAAAGCCGACCACCGACACATCGTCACCCTTCTTCAGCGCCTTCTGCACGGTCTCGAAGAAAGCCTCGAGAGCACGGCCGGCGTCAGCCTTGGTGAGTTCGGCCTTTTCGGCAATGGCATTGATCAGATCGGTTTTATTCATTGAGACACTCCCTTAAACGGTTATGCAGCCCGCGTGGTCATTCTGGGACCAGGCGACGCCACTCGTGACAGTGCACCAGGCATCGCCAAGCAACCCCGCATCACTGCGCATCGTGCTCGGCGTCAGGCTGCGGTGCCGCCTTTATACCAGTGGCCCCTAGGGTCCGCAATGACAAGCAATACCAAGGGTTCCCACGGTTCAGCGTGTTTCAAAAACGCTTGCAAAGCGCGGATTGAAACGCTATGTGCGAGCACGTTTCCGGATATGACTCGCCCATGAAAAACGGGCGGTTGCCCGCCCGTCTTTCGGTGACCCGCATCACGGATCAGTGCGGCCGCGCGTAGGACTCCTGCGACTCCTCCTGCGAGTCATCCCGTGGCGGCTCGGCCTTAGGCGCGCCTTCGCCTTCGCTGGCCTGGCGCGGCTGCAGCGGACGCTCAAGCGCGATGTCCAGCACTTCGTCGATCCAGCGCACCGGATGGATGTCCAGCGAACCGGTGATGTTGTCCGGGATATCCGCCAGGTCCTTCTTGTTTTCCTCGGGGATGATCACCGTGGTGATGCCACCGCGATGCGCCGCCAGCAGCTTCTCCTTGAGACCACCAATCGGCAGCACGCGGCCACGCAGGGTGATCTCGCCGGTCATGGCCACCTCGGAGCGCACCGGCACCTTGGTCAGGGCCGACACCAGCGCCGTGCACATGGCGATGCCTGCGCTAGGACCATCCTTGGGGGTCGCGCCCTCCGGCACGTGGATGTGGATGTCGAACTTCTGGTGGAACTCCGGATCGATGCCCAGCCGGTCGGCACGCGCGCGCACCACCGAGAGCGCGGCCTGGATCGACTCCTTCATGACATCGCCCAGCTGCCCGGTATTGACCAGGCGCCCCTTGCCCGGCACCACCGAGGCCTCGATGCTCAGCAGGTCGCCACCGACCTGGGTCCAGGCCAGGCCGGTGACCAGCCCGACCTCGTTCTGGAGCTCTTTACGGCCAAAGTCGAAGCGACGAACGCCCAGGTAGTGCTCGAGGTTGGCCGAATTGACCACCGCGCTGCCCGGCGCCTTGACCTTCGACTTGGACGTCTTTACGGCTGCGCCAGCCTTCTTCGCCGCCGCGCCCTTCTTCACCTGGCCCAGCGCGAGCTCCTTGACGACCTTGCGGCAGATCTTGGAGACCTCGCGCTCGAGGTTGCGCACGCCGGATTCGCGCGTGTAGTAGCGCACGATATCGCGAATGGCCTCGGCATCGACGCTCAACTCCTCCGGCTTCAACCCATTCGCCTTCAGCTGCTTGGGCAGCAGGTATTTCAACGCGATGCCGAGCTTCTCATCCTCGGTGTAGCCGGGGATGCGAATGACCTCCATGCGATCCAGCAACGGGCCCGGGATGTTGAGCGAGTTGGCCGTGGCGATCCACATCACCTCGGAAAGGTCGAGGTCGACCTCCAGATAGTGGTCATTGAAGGCGTGGTTCTGCTCGGGATCGAGCACTTCCAGCAACGCCGAGGAGGGGTCGCCACGGAAGTCCATCGACATCTTGTCGATCTCGTCCAGCACGAACAGCGGGTTCTTGGTGCCCACCTTGTTCAGGTTCTGCACGATGCGGCCCGGCATCGAACCGATGTAGGTACGGCGATGGCCGCGGATCTCGGCCTCGTCACGCACGCCACCCAGGCTCATGCGGACGAACTTGCGGTTGGTGGCCTTGGCGATCGACTGGCCGAGCGAGGTCTTGCCCACGCCCGGTGGGCCGACCAGGCACAGGATCGGGCCGCGCATGGTGTTCACGCGCTGCTGCACGGCGAGGTATTCCAGGATGCGTTCCTTGACCTTCTCCAGGCCGAAGTGGTCGGCATCGAGCACGTCCTGCGCGAGCTGCAGGTCCTTGCGCACCTTGCTCTTCTTCTTCCACGGCACGCCGACCAGCCAGTCCAGGTAGTTGCGCACCACCGTGGCCTCGGCCGACATGGGCGACATCTGGCGCAGCTTGCCGAACTCCTGGCGCGCCTTGGCCAGCACGGCCTTGGGCATGCCGGCGTTGTCGATCTTCTTCTGCAGCTCCTCGACTTCGTTCGGACCTTCCTCGCTCTCGCCGAGCTCCTTCTGGATGGCCTTCATCTGCTCGTTGAGGTAGTACTCGCGCTGGCTTTTTTCCATCTGCGACTTCACGCGGCCGCGGATGCGCTTTTCCACCTGCTGCAGGTCCATCTCGCCGTCAACCAGCCCGATCAGCAGCTCCAGGCGCTGACCGACGTCGGCGGTTTCCAGCACCTTCTGCTTGTCGGCCATGCGCACCGACAGGTGCGCGGCGATGGAGTCGGCCACGCGCGACGGATCGTCGATGCCGGACAAGGTGGCGAGCACCTCCGGCGGCAGCTTGCGGCTCTGCTTGACCAACTGTTCGAACAACGAGATCAGCGTGCGCGACACCACGTCGAGCTCGCGCTCCTTGTTGCTGTAGACCGGCTCGATGACGCGCGAGGTGGCGGTCAGCATGCCGCCATCCTCGTTGTATTGTTCGACGGTAACGCGAGCCTGCCCCTCGACCAGCACCTTGACGGTGCCATCGGGAAGCTTCAGCAGTTGCAGTACGCCGGCAAGCGTGCCGATTTCATGGAGGTCGCCAACCTTGGGATCGTCGATATCGGGACTCTTCTGCGCCACCAGCAGGATCTGGCGCTCGCCCTCCATCGCGCGCTCGAGCGCGCGCATGGATTTGTCACGTCCGACGAACAACGGAATGACCATGTGGGGATAAACCACCACGTCACGCAGCGGCAGCACTGGCAGGGCGTCCAGTACAGCTCCGGTGGCCTGGGGGTTGGGGGCATTTTTTGCCATCGAAGAGAATCTCTCGGGATGAATTGCTTCTTTCGCCCCGACACTGCGCCGGGGGCATCTGTACGTCAAGTGGTGGCGCGCGGCCACGCTCACAAGTCCATGACAATCCACGCAAACGAAATGGCCCCGGCAATTACGCCGGGGCCATCGCGTGGATCAATACGGCCTTTGGACCAGTCAGGCGGCGTCGCCGCCCTCGCCCGCCGCACGCGGCTGCTTGAGGTTGCCGCGATAGATCAGGTAGGGCTCGGCCTGGCCTTCGATGACGGCATCATCCACCACGACCTTGCTGACGTGCTCCAGCGACGGGAGTTCGTACATGGTGTCGAGCAATACCTGCTCGAGGATGGTGCGAAGGCCACGGGCACCGGTCTTGCGCTTGAGCGCCTTGCGGGCGATGGCCTGCAGTGCCTCGGGGCGGAATTCCAGCTCTACGCCTTCCATCTCGAACAGCTTCTTGAACTGCTTGGTGACGGCGTTCTTCGGCTCGGTGAGGATCTTTACCAGCGCGGGCTCGTCCAGCTCATCGAGCGTGGCGACCACCGGCAGACGACCCACGAACTCGGGGATCAGGCCATAGCGCACCAAGTCGGACGGCTCCACGTCGGCCAGCAGCTTGCCGAGATTTTCCTTGCGCTCCTTGCTGCGGACTTCGGCAGAGAAGCCGATGCCCACCGTCTCGGAACGCTGCTGGATCACCTTCTCGAGGCCAGCGAACGCGCCGCCGCAGATGAACAGGATGTTCTTGGTATCGACCTGCAGGAATTCCTGCTGCGGATGCTTGCGGCCGCCCTGCGGCGGCACCGAGGCCAGCGTACCCTCGATCAGCTTGAGCAGCGCCTGCTGCACGCCTTCGCCGGAGACGTCACGAGTGATCGACGGGTTCTCGCTCTTGCGCGAGATCTTGTCGATTTCGTCGATGTAGACGATGCCCGACTGCGCCTTGTCGACGTCGTAGTCGCACTTCTGCAGCAGCTTCTGGATGATGTTTTCCACGTCCTCGCCCACGTAACCAGCCTCGGTCAGCGTGGTGGCGTCGGCGATCGTGAACGGCACGTTCAGCAGGCGCGCGAGAGTTTCGGCCAGCAGGGTCTTGCCCGAGCCGGTGGGACCGATCAGCAGGATGTTGGACTTGCCAAGCTCGACATCGTCGCTCTTCTGGCGTGATTCCATGCGCTTGTAGTGGTTGTACACGGCCACCGCCAACGCCTTCTTGGCGCGGGTCTGGCCCACTACGTACTGGTCGAGCGTTTCCATGATCTCGCGCGGCTTGGGCAGCTGGCTGCGCCCGGAGGCGGCCTTTTCCTCAAGCTCTTCGCGGATGATGTCGTTGCACAGCTCTACGCACTCGTCGCAGATGAACACGGAGGGGCCCGCGATCAGCTTGCGCACTTCATGCTGGCTCTTGCCGCAGAAGGAGCAGTAGAGAATCTTGCCGCTGTCGTTGGAACGGCCCTGCCGATCGTCGCTCATGCCTGGATCCTGCTAGTAAATCGATTGCGGTTTGAGAATAGCACAGCGTTCCGCGTCTGCAGCCAGACGCGGAACGACTTGCAAACCCGGTACCAAATGCCTGAAATCAGGCGGATTTGACCGATTCGACCGCACGACGGTCCAGGACCTGGTCGATCAGGCCGTATTCCTTGGCCGCCTCGGCGCTCATGAAGCGGTCGCGCTCCATGTCCCGCTCGATCTTGTCGAGGGGCTGGCCGGTGTGCTGAACGTAGATGTCGTTCAGACGGCGGCGCAGGTACAGGATTTCCTGGGCCTGGATCTCGATGTCCGTAGCCTGGCCGCGGGCACCGCCCGAGGGCTGGTGGATCATCACGCGCGAGTTCGGCAACGAATAGCGCTTGCCCTTGGCGCCGGCCATCAGCAGCAACGAGGCCGCGCTGCACGCCTGGCCGATGCACATGGTGCTCACGTCGGGCTTGATGAACTGCATGGTGTCGTAAATCGCCAGCCCGGCGGTGACGGCACCGCCCGGGCTGTTGATGTACAGATGGATGTCCTTGTCCGGATTCTCCGATTCAAGGAACAGCATCTGCGCGACCAGCAGGTTGGCCACCTGATCGTTCACCTCGCCCACGAGGAAGATCACGCGTTCCTTCAGGAGGCGCGAATAGATGTCGTACGAACGTTCGCCGCGGGCGGTCTGCTCGACGACGATCGGTACCAGGTTGAGGTTCTGGATCGGGTCCATGGCCATGCTTTGTCGCTCTCCGGTTGATTGGCCTGAAGGATGCCTCAGGCGCTGACCGGGCGCATCACCTCGTCGAAGCCCAGGTTCTGCACGGTGGTCGTGGCGTGATCCGCCACCCACTCGGCCACCTGGTCTTCCATCACGCGATTCTGCAGCCCGGACATCAATTGGGGGTCGCGGTTGTAAAGTTCAACGACCTTCTCCGGCTCCTCGTAGGTCGAGGCGATCGCGGCCAACTGCTCGGCCACGCGGCTGCGGTCGATGGCCAGGGCCTGCTTGCGGGCAATCTCGCCCATCAGGAGGCCGGCAATGACGCGCTTGCGGGCGATCGGGGCGGCGGCCTCGACCAGCTGCGGCGGCACCTGCTGGCCACGCGGGACGCTGCCCTGGGCCAGGTTGTGCGCCTCGGACTGCACCATGATGTTCGGCCCGTCCAGCTCCGGGTAGGCGTTGGCCAGCTTCTCGGCCACTTCCGACTTCAGGCGGGCCATCAGGGTGGCCTTGAGCTCGCGCTCGAGGTTGGCACGCACTTCCTTGCGGAACTGCTCCAGGTCGCCGTCGGCAATGCCGAACAGCTTGGCGAACTCGGCGTCCACCTCCGGCAGCTTCGGCTCCTGCACCTTGATGATCTTGAAGTGGCACTGGGCGGTCTTGCCGGCCAGGCTCTCGTTGCGGAAATCGGCCGGGAACTCGACGTCGGCGTCGAACTCTTCGTCCGCCTTGCGACCGGTGAGCACTTCGTCCAGTGCCTTGAACAGGTTGCCCGAGCCCAGCACGCTGCCTGCGCGCTCCAGGCCCTCGGCCGGGAAGCGGTAGTCACCGGCCTGCGCCGAGTACTCGAACATCACGAAGTCGCCCTCGGCCGAGGCGCGCTCGACCGGGTCGAAGCTGCGGCGCTGCAGGCGCAGGGTCTCGATCATCTTTTCGATGTCGGCGTCGGTCACTTCGGCAACCGGACGGGCCACTTCAAGCTTGGCGACGTCGATTTCCGGGAACTCCGGCATCACCTCGAAGGTGGCGGTGTAGGCGATCTCGCCGTCTTCCGGGCGGCCGGTGGTGTTGATCGACGGGTTGGCGATCGGACGCAGGTTCTCCTGGGCCACGGCTTCACGCAGGGTGCTGCCGATCAGGTCGGAAAGCACCTCGCCACGCACCTGGTCGCCAAAGCGCTGCTGGATCACCGCGGTCGGCACCTTGCCCGGACGGAAGCCCTTGAGGCGTACCGTGCGGCCCATCTCGGCAATGCGCGCGCTCACCTGCGACTCGAAGCGCTCCGCGGGAAACTTCACCGTGAGCTTGCGCTCGAGCTTGCCGACGTTTTCAACCGAAACCTGCATGACGTCTCCTGGAATACCGAAAAGTGCGCCCGTCAAAGGCGCCTGGCGGCCCCCGGCCGCCTGCATAAACATAAGGGATGGTGCGAAAGGTGGGACTCGAACCCACACGGGGGTTACCCGCCAGAACCTAAATCTGGTGCGTCTACCAATTCCGCCACTTTCGCATCAGAACAACTCTGAGGAAATGTCCGCAAGCATCGGATTTCCAAGGGAATAGACAGACAAAATCGCCTTACACCCCGCCCCGCCAGCCTCCGGGCATTCCGCCCTAAGTCGATGATTCCCTTACACGAAAGCGGGCCATTTTACGGTTCGTCCGACCGGCAGCACAAGCGGGGGCAAAGCGGGTCTCAGCGGCACAGCGACCACCATCGAAAGCGAACAGGAGCGCAGGCTCTGGGGGCAAAGCCTGCCCGGGGCTCCGAGGCTGCACATCAGGCACGCCCCACCGTCAGGCATCGAAGGGAGGCCATCGTGGCCGGCAGGGTCAGAGCTCGCGCAGCACGCGGAAACCGACACGGCCGCTGCGCACGCTGGCGTCGGCGCCCTGTCGATAGGCCGACCGCACCTGCTCTGGCGAACTGCCCCAGGAGCCACCACGCACCACCCGCACGCCGCAGCCCGGATTGACCCAGGCACTGCCATCGCGCGGCGCCCGCAGGTAGCTGTCGTGCCAGCAGTCCTGCACCCATTCCGACACGTTGCCGCCGATGTCGTAGAGGCCAAAGGGATTGGCCGCAAAACTCATCACCGGGGCAGGCCCCCAGTAGCCGTCCCGGTAACCCGGGAACGCATTGCTCCAGCGTCGCCCGCTGGGCGAGCGATCCTGGCCACCCGTGAGGTTTTCGACCTTGCTGGTCGGCGCGCCGTCACCCCACCAGTAGCGCGAGCTGGTGCCGCCACGCAGGGCATATTCGAACTCGGCTTCGCTGGGCAGCCGATAGGCCTTGCCGGTGCGCTGGCTGAGCCAGTCGGCATAGGCCTTGGCGTCATTCCAGGAAATGTTCACCACCGGCAGGCGGCTGTCGGCCTGCTTGCCGGCGTAATCGTCCTGCCAGCTTGCGCTGCCGTCGTCACGCATGGCGCCGGTGCCTTCGTCATAGACGCTGGCGCCGCCGAGCTTGACCGAGTCGGGTTGATAGCCGCTGGCACGCACGAAGTCGCGGAACTGCCCCACGGTGATGGCGCTGCGCGAGAGCGCGAAGCCCTTGGCGATGGCGACTTCGTGCTGCGGCGTCTCGGCGTCCTGGCGGCCCGCCTCGTTGTCCGGCGCCCCCATCTGGAAGCTGCCAGTGGGCACGACCACCATGGCCGGCGTCTGTCCCGGCATGTCCACGAAGTGATCGGTGAACACCTGGCCGGGCTTGTAGCTTGCATACAGGCGCGCGTTGGTCAGTCGCTCATTGAAGTCGGCCAGTCCGACCAGGTCGGGACTGATCGCCTTGGCCTGGTCTGCCAGTTGCTGGGCCAGGGTGAGGTTGCCGGCATCCAGCGCCGAACGTGCCTGCGCGAGGATGCCGTTGGCGCGGCCCTGGCGCATGCCATCCACGCGGGTGCGCACGTCATGCAGGGCCGGTGAGTCGGGCAGTACCTGGGCCGCTTCCGCCAGCGCCTGGTCCGCGCCCTTGAAGTCGTTCTGCGCGACCGCCGCCAGGGCGCGATCGAGCACGGCGCGCTGCACCTGCAGGATGCCTTGCTGGGCCACGGCATTGTCCGGATCAAGCTGTTGCACCTGGCGGTACAGCTCCAGCGCGTTGTTGCCGGCGGGCTGGTCCACATTGCCCTGCTGCAACAGGCTGGCCGCCTTGGCCAGCAGCGGGCGCGCCTGGTTGAGGATCTTCAGCTTGCCCTGCAGCTGGGTCACGTCGTCGCTGGAATCGGGAATGGTCTTGAGCGCGTCGAGCAGGTCCCCTGCCGAATCGGCGTCGCCGACAGCCAGGTCCTGGTTGATCTCGGCCACCAACCGTGCGCGCACTTCGAACAACCCCTGGGCGGCACGCCGGCTGTCGGGTTTGTCCTTGAGTGCCTGCTCGTACAACGCGGCCGCACTGTTCTCATCGCCGGCCAGCTGTCCCGCATGCAGCGCCTTCGCTGCCCGGGCCAGCAGGGCCTCCACCTCCGGGGTGTCCGCACTCAGCTGCTCGGGCAAATTCTCGTTCTTGTGGCCCAGGCGCGCCACGATCACCTCGGTGGGCGCCAGCGTCAGCGGCGGCCCGGCATCGACTTCGGCCAGACGGGGCGCCGGCGATGCACCCTGCCCCGGCACCGCGCTGGGCAGTGGACTCAGGTTCATGGCGCGCTTGGCGGCGATGGTGGACGGCTCGACGTGGAAAACCCGCGGAAAGAAGTGATAAACCAACGCCATGCCGAGCACGACCACGCCAACCGCCCCACCGAGGGCGCGCTGTCGTCGTACGGTTTCCTTGCTCGGCATGTTGGGCGTCCCTGGGCAGCCTGTTATCGTGACCCGCCTAACCATAGGCACAAACCGATGTCAGGACAATGCGCGAGTGCGCGTTCCGCATCGTCAGGAATACGCATGCATCCACACTCCAATCTCGCGCCCGACGCCGCCTGGATCGAACGACGCGACGACCTGCAGTCCTGGCTGGCCACCGTGCCCGCCGACGCAGCCATCGGCTTCGACACCGAATTCATGCGGCGGAACACGTTTTATCCGCAGCTCGCACTGATCCAGCTCGGCTGGAACGGACGCTACGCACTGGTCGATCCGACCGCATTCGCGATCGACGACGCACTGCGCCCACTGCTCGGCGATGGCGATGCGGTGACCGTGATGCACAGCGCCAGCGAGGACCTGGAGGCGCTGTCGCCACTGCTGCCGCATGGCCCACGCCAACTGTTCGACACGCAGATCGCGGCGGCCTTCGTCGGCATGGGCCTGGGCATCAGCTATCGCGCCCTGGTGGCCGAACTGGCCGGCGCGGAGCTCGACAAGGGTGAAACGCGCTCGGACTGGCTGCAGCGTCCGCTCACCGATTCGCAACGTGCCTACGCGACGCTGGACGTGGTGTACCTGAAGCCGGTGCATGAACAGTTGGCCGAACGCCTGCTACAGCGCGACCGCGTTGCATGGCACGCCGAGGATTGCGAGCGCCTCAAGCAGCGGGCCTGCTACCGCGGTGGAGATCCACAACCGCAACGCGCCTTCCGCAGCGCATCCGACTGGCAGCCCGCCCAGCGGGCCCTGCTGCGACGCGTACTGCTGTGGCGCGACAGCACCGCGCGCGAACTCGACCGCCCACGCCCCTGGCTGCTCGAAGATGCCACCGTAATGAGCCTGGTGCAGCAGCGGCCGACGGTCGCCCAGGAACTGGAGCAACGCACCCGCGGCCAACGTGCCCTGCGCTCGCCGCAGCGCGACCAACTGCTGGGCGTGCTTGGCCAGGCGGTCACCGCGGAGGAAATCGAAGCCACCGCGGCGATCCCCGAGGCGCCCCAGGGGGACGCCAAGCGCGCCCTGTCCGCGATGAAGGACAAGGTCGACCAGCGCGCGCTCGAACTGGACCTCCCGGCCGGGCTGCTGTGTCCGCGCAAGGCGCTGGAGGAATACGTGGTGACCGCGCAGTGGCCGGAATTCCTGGAAGGCTGGCGCCGCGAAGTGCTGCATGCCGACCTGAGCCGCCTGCTGCCCTGAGAGCCCGCTCACCCTCGCTACGTCACCCGCGTTGAACCAGGGGGCTTGGCGAACACCGAAGGCCACTGCTAACATGAGTGGCTCGTGTGGGGCCATAGCTCAGCTGGGAGAGCGCGTCGTTCGCAATGACGAGGTCGGGAGTTCGATCCTCCCTGGCTCCACCAACCCACTTCGGTCAAAGCCCCGGCAACGCAAGTTGCCGGGGCTTTTTCTTTGGCGGGATGCCAGGGCCCGACGCTGCCGGCTTACGCGGCGGCGTGCACGCCGTGGATGGCATATGCGGCGAGCTCGCGCGCATAGCGGGTGGTAAGCCGGCGCCCCAGCAGCAACCGGTACCAGAAGGCGCCGTGGATGGCGTCGATCACCAGGTTGAGATTGGCTGACTCGGGGATCTCCCCCTGCTCCACGCCATGGCGAAGGATGCGCAACAGGATCAGGTCGCGCGGCTTGACGAATTGCTTGTCGAAGCTTTCCTTGAACTCGGCGTCGTCCTGCGCCGCAGCGATCAGGCTGCGGATGGCGCGGCCGTGGACGGCATTGATGTCGGCAAAGATCTGCGAGAGGAAGCGTTCGACCATCGGCACGACCGGTCCCGGCTCGATCACGTTCATCTGCCGCGAATAATTGAGGAACGCGTTGAGCACCAGGTCGGCCTTGCTCGGCCAGCGCCGGTAGGCGGTCTGACGCCCCACGCCGGCATGGTCGGCGATCATCTGCATGGAGACCTTGTCGTAGCCATGCTCGGCCACCAGCGCACGCGCAGCTTCCAGCAGCGCCGCGCCGGCCTGTTCGTTGACGGGGCGACCGCCCGGATGGGGTCCTTTCATAGGTGCGCCTTGCAGGCCATGGGTCAGCTTGCCGGGCGCGACGGCCCGGCAAGCGCTAGCCTGCCCGCGCGGGGCTTACTTCGCAAGGAAGTCGAGCACCATGCGGTTGAAGGCATCGGCGTGCTCCCATTGCGCCCAATGCCCACAGCGCGCGAAGACATGAAGCTCCGCGTTCTGCAGACCCCAGAGCAGGCGCAGGCCGATGTCCATCGGCACGAAGCGATCGTCGCGGCCCCAGATCACCAGGGTGGGTGCGCTGATTTCGCCCAGGCGCGGGCCGTAATCGGTGAACTGCTTCGGATTGGCCGCCAGGCTCTTCACGAAATTCTCGAGGTGATCGCGGCGCGCCAGCACGTTGTCCAGGCGCGCCTGCATCAGCTCATCGGTCAACGAGCTGGGATCGTAGACGAAGATGTTCATCATCTTCTTGAGGTTCTCGATCGTCGGCTCGCGGTAGACCGTGTTGATCAGCTTGATGCCCTCGGTCGGCATCGGCACGAACTGGCTCGGGCCGCCCGTACCGCCCCCCATCAGCACCAGCTTGCCCACGCGCTGGGGATTGGCCAGTGCGAACGCCACCGTGCTATGGCCGCCCATGGAATTGCCCAGGATGTGCACGCGCCCGATGCCGAGTTCGTCGAGCACGCCCTTGAGGATGCGGGCGTTGAGCTCCGAGCGCGAGCCTGCGTTGACGATGGAATCGCTCTTGCCCCAGCCCGGGCAGTCGACCAGCAGTACGCGATAGCCCGCCTCGACCAGCGGCTCGATGTTACGGTTGAAGTTGGCCCAGCCGCTCGCGCCCGGACCGGAACCGTGCAGCATGACGACGACTTCATCGCCCTGCCCGACGTCGTTGTAATGGATGCGCAGATCCGCTTCGCCCTCGCGGACGCTGACGAAATGGCTGGTGGCCGCCTCGTTGACGGGGGGGGTGTGGTGGCTCATGGCAATGTCTCTCTCGGTTCTCGCCCGCGCCAGGCGCAGGCAGGAGGAAGGGTGGGGATTTACGGGCGGGCGTCCTGCGCGCGCTTCAGGTCCAGCGCCACGTCCACGATCATGTCTTCCTGTCCGCCGACCATGCGGCGCTTGCCCAGCTCGACCAGGATGTCCACGGTCTTGAGGCCATACTTCCTTGCGGCGGCCTCCGAGTGGCGCAGGAAGCTGGAATAGACACCGGCATAGCCCAGCGCCAGCGTTTCGCGATCCACGCGCACCGGACGGTCCTGCAGCGGGCGCACGATGTCGTCGGCCGCATCCATCAGGGTGTAGAGAGCGGTGCCGTGGTTCCAGCCCAGGCGTTCGGCCGCCGCGATGAACACTTCCAGTGGCGCATTGCCGGCGCCCGCACCCATGCCCGCAAGGCTGGCATCGATGCGATCGCACCCCTCCTCCACCGCGACGATGGAGTTCGCCACACCCAGGCTGAGGTTGTGATGGGCGTGGATGCCGGTCTGCGTCTGCGGCTTGAGCACCTCCTTGAGGGCGCGGAAGCGGTCACGCACGTCACTCATGTTGAGCGCTCCGCCGGAATCCACCACGTAGATGCAGGTTGCGCCGTAGCTTTCCATCTTGCTGGCCTCCACCGCGAGGTTCTGCGGCGTGGTCATGTGGCTCATCATCAGGAAGCCGACCGTATCCATGCCCAGTTCGCGCGCATACTCGATGTGCTGGCGCGAGATGTCGGCCTCGGTGCAATGCGTGGCCACGCGCACGATGCGCGCACCCGCCTGATAGGCCGCCTTGAGGTCATGGATGGTGCCGATGCCCGGCAACAGCAGCGTGGCGATGCGCGCATGGCTGACCACATCGGCCACCGCCTCGATCCATTCCAGATCGGTGTGGGCGCCGAAGCCGTAGTTGAAGCTGGAACCTTGCAAGCCATCGCCATGCGCCACCTCGATGCTGTCCACGCGCGCCCGGTCCAGCGCCCGCGCGATGTCCTGCACGTTCTTGATGGAATACTGGTGGCGAATCGCATGACTGCCGTCGCGCAGCGTCACGTCGGAGATATAGAGCTTCTTGTTCACGGCAGTTCTCCTCAGGCGCCCAGCATGGCCTTGGCCATGCGCTCGGCCGTCGCCAGTGCGGCGGACGTCATGATGTCGAGGTTGCCGGCGTAGGCCGGCAGGTAATGGGCGGCGCCCTCGACCTCGATGAACACCGAGGTCTTGAGGCCGCTGAAGCGCCCCAGTCCGGGGATGGTGAGCGGCGCATCGGGGGGAATCACGTCGAACTGCACGCGCTGCTTCAGGCGATAGCCGGGCACGTAGGTGTTGACCGCGCGAACCATGGCCTCCACCGATGCCTCGACGGCGGCCGTATCGGCGGCTTCAGACAATACGTATACGGTGTCGCGCATCATCAACGGCGGCTCGGCCGGGTTGAGCACGATGATGGCCTTGCCCTTTTGGGCACCACCGACCACCTCGATCGCCCTGGAGGTGGTTTCGGTGAACTCGTCGATGTTTGCACGCGTGCCCGGCCCCGCCGACTTGCTGCTGATGGAGGCGACGATCTCGGCGTAATGCACTTTCGCCACGCGCGACACCGCTGCGACGACCGGGATGGTCGCCTGCCCGCCGCAGGTCACCATGTTCACGTTGGGCGCATCCAGGTGCGCGTCCAGGTTCACCACCGGCACGCAATACGGGCCGATTGCGGCAGGAGTCAGGTCGATCATGCGGATGCCTGGCTTGTGCTGGCGCAGCAGCGCGTCGTTACGGACGTGCGCGCCGGCCGAGGTGGCGTCGAACACGAAGTCGATGTCCTGGAACACCGGCATGCGAGCCAGTCCTTCGGCACCTTCATGCGTGGTGGCCACGCCCATGCGTGCGGCGCGTGCCAGGCCATCGGAGGCGGGGTCGATGCCGACCATCGCCGCGATTTCCAGGTAACTGGCCTGGCGCAGCAGCTTGATCATCAAGTCCGTGCCGATGTTGCCGGATCCGATGATCGCGGCCTTGAGTTTCTTGAAAGTCATGGGAGTCCTGCTCGAAAGAGTTAGCCGGAAAAGGCCGCGCGCACGCTGCCCAGGCCATCGATGCTGGCGACGAACACGCCGGCCTCGCGCACGGCCACCATCGGGCCGAGCGCGCCGGTCAGCACCACGTCCCCCGCGCGCAACGGCGTACCCAGCGCGACCATGCGGTCGGCCAGCCATACAGCCGCGTTCAGCGGATTGCCCAGGCAGGCCGCGCCATTGCCCTGCGAGAGCACTTCGCCATCGCGCGACAAGCTCATCGCGCAACGGGCGAGATCAAGCTCGCGCAAGGGCACCGGGCGGCTGCCGAGCACGAATGCTGCACTGGAAGCGTTGTCGGCCACGGTATCGACGAAACGGATATCCCAATCCACGATGCGGCTGTCGACCACTTCGATGGCGGCGAGCGCGTAGGCCGTGGCACTCAGCAGGTCGACATAGGTGTGCTTCTCGCGCACGAGGTCGCGCTCCAGCACCAGTGCAACCTCGGCCTCCACTTTCGGCTGGATCAGCCGCGGCAGCGGTATCGCATCGCCATCGCCATAGGCCATGCTGGCAAACAGCGCGCCGAAGTCGGGTTGGTCCACGCCCAGCTGCCGCTGCACCGCCAGCGAGGTAAGGCCGATCTTGCGTCCGACGATGCGTTCGCCCCGGGAAACGCGTGCGTCGACATTGGCCATCTGCACCGCGTAAGCCATGCCGACATCGTCCGGCGCGATCTCACCGCGTACCGGGGCCACCGGCTGGACCGTCCGTTCGGCCAGACTCAATCGACGGGCAATGTCATGCACGAGCGAGGAACGACTCATGCCACCTGCCCTCCCAGCGGTTCTGCATGCATGGCCGCAAAGCCCGCAATCCACTCCGGGATCGGCCGGTAGAAATCAAGCGACGCGTGGTACGGGCCATACGCCGAAAGCAGGCCGAAGGCGGCCACCCACGTGCGTATCTCGTGCGCCGAGCGGCCACCGTCGCGGGTGATGGCCGCGTTGCTCATGCCATCCACCGCCTGGAGGTCGTAGGCGAGATGGCCAAGGAACGCCTGGTCCCACTCGGGATTGAGCGGGTGCAGTTCGCTGCTTCCGGCCGTGAACGCTCTCGCTGCAGCCACAGTGCGCTCCTGCCGTGCATTGCGTGCCTCGGGTGACGGATGACGGTTGCTGATGAGGCGCTCGGCCACCTCCGGCGTGGCGCCGGCAATCTCAGGCACCGGTGGCTCGTGGGAAATGCCGCCGGAGCCGATCACCAGCACGCGCTTGCCGGTGCGCGACAGGAAGCGCCCCATCGCTTCGCCCAGCAGGCGCGCGCGACGCAACGTCGCCAACGGCGGGGCTACCGAATTGATGAATACGGGGATCACCGGGTAGCGATCGAGCCCGCCGGTGAAGACCTCCAGCGCCTGCGCGCAACCATGGTCGACCTCCATGCGATAGGACAGCGCGACATCGATATCGGCGGCGATCACCGACCCGGCCAGCGCCACCGCCAGCTCGGTCGGTACCGACAGCGGCCCCGCCATGCTCTTGTAGTCGCCAATCGCCGTGGCGCCGGCGCCGATGCAGAACGGAGGCATCACGTCATAGAAGAATCCATTGAAGTGATCGGGTGCAAAGACCACGATCAGTTCGGGGTCATAGGCTTCCACACGCGCCCGCGCGGCCGCCTGCACGCGCTCGACGTCGGCGAGCACCGCCGGCGCGGGATCGAAATAGCCATGCAATGGCGTATGGGAAAGGCATTCCAGACGAATCGACATCTACTTGCTCCAACGGGTCGGCCGCGATCACGCGGCCGTGGAAAACGGGGAGATCGCCGGCGGCAGCACGGCCTGGGCCGGCACGGCGTCGCGGACGCCGATCCTGGAGGCGAGCGCAACGATGGTTTCCGACAGCTGCTGCGGCGTGCACACCGCCGCCACGAAACGGTCCGGCCGCAGCACCACCACTGACTCGGCGGCCTTGCCGAACCAGTCCTTGAGCCGCCCGGATACATCGCCCACCGCGATCAAGCCTTCGGGGACGTCATCGCGATGCTCCAGTTGCACATCCGGCTTGCCGACGGCAAAGCGTCCGTCCAGCCGCTGCCACAGCTGGCGAGCCCGGGCCGTGAGATAGAAGGTCGGGTCAGCCCCCCAGCCCAGCACCACGAACTGGTTGCCCAGCGCATCGTCGAGGCGCATGACACGGTTGTCGGGCGTGCGCACCCGCGGCTGGATGAACAGGCGACCGACCGGCGACTTGCCCAGCGGGTCGGGACCGTAGGCAAGGCGGCCCATGAACGAATCGCGCTTCTCGCTCATCAGGCCCAGCATGCGCCCGACCGGCGAGTTGCCCGCGCGCTCCAGCAGGCGCACCAGCCATCCCCCGGCGTCCCTTGGCTCGGGCAGCAGCACCACGCCGCGCTCGTAGCGGGGCATCGGCTTGAAACGCATCTCGACGAAGTAATTCTTGATGGACGGCAGCATGTCGAAGCTGCGCACGAACACGTCGCGGAACCGCGCGCCCAGGCGCGTCGTCGGCGCAAAGATGTCGCCGGCCACCTCCGACAGGTGGATCATCGAGCGCGCGTGGGCACGACGCTCGACGGTGTAGGTATCCAGCAGGCGCGCATCGGCCTGCCCCTTGGCCACCATCGCCAGCTTCCAGCCCAGGTTGTTGGCGTCGCGGATGCCGCTGTTGTAACCCTGGCCCTGCCACACCGGCATGATGTGTGCCGCATCGCCGGCCAGCAGCACTCGGTCGACGCGGAAGCTGCGCGCCAGGCGGGCGTTGTGCGTGTAGACGCGCTTGCGGATGTAGTCGACCTTGTCCGGATCGGCCACCACCTTGGCCATCAGTCGCGCCATGTTCTCGGGACGGGACAGCTCCTCCTCCGTCTCGCCCGGCATCACCATGAACTCGAAGCGGCGGATGCCATGCGGCAACGCTGCGGAGACATACGGCCGCTCGTGGTCGCAATGGAGATAGATGTGGGGCGAGCCGATCGGATCGTTGCGCACGTCCACCACGATCCACTGGTTCGGCTTGGTGCGTCCCTCGAATGGAACGCCGAGCGAGCGGCGCACTACGCTGCCGCCGCCGTCGGCGCCGACCAGGTAATTCGCGCGAATCGTCACCGGCGCTCCGTCCGCGCCTTGCGCCTTCACGGTCACGCCTTCGCTGTCCTGTGCGAAGCCCTCCATCACGTGGCCCAGCAGCACCTGTACATGCGGGTAGCGTTTGAGGCCATCGAACAGCACCCGGTCGGCGAGCGGCTGGATGAATGCGTTGCGGCGCGACCAGCCGAACTCGTCGGTGCGCGGCTCGATCGAGGCGAAGCAATGGCCGCTGCGCGTCACGAAACGCATCCAATGGTCGGGCGTGGTGTGCGGAAGCAGCTGATCCGCCAGGCCAATGGCCTGGAACACGCGCAACGCCTCGTCGTCCAGCCCGATCGCACGCGGGTAGTCGATGATCTGCTCGAGTTTCTCGAGCACGACCGCACGCACGCCGTACATGCCGAGGATGTTCGCGATCATCAGGCCAGCCGGACCGGCGCCCACGATCGCCACGTCGGTCGCCTCGATGCGGGCGGCATGCCCACCCTGCGCCGGGGTTGTGTTGTCACTCTTCATTCTTGGGTCCTCCCGCCGCGCGCCTGGCCTGTCCGGAATGCCTTCCGCTGGCCTGGCGCCACCTCGCGGTTGTCGTTGGTATCGCCGCCTAAGTTGCTGCAACGCAACACAAAACGTCGCGCAAGTAAGTTTTGATACTCTAGTACCATAACTATCCAGAAGAACAGTAGCGGGGCTTGTCCAATGGTCGAAGGCCGGCGGTCGCAGATCGGTCCAGGCCGAACCTCGACCCTCGCCGCGACGCGCGAAGCCGGCTGCCATGACGACGCGTGGCGAGCTGCCCGCGCAACGAGGGCGGCGACCGGTCAGCAATCGCAATGCCGTGGCTTGTGCGGGAGTACGCCGTCACCTCCACGCCTCTGCGTGGACCCCGGGAGGATCACGTGTCTTGCATCGACGCAGGTCGCACAGAGGACCCGGCGATAGCGTGGCCCTGGCGGGCGAGGCGCACTATCGAAGGAACGTGCGACCAGACTGACTGCCAGGCAAACCAATGGCATGGTGGGCTTGATGTCGTGCCGGGAGAGCACACTTCCGGCACTGCCCGCTCTGGCATGCTGCGCACCAGAGTGGGGCCGTCCGCCATCCCACGGAGATCCGCAAGTCATGACACCGCAGGAACAACAGCTACTCGATGAATTTCTCCAGCGCCTGGCCGCCGCAGGCGGTGTGGCCAAGGATCCACAGGCCGATGCACTGATTCGCCAACGCCTGGCCAGCCAGCCCGATGCGGTTTACCTGCTGGTGCAGCGCAGCCTGTTGCAACAGCAGGCATTGGAAGGCGCGAAGGCGCAGATCGCCCAGCTGCAGGCGCAGCTCGGTGCCCAGCAGCAAGGGGGCGGCAGCTTCCTTGGCGGCCAGCAGGCGCCGGCCTGGAATGCAGTACCGCCTCCGGTACCGCCACAGGTCCAGCCGCAGCCGGCAGCCCAGCCCAGCTGGCGCGACCGCCTGTTCGGTGGCGCACCCGCCCAGCCTGCGCCGGCCGCACCCGGCTTTCTTTCCCAGGCGGCGACCACCGCCGCAGGTGTCGCCGGCGGCATGTTCCTGTTCGACGGCATTGAAAGCCTGCTCGGCGGGCACCACGGTGGCGGCGGCTTCTTTGGTGGCGGCCAGCCGACGGTGATCGAGAACGTCACCGAGAACAATTTCTACGACGACAACAACCGGTCGCGCGATTTCAACGACCAGAACTTCGCATCGAACGACAGCTTCGACGACAGCAGCGACGGTTTCGACGGCGGCTTCGACGACAGCAACTGGTCGTAATCGCCAGGCCACCCGGATGCGCTGCACGCAGCGCGTCCGGGTGCGATACCCGCCGAATCAGGCCGGTGCGGTCTCGGCGAGCGCGCGTAGTTCGGGGTGGCGGGACTGGCTAAGGTCGCTGCGCAACGCCTCGACGAAATAGGCCGGCGCCTTGGCGATGGCCGAACGCAGCAGGACACAGGCTTCCTCGATGCGTCCCTGTTCGGTAAGTACCGAAGCCCAGCTGCATTCGCCGCGGTAATCACCCTTCGCTGCAGAGCGGCGGTAAAGCTCGCACGCCATCTCCGCATCGGGCTCGGTTTCCCAGCCAAATTCGTAGTACTGGCCAAGGAAGTGCATGGCACGACCATGGCCGGCCTCGGCGGCGCGGCCGAACCAATGGAACGCCATGGCACGATCGGCCGGCATGCCGCGCCCATTGGCCAACACGTGGGCGTAGTTGTACATGCCCCAGTCCGAACCGTGCTCGGCCGACTCGCGGTACCACACCGCGGCCAACTCGTAGTTCACCGGCACGCCCCAGCCATTCTCGTGCATGCGCCCAAGCATGTTCATCGCCATCGGCTCGCCCTGGTGGGCGGCATGCTGGAACCAGTACATGGCCTCGGCGGCGTCGTGCGCGCAACCGATGCCTTCGAGATAGGTCTGCGCCACGGCCAGCTGCGATCCGGCGTCGCCGGCCAGCGCCTGGGCCAGCAGCGTAGCGTGAACGCGCGAAGGCGACGTCCGCAGCAGATGAAGCAGATCGTCGTTGCGCGCAGGGCCCAGCGTGCCGCTCATGTCTCGGACCAGGCGCGAAGCAGGTTGTGGTAGATGCCGGTCAATCGAAGCACGTCGGAATGTGGCGCATGAGACTGGGTAAGACTCTGGATGGAGACATCCAGTTCCAGAAGCATACGACGCTGTTGCTCGTCGCGCACCAGGCTCTGAATCCAGAAGAACGAGGCCAGGCGCTCTCCGCGCGTCACGGGCTCGACCTGATGCAGGCTGCTGGAGGGATACAGGATCATATCGCCAGCGGCCAGTTTGACCGTATGGGTGCCGAAAGTGTCCTCGATGATCAGGCCACCGCCGTCGTACTCCTGTGGATCATTCAGGAAAAGTGTTGCAGAAAGATCCGTACGCACCGGTATGCCCTGCCCGCCGCGACGGTCGTAGCGGATGGCATTGTCCACGTGCAGACCGAACGAGCCCCCGCCCCGATAGCAGTTGAACAGCGGCGGGAAGATGTGGCGAGGCAACGCTCCGGCGAAGAACGTGGTGTTGCGCGCCAGTGCCTCCAGCACCATCGCACCAAGTTCGCGAGCTTCCACCGCGTCTTCCGGCAGTTGCAGGTTGTGCTTGGCCAGGGCCGACTGATGGCCTGCGGTGACGCGGCCATCGGCCCATGGCGCCTGCGCCAGGCGTTGGCGGCAACTTGCCAGTTCGTCGGCGGTCAGGACCTCGGGCACGTGGAGCAACATGGTGATTTCCTTGCTTGATCGACTGGCCGCGTATCCTGCGGCCAGTCGCCGAAGCTATCAGAAATTGAAATTGGCCGTCAGGATCCCCGCCCGGCCCGGTGCCACGGACGCGTAGTGCGCCGCATAGGCCTTGTCGAAGTAGTACTTGTTGGTGAGGTTCTGCACGTTCAGCTGCAGCGACAGGCGCGGATTCACCTGGTAGGACACCATCGCGTCGAAACGGGTGTACGCGGGCACCCACTTGGTGTTGGCCGTGTTGCCGTAGACCTTGTCCTGGTAATACGCGCCGCCGCCCACGGTCCACTGCGAGGTGATCGCATAGGTGGTCCACAGGGTGAAGCTGTTCTTCGGCGTGTTCGGGAACTGGTTGCCCAGGCTGGCGGTATCCGCCGGGCCGGTCTTCACCAGCTTGCTGTCCAGGTAGGTGTAGCCGCCGAACACGTTCCAGTGCTCGGTCAGCAGGCCGCTGAAGCCCAGCTCGACGCCGTCCACGCGTTGCTCGCCAGCGTTGATCTGCGGGCTGCCGCGGCCGCCGGTGGCGACGCGCGCATTGGTCTTCTCGCTGCGGAACACGGCGCCGGTCAGCGACAGGCGCTGGTCCAGCACGTCCCATTTGGTGCCAAGCTCCAGGTTGCGGCTGCTTTCGGGCTTGAGGTCGGCATTGGTGATGGCGATGCCATCGGCGCCGTCACCCGCATCCACGCCTGGTGGGTTCGACGAAGTACCCCACGAAAGGTAGATGCTTCCATTCGCCGCGGGCTTGTACACCACGCCCAACTGGTAGTTCCAGAAATTGGAGTCGTTCTTGACGCGGGCCACGGCACCGGTGCTGGTCGTGGTGCTGGTGGAACGGGTGTTGAAGCTGTCGAAGCGCACGCCGCCGTTCACCGACCACTGCGGGCTGAACGTCACCGTGTCGAACGCCCAGGCCGAGCGCGTGTCAGTGACGATGCGGGTCGGATTCTGGCCACCGATGATGACGCCGTTGAACGGGTCATGCGGCGTGGGGTTCTGCGCGTCGGTGCACCAGTAGCCGGACGGAGCGCCGATGCCGTACTTCGGGCTGCAGGCGCCATTGGTGATGGAGCCGGTATTGTGCGTGTCGGCCGCATTCTTGGCCGGATCGACCAGGTAACTGGTGCGCTGGGTCTTTTCGCTGCTGAGCTCGATGCCGGCCGCGAGGCTGTGCTTCAGCGAGCCGGTCTCGAACTCGCCGGTGAGATCGGTCTGGTTGGTGAGGTTGGTCGTGCTGCTGTCGCGGTTGTTGTTGCGGCGCCAGACGCCGCCGTTTACCAGGAAGTTGCCCTGGCTGTCGTCCGGCTGCGTCCAGATGTAGTCATTGGTCGAGCGGCCGTACAAGGTGGTGTTGCGCAAGAGCCAGCCATCACCGAAATCGTGCTTGACCAGGATCGTGCCGATGTCGTTGCTCTGCTTCTGGTAGTCGCGATCGAGCCAGCCGTAATAGGTACCGCGCGGCACCGAATACGGGCGACCGTCGCCGTTGAGCTTCGCGTACGGGCTGGTGGCGGCAAACGGGTTGTTGTACGGGATGCCGCTGTCCGGCGTGTCGTCGCTCTGCAGGTGGTAGTAGCTCAACGTGACGCTGGTGGCCGAACGCAGGCCAAAGGTCACCGACGGCGCAATGCCCCAGCGCGACATGTCCGGCCCGTTGCGGCCCGGCACGTCGTTGCTGTGGCCCATCACGTTGAGGCGGAACGCGGTGTCCTCGCCCACCTGCTGGTTCCAGTCCACGGTGCCGCGGTAGTAGTTGTCGGTGCCGATGCCGGCCGTGCCACGCACGAAGTTCTCGGCCTTGGGCGCCTTGGTCACGAGGTTGATGCTGCCGCCCACGCCACCGCGGCCGGTGTAGGCCGAGCTGGGGCCCTTGAGCACTTCGACCTGGTCGATGTCGAAGATCTCGCGCGATTGCGAACCCGAGCTGCGGATGCCATCAATGAACACCGAGCTTTCCGAGTCGAAGCCACGAATGATCGGGCGGTCGCCGTTCGGGTTGCCGCCCTCGCCCGCGCCAAAGGTGATGCCGGGCACCTGGCGCAGCACGTCGAGCAGCGAGGTGGCCGCGGTCTGCTGGATGATCTCCTGCGGAATCACCGTCACCGAGCGTGGCGTGTCGAGCAGCGGCGCGGTGAACTTCGGCGAGGTGGTGTTGACGACGGTGGAGCGCACCTTCACGCCATCGAGGTTCTGCGCGTCCTGCGGGTCGGCCGCGGTATCGCCGGTGGCGTCCGGCGATGCGACCGCAGCGGTGGAAGCCAGGGCCAGGCCCAGGGCGCTGACCGCCAGCCGGATGGGCGGGTTCGCCGAGGAAGACACAAATGCTTTGCCAGTCATGCTCGATCCTTCGCGCAGGCGTACGCAGGCCGCCCCGTCACACGGGAGCCTTTCACCTGTTGATTCAGTGGGTTAGGGAGTCTTGTCGAGGCGAGGTGGAGACTTCCGGCCATCGACAGGTCAATAACGTAACAATATTGAGAATGATTCGCAATATCTTGCTGTTCGCAAATTGTCACGCCCCCGCCTCGTCCCACGCCCCCCAACCGGCCCCGGCCCTACGGGCGGCGACACCTCACCTGGTACGCGATGCCGCAGGCCATCCCGGCGATAACCTGCTCACGCCTCATGCATCCGCCATCCGGCAAGCAACCTCTGGCCTAGCGGAATTCCGGGACGACCCTGCTAGCCTTGCCAGCGCTGACGCGCATGCCGCACCGCCCAGGCATGCGTCCGCGCGCCGGCGACCGGCAGGGGGCATGCACCGTCATTCATGCCACGGCTGACCCAGCGGACAGGCCGCGGGTGGCTCCCTGCCCCAATCAAACAGACAGCGGAAGCCCGGCATGCATCAACTGGAAGACACCAAGCTCGCCATCATCGGACTCGGCTACGTCGGACTGCCCCTGGCCGTGGAGTTCGGCAAGCGCTACGACACGGGCGGCTTCGACATCAACCAGGGCCGCATCGAGGAACTTCGCACCGGTCTCGACAATACGCTGGAAGTCAGCCCGGAAGAGCTCGTCGCGGCCACGCGGTTGCGCTTCAGCAGCCAGCAGGACGCCATCGCCGACCGCAATGTCTACATCGTGACGGTGCCCACCCCCATCGATGCAGCCAAGCGCCCCGACCTCACCCCGCTGGTGCGAGCCAGCGAGACGCTGGCCAAGGTGCTCAAGGCCGGCGACGTGGTGGTGTACGAGTCGACGGTCTACCCGGGCTGCACCGAGGAAGTGTGCGTGCCCATCCTCGAGAAGGGCTCGGGGCTGGTGTTCAACCGCGACTTCTTCGCGGGCTACAGCCCGGAGCGCATCAATCCGGGCGACAAGCAGCACCGCGTCACCAGCATACTCAAGGTCACTTCGGGCTCGACCCCGGAGACGGCGGACTTCGTCGATCGGCTGTACGGGTCCATCATCACCGCCGGCACGCACCGCGCCAGCTCGCTGAAGGTGGCCGAGGCCGCCAAGGTGATCGAGAACACCCAGCGGGACCTCAACATCGCGCTGGTGAATGACCTCTCCATCCTGTTCAACAAGCTCGGCATCGACACGCTGGAAGTGCTGCAGGCCGCAGGGACCAAGTGGAACTTCCTGCCGTTCCGCCCCGGCCTGGTGGGCGGGCACTGCATCAGCGTGGACCCCTACTACCTCACGCACAAGGCGCAGGAGGTGGGCCACCACCCCGACGTGATCCTGGCCGGTCGCCGCACCAACGACAGCATGGGCCCGTACATCGCCAGCGAAGTGATCCGCCTGATGGTGCGCAAGGGCATCAATCCAGTGCAGGCCCGCGTGCTGGTGCTCGGCCTTGCGTTCAAGGAAAACTGCCCGGACCTGCGCAATACGCGCGTGGTGGACATCGTGCACGCGCTGCGCGGCTACAACGCCCAGGTGGATGTACACGATCCGTGGGTGAATGCCCGCGAGGCCGAGCACGAATATGCGCTCACGCCCGTGGCCGAACCGGATACCGCGAGTTACGACGCGGTGATCATCGCCGTGGGGCATCGCGAGTTCGTCGCACTGGGAGCCCAGGGCATCCGTGCCTTCGGCAAGCCGCAGTCGGTGGTATACGACGTGAAGTACGTGCTGCCGCGCGAGGCGGTGGACGGCCGACTCTGAGGACTGACGATCATGAAAGTGCTGGTTACCGGTACCGCCGGCTTCATTGGCTCCTACGTCGCCGAACGCCTGCTCGACCGTGGCGACGAGGTGGTGGGCCTGGACAACCTCAACGACTACTACGACGTCACCCTGAAGAAGGCGCGACTGGCGCGTTTCGCCGAGCGTAGCGGCTACACCCATATCCACGCCGACCTGGCCGATCGCGACGCGATGGAACGCGCGTTCGCGCAGCATCGCCCGCAGCGCGTGGTGCACCTGGCCGCCCAGGCCGGCGTGCGTTACGCCGCCCAGAATCCCTACGTCTACACCAGCAGCAACGTGGTGGGCTTCCTGCATGTGCTTGAGGGCTGCCGCCAGCATGGCGTGGAACATCTCGTGTTCGCCTCCACCAGCTCGGTGTATGGCGCCAACACCGCCATGCCCTTCTCCGAGCACAGGTCGGCCGAGCATCCGCTCACGCTGTACGCGGCGACCAAGAAGGCCAACGAGCAGATGGCGCACAGCTACGCGCATCTGTACGGCATTCCCAGCACGGGCCTGCGCTTCTTCACCGTGTACGGGCCATGGGGTCGGCCGGACATGGCCCTGTTTCTTTTCACCAAGGCCATCCTTGCCGGCGAACCGATCCGCGTGTTCAACCACGGACGGCACAAGCGCAGCTTCACCTACGTCGACGACATCGTCGAAGGCGTGATCCGCACGCTCGACAAGGCGCCATCGATCGATGCGCACTGGGACAGCGACAGGCCCGATCCGGCGAGCAGCGGTGTCGCGCCGTACCGCCTGTTCAACATCGGCAACGAGCGACCGGTGGAACTGCTGCACTACATCGAAGTGCTCGAGCAGTGCCTGGGACGCAAGGCCATCATGGAGCTGCTGCCGCTGCAGGCCGGCGACGTGCCGGACACCGAGGCCGATGTAACCGACCTGATACAGGCCGTTGGCTATAGGCCGCAGGTGTCGGTAGAAACCGGCATCGACAACTTTGTACGCTGGTACCGCGCGTACTACGGCGTGTAGGGGCTGTCGCCGCAAGTCATTCCGAATGACGCGCACGATCCGGACGGGATCAGATCCGCCATGGCAACACGGCGTACCTACGGCAGCGTGGATCCCTTGGGGGAGTTGCGTGATCATCGATTACTTGAGCGGCTCGCGACCGGCCAAAATGGAAGCCGACCTGTGCGTGGTGGGAGCTGGAGCCGCAGGTATCGCCATCGCCCGTGCCTTCATCGGCACTTCCTTGCGGATCTGCCTGGTCGAAAGCGGCGGGCTCGCCGGCGAACAACGCAACCAGGCCCTCTACGAGGGCAGCTCGGTCGGTCCGGTACCGTTCGACCCGGGCACGTCGCGCATGCGCGTGTTCGGAGGCAGCTGCAACCTGTGGGGTGGTGGCTGCATACCGCTCAGCCGGCAGGATTTTTCGGTACGTGACTGGGTGCCGCACAGCGGCTGGCCGATCGACTATGACGAGCTGCTGCCCTACTACCGGCAGGCCCTCGCCTATTGCCGCCTCGACGACCTCGAATTCGGCGACGGCTCCTTCGATAGTCCCACTCCACGCACGCCGATCGCCTTTGACGAAGGCAAGCTGGCCAACCAGGTATTCGCGCGCACGCCCATCCTGTTCGGCGATGCCTATCGCCAGGAGCTGGAACAGGCGCCGAACGTGACGGTGCTGCTGCACGCCAACCTGCTCGAACTCGAGGCCTCGCCAGACGGAAGCTCGGTACGCCAGGCGCGCATCGGCTCGCTCGAAGGCCATCGCGGTACGGTGCGAGCACGCCATTACGTGCTCGCTTGCGGTGGCATCGAAAATGCCCGCCTGCTGCTGCTCTCCAACTCGGTGGTGCCGCAAGGACTCGGCAACCAGCATGACGTGGTCGGCCGCTATTTCATGGACCATCCGAGCGGTCGCCTCGGCACGCTCGCCTCGGACACGCCACATCGCGTCACCTCTCCCTACGAGCGGCGCCACGGCAAGCACCAGCGGCCAACCTTTCCGGAGATCGGCCTGTCGCGCCCGTACCAGCAACGGCATCGCGTGCTCAATGGCCGCATCCATCCGTTTGGCGTGGAGGGCCCCTTGCCGCGCGGCATCCGCGCCTTGCGCGAGCTGCGCTCCGCACTGCGGCGCAGCGTGCCCAGCGAGGGCTCGTTGCTCGAAGCGCGCTTGAATGCCGCCATGCGCAACGGCCCCGTCGCCGAGGCGATCGGCGCGCCGGCGAACCTCGGGCTATCAGCGCTGAAGCTCGGCCTGGGCATCGGCGACATCGCCCGCGCGGCCCTGCACAAGCTGGCGGACCGACCGACCGTCACCAGCAGCCACATCGAGGTGGTGGGCTTTTTCGAACAGGCGCCCAATCCGGACAGCCGCGTCACGCTGGGCCCCTATCTCGATGCACTCGGGCAACCCAAGGTGTGCGTCGACTGGCGGCTCACCGCGCTGGATCGCTATACCTATCGCCACGCCGCGGCGTTGTGCGGCAGCGAGCTGGCGCGTGCCAGCAACGCCCACTTCCACGCAGAACCCTGGTTGGAGGACGATCGCGGCGAAGCACCACGCGTGCACGGCACCGCGCATCACATGGGCACCACGCGCATGTCGGACGATCCGCGCACCGGCGTGGTCGATCGCCACGGCAGGGTGCACGGCATGGACAACCTGCACATCGCCGGCAGCTCGGTGTTTCCCACGGGTGGCTGGGCCTTTCCCACCCTCACCATCGTGGCGCTCAGCCTGCGCCTCGCGGATGAGCTTCGCGGCCGCCTGCTCGGTACGGGCCTGGCATCGGTCCACTCCTGATCACCACGAACGCGGCCATGCCTGCATCGCATGCGAGCGCATCCATGTTCCAGCAGCATGCGGCGCGCGTGCTACGGCGGGCAGGCGTCCGCCCGCTGCCGGCAGGTGGCGTCCTGGTGCTCCTGTTCGACAGCTCCCGCTGGCAGCCATGGACCGACGGGACGCTGGCGCTGCTGTCTCCGGCCGAACAGGAGCGGTCACGGCGGTTTCGCCTCGCGCAGCACCGCGACATATTCCTGCTTGCGCACGCCATGTGGCGCTTGGCGCTGGCCTGCGTACTCGATTGCACCGTGCAGGACGTAACGCTCGCCTTCGCTCTCCATGGCCAGCCGCAATTGCCTGGCACGCCTTATGCCACCAGCCTCAGCCACAGCGGCACGCACGTGGCGATCGGCATCGGTCACACCGCCATCCTGGGCGTGGATATCGAGCAATCGCCACCCCGCGCGCCCCTGCGCGAACTCGCCGGCGAGATCTGCACGCCGGATGAGGCAGCCACGATCAACGCCTTGGCCTACGAGCAACGGGAACCCGCCCTGCTCGCGCTGTGGACGCGCAAGGAAGCCTTGCTCAAGGCATTCGGCGTAGGCCTGCGCTCGGCGCCATCGATGACCAGCGCACCCGCGGGGCCGTTGATCGATCCTCCCGCGCCGGCCTCGGCGCTTCCGCCCTGCCGCGTTCATCCATTGCAACTGCAGCATGGGCTGCTGGGCGCGCTGGCCGCGCCCGCCAATGTCGAAGGTTTCGCCCAGTACTGGCTCGATCCTTCGCCCGCCTCACCCACACAGTAAAACGGATTGCTGGTGTTACATGGCTGAGACAGCCGAACGGCCGCCTGCGCGGCTCTTACCTAAGTTGCATCGACACTGATGAAAGCCTCGCGATAGCCTTTTCTCCGGTTTGAATGGACGCGATTGCAACTAGGGGAAAGGGGGGATCGGATGCTTCGTTTCCTGCGTCGGCAATCCGTGCGTTGGCTCATGCTGCTAGGCCTGTGTGAATTGTTGTTGCTGGCCGTTTCGCTGTGCATCGCCACCTACGCGCGCTATTTCCGCAACGCTGATGAACTGGCGGAATTCACGGTGCACCTCCCTGAGCGTGCACTGGTGTTCGCTACCGTCATCGTGGTCGGCATGGTGGCCCTGGGCCAATACCAGGCCCACATGCGCATGAGCCGCTTCGGCCTGCTCGCGCGACAGATCGTTGCCTTCGTGATGGGCGGCATCCTGCTGGTCATCGGTTACTACGTGGTGCCGCAGGCCTACGTCGGCCGCGGCGTGCTGGCCATCGCGCTGGGGCTGGGCTTCCTGCTGGTATACATGCTGCGCCTGTTGTTCCTGCGGCTGGTGGAGGTGGAGGCGCTCAAGCGCCGCGTGCTGATCCTTGGCGCCGGCACGCGGGCCTCGCAGATCCACAACCAGATGCGCCGGCGCACCGACCGGCGCGGTTTCTGCGTGGTCGGTTACGTCCCGCATGCGCGCGAGGCCGTCGCGGTGCCCGACGAACAACTGGTGCGCACCAATCTCCCGCTGCATGCCTTCGTGCTGCGCGAGCAGATCGACGAGATCGTGGTGGGCGTGGATGACCGCCGCGGCCACCTGCCGATGGACGACCTGCTCGAATGCCGTCAGATGGGCATCGCCATCACCGACCTCACCTCGTTCTTCGAGCGCGAATCCGGGCGTCTGCAGCTGGCGATCCTCGACCCGTCGTGGCTGGTATTCTCCGGCGGCTTCAACGGCACGCCGCTGCGCCAGCTGAGCAAGCGCTGTTTCGACCTCGGCGCCGCATCGGTGTTGCTGCTGCTGTGCTGGCCGCTGATGTTGCTGGAGGCGCTGGCCATCCGCCTGGAGTCCGGCCCGGGCCAGCCCATCCTGTATCGGCAGGAGCGCGTCGGCGCGCACGGCTGCACGTTCCAGTTGCTCAAGTTCCGCAGCATGCGCACCGATGCCGAGCGCGATGGCGTGGCGCGCTGGGCCAGCAAGAACGATGACCGCGTGACGCGCGTTGGCCGCATCAGCCGCAAGCTGCGCATCGACGAACTGCCACAACTGTGGAATGTACTGAAGGGCGACATGAGCATCGTGGGGCCACGGCCGGAACGCCCGCAGTTCGTGGCCGACCTGGCCAGTCAGATCCGCTATTACAGCCTGCGCCATTGCCTGAAGCCGGGGCTCGCCGGCTGGGCCCAGCTGAGCTACCCCTATGGCGCCACCGTGGAGGAAGCGGCGGAGAAGCTGAAGTACGACCTTTTCTACGTGAAGAACCACAACCTGCTGCTGGACCTGCTGATCCTGATCCAGACGGTGGAGGTGGTGCTGTTTGGGCGTGGCGCGCGCTAGTTGCCGTCGGTGCGCGGCATGACCGGCGGCGTATCCGGGGTACGGGTCGAGCTGCCCAGCGCGCGCAGTGGCGAGCTGTACCAGTCGCTCACCCCATCGCCGCCGAAACGCACCCATGAGGGTCCGTATACCCAGCGGTCGCCCTCCACGCTCACCGGATCACCCAGCAGGGCCCGCACGTCCTCATGCGACATGCCCAGCGACAACGACGCCGCGGGCGCCGCGCTACCGAGCGGCGATGCTTCTTGCTCCGCCGATGACGACTCGGCCGACGAGCTGTTCACCGCAGGATGGCCGGCGATCTCCCAGCCCAGGACCGCGAGCAACGCCGCAGGGATCAGCAACACCAACAGCGGATGGCGCCAGGCCGGGCGACCCCGCATCGGCCCCGGCACCGGCGTGAATACCGGCGATGCCACCGGAGCCGGCGCCGCATCGGGCACGGCAAAACGCACTCGGCTCACCGAACCGGGCAGGCGCCCATGTTCGCGCTGGAAATCCATGGCGGCGTCGTATTGCGCGATCAGCCGTTGCAACCGCGCCGTCGTCGCCGCATCGACGGCAGCGGCCCCCTGGCGATCCGGATGCATCCGCGCGACGTGGCGGCGGAATGCCTGCTTGAGCTCGGGCAATGGACAGCCGGGACGCAGGCCGAGCGTCCGGTACATGTCGAGAAAATCCGTCTCGCTGGCCAAGCCGGTGTCCCCCTGCGGGTGGCAATGCCATCGCGTTGCCGCCCCTTCGGCGAACGCGGCGGCATTCTTGGCACAGCAGCTTGCCACGCGCAATAAGCCACTTATCCAGTACGGAGCACCGTGCCATGCCCGAGCGCGCCAGCGATAACCGCCGTCATCGGCATCCCTTGCTGGCGGCCCTGCTCGCCTTGTTGCCATTGGCGGCAGCTGCGCAGGAACCGGCCGCCCTGGAGGCTTCCGCGCCGGCGCTTGGCGCGCATACGCTGCTGACCCATTCCGAAGGCGAAGGTGTCACGCCGGCAGTCACCGCGCCGATGGACACGCAGCCCTCCGGCAGCTCCTTCATCGTGCTCAACGGCGGCTATGCCAAGAACGCCAACGCGCCCGACGACAGCTATGCCAACCGCTGGAAGCGGATCGGGCGCAGCGTCAGCTACAACGGCTACGGCGATGCCTTCAACGTCACCGCCTACGTGGCACTGGCGGGCAAGGGCGGAGCCGGCCACACCGTGCGGGTCGACAAGTCGGGTTATCCCGAAGGGGAAATCTCCCTGCCCTTCATCGAAGTGACCCATGCCGGCGTTTTGCAGGATGTGGCACAGAACTACGCCGAGCCCGGGCTGGTGCTCAGCAGCGGCAGCGTCACCACCACCGGGCCGGCGCTGCTGGTGGCCGTGTGGTGGGGCGATGGCGCGTTCAAGCACATGACCACCCGGCCCGACAGCGGCTTCACCCTGCTCGACAGCTACCTGATGCTGCCCGACAACAGCGGCGTGCAATGCGCGGTGGCCTACAAGCGCGTGGACGCCGCCGGCACCTATAACGTCCGTTGGATTGGTTCACCGATCCAGGGCGCCATACTTTGGCTGTTCGCATTCCAGGCCAGGCCGGCCGATACGCACTGACGCGACACAACGCTCCAATGCTGGGGGAGCCGACATCATGCTTGGCCAATACCTTTCAAGCCGGGAATACGGCGACATTCTGGCCCGTGGACGCGCGCAGCGTACGCCGTGGCTGGACCTTGCGCCCTCGACCCTGCAGACGGCCTACAACCGCCGCCCGTTCCTGGTGCGGCACCAGTTGGCAAGCCATCCGCTGTTCGGGCTGGACGAGCTGTTCGCCCTGTGCCGCCGCCTGCCCCGCGAGCAGATGCTGGTGCGGATGGGCCGGATTCCTGGAGACGCCACCTTCGAAACCTCCTACGAAAAGTACCGCCAGGGAATGCACCTGGAGGACGTGCTCGAACGCTTCGAGGAGCTGGGCTCCTACCTGTGCATCAACAATCCCGAGCGTGACGCCAGCTACCGGCCACTGATCGAGGGGCTGCTCGGCGAGGTGGCGGCGCAAACCGAGCCGCTCGATCCGACCATGAGCTGGTATTCGTCCTACGTCTTCATCTCGGCGCAGGATTCGGTGACGCCTTATCACATGGACCGCGAGATGAATTTCCTGCTGCAGGTGCGCGGCCAGAAGACGGTGTACCTGTGGGACCAGGACGACGACGAGATCATGAGCGCGGAACAAAAGGACCACCTGCTTGCCCGCGTGGGACTCAAGCCGCCCTACCACCCCTCGTTCGAGTCCAAGGCTGCCTCGTACGCCCTGGAACCCGGCACCGGCGTGCATCACCCGTTCATTGCACCGCACCGTGTGCACACGGGACCGCAGCTGTCGGTATCGCTCGCACTCACCTTCCGCACCCGCCAGTCCGACATGTGGACTGATGCCCACCGCTTCAACGCGCGCATGCGGCGGCTCGGACTGCGTCCCCACCCAATCGGCCGGAATCGCCTGGTCGACCACGCCAAGTGCGGCATCGCCCGCGTCGGCCAGCGCGTCCATCGCATGCTTGCATCGCACGAAGACGCGGCCTGACAGCGCTTTTCCGCAAGCTTGCCACGCCATCGTACGCGGCATAGGCAGGACGGGATAGGCGTTGGACTAGCCGGGATGGTCTAGGGAAAAAGCGGCACGAACGGCCGACAATCGGACTCATTCAAGGCAAGGCAAATCCGCCAGCGAGGGCCGTTTCGATGCCCCGGCCAGCGGTCGCCGACCGAACACCAGGGGCACTCGTTCGACGAGTCAGTTCCGCACCACGCGGGGGAGGGTGTAAGCCATGCATGCCAGCACGGCCGCTCTGATCGAGATGGATTGGGCCAACTTCGATCCTTGGCGCATGCAGTCCGTTCGCCACGGGCTCACCGACCATCCACTGCTGCAACCCGACCAGCTGGTGGCCCTGGGCAAGCGCTTCCAGGGCAGCAGCCACCTGTTCACCTTCAACAACACCGCCGGCGCCGACGCCAATTTCGACGATGTCGCGCGGCTGTATCCCAATCGCCGCTCGGTCACTGACACACTGCAGGGCATCAACGAGGCCAAGGCCTGGATGTTGCTGCGCCACGTGCAGGCGGACCCGACCTATCGCGCGCTGATCGACCTGGCACTGGATCCGATAAAGCCGCACATCGAGGCCAAGGATCCGGGCATGTACTACCGCGCCGGCTGGATCTTCGTGGCCTCGCCGCACACCGTCACGCCGTTCCACATCGATCGCAACCACGGCATCCTGCTGCAGATCCACGGCACCAAGAAGGTGTACGTGTGGGACGCCGACGACATCGAGGTATGCAGCGAGCAGGCCCGTGACTGCTTCCACACCCGCCATGAACTGGACCAGGTGAAGTGGCGCGAGGAGTTCCGCGAACGTGCCCGCGTGTTCACCGTCAGCCCCGGCACGGGCGTGTACATCCCCATCACCAGTCCGCACATGGTGGAGACCGGCGACGAGCCGTCGATCACCATCAGCCTCACCTACAGCACCGATGCCACGCGTCGCAACGCGATGGAACACGTGATGAACGAACTGCTGCGTCGCAAGGGCGTGCAACCGCCGCTGATCGGCAGGAACGCGCTGTTCGACCGGCTCAGCTACCTGGCCGCGACCGCCATGATCGCATTGCGTGGCCAGGGCAGCCGCCCACCGGCGTGCCCTTCGCTCACGCAGCGCACGGCCTACGCCGTCGCCGACTGAGCCGGCTGTACCCACGTCCTTCCGCTGAAGCCGCACGTAGTGAATGCAATGAATGCAAGCCCTCCCGACCATCATCCGGCCTCGCCTTTCGCGACACTCTTCGATGTGCTGCCGCGCCAGCCTGGCGTGGCCGAAGCCGGCTGGCAGCGGGAAGTCTTTGCACTGGATGGCGGAGACGAACGAGTCCTCACCACCGCATCACCGCAGCAGCTGACTGCAGCGCTGGCCCTGGCCGAATCGCTGCTGACCGGCGCCGAACGCGTGCTGGCCACGGCGTTCATCGACGGTCTCATCCACCAGGCATGCGTGGAAACGCCGCGCGAGGTCAGCCGCGATGCGTGGCTCGTGCTGGTCGACGCCACCCTGGCCGGCGCCGCCGAAGCCAGCGAGGCGACCGCCTGGTGCGTAACCGACACCGTGCTTGACGCACCGCCATTCACGCATAGCCAGTGGTGGCTCGATGCCGCCGCTGGCCAGCTGCACGTGCTGTTCAAGGCGCCGTTCGACACTGCCGGCGTGACGCTGTTTGCAGGCTGCGTGCGGCTCGTGCTGGCCGCGTTGGTCGCAGAGGGCGAACGTTCACTCACCGATATCCGCGCCATCGAAGGGCGGCAACATGAGCAGCTGCTGCATGGCTGGAATGACACCGCCGTGCCACGCCACCCCGACGACACCGTGCACGGCCTGTTCGCTGCAACAGCGAGGCGCCACGCCGCTCGCATTGCGTTGGCCGGTGACGGCTTTTCGCTGCGCTATGACGAACTCAATGCGCGCGCGGACCACATCGCCGCCGGCCTGATCGCCAGCGGCGTCAAGCCCGGCGACGTGGTCGGCCTGCTGCTGGAGCGTTCGGCCGATGCCATCGCTGCCATGCTTGGCATCCTCAAGGCAGGCGCGGCCTTCCTGCCGCTCGACGCGGCGCATCCCGCGGACCGGCTGGCATTCACGCTCAACGACGCGCAGGCCGCGTTGCTGATCGCACCCGCCGACGCACCGGTTCTGCCCGGGGTGAAAGCGCCTCGGAAAACGCTGGCGCAGCTGGAGTCCGAAACACCGCCGACCACGCTGCCGCCGGCCGACGGAAGCGCGCTCGCCTACGTGATGTACACCTCCGGCTCCACCGGCACGCCCAAGGGCACGCAGATCATGCATCGCGCGATCATCCGCCTGGTGCGCGACGTCGATTACGTGGACCTGGGCGATGCACCGCGCATGCTGCACGCCGCGCCGCTGGGCTTCGACGCCTCGACGCTGGAGATCTGGGGTGCGCTGCTCAACGGCGGCACCTGCATCATCCACGAGGAGCGCATCCCCACCGGCTGCGGCCTTGCCCGCACCATCCGCCGCCACGACGCGCGCATCGCCTGGCTCACCGCCGCTTTGTTCAACGCCATCGTCGACGACGATGCCACTCGGCTGGAAGGGCTGCGCCAGTTGCTGATCGGCGGCGAGGCGCTGTCGGTAGCCCACGTGCGCAAGGCCTATGCCGCCCTGCCCGGGGTGGCGATCATCAATGGCTACGGGCCGACCGAATGCACCACCTTCTCGGCGACCTATCCGATTCCGCGCTCGCTCGATGCCGGCGCGCGTTCGATCCCGATCGGCCGTCCGATTCCGAACACCACGCTGCATGTGCTGAATGCACGCGGCGAGCATGTCCCGGTTGGCGTGGCCGGCGAGCTCTACATCGGCGGCGCAGGCCTCGCCCGCGGTTACCTGGGCCAGCCAGGGCTCACCGCGGAACGTTTCGTGACCGATCCGTTCGGCGCCGTCGGCGACCGCCTGTATCGCACCGGCGACCTGGTGCGCTGGTTGCCCGAGGGCGTGGTGGAGTTCATCGGGCGCACCGACCACCAGGTGAAGATCCGCGGCTTTCGCATCGAGCTGGGCGAGATCGAGGCGAGCTTGCAGGGCATTCCCGGCGTGCGCGCCGGTGCCGTGCTGGCGCGCGAGGACCGTCCGGGCCAGAAGCGCCTGGTCGCCTATTACGTGGCCGACGACGCCAGCCTCACCGCGCGGCAACTGCGCGAACAGCTGGCGCGCGGCCTGCCCGAATTCATGGTGCCTGCGATCTACCTGCGGCTGGATGCGTTTCCGGTCACGGCCAACGGCAAGCTCGACCGCCGTGCACTGCCCGCACCCGACGGCCGCCGCCCCGAACTGGCCGAGGCCTATGTGCCACCCGTGGGCCCGCTGGAGCAGAAGCTGTGCGAGCTGTTGGGCGACATGCTCGGGCTGGACCAGGTCGGACGCCACGACAACTTCTTCGACCTGGGCGGCCACTCGCTGCTGGCCGTGCGCGCGGTCGCGCGCATCCAGGAGGAGCTGTCCCGCGCACCGACCATCCCCGCCTTCTTCGGCAACCCCACGCCTGCCGCGCTGGCCGCGCTGATCGAAGGGCGCGACAACCGCAGTGCGCTGGCGTCGCGCATCGCGCGCGGTCGCCACGACGATCACGGCGAAGCAGTGGCCATCGTCGCCATGGCCGGACGGTTCCCGGGGGCCTCGGATGTCGAGACCTTCTGGGACAACCTTTGCGCCGGCCGCGAATCGATCCGCTTCTTCAGCGCCGAACAACTCGACCCCGCCGTACCCGCCACCGACCGCGACGACCCCGCCTACGTCGCGGCGCGTGGCGTGATCGACGGCGTGGAGCAGTTCGACGCGGCGTTCTTCGGCATGTCCCCGCGCGAGGCGGAACTCACCGACCCGCAGCAGCGCATCTTCCTGGAACTGTGCTGGGAATGCCTGGAGCGCGGCGGCTACGTGCCCGATGCGCACGAGGCGCCGGTGGGCGTATTCGGCGGCATGCACAACGCCACCTATTTCCAGCGCCACCTGCAGACGCGGCCGGACCTGATCGACAAGCTCGGCGCATTCCAGGTGATGCTGGCCAACGAAAAGGATTACCTGACCACGCGGGTGGCGCACAAGCTCAACCTCACCGGTCCGGCGATCAGCATGAACACCGCCTGCTCCACCTCGCTGGTGGCGATCTGCCAGGCCACGGCCGCGTTGCGCAATGGACAGTGCGACATGGCGCTGGCCGGCGGCGTATCCATCGCCTGTCCACCGCACAGCGGCTATCTCTCGCAGGAAGGTTCGATGCTGTCGCCCGACGGGCATACGCGTACCTTCGATGCGCAGGCGCAGGGCACGGTGTTCAGCGACGGCGCAGCGGTGCTGCTGCTCAAGCGCCTGTCCGACGCCCAGCGCGACGGCGACACCATCCACGCGGTGATCCGTGGCGTGGCGATCAACAACGACGGCGGCATCAAGGCCAGCTTCACCGCGCCCAGCAGCGCAGGCCAGGCGGCGGTCATCAGCATGGCGCTCGCCGATGCCGGCGTGGAACCGCGCTCGATCTCCTACGTCGAGGCACACGGCACCGCCACGCCGCTGGGCGACCCCATCGAGATCGAAGGCCTCACCGCCGCCTTCCGGCAGGGCACCGACGAGCATGGCTTCTGTGCCATCGGATCGGTGAAGAGCAACATGGGCCATCTGGTGATGGCCGCCGGCGCCACAGGTGTCATCAAGACCGCGCTTTCGCTGCGCGAGCGCACACTGCCGCCGACCCTGCACTACCAGTCGCCCAATCCCAAGCTCGAGCTGGCCGGCACGCCGTTCGTGGTCAACCACACGCTGCGCGCGTGGACGCCCGATGGCCATCCGCTGCGCGCTGGTGTCAGCTCGTTTGGCGTCGGCGGCACCAACGCCCACGTCATCCTCGAAGAGGCGCCCGCCCGCGAGGCCTCCGAGGCGGCCGAGGGACCGCAATTGCTGCTGCTCTCCGCACGCAGTGCAGAAGCGCTCGGCCGGGCGGCCTCGCAGCTGGCACGCCACCTGGCGGACCACCCCGCGCTCAACCTCGCCGACGTGGCGTACACGCTGGCGCACGGGCGCAAGGCATTCACCCAGCGCCTGCACGTGGTGGCATCCAGTGCGGGCGAAGCCGCTTCGCAGCTGGCGCAACTCACGGCATCCGCCGCGCACGCGGCAACCCAGCCTGAGCCCGGCGTGGTGTTCCTGTTCCCCGGGCAGGGCTCGCAGTACGCCGGCATGGGCCGCAGCTTGCATGCCGTCGATCCGGCCTTCCGCGCCGCGCTGGACGAATGCGCCGGTCTGCTGCAGGACGAGCTGGGTTTCGACCTGCGCGAGCGCCTGTTTACCGACGACGCCGAGGCCTTGCGCGAAACCTCGCTGACTCAACCGGCGACGTTCGCCATCGAATACGCGCTGGCACAGTCGTGGATGGCGATGGGCGTGAAGCCTGTGGCGATGATCGGCCACAGCGTGGGCGAGTTTGTCGCCGCAGTGATTGCCGGCGTGATGAGCCTCGCCGATGGCCTGCGCCTGGTGGCGCGTCGCGGCCGCCTGATGCAGGCGATGCCGGCTGGCGCGATGCTGTCGGTACGCATGGATGCCGCACGCCTGCTGTCGCGTCTTCCTGCAGGCCTGCAGCTGGCCGCGGAGAACTCGCCGCAGGCCTGCGTGGCGAGCGGCGACGGCAAGGACATCGAAGCATTCCGCGCCGCACTCGATGCCGACGGCGTGGCCTGCCGCCTGCTGCAGACGTCGCACGCCTTCCATTCGGCCATGATGGATCCCGTGCTGGATCCGTTCCGCGAGGAAGTGGCGCGCATCGCGCTGGCCGCGCCGCGGGTTCCGATCATTTCCACCCTCACCGGTCAGCCGCTGGGCGCCGGCGAGGCTACCACCGCGGAGTACTGGACCCGTCACCTGCGTGGCACGGTGCAGTTCTCCCGCGCGCTGATCCATCAACTCGGGCAGGCGCCGGCCCTGCTGCTCGAGGTGGGCCCGCGCACCGCACTGACCACGCTGGCACGGCAGCATCCGCAAAGCCGCGGCCACACCATCGTCGCCTCGCTGGCCGACACGCCCGACAACGAGCGTGCGGCCTGGCTCAACGCGGTGGGCCAGCTGTGGTGCGCGGGCGCGGGGGGAACCCTGCAAGCGCTCGATCGCCGCCAGCGCCGGCACCGGGTGGAACTGCCCACGTATCCGTTCGAGCGCAAGCGCCACTGGATCGATCCGGCCGCGGTCGCGGCACCCGTTGCGCCCGACCAGCCTGACAACGTGATTCCCCTGTTCACCCAGCCCCCTGCACCTGCCGCGGAGAGCCCCATGGAAGCCAATCTCGCCGGCACGACCGCCGGCTCGGCCCGTCAGACCCGCCTGCTGGCCCAGCTCGTCGAATTGTTCGAGGACGTGTCGGGCAGCGAGCTGCAAGGGGTCGATCCGGGTGCGGGCTTCGTCGAACTCGGCCTGGATTCGCTGGCCCTCACCCAGGTGGCGCTGCAACTGCAGAAGACCTTCGCGCTGAAGATCACGTTCCGCGAACTGATGGAGTCGTTTTCCTCGTTCGAGCGCCTCGCCATGCATATCGACCAGCTATTGCCGCCGGAAGCGAACGCACCGGCCACGCCCGCCGCCGTTGCCGCCCCCGCCGTGGCCACCGCGCCCGTCATCGCCACACCACTGGCCGCCAGCATCCAGCCCACGGCCAGTGGCCACCTGGTGCAGGACGTGATCCAGCAGCAGATGCTGATCATGCAGCAGCAACTGGCCCTGCTCGCTGGTGCCAGCCTTGCCGCGGCACCTGTCGCGGGCGCCGCGCCCGCGCCACCGGCCCAGCCGACAACCGCGGCCGCACCCGCTGCCGCGACGGCTACCGCCGCGCCGGTCAATGCCGCCGCACCGCAGGACGAGGAAGCTGCTCTCGCGCACACCACCTATGACGTCAAGAAGGCGTTCGGCGCGATCGCCCGCATCCATTCCACCTCCACCGAGTTGAGCGAACGCCAGCGTGCACGGCTGGATGCGTTCATGCGGCGCTACATCGACCGCACCCGTGCATCCAAGGAATACACGCAGCGCCACCGCGACCATCTCGCCGATCCGCGCGTGGTCAACGGCTTCCGCCCGCTGCTCAAGGAAATGATCTACCAGATCGTGATCAACCGCTCCAAAGGTTCCAAGGTGTGGGACCTGGATGGCAACGAATACGTCGACGCGCTCAACGGCTTCGGCATGAACCTGTTCGGCTGGCAGCCGGACTTCGTGCTCGACGCCGTGCGCCGCCAGCTCGACGCCGGCTACGAGATCGGCCCGCAGCACCCGCTGGCCGGCGAAGTGGCCGAGCAGGTGTGCGAGATCACCGGCTTCGACCGCGCCGCGCTGTGCAACACCGGCTCCGAAGCGGTGATGGGCACCATCCGCATCGCCCGCACGGTCACCGGCCGGGATACTCTGGTGATCTTCACCGGCTCCTACCACGGCATCTTCGACGAAGTGATCGTGCGCGGCACCAAGAAGCTGCGTTCGGTGCCGGCCGCACCGGGCATCCTGCGCAACACCTCGGAGAACGTGCTGGTACTCGACTACGGCACGCCCGAGTCGCTGCAGATCATCCGGGAGCGCGCCGGCAGCATCGCCGCGGTGCTGGTGGAACCGGTGCAGAGCCGCCGTCCCGACTTCCAGCCGCGCGAATTCCTCAAGGAGCTGCGCGCCATCACCGCCGATGCCGGCGCACTGCTGATCTTCGACGAAGTGGTCACCGGCTTCCGCTCGCATCCTCGCGGCGCGCAAGCGGTGCTCGGCATCGATGCCGACCTCGCCTCCTACGGCAAGGTGGTGGGTGGCGGCTTCCCGATCGGCGTGATCGCCGGCAAGCGCCGCTACATGGACGCACTCGATGGTGGCGGCTGGCAGTACGGCGATGCCTCGATTCCCACCGTGGGCGTGACCTATTTCGCCGGCACCTTCGTGCGCCATCCGCTGGCGCTGGCGGCCGCGCACGCCGTGCTCGACCACCTCAAGGCCAACGGCGCCGCGCTGCAGGAGCGCCTCAATGCCCGCACCAGCCTGTTGATGGACGAACTCAACGCCTTCTGCGCCAGCGTCGGCGCGCCGATCCAGCTGGTGCATTTCGCCTCGGTGTGGAAAACCAACTTTACCGAAGACCACCCGCTGCAGGACCTGCTGTTCGCCATGATGCGCAGCCGCGGCGTGCACGTGCTGGACAACTTCCCCTGCTTCTTTACCACCGCGCACAGCGAGCAGGATTTCCAGGCCATCGCCAAGGCCTTCAAGGACTCCGTACTGGAGCTGCAGGAAGCCGAGTTCCTGCCGCGTCACCGCAACGTGGAAACGCTCGCCTTTGACGCCACGCGTCCGCCCGTGGTGGGCGCGCGCCTGGGCAAGGACCAGGAAGGCAATCCGGCCTGGTTCGTGCCCAACCCGGACGTGCCCGGCAAGTACATGAGGGTCAATGCATGAACCCGAACGACGCGACGCCGCTGTCGACCACCGCCCCGGTCGCCGTGGACTACGACCCGTTTGCCGGCGCCACGCTGGCCCGCGTGGTACCCGCCACGGCACCGCAGCGCGAGGTGTGGCTGGCCGCCGCGCTCGAGCCGGACGCCTCGCTGGCCTACAACGAGTCGATCTCGCTGCGCCTGCACGGTGCGCTCGACGTGCCCGCGCTGCAGGCCGCGCTGCAACAGCTGGTCGACCGGCACGAAGCCCTGCGCGCCACCTTCAGCCACGACGGCGACGAGCTCTACATCGCCGCGCAGCTGACCGTGCCCTGCCCCGTGCGCGACCTGTCGTGGCTGGGCGTGGACGAGCGCGATGCCGACATCCAGGACACCTTGCGCCACGCCGTGATCACGCCGTTCGACCTGGAAAACGGTCCGCTGGTGCGCGCGGAGCTCCTGCACCTCGATCCCGAAGACCACCTGCTGGTGTTCACGGCGCACCACATCGTGTGCGATGGCTGGTCGTTCGGTGTGATCGTGCGCGATCTGGCGGCGCTGTATGCGCAGCAGCTCGGTGCCGGGCCGGCGCCGGAAGCCCCTGAAGCCTTCGGCGATTTCGCGCTGGCCCAGGCGGCGCACGCGCAAGGCGGCGAGGGGCGCCAGGCCGAGGCGTACTGGCTCAAGCGCTTCGGCGGCAACGCGCCGTCTCTGGACCTGCCTACGGATCATCCGCGCCCGCGCCAGCGCAGCTTCAGCTCGCGCCGCCAAGACCTCACGCTGGATGCTGCGCTGGTGGCCGACATCAAGCTCGTCGGCGCGCAACGCGGCGCCAGCCTCTATGCCACCCTGCTCAGCGCGTTCGGCCTGCTGCTGCAGCGGCTCAGCGGGCAGGACGAGGTGGTGATCGGCATACCTTCGGCCGGCCAGGCCAGCGGTGGCCACGACACCCTCGTGGGGCACTGCGTCAACGTGCTGCCGCTGCACGTGGCGATCGATCCGGCGCGCCCGTTCGCCGACAGCCTGCTGCAGGTGCGCGGCGACCTGCTGGATGCCTTCGACCACCAGCAATACACCCTCGGCAGCCTGCTGGCCCGCCTGGCGCTGCCGCGCGATCCGGGCCGGCTGCCGCTGGTCAGCGTGCTGTTCAACCTGGACCAGGTGCTGGACGAGCGCACGGTCGATTTTCCCGGGCTGGAGTTCGAGTTCGCCGGCAACCCGCGCGCGTTCGAGAACTTCGAGCTGTTCGTCAACGCCGTGCAGGACCACGGCAGCCTGCGGCTGGAATGCCAGTACAACAGCGAGCTGTTCGATGCCGCCACCATCCGCGCATGGCTGGAGGCCTACGCCACCTTGCTGCGCCATGCCGCGCGCACGCCCGAAGCCGCCGGCCAGGCACTGGGGCTGGTGTCCGGCGACGCGCTGGCCGCGCTCAAGGCACTGCAGCCGGAACGCACGCCGTATCCGGCCGGCCAGTTGGCGCACGAATACTTCGAGGCACAGGCTGACCGCGTGCCGTCGCACATCGCCATTGCTGGCCACGCGGCGCCATTGACCTATGCGCAGCTGGAGGCACGCGCCAACCGCATTGCCCAGGTGCTGCGCGAACGTGGCATCGCCCAGGGCAGCCTGGTCGGGCTGTCGTTGTCGCGCGGTCCCGACATGGTGGCGGCCTTGCTCGCCGTACTGAAGACCGGCGCCGGCTACGTGCCGCTCGACCCGGGTTTTCCGGCGGAGCGACTGGCCTTCATGGCCGAGGATGCAGCACTGGGTGCGCTGGTGGTGGACGACCTTCCGCCGGATGCACTCAACCTGCCCCAACTCACGGTGCTATCGCTGCAACGCGACGCCGCCGCCATCGACGCCGCCAGCGCGGAGCGATTGCCGCGCGACCCGCGCTCGGCCACGCCCGAATCAGTGGCTTACCTGATCTACACGTCCGGCTCGACCGGCAAGCCCAAGGGCGTGCGCGTGCCGCATCGCGCCACCGCCAATTTCCTCAGCAGCATGCAGCAGGCCCCCGGCATCACCGAGAACGATCGGCTGGTGGCGGTGACAACGCTGTCGTTCGATATCGCCTTCCTCGAACTGATGCTGCCGCTCAGCGTCGGCGCGGCGATCGTGCTGGCCAGTTATGACGACGTGCGCGACGGCGCCGCGCTGCGCCGGCTGGTGGAACACAGTGGCGCCACGCTGATGCAGGCCACGCCGGCCGGTTGGCGCATCCTGCTGGAATCGGGCTGGAACGGCGGCGCCGGCTTCCGCGCCATCGCCGGCGGCGAGCCGTTGCCGCTGGACCTGGCCGAAGCCTTGCTCGAACGCTGCGACGAGCTGTGGAACGCCTACGGCCCCACCGAAACCACGGTGTGGTCCACGCTGTGGAAAGTGCACGCGCCGCGCGCCGGCATCTCCATCGGCCGCCCCATCGCCAACACCACCATACATATCCTTGATGAGCTCGGTGCGCCGTGCCCGCTTGGCATGCCGGGCGAAATTTATATCGGCGGCGACGGCGTCACGCTGGGTTACCTCAACCGGCCCGAGCTCAACGCCGAGCGCTTCCTGCCCGATCCGTTCTCCAGCGACGCCTCGGCCCGGCTGTACCGCACCGGTGACCGTGGCCGCTGGCTGGCCAATAGCCAGCTGGAACATCGCGGCCGGCTCGACTTCCAGGTGAAAATTCGCGGCTACCGCATCGAGCTGGGCGAAATCGAGACCGCACTGGCCGACCTGCCCGAGGTGGCGCGTGCCGTGGTACTGGCGCGCGAGGACCGCCCCGGCGACGTGCGCCTGGTGGCCTACGTGGTGCCGGCCGACGGCGCGGCCATCGAGGAAACCGAGCTGTGCCCGCGCCTGCGCCAGCGGCTGCCCGACTACATGGTGCCGCAGCACTTCATGGCGCTGGAGGCGATTCCCCTGCTGCCCAACGGCAAGATCGACCGCAAGTCGCTGCCGGTGCCGCCAGTACATACCCTGGCCGCGACGCAACGCGAACGACAGGCGCCGCAGACCGACACCGAACGTCGCGTCGCCGCAGCGATGGAAACCGTGCTCGCCCTGCCCGAGCTGGACGTGCGCGACAACTTCTTCGCGCTCGGCGGCCACTCACTGCTGGCCGCACAGCTCACCGCAAGGCTCAACCGCGAGTTCGACATCACGCTGTCCTTCCGCACGCTGTTCGACGCACCCAGCATCGCCAGCCTTGCGGCCACCATCGACCAGCTCAAGGCCAGCGGCACGGCCAGCGCTGCGCCACCGATCCAGCGCCGCGGCGAGCAGGGCCGCGCACCGCTGTCGCTGATGCAGCGCCGCCTGTGGTCGCTGGAGGAACTGCAGCCCGGCCGCGTCACCTACAACGCGCCCTCCGCCCATCGCCTGCGTGGCACCCTGCACGAGGCCGCGTTCCAGCAGGCGATGGAGGCATTGGTGCAGCGCCAGCCGATCCTGCGCACGGCATTCCGCCACGACGGCACCGATGTGCAGCAGGTGCTGGAAGACATCGAGCTGCAGCTGTTCCCGGCCGAGGATCTCTCCGGCCTGCCGGAGGGCGAGCGCGAAGCGGTGCTGATGCAGCGCCTGCAGGCGCTCACCGACACGCCGTTCGACCTTGGTCGCGCGCCGCTGTTCAGCGCGCGCATGTTCCGCCTTGCCGACGACGAGCACGTGTTCTTCTTCATGCCGCACCACATCATCTGGGACGGCTGGTCGTTCGACATCCTCTACGCGGAACTCTCGCAGCTGTACAAGGCGTTCGCCGCCGGGCAGCCCTCGCCACTGGCGCCACTGCCGGTGAGCTACGGCGATTTCGCCGCGTGGCACGCGCAATGGCTGGAGAGCGAACCGTTCAAGGCGCAGCTCGACTACTGGCACAAGCGCCTGGCCAACGCGCAGGAAACCCGCGCGCTGCCCACGGACTTCCCGCGTCGCCCCGGCATGTCCGGCGTGGGCCGCACCGAGTGGATCCGCGTGTCCAAGGATGCGACCGACGCCATGCACGCGGTGGCCAAGCAGGCCGACGCCACCCTCAACATGGCGCTGCTGGCGCTGTACTACGTGCTGCTCAGCGGCATGGCCGGCCAGCGGCACCTGGTGGTGGGCACGCCGGTGCGGGCGCGTAACCAGACCGAGGTGGAAACGGTGATGGGTTACTTCAACAACCTGCTGCCGCTGCACGTGACGGTCGATCCCTCGCAGCGCTTCATCGATTTCGTGCGCCACGTGAAGAACGCGGCGATCGAGAGCTTCGGGCATCCCGACGTGCCGCTGGAGTACCTGCAGCGCGAGCTGCGTACCGGCCATGGCAACGGCGCGGTGCTGTACCAGGCGCTGTTCTCGTTCCAGGATGCACGCCAGCGCACGGTGGACTGGGGCGGGCTCAGCCACGAACAGATCCTGCTGTTCCAGAGTGGCGCCACCGAAGACCTCGGCCTGTGGTTCCTGGAGAACAACCGTGGCCTGCTCGGCGGCGTCACCTACAACGCCGACATCCTGCAGGCGGATACGGCACGCCAGCAGCGCGACCGCTACCTCGCCCTGATGGCCCGCATCAGCGCCGACCCGACCCAGACCATCGAGGCGCTGAACGCGATCAACGACGAAGAGCTGGCCCAGGTACGCGCATGGAATGCGCGTGCCGCCTCCGAGGCCGTCTACAGCGACGTGGTGTCACGCTTCGAAACCGCGGTCGATCGTGCGCCGCAGGCACCCGCGCTCGCGGTGGGCAGCTGGAATACGCCGTACGCCGAACTGGAAACCCGCAGCAACCGCATCGCCAGCTGCCTGCGTGCACGCGGCATCGGCCGCGGCAAGGTGGTGGGGCTGTGCATCGAACCCGGCATCGGTCGCCTGAGCGCCCTGCTTGGCGTGCTCAAGAGCGCTGCCACGCTGGTGCTGCTCGACCCGGCCGACCCGGCCTCGCACCTGCACGCGCTGGCGGCCGACGCCGGCATCACCCTGCTGCTCGGCAACGCCTCGCTGGAAACCACGCTGGGCTGGCCACGCAGCCAGGCCCTGTGGCTGGATACCGACACCAACGAGATCCTCGCCGCCTCGGCGCAACGCGATGCCAGCGCTCGCCCCGGCGCCGAGGACGTGGCCTTCGTCACCTACGTCGCGGACGATGACGGCCAGTCACGCGGCAGCGCCGTCACCCACGGTGCGCTGTCGCGCCTGTTGGACGGCCTGCGCGAGACACTGGCGGTCACGCCCGACGACAGCGTGCTGGGCCTGGCACCCGCCAGCACCGGCCAGTCGATGGTCGAACGCCTGCTGCCGCTCAGCATCGGCGCGAAGTTCGTGCTGGCCGGCATCCACCAGGCCAGTGACGGCGAAGCCCTGCTCGGGCTGATGCGCGCCAGCCAGGCCAGCGTGATGTTCGCCCCCAACACCGCGTGGCGTGCCCTGCTCGCCGCCGGCTGGGAAGGCTCGCCCACGCTGCGCGCGGTGTGCGTCGGCGGCACGCCGTCGCCGGAACTGGCCACCCGGCTGGCCGCGCGCAGCGCAAGCCTGTGGAACCTGTTCGGCAGCGACGACCATGCCGTGGTCGCCACGCTGGGCCGCATCGAACGTCCGGCCGAAGGCGTGCACAGCGGGCGTCCGCTGGGCGCGAACGTCGCCTGGGTGCTCGACGCGCAGCAGCGTCCCTGCCCGGTGGGCGCGATTGGCGAGATCCACCTGGCCGGTGATGCGCTCAACCTGCCCTTCGGCCAGCGTGCCGCCGGCGAGGCCACGCGCCATATCCATCCGGTCGACACCGGCGCCGTGCTGCCCACGGGATTCTTCGGCCGTTGGCTGCCCGATGGCCAGGTGCAGGAACTGGGTCGCATCGACCGGCGCGTACACGTGGCCGGCCACGAGGTATCCCCGGCGGCGATCGAAGCGCAGCTGCTGCGCCAGCCAGGCGTGGCCCATGCCGTGGCGGTGGCCCGGCTGGACAGCGAAGGCGACGCGCAAGTCGATGCCTATGCCGTGGCGCGGCCCGGTGCCACGCTCGATCGCGAGCAACTGCGCACGGCACTGGAACAGACGCTCGCGGCGCACGCACTTCCCAAGCACCTGGTGCTGCTCGATGCCTTGCCGATGCTGGCCGACGGCACGGTGGACCTCGCCGCGCTGCCGCTGCCCGGCGGCCACGGCGATGATCTCGCCGAGCTGGCGGTGCAACCCAGGACTGCCGGCGAACAGCTGCTGGCGGGGCTCTGGCGCGAGCTGCTGCACATCAGCCAGGTGCGCACCAGCGACAACTTCTTCGACATCGGCGGCCACTCGCTGCTCGCGGTGGAAATGGCCACGCGCGTGCAGAAGGAAACCGGCGTGAGGCTCAACCTGCTGGATATCGCCAACGGCTCGCTGGGAACGCTGGCCGCGGAACTGAACACCACCACGCCACCGGCCCGGGACGAAGGTTCCGCGCCATTGGGACAGCGCCTGCGCAAGCTGTTCGGCAGGCGCTGACATGGCCACATCGGTTCAGGGGAAGCCGATATGAGTTCGCTGGTCTACGCCGCGTTCCTTGCCAGCGCCTGGCTGCTGGCCTACACCTTCGTGGTGTATCCACTCGGCATCTGGCTGCTGGCTCGGCTGCGCCCTCTTCCGATCGACAAGCACAGCGCGACGCCGACGGTGAGCGTGATCATGGTGGTGCGCGAGGGCGCCCTGCACATCCAGGCCAAGCTGGCCAACCTCAGCACGCTCAACTATCCGCGCAGCCAGCTGCAGATCATCGTCGCCTGCGACGGTTGCCGCGACGGCACGCCGCGACTGGCACGGCTGTTCAAGGACCGCCGCGTGCGTGTGCTGGAATTCCACGAGCCACTGGGCCGGGCTGCCTGCCTCAACCGCGCCGTGGCCGCGGCCCAGGGCGAGGTGTTGCTGTTCACCGACGTGCGCCCGACGCTGGCGCCCATCGCGTTGCGCGAACTGGTGGCCAACCTTGCTGACCCGCGGGTGGGCATCGCCAGTGGCGAACTGCTCTATACCGACAGCCACAGCGGCTTCGCCCAGGGCATCGACACCTACTGGCGCTACGAAAAAGGGCTGCGGCTGGCCGAGAGCCAGAGCGGCTCGACGATTGGCGTCAGCAGCGCGCTGTACGCCATGCGTCGCCTGCAGTACGAGCCGCTGCCACCCGAAACCATGCTGGACGATGTGCTGGTGCCGATGCGCGTGATCGCCAGCCGGCGCCGCGTGGTGTTCGAGCCACGCGCGCTGGCCTGGGACCGGCTGGTCCAATTGCCGGAGGAGGACCGGCCGCGCCGCATCTACAACGCGGCCGGCCATTGCCAGTTGATCGGCCTGGCGCCCTGGCTGCTGTCACCGCAGGACAACCCGCTGTGGCTGCGTTTCGTCAGCCACAAGCTGCTGCGCCTGGCGGCGCCCTGGCTGCTGCTCGGCATGGCGCTCACCTCCGCCTTGCTGGTACGCCGCCACCTGCTGTGCACGGCAACGCTGGCGCTGCTGGTTGCCGGCGCGGGGCTGGTCGCCATGGGCCGCCTGCAGCCCGGCCTCACCCGCTGGCTGCCGGTGCGGCTGGCCATCACCTTCTTCTACCTCAACCTGTTCGCCGCGCAGGCGGTGATGGGTATCGCCCGCCAGCGGGACGCCCAGCCATGGTGAGGCCCATGCCCACGGAGCGCGCGCGATGATGGCCGCCGGCTACCTGGTGTTCTGGCTGTGCGCGCTGCTGCTCGCGCACATCTTCGTGGGCTACCCGCTGTGCGTGTGGCTGCAGGCAAGGCTGTTTCCGCGCGCCATCGCCAAGCAGCCTTGCACGCCCACCGTGACGGTGGTGATCGCCGCGTACGAAGGCGCCGCGCACATCGAGGCCAAGCTGGTGAGCCTGGGCGCGCTGCAGTATCCGCGCGAGCTCGTCGACATCCTCGTGGCCTGCGACGGCTGCACCGACGACACCGCCCGGCGTGCCCTCCAGTTCGGCGACGAGCGCGTGCGGGTGCTGGAATATCCCAGCCGGCGCGGCAAGGCGGCCTGCCTCAATGACGCCGTGCGCCACGCCCGTGGCGAGGTGCTGCTGATGACGGACCTGCGCCAGCGGCTGGCGCCCGGCGCCTTGCAGGAACTGGTGGCCAACCTCGCCGATCCGTCGGTGGGGGCAGTCGGTGGCGAGCTGATGCTATCGGATCCCGAAACCGGCTTCGCCCAGAGCGTCGACGCCTACTGGCGCTACGAGAAGCTGATCCGCCATGCCGAGAGCCGCTCGGGCTCCACCATCGGCGTGAGCGGCGCGCTGTACGCCATCCGCCGCTCGCTGTTCCAGCCGCTGCCCGACGGCACCGTGCTGGACGACGTGCTGGTGCCGATGCGCGTGATCGCCAGTGGCCATCGCGTGGTGTTCGAACCCGCGGCCGTGGCGTGGGACCGTGTCACGCAGGCGCCGACCGAAGAACGCCGGCGCAAGATCCGCACGCTGGCCGGCAACTGCCAGCTGATCCAGCTGGCCCCCTGGCTGCTGCTGCCCTGGCGCAACCCGGCGTGGTTCCGCTTCGTCAGCCACAAGCTGCTGCGCCTGCTGGGGCCGTGGCTGCTGGTTGGCCTTGCGATCAGCTCGGCCTGCCTCGCCTCCAGCTCGCTCGTCTGCGCCGCCACGCTGGCCCTTCTGTTGCTGGCCAGCCTGCTGGTGGTGGTCGGTCGCCTGCAGCCTGCACCCGTGCGCTGGCTGCCGGTACGCCTGGCGGTCGCCTTCTTCTATCTCAACCTGTTCGCCGCGCAGGCCGTGGTGACCTTTGCCCGCAATCGAGGACTCCATCTATGGTGACCCAGGTAAGGGACAGCGGCCGGCCGGCCGGGCTCCGGGGGCAGCTGGGCGAGCTATGCCACAGCAGCGGACTGCTCGGTTCGCTGCAACGCATGCGCTCATGGCTGCACAAGGACCTGCGCATCCTGGCCTATCACCGCATCACCCCGCTGCCGGACCCGGATGCCTACGAATTCGACCTGGAGCTGATCAGCGCCTCGCCCGCGGGTTTCCGCGAACAGATGCGCTTCGTGCGCGACCACTACCACCCCATCAGCCTCAGTGAGGTCGCCACGGCGATCAATGCCGGCAAGGAACTTCCCACCGACGCGGTGGTGATCACCTTCGACGACGGCTACAGCGACAACTACCACGTGGCCTATCCGATCCTGCGTGAGCTGGGCGTGCCGGCCACCTTCTTCGTGTCCACCGGGCACATCGACAGCGGCCGGCCATTCGCCTACGACTGGCTCGTGCACATGATCCTGCTTACCGGCGCGCCACGGCTGGAGCTGCCCGAGCTGGAGATGGACGTGCGCATGCCCGCCAGCCGGGCCGAACGCCGCGTGCTGGCCGCCATGGTGCTCGATCGCATGAAGGAGCTCGATGCGCGCGAGCAGTCGGCCATGACCCGGCGGCTGGAAGAGCAATGGCGCATGCCCGGCGACCACGCGCCGCAGGACTGCCGCCCGATGAGCTGGGACCAGGTGCGCGAGATGCATGCGGCCGGCTACGAGTTCGGCTCGCACGGGGTGCATCACCGCATGCTCTCCAAGCTGCCGCAGGACGAGCTGGAATTCGAGGTGCACCACTCGCGCGACACGCTCCACCGCGAACTGGGCCCAGCGATGCTGCACATGTCCTACCCCGTGGGCGGCGCCCGCGCCTTCGACCAGCGCGTGATCGACGTCACTCGCGATGCCGGCTTCGAGCTGGCCTGCTGCTACATCAGCGGCACCAACGCACCGCGCGACTTCAACCGCTACGCGCTGTACCGCCTGGCGGTGGAGCGCAACATGGGCACCGGCTGGTTCGCCGCCATGCTGGCGCTGCCCAGCCTGATGAGCTACCCCAGCGGCGGGCGCATGCATGACCTGAGGGAATCACCGGCATGTTCCCACTGATCCTGCTCTACCTCGTACTGACCATCGTACGGCCGCAGGACTACATGCCGGCCCTGGTCGGCGTGCCGGTGCTGCCGGTGGTGCTGGTGCTGGCCTTCCTCAGCTGGATGGGCTCCCGCGCCAAGACCTTCGCCGCGCCCCAGTTCGTGATACTGCCGGCGTTCCTGCTGGTGCTGATGATTTCGCAGGCCACCAACGGCTGGGTCGGCGGCATGCTCGACCAGCTGGGCAAGTTCGGTCCGGCGGTGATCTCGTTCTTCATCCTGGCCGCCGCCTGCACCACGCGCCGGCACACGGTGATCAGCATGGCGGTGATCGTGTTGTGCTCGCTGGTGCTGGCCCTGCACGGCGTGCAGCAGGCCAACGACGGCGTCGGCTGGACCGGCATCCCCATCGGCGAGGACGGCCGCATCCAGTACGTGGGCATCTTCAACGATCCCAACGACCTGGGCCTGCTGTTCGTGGCGGCGGTGCCGATGGCGGTGTTCCTGGGCAAGCAATCGGGTTTCCTCGGCAAGCTGTTCTGGTTTGCCGGCACCTTGCTGCTGCTGTACGGCATCCGTCTCACCAATTCGCGCGGCGCGCTGCTGGCGGTGCTGATGATGGCCGGTGTCTACGTGTGGTATCGCCGCGGCATCGTCACGGCCGGTATCCTCGGCGCGGTCGGCCTGGCCTGCATGAAGCTGCTTTCCTCGCGTATGCAGGAGCTCGACGCCGGCGAGGAATCGGCCAACGGCCGCGTGGACGCGTGGTATTCGGGCCTGCACATGTTCATGTCCCATCCGCTGTTTGGCGTGGGCGCGGGCAACTTCACCGAGTACAACGAGCTCACCGCGCACAACTCCTTCGTGCTGGTGCTGGCCGAGGCCGGCTTCGTCGGTTACGTGCTGTGGCTGGCCTTCGTCTGCTACAGCTTCTGGATGATGTGGCTGGTACTGCGTTACCGGCCCGATGCCACCGCCGAGCCGGAAGCCTTTGCCCAGTGGGAAACCGAGCGCCCGCTCGCGCTCACCCTGTTCATCGTGCTGTGCGGCATGTTCACCACGGCGTTCTTCCTCAGCCGCAGCTACATGATCGTGCTCTACCTGATCCTGGCCATCGTGGTGGGCTATTACGTGGGCGTGCGCCAGCGCCTTCCCGGCGTACAGACGACACGCCTCACGCAGGGCTGGTGGCGCTGGGTACCAGCCGCCATGGGCAGCATCGCCGGACTGTATGTGCTGGTGGCGATCCTGCTGAGGACGGCCTGATGAACGCATGGGCCGCGGCGCATGCGATGAACCACGGGCGCCTCGCGCCCGCACCGGCGATGCCGCCGGTCCATGACAGGGGGTACGCACCATGAGCAGCTTGTACGAAACGGCGTTCCGGCGGGTGCTGTATCCCGCCTACGAATCCGGCCTGCGCCGCCGGGGCACGCTCGCCTACCTGGACGAATACGAGCGCAGCCAGTGGCTCTCCCCGGAGCAGCTGGCCGAGCTGCAGTGGACGCGGCTCAAACGCCTGCTCGAGCACTGCTACCGCGACGTGCCCTACTACCAGAAGCAATGGCGCGGGCTGGGCATCACCCCGGACGACATCCGTAGCCTGGACGACTACGCACGCCTGCCCACGCTCACCAAGGCGGATATCCGCAGCCACGCCGAGGACCTCAAGGCGCTGTCGTGGCGCGACCGCATGCTCTACAAGAACACCAGCGGCTCCACCGGCGAACCGTTGCGCTTCGGCTACACCCGCGAGAGCAACGACCGCCGCACCGCCGTGATGTTCCGGGGGTACAACTGGGCCGGGGCCCCTCCGGGCCGTCGCAGCCTGGTGCTGTGGGGCGGAGGGCTGGGCAACCCGCCGCGCATGCGCCGCTGGAAGGACCAGCTGTTCCATGCCGCGTTCGGGCGACGGCTGGTCAACAGTTTCCATATGACCGATACGAACCTGGGCGAGTACGCCGACCTGATCGACCGCTACAAGCCCGAGGTGCTGCTCGGCTATTTCAGCCCCCTGCTGCGGCTGGCGCAGTGGCTGCTGGAACAGGGCCGGCGCGTGCATGCACCCAAGGCGTTCATCGTCAACGGCGAGGCCATGCACGAGTTCCAGCGCAAAATCGTCGAAGAGGCCTACGGCTGTCCGGCCTATAACACCTACGGCTGCCGCGAGTTCATGATGGTGGCTGGCGAATGCGACCAACACCGCGGCATGCATGTGAACATCGACCACCTGGTGGTGGAACGCATCGCGCCGCCAGGCGCGCAGCTCGATCCGCTCACCGGGGAGGCGGTGGTCACCGACCTTTTCAACTACGGCATGCCGTTCATCCGCTATGCCACCGGCGACCTGATCACAGCCTCGCCGGAGCGCTGTTCGTGCGGGCGCGGATTGCCGCTGATCACCCAGGTCGAGGGACGCATGCTCGACGCCATACGCACGCCGGACGGACGCATCCTGCCGGGCATGTTCTTCCCGTTCCTGCTCAAGGAGGTGCCGGGCGTGAACCAGTACCAGATCGTGCAGCGCCAGCTCGACCGGCTCGACGTGCGCCTGGTGCGGGGCAAGGCGTTCACCGACGACTCGCTGGCGATGATCCAGCACGAGATCCGCAAGGTGCTCGGCGACAGCATCGAGCTCCATTGCGAGTTCGTGGACACCATCCCGCTCACCCGCAGCGGCAAGACGCGGCTCACCATTTCGGAACTGAGTCCGTGAACATCACCCACGTGGTCGAAAACCTCAACCGCGGCGGCCTGGAACGCATGGTGCTGGAGCTGGTGAAGATCCAGCACCGGCAGGGCCATCACTGCCAGGTGGTGTGCCTGTTCGAACCGGGCACGCTGGCGCACGAGCTGGACGCGCTGGGCATACCCGTGTCCGGCTGCCACAAGCGGCAGGGGCTGGACCTGCGCGCGCTGGCGCAGGCCCGCCGCATGATCAGCCGCCACGACACCGAGGTACTGCATACCCACAACGCCGTGGCCCATTACCAGGCGGTGATCGCCAGCTGCGGGCTCGGCGTGCGCCGCATCGTGAACACCCGCCACGGCATGGGTATGAACGCGCGTACCGTGCGCCGCGAGTGGCTGTACCGCCGCGCGCTGTCGCGCACCGACGCGGTGGTCACGGTGTGCGAGGCCGCGCGTCGCGACGCGGTGGCCCGCGGCATCGTACCCAGCATGAAGGCCGAGGTGGTGCCCAACGGCATCCAGGTCGAAATGTTCGCGCCAGCCTCGCCGGACATGCGCGTGCGCCTGCTCGATGCGCTGCAGCTGCCCGCGCACAGCACCCTGATCGGCAACGTGGGCCGCTTCAACTGGGCCAAGGACCAGCTCGGCCTGATCCGCGCCTTCGGGCATATCCATGCGCTGCGCCCGGAGGCCTCGCTGGTTCTGATCGGCGATGGCGAATTGCGCGCCGAGCTTGAACAGGCCGTGCGCGAGGAAGGCCTGCAACGCCGGGTGCACTTCCTCGGCGACCGCAACGACGTGCATGAACTGCTGCGCGGACTGGACCTGTTCGTGCTGTCATCGGTGAGCGAGGGCTATTCGATGGCGCTGCTGGAAGCCTGCGCCGCCGCCCTGCCGATCGTGGCCACCGACGTGGGCGGGAACCGCGAGATCGTGCACGACGGCTACACCGGCCGGCTGGTGCCCGCCGGCAACCCGCGCGCGCTGGCCGACGCCATGCTCGCCTTCCTGCAGGCGCCGCAGAAAGCCAACGCCTGCGGGCTGGCGGCACGCGAATGGGTGGAACGCTACGGCTCGCTGGAAATGATGGCCGGCCGCTATGCAAGGCTTTACCAGGAAACGAGGCGCTGAGCGATGCGATTGCGCGTGCTGGTTCTCACCAACCTGTTTCCCACTCCGTGGGATCCGCTGCGTGGCGCGTTCAATCGCCAGCAGTTCGAGCGGCTGGGACAGCACCACGACGTGGACGTGCTCACCGCCGTGGATTTTCGCGAACGCATGGGCGCTGCGAAGGCTGAGGTGACGGCGGACAACCTGCGCACCGATCACTTCACGTTCTACTACCTGCCGCGCATCGGACGCCCCCTGCATGCGCTGTGCTGGCTGCTGTCCTTGCTCGCGCAACGCCGGCGCCAGCTGCGCGCCGCCAACTACGACTGCGTGCTCGCCAGCTGGGCCTATCCCGATGCCGTGGCCGCCGGATGGCTGGCTCGGCGCCTGGGCGTACCCTACGTGGTGAAGGTGCACGGCAGCGACCTCAACGTGCAGGCCAATCACGTGCTGCGCCGCGTACAGATCCGTAGCGCACTGCGCGGCGCCGCTGCGGTGGTCGCGGTGAGCCAGGCGCTGGCCGGCAAGGCCGCCGCACTCGGTGCACCGACCGGACAGGTGCATGTGCTCTACAACGGCGTGGATCCCGCGCTGTTCTCGCCCGGCCCGCGCCAGGACGCACGCCAGCGCCTTGGCCTGCCCGCAGAGGCGCCCGTGTTGCTGTACGTGGGCAATCTCAAGGACAGCAAGGGCTGCCTGGATCTGCTCGAAGCCTTCCCTGCGGTGCTGGCGGCGCATCCCGATGCCAGGCTCGTCTACGTCGGCAGCGGCCCGTGCCGGCAGGCGCTGCTCGATCGCGCCACGGCGCTTGGCTGCATCGGCCAGCTGCAGTTGGCCGGCGCCGCGCCGCACGAGGCGCTGGGCGACTGGTTCCGCGCGGCCAGCCTGCTGTGCCTGCCCAGCCACAACGAGGGCGTACCCAACGTCGTGCTGGAGGCGATGTCCTGCGGCACGCCGGTGGTGGCCACGCGCGTGGGCGGCATTCCGGAGGTGCTGCCCGCGCTCGCCGGCCTGCTGGTGCCGGTGCGTGACTGCGCCGCGTTGTCGGCCGCGCTGAACGAGGTGCTGCAGCGCGCATGGGACAGCGATGCGATCGCACGGCAGGCATCCGCCTTCCGCTGGGAGGACAACGTGAACCGCCTCGCCGGCATCCTGTGCGAGGCGGTGGCCGGGGCGCCAGCCGCAGCCAGGGCCGCGGCATGAACATGCGGCCGAAGAAACAGCAACTGTTGCGCTGGCTCCCCGATGCGCTGGTGCAGACCCGTGGCTCTGCCCTCGGCGGCACCCGCTATCTCACCTTCGACGACGGCCCCGACCCCGACTACACCCCGCGCCTGCTCGACCTGCTGGCCAGGCATGGCGTGAACGCCAGCTTTTTCCTGGTCGGTCACCGCGTCGAGCAGCATCCGGCACTGGTGGAACGCATGGTGGCCGAGGGCCACCTGATCGCCAACCACTCGTGGAGCCACTGGTCGTTCAAGCCGATGCCGCTGCGCAAGCAGGTGGAGGAGTTCCAGCGTACCGACCAGTTGCTGCGCAGCTTCGACCAGCAGCCGCAACACCGGCTGCGTACGCCACAGGGCTACCTGGACACGCGCCTGCTGCTGTACTGCGCGCGCCACAGGCGCAACATCGTGTACTGGTCCTACGACAGCATGGACTACCAGAAACCCAGCCATGGGGAGCTGGTCGCGCGCCTGCGCGCCGCGCCACCCAAGGCGGGCGACATCGTGCTGATGCACGACGACAGCGACCGTGCCACCGATGCGCTCGCCGTGCTGCTGCCCGAGTGGCTGGCGCAGGGCCAGCGGTTCCACGCACTGCCAGGGAATGCTGCATGAGGATCCTCTACCACCACCGCACGCAGGGTCGTCACGTGGAGGGCGTGCATATCCGCGGCATCGTGCATGCGCTGCGCGACCTCGGCCACGACGTCACCATCCTGTCCTTCCCCGGCGCCGACCCCGAGCACGAATTTGCCCCGAAGGCGGGTGCCGGCACGGGCCGGCTGGCCGGCCTGGTGGCGCGCATGCCGGGCGTGCTGTTCGAGCTGCTGGAACTGGGCTACAACCTGGTCACCCTGGTGCGCCTGCGCCGCGCCATCCGCGAGCAGCGCCCGCAGCTGATCTACGAGCGCTACTCGCTATTCCTGTTCATGACGGTGTGGCTGGCGCAGCGCCATGACATCCCGGTGGTGCTGGAGATCAACGACTCGGCGCTGGTGCATCGCGTGCGCCCGCTCAAGCTCAAGGGGCTGGCGCGCCGCATCGAAGGCTGGTGCCTGCGCCGCAGTACCGGGCTGGTGTTCATCTCCAGCTATTTCCGCGCCCAGGCGGAACAGGCCTATGGTGACATTGCGCCGTCGGTGATCTCGCCGAATGCCGCCGACCTCGGCCGTTTCAATCCGCGCCGCTTCGACCGCGAGCGCCTGCGCGGCGAGCGCGGCCTGCACGGTCAGGTGGTGTGCGGCCACATCGGCGTGTTCGCGCGCTGGCACGGCGTGGACGGCTTCGTCGAGGCGATCGCCGAACGCCTGCGCGAACAGCCCGGCCTGGTGCTGGTGCTGGTCGGCGACGGGCGCACCCTGCCGGCCGTGCGCGCGCTGGTGGAGGCCCGCGGCCTTGCCAACCGCGTGATCCTGCCCGGACGCGTGCCGCACGACGACGTGGCGGCCTGGATCGCCTGCATGGATTACGCGGTGCTGCCGGACTCCAACCTCTACGGCTCACCCATGAAACTGTTCGAACTGATGGCGATGGGCGTGGCCGTGGTGGCCCCCGACTATGCGCCGGTCGCCGAGGTGATCCGCGACGGTCAGACCGGCTGGCTGTTCCCGCGCGGCGAACTCGATGCCTGCGTGCAGCGCGTGCTCGACCTTGCCGCGCGGCATGACGAGCGTGACCGCATCGGCCATGCCGCGCGCGAATACGTGGTGCGCGAACGCCAGTGGCGCAACAATGCCGAACAGCTGCTGTCGCTGCTGCCCCTGCCGGAGGGCGTGTAATGGTCGCCGCGCTGATCGTCCTGCTCCTGCTGGCGGGTGCCGGCCTCGTGCTCAGGCGGGTGATCCGCTCGCGCAACATGCACCTGTGGCTGGGCAGCTACCTGCGCCGGCGCATAGCCCGGCCGGAACAGGGCCCGATCCATGTGATGTTCTGTTTCGTCGACCACTTCGAGCCGGCCTGGGGTCGCGTGGACCTGGAAACCCAGCGTACCCGCGTGGACCGCTGGTGCCACGACTACCGCTTGCTGGCCGGCGCGCATCGCGACGCCGACGGACGCCCGCCCCAGCACACCTTCTTCTATCCGGAAGAGGAATACCTGGAGGAACACCTGGACAAGCTCGCCTCGCTATGTGCCGACGGCTTCGGCGAGATCGAGATCCACCTGCACCACGACAACGACACCGAGGCGAACTTCCGCGCCACCATCCAGCGCTTCAACGAACTCCTGCACGCCAGGCACGGCGCCCTCTCGCGCGACCCGGACAGCGGTGAGCTGCGCTTCGGCTTCATCCACGGCAACTGGTGCCTGGACAACTCCCGCGCCGACGGCCGCTGGTGCGGGCTCAACAACGAGCTGGTGCTGCTGCGCGAGCTGGGCTGCTACGCCGATTTCACCCTGCCCTCGGCGCCCAGCGACACACAGACGCACATCATCAACACCATCTACTACGCCACCGACGACCCGCTGCGGCCCAAGTCGCACGACCGCGGCGTGCCGGTGCGCGTGGGCGGCAGCCCCAGCGGCGACCTGATGATCGTGCAGGGTCCGCTGGGCCTGAACTGGCATGACCGCCGCCATGGGCTGATACCGCGCATCGAGAATGCCGACGTGCGCGTCTCCTGCCCACCGCATGCGCACCGTGTCGATGCGTGGATACGCACCGCCGTGCAAGTCGAAGGCCGCCCGGACTGGATCTTCGTGAAGATCCACACGCACGGCACGCAGGAGCGCGACATGGACACGCTGCTCGGCGAGCCCATGCACGTCATGCACGAGTACCTGGAGCGCCGCTACAACGACGGCCAGCGCTACGTACTGCACTACGTGACCTCCCGTGAGCTGTACAACATCGTCAAGGCCGCCGAGGCCGGCAAGCGCGGCAACCCCAACCATTGGCGCGACTACCTGCTGCCGCCGCCCCCGCTGGCCACCGCTGCCGCCAGGAGCGCCGCATGCGCACCGTGCTGATCTGCCATGCCGGTGACGACTTCGACCGCGTCGGCCTCGCCGCGTGGCTGGCGTCGTTCACCGAACTGGCCGGCATCGTGGTACTGGAGGAAACCGCGGCGCAAAAGCGCGCGCGCGTGCGCCGCGAGATCCACCGGGTGGGCTGGTTGCGCTTTCTGGACGTGCTGGCCATGCGCGTGTACCAGCGCCTTGCGCTGGCGGGCCGGGACCACGCCTTCGCCACCGCGGCACTCGCCAGCATGCAGGCGCGCTACGGCCGCGTCGCGGCGGCCAAGCAGCTGGTGGTGTCGGATGTGAACGACCCCGCCGTGGCCGACTTCCTGCGCCGCACGGCCCCCGACATCGTGCTGGCGCGCTGCAAGCAGCTGCTGAAGAAACGCCTCATCGCGCTGCCGCGCATTGGCTGCTTCGTGCTGCACCCGGGTATCTGCCCGGAGTACCGCAATGCGCACGGTTGCTTCTGGGCCTTGTCCCAGCGCGACCTGGAGCGCGTCGGCATGACCCTGCTCAAGGTGGACGCCGGGGTGGATACCGGTCCGGTGTACGGCTACTACAGCTATGCGTTCGATGAGCGCAGCGAATCGCACGTGGTGATCCAGTACCGCGTGGTGCTGGAGAACCTCGACCGGCTCGCCCTGCGCTTGCAGGAAATCGCCCAGGGCACCGCGCCGGTGATCGACACGCGCCACCGCCAAAGCGGCGCGTGGGGCCAACCCTGGTTCACCCGCTACCTGCGCTGGCAGCGCGAGGCGGCCAGGGCCGGTGCGCGATGAGCCTGCCGTCGCTGATGTACCACGACGTGATCGTGCCGGGGCAGCCCGACGACAGCGGTTTTCCCGGCCCAGCCGCCGCGCACTACAAGATGACGCTCGACCTGTTCGCGCAGCACCTGGAACAGCTTGCCCGCAGTCGCCTGCATTTTCCCGACGTCACTGCATTGCGCGATCCAGTGTCGCGCAGCTGCCTGCTCACCTTCGACGACGGCGGCGCCAGTGCACCCTACATCGGCGAGGCGCTGGCGGCGCGTGGCATGACCGGTCATTTCTTCATCACCACCCATCGCATCGGCACGCATGGCTTCGTCGAGCCGGACGACCTGCTGGCCCTGCAACGGCTGGGCCACGTGGTGGGCAGCCATTCGCACACCCACCCATCCGACATCTCCGCGCTCAACGACGCAGCACTGCTGGCGCAGTGGAAGGAGAGCCGCGATCGCCTGCAGCAACTGCTTGGCACGCCGGTGATCGCGGCCTCGGTGCCCGGCGGCTTCTATACCGAGCGCGTCGCCCGCATCGTCGCCGAGACCGGCTACCAGTACCTGTTCACTTCCGAGCCGACGGCCCGCGCGCATGTGGTCGATGGCTGCCAGATCCTGGGGCGCTACGCGCTGTGGCACGACAGCAGTCCCGACATGGCGGTGGCGCTGGCCCGCGGCATCGGCTCACAGCGGGAGCGGCAATGGCTGGCGTGGAATCTCAAGAAGCCGTTGAAGCGCTGGACCCGTCCGGTCTACCAGCGTCTGCGCCGCCGCTGGCTGGGCGATAGCTGAGCCGCTCAGCCGTTTCCCGAGGCCTGCTCGCTGCGCACCTTGCGATGCATCCAGCGGTAGACCTGCCGCACCGGCCCGATCACCCCGAAACGCGCGCGCGGCACGAGGCCACGCACCAGGTATAGCGAACCACACGTGGCCTGCTGGTTGGCCAGCACGCGCTTGTACTGGTTGTCGCCGTAACCGAAGTCGATGGTTTCGCCAGGAAAGCGCTCGAGCAGGTCCTGCACCACCTGGAACACCAGCGACGAGCCAACGCCCAGCGCGGCGAAGGCTTCGTCATAGCCGGTGTCGTCGAGCAGGTAGCGCCCGGCCATGCGATACCCGTGCACATAGGCCACCGGGCGCTCGCCCTGCATCAACAGGTGCCCAATCACCCGGCCCTCCGCCGCCAGCCGCCGGAACAGCGCCAGGCGCGCGGGCGCAGTCCAGTCGGTTGGCATGTCCACGGCGTGCCAGCTGCGCGCGTAGAGCGGATTCATCAGCGTGGTGTATTCCTGCATGGCGTCCGGCATGTCGAACACGCGCAGGTGGGCGTCCTCGCCGAGTTTCTTGTAGACATTGCGCAGTCGCCGAGCCAGGTCGTTGCGCTTCTTGGAACCCAGCGCGCCCAGGTAGTCGGCCAGCGAGGCCGCGGGCGCGATGCTCCAGTTGCGCTGCTCCAGCATGTTGGCCGATACGGAGTGGAAACCGCCCGCGCCGCGGGCCAGCGCTCCGGCCAGTGCATTGGGCAAAGTGGTCTCCTGGATGCGGATGACGCGCTGCTGGCGGTCGCCCTGCAGTGCATCGGCCACGCCACGCTCGACCGCCTCGCGGTGGCGCGGAGCGGCCACCACGCCCTCGCCCAGCAGGCGCACCACCGGCCCGTGGTAGATCGGCAGGTGGTGTCCGCCGAGGGGAACGCGCGCGTGGTGCCGATACGCCAGCATCGGCGCATAGCCGATCAGCTCGCCCTGCCCGTCGCGGGCCACCACCAGGTACGGCGACATGATGTCCCCGCGCCATTCCAGTTCGTATAGCAGCCAGTCCGGGTGCTGCACGATGCCGGAGGCCGCCCCGGCCCGCTCGGCCACGCGCGCCAGCGCATCACGCAGCGCGCGAACCTCGGGCTCGCTGCGCACGATGGCGCACGATGCCGGCTGGCGTGGCGGCGGCATCACGGCAACGTATCCGCGCGTGCGCCCTGCAGGCTGTTCAGGCCACGCACCAGCATGCGACCCGGCGCGCCGAAGCGATTGGCGATGGTGGCCAGCAGGCGGTAATCGTCCTCGCCCCAATAACGCACCAGCGCGCTCGCCGGCAGGTAGATGCCCACGAACACCGCTGCACCGGCCAGGAAACCCCACAGGCTGGGCACGGCGCTCATCACCATCCATGCCACCGCCGTGGCCACGGCACCGACACCGAACAGGCGTGCCATGGCCGCCAGCGGCAGGCCACCGGTGGTGGCGCGACGCAGGTAGTAGATCGCCAGCGCCAGCTCGGTCAGCCGTGTGATGGCATAGGCCAGCACCGCGCCGAGCAGGCCCAGCCACGGCACCAGCAGCACGCCGGCCAACGCGTTGACAACCAGTGCGACGACCGTGATGCGGATGCGGTCGTCCTGGCGGTCCACTACCGTCTGGTAGGCCGCGATGCCATTGCCGATCAGCAACAGGCCGGCCAGCACCAGCATGGCCTCGATCGCGGGTATCGCGTCGGCATAGCGATGGCCGTACATCAGGGTCACGATATCCGGGGTGGTCACCAGCCCCAACCCCGCGATGGCCAGGCCCACCGCCCAATAGAAGCGCGTGGCCTCGCCGAGAAAACGCACCGCGTGGTCGTGGCCACGCTCGCCATACGACTTGGCCATGTAGGGCAGCAGCGTGGTGGTGAGCCCCACCGAGAACAGCTGCACTGCGCCGCGTGTCAGCGTGCCGGCAATCGCGAAATAACCGACCGCCGCCGACGTGGCGTAGGTATTGAGCAGGAACACCTCGATGGTGCCGGACTTGAACGACATCACGATGATCAGCACCGCGGTAAGCCGCAGGTGCCGGTTGAGCCGCGCCTGCAGTTCCGGCGGTATGGGCCCGTCGGTGAACGGCTGGCAATAGTGGCGATAGGCCAGGCGGTTGATCAGGTTGAGCAGCAGGCAAGAGATCGTGAAGATGCCCACGAAGGCCAGCAGCCCCGCCTTGGCGAGGGTGGCGGCGATCACCAGCGCAACGCCGATGAGGCCGGCGGCCACGGTGGCGATGGCCTCCGTCTCGAAGCGCTCCTGCCCCTTGGCGATGGCCACCCACATGGCGTAGTTCGCCTTGCTGCCGGTGGCGATCAGCACCAGCGCCGTGGCAGGCAGCAGTGCATCGTGCCACTCCACCGGCCTGATGATCAGCAACACCAGCAGGAACAATCCCAGCACGATCGCCGTGCTGACGTGCTGGATGCGATTGAGCCGGTAGGCGATGTGCGAGGCCACGTCGGTCGCGCCACTGCCATCGGCCTCGGCAATGAACTTGGTGGACGAGGTGGTGAGCGCGTGGTTGCTGCACACGATCAGCCAGCCGCACAGCCACACCGTGAAGGCATAGCGGCCGAAGTCGGCCGGACCCAGCGCCCGCGCGATCCACACGCTGACGAACAGGCCCAGCGCAAACTCGATGTAGCTGGACACCGAGACGATGGTAACGCTGCGCAACACGTCCAGCCGACGGTTGCCTGGGCGCGTGGCCGTCATGGTGCCCCGCCCTGCGCGACCTGCGACGCGCCCGAACCGGCCGGCTGGCGGATCAGCCACTGCACCACGCCACTGCCCCGGTTGTTCCAGTTGAAGCGGCGCTTGGTGTCGTCGATGGCCGCACACGACGTGTTGTACGACGACGCCAGCTGGTCGAGCCGGCGCTTGTAGGCCGCGCTTTGCGCCGGATCGCTTTCGAAGTAGTACGCCGCCGCCACCGGCAGCGCCAGCTCGACATTGTGCCCATCGCTGTACCAGCCGTCGGAGTTCTGGATCGCCTCCACCGCCTCCAGCGGTGCATGCGCCGAAGACCAGTACCACGCGATCACGCCGCCCGCTCCCGAGCAGCCGTTGCGCCAGTCATGCGGGTGCACCAGCAGGTCCTGGCTGATCCAGCCGTAACGCTCCAGGTAGCGGCCGAAGCCGGTGATCATCTCGGGAATGCGCTTGTCGCCGGTCACCAGCCAGGCGTGCCAGAGGCCGTCGATGATGTTCTCGCTCATCCACGGCGACGACCCGCGCACGTCGGTCTTCGGTTGCCAGTCGTCGCCCTCGTGGATGTTCCAGCTGTTGCGCCACGATCCGTCGTCACCGAGGTGATCGGGATTGTTGCGCTGGTGGTCGTAGAGCCAGCCAATGCGCTCGTTGACCATCGCCAGGTCGCGCTTGCTGCCGGTGAGCTCGTAGGCGGCCACGGTCTCGATCAGGCCCAGGCCGGCCAGGCGCTCGGTGAAGTATTCATCGGGTCGCGTATAGGGCCCAGGCCGGTTGTTCCAGCCTCCATTGGCCCACAACGTGGTCATCTTGCCTACGGTATCGGCGTCATGGTCGCCATCGTTTCCGGTCAGCGCCACTGACAGCAGGATGGGCTCGATGTAGACGTACTTCACGTCGCAGACCTTGTCGTTGAAGGTCCAGCCGCCGGCGCAGGAGGGACTCTCCGGCAGGCCATCGCGCTTGATGTACTTCATGTAGAAGCGGTAGCTGAGGTCGGCCGCCTGCAGGTAGTCGAAGCGGCCGGTGCGCACATAGGCCTTGTACAGCGTGGAGGGACGATCGAACAGCCACGCGGAGAAATCGTCCACCGGCAGTTTGCTGGCCCATTCGAACTGGCGCGACACGTACTTGGCGTAGGCCTCGTTCGGTCCTGCCGGCTGCTGCGGCCCGGCAATCAGCGAGGCGCACAGCCATTCCGGCGTCAGCGTGCCCAGCACCGCCGGCACGTGCAGGCCCTGCGGTCCGTCGACCAGGCCGGCGTCATAGGGCCAGCCGGCGATCTCTTCCTTGCGCGGCGTACCCAGCGCGAAATAGTAGGTATCGTCGCTGCCGGAGAGCGTGGCATGGAACTGCACGCGCACCGCGCGAATGCTGTTGTCCTTGAAATGCCAGCGCAGCATGACCTGCACGGCCGCCGGCACCTCGTTGCCCCTGGCGTCGAGGATGCGCAGCTGCTGCGGGTCGGTCAGGCGCCCCGGCGGCAAGGGAATGCCGACCGAGGCCAGCACGGCCGGATTGGTGCCCGCGTTGCGATGAAGCACGATGCGCTGGTCGGGCAACAGCTCGGAATGCGCCGCCGTGGCCGGTGCATTCGCGCTATTGCCGTTCGTCGGCGACTTGGCATTCTTGTGCGAACCTGCCATCCCCGGGGTAGCGAAGGCGAGCAGCATCCATACCAGCATCGCCAGCAGCCCGTGGCGACGCACGGGCAAGCTAGCTGACATGTTCCACCCGCTGCGCCATCTTCTGCTCCCAGCGGAAGGCGGTGCCCACGATGAAGTCGAGGTCGTCGTACTGGGGGTGCCAGTCCAGCTCCTGCTGCAGCCGGGCGCAGCGCGCGATCAGCATGGGCAGGTCGCCGGCACGGCGCGGGCGCTCGATCACGTTGAGCCGGCGCCCGCTTATACGGGTGACCGCATCGATCACTTCGCGCACGCTGTAGCCGTGCCCGTAGCCGCAGTTGAGCGTCAGCGACGCGCCGCCGCGCCGCAAATGGTCAAGTGCGCGCAGGTGGGCGGCCGCGAGGTCTTCGACGTGGATGTAATCGCGAATGCCCGTGCCGTCCGGCGTGTCATAGTCGGTGCCATAGATGCAGATGCTTTCGCTCTTGCCTGCCGCGTGCTCGCAGGCCGCCTTGATCAAAAGCGTCGCATGGGGCGCCGAGTGGCCGATACGCCCCTGTGGATCGCAGCCCGCCACGTTGAAGTAGCGCAGGATCACGTGGCGCAGCGGGCTGGCGGCACTGAGGTCGCGCAAGATGCTCTCCGACATCAGTTTGGACATCCCGTAGGGATTGAACGGCCGTGTCGGCGTGTCCTCGTCCGCGATGCCGGCATCGGTCAGGCCATACACTGCCGCTGTGGACGAGAAGATGAAGTGGCTGACGCCCGCCTCCGCGCAGCTGGCCAGCAGGTTGCAGGTGTTGCACGTATTGTTGCCGTAGTACTTCACCGGGTCGCTCACCGACTCCGGAACCACCGTATGCGCCGCGAAGTGCAGCACCGTATCCACCCGATGGCGCGCCAGCACTCGTGCGACCAGCTCGCGATCGCCCACGTTCCCGACCACCAGCTCCGCGCCGTGGACGGCCTCGGCATAGCCGGAGGAGAGGTTGTCGATCACCACCACGTGCTCTCCGCGCGCTGCCAGCTGCTGGACGACGTGGCTTCCGATGTAACCGGCTCCGCCGGTGACGAGCACTCCATTCATGGCAAAACACCTGCATGGGTGATGGGGAAGTTGCTGCAAAGCCACGTCTCGACCTGCTCGATCAGACGGCGGCGGTCGTCGACCAGCACGTAGGTGTGGTCGATCTCTTCGGAATAGCGAGTGCACACGGCCGGGTGGTTCATCGCCGGCCCGAAGCACTCGCGGAACTGGCGCCGGTGGTTGAAGAACATGTTGATCCCGCCGGTGTAGATCATGCAGATCTTCAGGCCCCGCTCGACCATGCTGCTGAAGTCTTCGCTCACCACGTCCTGAGGCAGCGGCGCCACGCTGAACGATGGTGCGTCGCCGTCGGCGATTTCCCGCCGCTTGCGCGACAGCCAACGCCCCCAGCGGCGCGCGTCGAACAGCCTGGGCAGGTAATGGCGCAGCTTGAAACCCAGCGTGCGGTAGGCGAAACCGTCGAGGAATACCGCGCCGCCCAGCTTGTGGTGACTGGTGCGGTCGCGCGCCACCTGGTGCGCCTTCTCGGCACCGGCGCACAGGCCAACCAACACGAAGCGCCGGCAGCCGGCCTGCTTGCCCAGCAACACCATGGCATCGTCGACGTCGGCGCAGATCTGTTGCACGCGCGTCTGCGATTCGCCGCTGGCACCACTGTCCCCGATGGTGGACAGGTCGAAGCGCAACGTCGGATAACCGAGCGTGTTGAGTCGACGGGTCATGTCCACGGTCTGGCGGAACGGCCCAACGTGGTGCACCAAGCCGGCGTTGAGCACGATCACGCCCACCGCATCGCGCGGTTGCTCCGGCAGGCCCGCGATGCCGACCAGGTGCTGGGCACGTCCAAAGCGGAAGGCCTGTTCGCTCATGCATGTACCCTGTGCACATGAGCACTGACGGCCTGCAACAGCGGATGCGAAATGATCGCGGCCTCCAGTCGGGCCAGGTCATCCCATGGCGTAGCCGGCTCGATCACCCTGACGTGGCTCGCGTCGATGCCCAACTCCCGCCAGTCCGGAGCTGTCGCACCGAGGGTGTCCAGCACCAGGGAGGGCCGCATGCCCCACGGCGGACGCAGCTCGGCGATCTGGCGCCGCAGCGTTGGGTTCACTTCGAAGCCTAGCCACTGCCCCTGCGACTCGCCCTGCCCGCGCGGCCGCACGAACCTCCGCGTATCCTGCAGCAGCGCCTCCTGCATCTCGTCGAGGCGGGTGACGTAGGCGGCACCATCGATCACCGGATCCCAGGCGAGCACATCGGTAAAGCCCGCCGGCTGGGCCGCCGCAAGCGCAATGGGACCACCCAGCCGGGCACCGAACGCCACGATGTCGGGCACGCCGCTGCGCCGCCGCAGCTCCTGCGCGGCGCTAACCACGTCATGCAGGCAGCGGCCCCACTCCACCTCGCCGCTGGCGCCCGCGGAATCGCCACAGCCGTAATAGTCGAACCGCAGCACCGGCAAGCCCTCGCCCGCCAGCGTGGTGGCCAGCTGGCGGTAAAGGCGATGGCAGCGTATGTGGTCCTGCCCAAGCGGCGCACACAGCAGCACGGCGCGATCTGCCTTGCGGCCGGCGGGATGATAGATGCCAAACAGCTCGCCACCGTTGCCGAAGAAGAAGGGAAGCTCGCTCTCGTGGCGTGTCATCGCTTGTACGTCACGGTCAGGAAGTATTCGTTTTCGTGGTAAGACTGGCCCACCGCGTCGCTGTTCTGCGTCTGCCGCACGTAGGAGGCGCCCCAGCTCCAGTGCTGGGTGAACTGGTGGCTGAACGCCACGCCGTAGCGGTACGCCTTGTCGAGGCGATCGATGGTGTCGTAGGTGATGCGGCTGCCCGAGGCAAAGCCGGAAACGGAGACCGTCGGGCTGATCTTGTACTCCAGCGTGAGGCCCAGGCCCTTGCCCACCTGGTTGAGCGTGGTGCTGTTGATGTAGTCGAGCTTGTCGTACGAGGGCACCACCGAGAAGTTCATCACCTCGTCGCGGTAGCTGTAGGTGGCCGACAGCAGGCGCTCCTTGTACACGTCGGAGCTGATCACGATGTTGCCGACGCCGATGGTGCCGCGCGTCTGGTCGATCGCCTGGGTCACCGGCTCCAGCGGCACCAGTTCACCCGCCACGCTGACCGTGGTCGGCTGCAACATGTCCTGCGCGGCGTCGGCGTACTGGTAGGCCCCGTTGACGGTAATGGTGCTGCGTGGAGTCAGGCTCCAACCCAGCACGACCCTGGCGAGCGGGCTGGAATACGAGCCGCCCTGGGTGAAGTCCACGTTCGACCAACCCAGGTCCGCATCCAGGGTGAGCTTGGCCAGGCGACTGGTATAGCGCACGTAGGCCGAGTAATCGTCGTAGTTGGATCCCGCCGTGCTGCTGCTGAAATCCACATGCTCGTACTCGACATTGCCGGACAACTGGTCGGTCGGGCTGATGTCGCGGAACAGGCGCAGCGCCGCGTCGCCGCGCGAGGAGTTGAACTCGTCCTCGCGGGACGCGTAGCTGTTGATGTAATGCAACTCGGCATCGCCCGTCATGCCCTCGCCCACGTTGAAACGCAGGGTCGGCCCGATGGCCAGCACGTTGGTCTGCTGCTGGTTGCCAGGCGCGTTGGCCGCCAGCGAATTCACCGGTGCCACGCCGGCGGCGTCCTGCACCATCAAGTCCAGGCGCTGGGGGATCATCGACCAGTTCAACTGGCCGGCGATCTGCGCCAGCGTCTGGTTGGCAAACTCGCTGCTGGAGTAGTCGCGGTACTCCACGTTGCCATTCACGTTCGCCTGCACCGCGGAACCTTGCTGGTTGTAGGCAAAGGTGACGCCCGGTGCAAGCACGTTGGTGCTGATCGGGTCACTGGTGGTCAGCGCGGCATTGTCGCTGTGCTCGCCGGTGACATAGATGGAATAGTCGAACTGCGAGGCCCAGGCGCGTCCGGAACTGGCCGCCAGGGCGATGATGATGGCGCGAGCGAGCGTTGTGCGTACCGCCATATTCCTTCCCCCAATGGAGTGTGGTCGCAGCAGGATTCGCCCCAGTCACCTGCGTCGTGCCGCCTAGGGCACGTGGTTGAACACCACCCCGGCCATCTTCTCCGGGTCGAAATTCGTCACCGCCTGGTTGATCGCCGCCGGCGTATCGCGGCCATAGCCCGCCACCACCACCACGAAGTCGGCGAGGTCGGACAGGATGCGTGCATCCGGCGAACCCTTGATCGCGGGTCCGTCGAGGAACAGGTAGCGGTCCGGATAACGGCAGCGCAGCGAATCGAGCATCGTGCTCATGCGATAGGAAGAGAAATACTCGCCGCTGTTCTCCCGCGCCTTGCCCGCGGGAATCAGGCGAAGGCGCGGTATGCCCGTGCGATACAGCACCGGCTCGATGCCCAGCGACGGCTGCTCGAGGAAATCGATCAGGCCGCCCGACACCGGCTCCACGTCCAGCGAACGGTGTTGGCTGGGATAGCGCAGGTTGCAGTCGATCAGCAGGCTGGACTTGGCCTCGTCGAAGGCGAACGCCGCCGCCAGGTTGCGCGACACGAAGCTTCCGCCCGAACGCGGGCTCACCGAAACCACCAGGGTTACGAAGTTCTGCTGGCCGGCGATGCCTAGCAGCCGCGTGCGGATCTCGCGAAATGCATCGGACTGCCGACGCACCGACTCCTCGCGGTGGATAAGCCGGCGTTCCTCCAACTGCACCGGCACCAGTTCGCGCCCGCCGTCATTCATGCGCGCGATCGAGTGCCCCGGCGAGCCATGGCGCTGCAGGTTCCGCGCTGCTTCTTCCAGCACGTTCTCGAAGCTGTCCTCGACGTCCCGTTCGTTCTCGTCTTTCATGTTCATTGCTTCAACCTCAGCCAGAACACGGCCAGATAGATCGCGGCGATACCCACTACCGTCACCAGCAGGAACAGGTTGTGGCGATGATCGCGACGCCGGTCCGCGGGCGTCGGATAAAACGGAATGGAGGCCATCACCGCCAGCCCGGTCGCCTGCTCCAGGCGCTCCACCGAGCGCACGCGCGGATCAAGGCGCACCAGGCCAAACAGCAGCCCCAGCGGCACCGCCACCGCCAATGCGATGCCGGCCAGGCTGAAGTGCATGAAGCGCAGCCCCGAAGGCACCAGCGGCATCACCGCCGGGTTCTGCACCAGGAAGGTCAGCCCGCGCTGCTCGGCGTCGAGGTTCATCGACACGCGCGCGTTCTCTCGGCGCTTCAGCAAGTCCTGGTAGACGTCGCGGTTGACGTTGTAGTCGCGGGTCAGCTCGGCCGTGACGTTCTCCGAATTGGCAATGCGCGTGCTGCGCTGCAATTCGGTCTGCAGCATCGACTCGCTGGCGCCCAGGCGGGCCGCGGCGGCGGCCGTCGAGGCCCGCGTATTGGCCAGTTGCGTCTTGATCTGCTGGTAGGCCGGGTTGAACTGCACGTGGTTGTCCAGCGTGGTCGGCGTGCCGGAAAGCTGGGCAGCGGCCTTGCGCTGGTCCTCCTGCGCCATCTGCTGGCGCAGGTCCTGCATCTGATGGCGGATGCGGATCACATCCGGGTATTCCTCGGTATAGGTGAGCAACAGCTTGTCCAGCTGGGCCTGCAGGTCGGCCATCTGGGTCTGGTAGACGCCGTCGACCGTCTGCACCGTGCTCACTTCCGATTCGCCGCTGAGCTGCGACGCCAGCGAGCCCTCCTGCGAACGGCGCTCCATCAGGTCCATGCGCGCCTGCTCGATCTGGCTGCGCAGCTGGCTGATGCGCGCATTGGTGTCGGCCTCGCTGCCGGGCCGCGCGTCGTCGTTGGCGTCACGGTAGGCCTTGAGCTTGTCCTCGGCGTCGGTGAGCTTCTTGCGGTACGCCTCGACCTGGCTGTTGATGAAGTCATAGGCATCGCGGCTCTCGCGCTGCTTGGAGGCGAGGCTCTCGCTGATGAACAGCTGCGCCAGCTCGCGCGTCACTACATAGGTACGCCGGGCGTCGGTGTCGAAGTAACTGATGGTGATGAGGTTGTCGCGCTCGGTCTCCACCTTGGTGCGCGATTTGATGCCCTCGATGATGCGGTCCTGTTCGACCGGCGACGGATGCGTCGCCGTCCAGCCGCCCACCACCAGGATCTGGTCCATTACCTTGCGGCTGAAGATCACGTCGCGCGCGATGCTGGCCCGGTTCTTGTTCGCCGTGGCCTGCGCGGCGCCCTCCATCAAGGGCGAGATGATGCTGCTTTCCTGGGCGAGGATGGTGGTGGACGACTCGAACTTCTTGGGCCAAAGCAGCCCTGTCACCAGCGCTGCGATGGCAATGAAGGCGAACACGACGCCGATGGTGAGGCGACGGCGACGGGCTTCACTGACCAGCGCCGGCACCATGCTCGCAAAAGGTGTGAGTTACCCGCTCATAAGCTACCCCCAGATCCGTGTCCCTGGACCTTCACGGCCATCAGAATGCGCGCACCGGCACGGTAACCACGTCGCCCGGCTGCACCGGATAGTTGGTGGCCAGGTCCCCTTGTTGCAGCACTTTGTCCAGCCGTACCGCGTACGGCGTGGTCGTGCCGTCGGTGCCCTTGCGATAGAGCTCGGTGCGATCAGGTGCAGCAAATTCCGTCGTTCCGCCGGCGGCTAGCACGGCGTCGAGCACGGTCATGCCCTGGCGGTACGGAATCGACACCGGGGAACGCACCGCGCCGGTGACGCGCACGCGCGAGAGATATTCATGGCTGCGCAGTTCGGTCAGGATCACGGCGACCTGGGGATCGCGCACATAGGCCTGCAGCTTGTCCTTGATTTCCGCCGACACTTCCTCTGGCGTCTTGCCACCGGCGACCACGTCGCCGATCAACGGCACGGTGATCTTGCCGTCCGGCCGCACCGGCACGCTCACGCTCAGGTCCGGGTTGTGCCACACGGTGATCGACAGCTGGTCATCGACGCCGATGCGATAGGTGGTCACCGCCTGCGCGGATGGATCGATCTTCGGCGCCTCGGTGGAACCGTGGGTCGCGCACGCCGCGAGCAGTACGCACAAGCCAAGTACGAGTAGCTGTTGGATGCGATTCATGACGGCCCCCTGTGGTCAAAGCGTGATGTACGTCACGATCGAGTATATCCACGCACAAAACGAACTTGACAAAACCATTCGTTCTATGACTTGCCGCACATGGACGTGCAAAAACACGTATCCACGCAGCCTGTGGCCGGCATCGACGATGGCCATCGGCGCACGTCCGGCCGCGCTCCCCGGCACGACGCGCAAGCGCTTTCGACGCAGGCGTACATGTCCTTGCGGCGAGGCTTAGACCGTTTGGCCGATGGATTGCAGCCCGGCGTGGGCGCAGGCGCGCGACGGCGCCCGCGTGCTATAGAACTCAGGCTTCGCGGCTGAAGTAGAAGCCGAAATAGCGATCCAGCGAGTGCTCCGGATAGAACGGAATATCGCAGCGACGATCGGTGTTTTCCCAGCGATCGCGCAGGCGATAGCCGAGCGCGGCCAGGCCATCGATGAATTCGCGCTCCGCGGTCACCCGGTACGGACAGCACGACACGCCGGTGTTCTGCACCGTGAAGTAGGTTTCGCGCACGTGGATCGGCACGGAGTTCAACAGCAGGTGCGGCGGCCGCCGCGACAGCGATGCCAGCAGTTCGGCCAGCGTGTAGTCGAGGTACTGCAGCGAGCCCGCGGCGAAGAAGATGTCCACGCCATCGGCGTCTTCGCGCCGCCCGGTGAAGCCCAGGCGGCCCAGGCTGTCGTTCTTGGCGGCCCAGGTCGCGCCGGCCTGCATCACGGCAGGCACATCCAGCACCTGCCAACGCAAGCCATCGGGATAGCGCAGGAAACGCTGGTAGCCATAGTAGGCAATGCCGATGTGGCCACCCAGATCGAAGACCGAACGGCTGCCCGCATCGAACAGCGTGTTCAGCCACCACATCATCGGATAGTCGTTGAGGAATACGCGGCGCGTGCGCTCGCGGTAGAACGACGCCGACTCGGCATTGTCGTACCCCTGCGGCCGCGAGGCCGGAATACTCGCCTGCGCCTGGGCGAAGGTTGGGAACACGCCGCGATAGAGGTTCTGCATGGTCGAGGCATGCGCAAGGAAGCGCCGCTCGTAATTCGCGCGCAGCATGCCCCGGATGCCGGGCCAACCGGACGCCTGCGTTGCCATGGCTTGGATGGTCGGGTGCATGTGCACGGTGCCGCACTCCTGGTTGCAGGTATGCCCGCCGGCGCCCGATGACGCCAACAGCCCTGCCCACACTATCGCGCCGGCTCCGGCGATGGCGCAAATTCACGAAGGCACTATGGCCATTAGCCTATGCAGGCGGCACAGTCCGCTCCAGCCCCAGCCGAAGGACATCAGCATGACTCAAGCCCCTGCCATCACGCCCCTGCAACCGCTGCCCCTGCAGGGCAAGGTGGTGCTGGTGACGGGAGGTGCCCAGGGCATCGGGCGCGGTATCGCGCAGGCGGTGCTGGGCGCCGGCGGCAGCGTGGTGATCGGCGACCTGGACGCCGACGCCGGCAAGGCCTGCCTGGCCGAATGGTCGGTGGGCCCGCGCGCCACCTTCGCCACGCTCGACGTGGCGCGGGATGCCAGCATCAGCCGCTGGGTGGCTCTCGCGCTCAAGCGCCATGGCCGCATCGATGGACTGGTCAACAACGCCGGCATCGCCCACCCGCATGTCGCGCCGCTCGAAGCGCTCGAGCTTGCCGACTGGAACCGCTACCTGGCCACCAACCTCACCGGCCCCTTCCTGTGCTGCAAGCACGCCCTGCCCGCCCTGAAGGACGCCGGCGGCGCCATCGTCAACATCGCCTCCACGCGTGCCCTGCAGTCCGAACCCGACACCGAGGCGTATGCGGCCACCAAGGGTGGCCTGGTGGCCTTCACGCATGCGCTGGCCGTCAGTGCCGGGCCCCGCGTGCGCGTCAACGCGATCCTGCCCGGCTGGATCGCCACCGATGCATGGCGCAAGCCCGCCGAGCGCAGCGCCCCACGGCTGAGCCGGCGCGACCACGCGCAGCATCCGGCCGGACGCGTCGGCACGCCCGAGGACATCGGCCATCTTGCGGTCTACCTGCTCTCGACCCAGGCCGGCTTCATCACCGGACAATCCTTGGTGGTCGACGGCGGCATGACCATAAAAATGCAGTACGCCTGAACGAGTATCCATCCACGGGAGGATCGATGAAGCGCACCATCGCCATGCTCGCCATCACTGCAGTGCTTGCCGGCTGCGGCAACAAACACACGATCGCCACCGACCCGAACGAGGTCGCAAAAAAATGGAACGCCGATGTTCCGCAGCCCGAACTGCGCCTTGAAGCCGTGGGCGGGCCCAACATCCTGCGCACGGGAACCGGCATATGGGTGACCTACTATCCCAGTGAGCACAGCTGGATGGCCATGGCGTCGGTCGCATCCGGCACACCGGCATGCACCGAACTGCTGGTCGCCACCACCGGCATGTCGCAGCAACAGGCACGCGAGCTGTTCAATCGCCTGTCCGACGACAACCACTGGGTCGTGCAGGACGGCAACCTGGAGTTCTCGTTCAACCCGATGGGCGGCGTGATCTGTCGCGTCACGGACACCTCGCGCCACTGACGCCCTCTTCTCTGCAGCCGCGGGAATCACAGCTGCTTCACCCGCGGCCCAGCACCATCCCAGCCGTTTGCCGGTGACCGACCAGCGCAGTGACTCGACCATCGGGCCGTACGGCGAGGGTCCGCCAGGCAAGTTTTGACCGCCCCGTCCTGCGTCCGCCCGCATCCGGCCACCGGAGCACATCGAGCGATCGCATGGCGGGAACAAGCCACGCGACGGGAGCCAGCGGGCCCCGGACCTCACAAGGCGACGCGGCGATGGAAGCCAAGAACACAGGACTCGGTCTGGCACCACTGATTGCCCTGGTCATCGGCTCGATGGTGGGCGCCGGCATCTTTTCCTTGCCGCAGAACATCGCGCAGAGCTCGGGTGCCGGTGCGGCCATCATCGGATGGCTGATCAGCGGCACCGGCATGCTGATGCTGGCCTTCGTGTTCCAGACCCTGGCCATACGCAAGCCCCATCTGGATACCGGTGTCTACGCCTACGCACGCGCCGGGTTCGGCCCTTACATGGGCTTCTCCTCGGCCTGGGGCTACTGGGTGAGCTCGCTGCTGGGCAACGTCAGCTACCTCGTGCTGATCTTCAGCGGCCTCGGCCACTTCCTGCCGATGTTCGGCGAGGGCAACACCGTGGCGGCGCTGATCGGCTCGTCCGTATTGCTGTGGGCCATGCACGCGATGATCCTGCGCGGCGTGCGCCAGGCTGCCGTGGTCAACACCATCGTCACGGTGGCCAAGCTGGTGCCTATCATCGTGTTCCTGATCATCGCCGCCATCGCTTTCCGTCTGGACATCTTCCGTGGCGACCTGTGGGGCACGGTGGAGCTCGGCTCGCTGATGCACCAGCTGCGCGGCATGATGCTGATCACCGTGTGGGTGTTCATCGGCATCGAGGGCGCCAGCATCTATTCGCGGCGCGCGGCAAAACGTTCGGATGTGGGCAAGGCCACGGTGATCGGCTTTCTCTCGGTGCTGTGCCTGCTGGTGCTGGTGAACCTGTTGTCGATGGGAGTGATGCAGCAGCCGGAGCTGGCCGGCCTGCGCAATCCGTCCATGGCCTACGTGCTGCAGTCGCTGGTCGGGCCATGGGGCGCCACGCTGATCATCGTCGGCATGATCGTGTCGGTGCTCGGCGCCTTGCTGGCCTGGGTGCTGTTCTGCGCCGAAGTGCTGTTCGCCGCGGGTGGCGATGGCACCATGCCCTCGTTCCTGGCGCGCGAGAACACCCGCAAGGCGCCCGCCGCCGCGCTATGGATGACCAACGGCGTGATCCAGCTGTTCCTGGTGTGGACCTTCTTCAACGCCAGCACCTACACCAGCCTGGTGATGCTGGCGGCGTCGATGAGCCTCATTCCCTACCTGTTCTCCGCCGGCTACGGCCTGTTGCTCGCCGTGCGCGGCGAAACCTACCAGGGCGAACCCCGGGCGCGTCGCCGCGACACCCTCGTTTCCGGCGTCGCCGTGCTCTACAGCCTATGGCTCGTCTATGCGGGCGGACTCGAGCACCTGCTGCTGTCGCTGCTGCTCTACGCACCGGGCGTGGTGCTGTTCGCCATTGCGCGCAGGGAGCGTCGGGAGCCCATCTTCGTAGGTGTGGAAAGCCTGATCTTCGCTCTCATCGCCGCGGCCGCGCTGTTTGCGCTATGGGGACTCCACACCGGCCTGCTTGCCCTTTGAAAAGGAGAACGACGTGGACACTGCCTCGTTTGGCGTGCACTCCGAAGTCGGCCAGCTGCACCGCGTGCTGGTCTGCGCGCCGGGACTGGCGCATAGCCGGCTCACCCCCACCAATTGCGACCGCCTGCTGTTCGACGACGTGCTATGGGTAGAGAACGCCAAGCGCGACCACTTCGACTTCATGTCCAAGATGCGCGACCGAGGCGTGGAAGTGCTGGAAATGCACAACCTGCTCACCGAGGCGATGGACATTCCCGAGGCACGGCGCTGGCTGCTCGACCAGCAGATCAACCCCAACGAGGTGGGCCTGGGGCTGATGGCCGATACGCGCGCCTATCTCGAGGAACTGCCATCGCGCGAACTCGCCGAGATCCTGATCGGGGGCCTGTCGCCGCTGGAACTCCCCAGGGAGATCGGCGGCAGCGTGCTGAAGACCGTGCGCGATTCGCCCGAACTGGTGGACTACCTGCTGCCCCCGCTGCCCAACACCTTGTACACGCGCGACACCTCGTGCTGGATCTACGGCGGAGTCACCCACAATCCGCTGTATTGGCCCGCGCGGCACGAGGAAACCATCCTGCTGTCGTGCATCTACCGGTTCCCCCCCTCCTTCGCCGAAGGCGGTATCAAGATATGGTTTGGCGACCCCACCGTGGACCATGGCAGCGCCACGCTTGAAGGTGGCGACGTCATGCCTGTCGGCAATGGCGTGGTATTGATCGGCATGAGCGAGCGCACTTCGCGCACGGCCATCAGCCAGCTCGCGACATCCCTGTTCGCGGCCAAGGCCGCCAACCGCGTCGTCGTCGCCGCGATGCCCAAGCTGCGCTCGGCCATGCACCTCGATACCGTGTTCACCTTCGCGGATCGCGACCTGGTCACGGTGTTTCCGCCGATCGTCGACCAGATCGTCACCTTCTCCCTGCGGCCTGCCGACAAGATGCCGGGCTTCGAGGTGTTTCGTGAAAAAGGCAGCTTTACCGACGTGGTCGCCGAAGCGTTGGGGCTGAAGAAGCTGCGGGTGGTGTCCACCGGCGGCGACCACTACGCCTCCGAACGCCAGCAATGGGACAGCGGCAACAACCTGGTGGCGCTGTCACCCGGCGTGGTGATCGCCTACGATCGCAACACCACCAGCAACACCCTGTTGCGCAAGCAAGGCGTCGAAGTCATCACCATCGTCGGCGCCGAACTCGGCCGCGGCCGCGGCGGCGGCCACTGCATGACCTGCCCACTGCTGCGGGATCCGGTGAGTTTCTAGCAGCACAAGCCGCCCCGCATGCGGACAAGCGATCCCGTCGACATCCACGCCCCGGGTCACCGCGCACAAAGAAAAAGGCACCTGATTTTCATCAGGTGCCTTTGGTATTGGTGGGCCGTGTAAGATTCGAACTTACGACCAATTGATTAAGAGTCGCAGGCTCATATTCTAAATATCAATTACATAAGGCGTCAATCTTTTAAAATCACCGATTTAGCTGTATTTAGCTTCCCTGCAGTTCCACGAAAAATAGATCGAGTTCCACCATGTTCTAATCGGTCGTTTGCCACGAATTAGCCTAATGCAATTGACTAAATATCAAATTCCGACCCGTATTAGTCAAATGCTCGAATGTTAAGTAGCTCAAGCAAAATGGAGACAGCATGCAGGTAGTCAGCTTCGCTTATGCCAAAAGACATCTTAGGAAAGTCTGCAACCAGGCTGAGAAGAATCGCGACATCACCGTCATAGCCAGGAAGAACGACCCCAAGGGACAGAAGGCCATCGTTCTCATGAGCCTTTCCACGTACAACGAACTCATGGATGCGATGCGCAGAATCTCAAATAGAACTGTGTAGAACAGCAATCGCCGCCTAAAGGTGCGGCAGGTTGTCGCACCACTTCCCTCTAGTTCTACCAAGTTCCAAATCGCAAAAATAATTGAAAAAAAGTTGAATGGCTAAGTGGATGGCTGCATAACATAAGTAACACCGAAGCAAAAAAAGATAACGGTGTTAGCGTGCCAAAACTTAAGTTCAACAAGACGTCGATCGAAGCCCTCCCCTTTGCCCAGTCAGCCAAAGGCCGAACCATCTATCACGACACGGAGATGCCGAGCTTGGCGCTCCGAGTCGGTCAGACATCGAAGGTCTATTACTTCATCAAACGAAACGGCCATTCCGGGAAAGTTGAGTACATCAAACTGGGCTCTTCCCTGGAGTTGACGCCCCACAATGCGCGTGACAAAGCACGCGCACTAGCAATTGGCATTTCGACTCCGGCCCGTATCAGTGAGCCCGCCCCTGTTCCGTCCGTAGCTATATATACGGGCCGCCAGCTTGTCGATGACTACCTTCGACTCCATGCCTCCTCCAAAAGTGACGGCGGCAAAGGAGATCGTGGTCACCTACAACGAGACTTCCTCCCACGCTTTGCGGACCGGGATATCACGTCGATTACTCGCCGAGAACTCCAAGAGATGCTCCTCTCCAAGCAGGCTCCAACACCCGAAGAGGAACAGGCAACACTCGGCCAGAAGCGCCGGCGTGGCGGCCAAGTAGCAGCCAACCGTCTGCGGGCAGTTGTCTCCAAGATGTTCAATTTCGCAATTGAGCACGAGAGGACTGAGGTGAACCCCTGCGGCGGAATTCGCGCAAAGAAGGAGGTTAGTCGCTCCCGCGTCCTGACGTCGGAAGAAATCCGGTCCATTTGGCGCGCATTCGACCGCCTCCCGACTCAGACAATAAGGTCGGCACATCGCATGCTGCTGATCACCGCTCAGCGCCGATCTGAAGTCGCCGGAATGGAATGGCAGGAGATCGACCTCGCGAAGAACCTCTGGACCATACCTGGGTCAAAGACCAAGAACGGTGTAGCTCAGACCGTGCCTCTCACGGAGATGGCGCTGGCGGAACTTGCGAAGATGCGTTCCATCAATGGCGACAGGACGCACGTATTCTGGAGCGACAAGAACCGTGGCCTTCATGCTGGTGCTCAGCCAGGACCGATTCATCCAGACTGGATCACAAACTCTATCAAAGTGCTCCGGAAGACAGATTCCGTTCTTCAGCAGATCGAACCGTTCTCACCGCATGACTATCGCCGCACGGTCGCCACGAACGTCGGCGAGCTGATGGAATCGCGCGAGGCAGTGAAGCGGCTATTGAACCATGTGGAATCTGGCGCAACCAAGATCTATGACCGCCACACTTACGACAGCCTAAAACGAAAGGCTCTTTCGCTTTGGGAATCTCGTCTGAAGGAAATCATAGGGCGCTAAGCCCCGTCGAAGTAGACCGGCACCCGAAGTGGGATGCTGGTCTACTCTCGTCATCGAAGTCCTACTTGCGCCATCTCGCAATCACATCCTCAAAGGCGACTTCTCTCCACTTCTCTCGCCACTCGTTGTGCACTTTGACGCTCTGTGAATGCGGCTGAGGATCAGGGAGCGGCATTTTGACAATGGCCGGCAAGAGAACAGCATCACCAACCACAACACATTCGCCAGCCGTCAAATTTGGCAACACATCAGTAAGCGCGCTCGAATTGTCAGGAAACAAGCGACGCACGTAGTTCTGGTCCGCGTCGTTCGTCAAGCGTAACGAGATAAAGTTGTTGCACTGGGCGAATATCGTTTCGGATACCTCTGATGGGCGCTGGCTCACAACCATAAGGCTAAGGCCATACTTGCGCCCTTCCTTAGCTATCCGTTCCAACGACTTCCGAGAAGCGCGATACGCTGCGTCATTGTTCCGCGGCACGTAGTTGTGGGCCTCTTCGCATACAAGCATGACAGGAACATCATTGAGCACACCCGCTGCATGCCGCATCTTTGAATAGTGAAAACAGAAATCGAAAATAAGACGCGAGACCAAACTGACCGTAATGCTTAGCACTTCAAAAGGTATGCCGCTCAAATCCACAATGGTCACATTCGAGCGATCCAGATAGCCCAAGAACTGACGCATCAGTACATCGAAGTCCTTGGTTTCAAAGCTAGCACCATCCTCCTTCTTGGCGTCCAATAGAAACTTCAGACGTTTGTCCGCCAACTTTGCCTCTAGCCTAGAGGTGAACCTGTTGAATTCCCCATTGAACGGACCGTTGGTCGCTTTGCTAGCGTTGGCGGTCGAAGGCTGTACAAACGTACACAGCTTTTCGAAGTAGTGTTGGCCACGGTCGTTGACCAGTGTGCCGTCTGACAACTTGGGTCGGTCCTCTCCCTCAAGCCTACCAATGACCTCACGGTTCATGTTCTCGATGTAGTTATAGACCTCACGTATCGAGAAGTAGACCGGCGTGTCATAGGTGACATTGGGTATGTCAGGGTTGTGCCTCTCTTTGTTCCGGACAACAGCGTGCTTGAATTGACTGACCTGATTGTGGGAGTTCGACTCATTGCTCTCTATGAAGATGCTTTCGAGCTCCTCTGAGTTCATGAGCCAATAAGGCAGACGAAGCGTGTCGATATCCAGCCTATTCAGAGTAAAGCTCTGATCTTCCGGAAGCGTAAAAGCGGCCGTATATTCGTCATGCAGATCGAATATGACCAAGTGTGAATTGTTCTGCGCGGCAACATTTATGTTCTGCTTGCCCTGGATCCCGACGATATCCTGCAAGACCCTAGCGACCGCGCAGGATTTTCCCGAGCCAGTCGAGCCGACAACTGCAATGTGTTTGCTGAAGAATTTGTCGCCACTGACCTTCAGCACAGTGTTTTTATTCATCGATAGTGTGCCCAGCGGGAAGTCGTACTCCGCATCGGCATCGAACAGCCTTGCCAGTGTTTCTTCATCTGCTACGAAGGCCAACTCCGTTGGAACCGGCAGCAACAGACTACCGCGATCAAAGCTCTTGCCATCGACAAGAGTTCCGATGGCCTGACATTCAACCTGGAACTGCCAATCCACCGCGCCATTCGCCTCCTGAGTCGTCGCGCCCTTAATGTTACGGATGGTCGCGATGGTGTAGTCATGATTGCCCTGCGCGATCTTCAAGAATCGGCCTATCTGGAGCTTGTCCTTGTTCTCCTCGAATGTAGCCAGATCCTTGATGCCAACGAGGATCGAACCGGGAGCGCATGAAACGACCGACCCGATATTATTCATAGACATCACTGAGCCCTATCAAATATTTGATTTCAGCAATGGAGGCCGTCCCCAGCTCTTCGACATTGACATCTTTAACGTCAAGGCCATCGTGCCCACCATCCCCCAAGACAAACAGGTCATCGCCCTTCTTGTTATTGAGAACGCCGTTATTTTCTCCGAAGCGCATTAGGCGAATAGAGAACTCCCGACGTATCCCACCGTCTTTCTTTTGAACAAGTGGCTCTCGGATGAATCGCTCTTCTCGAAAGACGTCACCCTCGACTCCAGTGTTAGCAACAATATCCTTCTGCATTAACCGGTTGTGGATCGACCTAAACCTGTCGGGATCCGTATTTATGCAGAAAACAGGCGTCCGAGTATGGGATGCCTTGAAGTGATACTTGTCCAAATAATCTGAGACCAACAGGACGGCTTGGTCATCAAACCCATCGATCGCATCCGCGTGCAACAAGAAATATCTGGATCGAACATTCTTCGACAAGTTCGATTTCAATTGCTTTCGCCGCGCAGCCAAGATGGCATGCCGAGATTTCAGTGCGAGGGTCCAATGGGTTATGGCGGTAACCCTTATTTGTCGCAGATCGGCAAGAAGCTGATTCTTAGTGACCTTCCGCTGCTGCTCTTGATGCAAGATGCTGAGCGAAGCGATCGTCTGGATAGCGTTGGGGTAAACGAGTGTTTCGATCTCGCCACGGTCAAAACCTGCCGCGACGAGCTCATTTGCGACCTCTTTTGCGAGGTCATCGTATGACAGGCCCACTTCCGCCGAGAATTTCTGAAGGAACTTATCGAGGCTGATCCCTTTTACCGCCTCTATGTACTTCTGATAGTCCTTGTTTTGAGAACCAAGAGCGGTCTTGAGCTCAGCCTCCGTCACCTTGATGCCATCAGGTGCGAGCCCCGGAAAGTGAGCGTAGAGCAGATAGTTGACCTTCCCACCTGAGCGGACGTGGAAATGCTCCATCATCTGCAGCAATGGCTTATAGATCGAACTAAGAGTGAATGCGTCGTTTGATTCGTGATACTTGCATTGAATCGCCGTCGTGACGTCTCCGGCGACAATCTCTATGTCTTCCACGATTCCTTCGACGGTAACAACGCTATCGCCGGCCGCTCTCAGAATCTCCAGCAGAGTTTTGTTGAACTGATAGAGAAACCCCTGGATGGTGTAGTCGGCTGTGCGCGCCACGTTCGATACCTTCGTCTCTGCCATAGCTAAGGGACGGGCACGAACGAACCAAGCGAACGCCTCGAAAGCGCCGCCAGAGTTCTAGTCAGGAATTCATCGCCACCCTACGCAAGGCGGCATGAACGCTCCTGGATGCCCCGGTAAGAAGATACGTTTGATGGCGCCAAAGGTCTGTAGGCGAATTCCTACATGACGAATGCGGGGCGGTCCGGAGATTTGGAGGGAGCGCTGCGGTCCCTTGTGTAGCCCGGGCTTAGTAACTGTAGCCCGGGCTTAGTTGATATCCCTGTAGTTCCACGAGGCTTGTTAGCCCAGGGCTAATACGCCCAAAGAAAAAGGCACTTAGCTTGCGCTAAGTGCCTGATTCAATTGGTGGGCCGTGTAAGATTCGAACTTACGACCAATTGATTAAGAGTCAACTGCTCTACCAGCTGAGCTAACGGCCCAATAAAACTGATTTTTACTTACGTAGGTCAACTGGGGTGGAAGATGGGACTCGAACCCACGACCCTCGGAATCACAATCCGATGCTCTAACCAGCTGAGCTACATCCACCACAAAACCTTAGGTTTGGTGCGCCCGACAGGAATCGAACCTGCAACCGTCGGCTTAGAAGGCCGATGCTCTATCCGGTTGAGCTACAGGCGCTTGTGCACATTGTGCATAGCATCTGCTGGTCGGGGCAGAGGGATTCGAACCCCCGACATCCAGCTCCCAAAGCTGGCGCTCTACCAGGCTGAGCTATACCCCGATTTCGAACCCTCAACCGCTTCCGCGGGCTGAAGCTTTGAAATGCTACGGGTGACGCCTAGCCTAGTCAATCCGTATCAAAGCACACCGAACTTGAAACTCTGTCGTCCGGTCCGCCTGGCGGTTTACTGCCTTGCGGTGCAAGCCGTCATGCGAACATCACGTCTTGCTGTATATGGCGCGCCCGGAGAGATTCGAACTCCCGACCACCAAGTTCGTAGCCTGGTACTCTATCCAACTGAGCTACGGGCGCGTTTTTAAAACTTTAGCCTTGTCGCTTAACCATCGTACTGGAAAGCGCCGAAGCCAGAAGCGGAATTATTCAGATTCGAGGTCAGTGCGTCAATACTTTTTTTCATATTTTTTTCATCGCCGCCGAAGAATCTTCACATTCGACGATGAAAGCGCTTCACCCGAGCCGCCTAGTGTAACGATCGTCTTCACATTCGGCTATACCCTGACGCAAAAAATTTCATGCCTCCTGCAACGCGATGACCGCCGTTGCAGGAGCGCACCCTGTGCGCGATCAGGCAGCGCGTAGCGATGACGCGACTTCCGCGTGGTTACAGCGGATCCATCTTGTCGCGCACAGGATGTGCTCCTACGGACAAGCACCGTAAGGCCATAAAAAAAGGCGGCCCTATGGCCGCCTTTTCGTGTGTAGCACCGAGACTCTCTCAGCGATCGGCGATGCGGCTCTGCGTAGCCGGATCGCCCACCTTGGCGCCTGCATCGCCGCGCGGCGGCGGCGGTGGCGGCGTGGAACCGCTGGTGGAGTTCTTGGACCAGTCGGCCGGCGGACCCGGCACGCGACCCGCCATGATGTCGTCGATCTGGTGCGCGTCGATGGTCTCGTACTGCAGCAGCGCGTCGGCCATCACATGCAGCTTGTCGATGTTGTCAGTGAGCAGCTGCTTGGTGCGCGCATAGGCGCGATCCAGGATGTCACGCACTTCCTCATCGATCTTGCGCGCGGTCTCGTTGGAGACGTTCTTGTGCTGCGTCACCGCGCGGCCCAGGAACACCTCGTCCTCTTCCTCGCCGTAGGTCACCGGGCCGAGCTTGTCGGACAGGCCCCACTTGGTCGCCATGTTGCGGGCCATCTTGGTGGCGCGCTCGATGTCGTTGGAAGCACCGGTGGTGACCTTGTCTTCGCCGAAGATCAGCGCCTCGGCCACGCGGCCGCCGTACAGCGAGCACAGCTGCGATTCGATCGCCACGCGGTTCATGCTGTACTTGTCGCCTTCCGGCAGGTACATGGTCACGCCCAGCGCGCGGCCGCGCGGAATGATGGTGACCTTGTAGACCGGGTCATGCTCCGGCACCAGGCGGCCGACGATGGCGTGGCCGGCCTCGTGATAGGCGGTGAGCTTCTTTTCGTCCTCGCTCATGGCCATCGAGCGGCGCTCGGTGCCCATCAGGATCTTGTCGCGCGCCTTGTCCATGTGGGTCATGCGCACTTCGCGCGCATTCTCGCGCGCGGCAAACAGGGCCGCCTCGTTGACCAGGTTGGCGAGGTCCGCGCCGGAGAAGCCCGGGGTGCCACGCGCGATGGTCATCGGGTCCACGTCCGAAGCAGTCGGCACGCGGCGCAGGTGCACCTTGAGGATCTGCTCGCGACCCTTCACGTCAGGCAGACCCACCACCACCTGGCGGTCGAAGCGGCCCGGGCGCAGCAGCGCCGGGTCGAGCACGTCCGGACGGTTGGTGGCCGCGATGACGATGACGCCCTCGGTGCCCTCGAAGCCGTCCATCTCCACCAGCAACTGGTTGAGGGTCTGCTCACGCTCGTCGTGACCGCCGCCCAGGCCGGCGCCACGATGGCGACCGACGGCGTCGATCTCGTCGATGAAGATGATGCACGGCGCGTGCTTCTTGGCCTGCTCGAACATGTCGCGCACGCGGCTGGCGCCGACGCCCACGAACATCTCCACGCAGTCCGAGCCCGAGATCGAGAAGACCGGCACCTTGGCCTCGCCTGCAATGGCCTTGGCCAGCAGGGTCTTGCCGGTACCCGGCGGGCCCACCATCAGCACGCCGCGGGGGATCTTGCCGCCGAGCTTCTGGAACTTGCCCGGGTCGCGCAGGAACTCGACCAGCTCGCCCACTTCTTCCTTGGCTTCGTCGCAGCCGGCGACATCGCTGAAGTTGACCTTGATCTGATCCTCGCCCTGCAGCTTGGCGCGCGAACGGCCAAAGCTCATGGCGCCGCGCCCGCCCGCACCGGCCTGCATCTGGCGCATGAACCAGATGAACACGCCCACGATCAGGATGATCGGCAGCCAGTTGAGCAGCAGGCCCAGCAGCGAGAAGCCGTTGTTGGACGGCTCCTGCCGCACCTCCACGCCCTTGTCCTGCATCTGCTTGACCACCGAGTTGGTGGACCAGCCCAGGACCGGCGCAACGGTGCGGAACGAGCTGCCGTCCTTCAGCTTGCCGCTGATGGTGGCCGGCTGGTCGGCGCTGATGGTGGCCGAGGCGACGTTTCCGTTGTCCACGCTCTGCACGAAGCTGCTGTAGGGCAGATCCGAAGCGGACGCGCCATGCGGATTGAAGCTCTGGAACACCGTCAGCAGTACGACGGCGATGATCAGCCAGAGCAGCAGGTTTTTAGCCATTTCATTCATGCACGGTTCTCGCCCGGTTGCCTGCCGGGGATCTTGCGACCCACGGCCAATGCATATACCTCCCGCGAACGTGCGCGGGAGGCCTTAGGTTTACGCATGGTCACGCGGGTGAAGTCTGCGCGCAAGCTGCGTATGTATTCGTCAAAGCCAGTCCCCTGGAACAGCTTGATCAGGAACGACCCGCCCGGCTTGAGCCATTGGCGGCTGAAATCCAGCGCCAGCTCGGCCAGGTCCATCGCCCGGATCTGATCAGCCAGGGCCACGCCACTCATATTGGGGGCCATATCAGAGAGCACAAGATCGACCTGCTGGCCCTGCAGGCGGCTTTCCAGCTCGCGCAGCACCGATTCCTCGCGGAAATCGCCCTGCAGGAAGTCCACCCCGGCGATGCCCTGCATGGGCAGGATGTCCATGGCGACCACCGTGCCGGTGTCGCCCAGGCGCTGGCGCACCAGCTGGGACCAACCTCCCGGTGCGGCGCCGAGGTCCACCACCCGCATGCCCGGCTTGAGCAGGCGGTCCTTGTCGATCAGCTCTTCCAGCTTGTAGACGGCGCGCGACCGTGCCCCCTCAGCCTGGGCCTTTTTCACATAGACATCATCGAAGTGTTCCCGCAGCCAGCGGGAACTGCTTTTGCTGCGAGACATGGGTCGGCAACGGCCACAGATACGGGGGAGATGGCTGCATGATACCCTTAAGGGTCCTATCGCAGTGAATCCGAGACTGAACGCATGGCACTTTCCCCTTCGCAGCGCCGTTACCTGCGCAGCCTCGCCCACGACCTGCACCCCGTCATCCTGCTCGGCGCCAAGGGCGCCACGGAAGCCGTGGTGAAGGAGCTGGACCTGGCCCTGTCTCATCACGAACTGGTCAAGGTGAAGCTCTCCGGCGGCGACAAGGAAGAGCGCCAGGCCCAGATCGACTACCTGGCCGAGGGGACCCGGTCAGAGAGCGTGCAGCAGATCGGCCACATCGTGGTGCTGTTCCGCCGCAACGAGGACGAGCCCAAGCTCGCCCTGCCCCGCTAAGAGCCGTTCCCGATGGACCTCACGCTCGACCGCCCCGGCAGCTACCTGTTCGTGCGCCGCGTGGCCGCACGCAGCATCACCGTGGTCGACCGCGAGTTGACCGCCAGCTTCCTGCTGTCGCCCCAGAAGGCGGTGGAAAACTGGCCGGTGGCGGCCTCCAGCGAACTGAACGACAGCCACGTCGCGGCCATCCTCGAACTCAAGCCCGAGGTGGTGCTGCTGGGCACCGGCGAACGCCAGGTGTTCCCCGCTGCCGCGTTCATGGCCGGCCTGCTGCGCAAGGGCGTGGGCGTGGAAGTGATGGACAACGCCGCCGCCGCGCGCACCTATGACCTGCTCGCCGGCGAGAACCGCCGCGTGGTCGCGGCGTTCATCCTGCCCGCCTGAGCGCCCAGCGAGGAAGCCCGGGCGCGACCATGGCGACCTCGCTCGGTAGGCTTTTCGCGCACAGGGTGCGCTCCCACACAGAGCAAAACAGCATGCGCCCGCCGTCCTGGTGGGCCTCGCCCTTCCGTGCTGTACGAAGCTCAGGAACGCCGTGGGAGCGTCAGCGGGACGGGAGGTAGCCCATCGGGTCGACCGGGTTGCCGTCCTTGCGGATCTGGAACTGCAGCTCATCGCGCGACGCCCCCGTGGAGCCCATCTCGGCGATCTGCTGGCCGGCGGTCACGCGCTGGCCTTCCTTCACCAGGCGCTTGCTGTTGTGGCCATAGGCCGACAGGTAGCTGTCGTTGTGCTTGACGATGACCAGCTCGCCGTAGCCCACCAGGCCATTGCCGCTGTACACCACCACGCCGTCGGCCGCAGCGCGCACTGGGTCACCCGACTTGCCGCTGATTTCGATACCCGGAATGGCATCACCGGACTGGAAGCGCTTGATCAGCTGGCCATCGGCCGGCCAGCGCCAGGTCACGCCGCCATTGCTGCGGGTAGCCCCCGGGGCGGCCGGTGTGGCCGGCGCAGGCGGAGGCGTGTTGCTGGCCGTGGCCGCAGGCGCGCCAGCGACCGGTACCACCGGCGTGGTGCTGGCCGCGGGCGCCGGGTTCGCCGGCGCGGGTTCGGCCGTAGCCACGGTGGCGGCCGCTGCCGGCTGGAAGCCTTGCTGGGTTTGTGCGGGCGGCGCACTCGGTGCGGGAACCGGTGGCGCGACGTGCGGAGCGCTGCTGCCAACCACCACGCCGGTCATGTTGCGCGTGGCCGGCGCCGGAGGCCGGCTGGAACCGGCCGGAGCGAGCTTCAGCTCCTGGCCCGGCCAGATCGTGTACGGCGCGTCGATATGGTTCCAGCTGGCGAGGTCGCGGAAATCCACCCCGTTACGGAACGCGATGGAATACAGCGTGTCGCCCTTCATCACGCGGTAACTGCCACCCGGCGCCGGGCGGCTGGCCGGTGCCACCGAGGAGGCATTGGTCGCGGACGACTGGACCACGACAGAGCGCTGCGTGCCGCAGGCGACCAGCGCCAGTGCGGCCGAGCTCAGTGCGAATGTCCGGAGATATCCATTCATGGGCGCCAGCATAACGAGGCGAAACATGTTTTTCATGCGAAGAACACCCGCCGGCCCGTGAGCACGATGGCCGGCATTCAGCGCGAGCAAAGCCACCACACCAGCAGACCGGCAAGAATGATCAGTGCGGCCCAGCCAATGCGCTCGATGTGCTTGTGCAGGATGCGCTCGGCGCGCTCGCCGAACAGGCGGATCAGCAGGGCCAGCAGCCATACGCGCTTGCCGCGGCCCACGGCCATGCATACCAGAAACGGGATGATCGGCACGCCCACGATGCCCGCCGCCCAGGTGACGAACTTCATCGGCACCACCGGCTGCAGCGCGGCCAGCGCCAGCACCACCATCAAGCCCAGCCAATGCTGGTTCATCTGGATGCGCAGGTTGGCCACGCCGGTTTCGATCGGCGCCAGCAGGTGCAGGCTGTCGAGCAGGGGCGACAGCGCCTGGAAGGCCCAGTGGCCCAACGCATAGCCCACCAGCGAGCCCAGCAGCGAGAACAGCAGGCTGATGTTGGCGTAGAAGAACGCCTTGTGGCGCTTGCCGAGCATCATCGGCGCCAGCATCACTTCCGGCATGATCGGGAAGATGAAGGCTTCGACGAAGCTCAGCCCGCACAGGAAGTACACGGCCTTGGGGTGGCGCGCCCAGGTCAGTGCGCGCGCATAGAGCGGTCCAAACAGACGCATGCTTACGGGTTTCCTTGTAGGCCGTGGTGCATCAGCCGATGCCACCGAGCAGGGGCACAAAACTGACCGCGGCCAGCTCCTCCTGGATGAAATCGCCCTGCCCGTCGCCGCGCATGCGGATCAGCATCTGGTTGCTGGGCGAACCCACCGGGGCGACCAGCACGCCGGTCGGGCTGAGCTGGTCGAGCACGGCGTGCGGGATCGCATCGCCGGCGGCGGTGAGGATGATGGCGTCGAACGGCGCCTCGTCGGCCCAGCCCAGCTTGCCGTCGTCATGGCGCGAGCGGATGTTGCTCAGGCCCAGCTGGCGGAAACGGCGACGCGCCTGGCGCAGCAGTTCCTCGATGCGTTCGACCGTGTAGACCTGGGGCACCAGTTGCGCCAGCACCACCGCCTGGTAACCCGAGCCGGTACCGATCTCCAGCACCTTCTGCGGCACGCCGAACTCCAGCAGCGCCTCGGTCATGCGCGCCACCACCCACGGCTGGGAGATGGTCTGGCCATGGCCAATCGGCAGCGCGGTGTTTTCGTAGGCGCGCGAGTGCAGCGCCTGGTCAATGAAATGGTGGCGCGGCGTATTGCGGATCACGTCGATCACGCGCTGGTCGCGGATACCCTCTTCCTTGAGCTTGGTGGCCAGGCGGTCGCGCGCACGCTGCGAGGTCATGCCCTCGCCTTTCAGTGCGGATGGCGGCAACGGATGCACGTTCATGCCCTCACGCCGCCTCGTCCGCCGACTTGCTGCCGGCAACGGCCTCGTTCAGTGCACCGACCCAGCTGCTGACCTTTTCCAGCGCCTGGAAGCGCGTGAGGTCGACATGGATGGGCGTCACCGACACGTAGCCACGACGCACCGCGTTGAAGTCGGTGCCGGGGCCGGCATCGTCCACGTCGCCCGCGGGGCCGATCCACCAGATGGTCTTGCCGCGCGGGTCGGTCTGCTTGATGCAAGGCGCGGAACGATGGCGCTTGCCCAGGCGAGTGACCTCGAAGCCGTGGATCTCGTCCCACGGACGGTCGGGGACGTTGACGTTGAGGATGGTGTCGGCCGGCAGCGGATCGACCAGCAGGCGCTGCATCAGCAGCAGCACCGCATTGGCGGCCGAGTCGTAGTGGATGCCGTGGTGATCCCTGCTGACCAGCGACACCGCGATGGCGGGCAGACCGAGGAAACGGCCTTCCATCGCCGCCGACACCGTGCCGGAATAGATCACGTCGTCGCCGAGGTTGGCCGAATTGTTGATGCCGGAAACCACGATGTCGGGCTCGTAATCGAGCATGCCGGCCAGCGCGAGATGCACGCAATCAGTCGGCGTGCCGGCGACGCGGTAATAGCCGTTGTCCATCTGCAGCACGCGGATCGGCGCGTCGAGCGTGAGGGAATTGCTGGCACCGGAGCGGTCGCGGTCGGGCGCCACCACCGTTACCTGGCCGACCGCGCCGAGGCGCTCGGCGAGCACGCGGATACCGGGGGCATCCACGCCGTCGTCGTTGGAAACCAGAACTCGCATGATGATCCGTTCAAAGCCAGTCGCAGCGCCTCCGCCTTGCGGGGAAACACCGGGTGAGGCCTGAAGTCTACCGGAGCGGCGCGGTGGTTTCACATTGCAGGCCGCACGCTTTGGCCATACGTCGGCGTTCGAAAAAGCGCCCGCCGGCTCAGCCCCGTCGCGACGCCAGTCCGCCCCGAGTGCATTAGGATGTCCGCATGAAACACCGTCCGCCCGCCCAGGTCACCGACGACGACGCCCGGCTGTTCCGCGAGGCGATCGGCGAGGTCAAGCCGCTCGAGCCGGTAGCCGCGCCACCCGCCGCCCCGCGGCCGGAGCCCCGGGCGCACATGTTCGAAGCCGACGAGGCGGCAGTGCCGGGCGAACTGCTGGACATGGCCTTCGACCCCACCCTGCTCGAAGTGGGCGAGGAACTCAGCTATCTGCGGGACGGCTATTCGCCCAAGCTGTTGCGGCAACTCAAGCGTGGCCAGTTCAGCGTGCAGGACGACATCGACCTGCACCAGATGAACGCTGCCGCCGCACAGGCCTGCATCGCCGATTTCCTGGCCGAGGCCAAGCAACGCGGCATCCGTTGCGTGCGCATCGTGCACGGCAAGGGCCTGCGTTCGCGCTCCACGGGGCCCGTACTCAAGGCGCTCACCGATCGCATGCTGCGGCGACGCGACGATGTGGTCGCGTTCGCCTCGGCGAGGCCGATGCAGGGTGGCACCGGCGCGGTGGTGGTGTTGCTGAAGGGTTGAGTCCGCCCACTCCGCCTCGCCGGCGGGGAGAGGGAACCCGATTCACGTGCGCGCCAGCTCGCGCACCACCGTCGTCGCATAGGCGCCAGCCGGCAGCTCGAAGCTCAGCTCCAGGGCGTCGCCCTCCAGCCAGCGCCAGCTCAGGTTCTGCGGAATCATGCGCAGCGCGCGGCGCTCCTGGTCCATCTTGGCGGCGACCAGGCCTTCAGCCAGGTCGGCGTTTTCGCCGGCCACCGCATTCTCCAGCGCCGCCACGTCGCCCTTGGCGGGCGTCTCGCCACGCCCCCACAGCGGACCCGACGGATGGATGTCACCGCTAGCCAGGCGCTCGGACAGCACGGCGTCGAACGGCTCGGGGCCAAACCACGAGCGCGAACCGGCCAGCGCCCAGATCTCGCCTTCCATCGGCGTATCCCAGCCGCCCTGCTCCACGCGCGCCGCCAGCACCGCATTGAAGATGTGCGAACGCGCGGCGGACAGCAGGAAGTGGCGCTTGTCGCGGTCGAAACGGCGGCCGGCGAACATCGCCCTGGCCAGCGCCACGTTGCCGCCTTCACGACCGAAACGCTGCTCGCCGAAATAGTTCGGCACGCCGCGGCGGCTGATCTGCTGCAGCACCTGCTCGACCACGGCCCGATCGCCGTGCGCCTCGCGCAACACCAGTACAAAGCGGTTGCCGCGCAAGGCTCCGCGCTTGAGCTTGCGCTTGTGGCGGGTGGCGGCCAGCACTTTCACGTCGGCGTGCGGAAAGGCCGACCAGTCCGGGTCGGGCTTGCCGGCCAACTGCACGGAGAAGGTCTGGCGCGTCACCGCATGTCGATCCTTCAGGCCGGCATAGCCGACATTGAGCGGCGGTACTTCGGCAAAGCGCGCCAACTCGCGGGCGACCCAGTCGGTATTGGCGCCGCGCTTTTCCACCCACAACAAGGCGTGCTCGCCCTCGCCATCGGCGTCGTAACCGAGGATTTCCTCCACCTGGAAGTCTTCCGGCGCAGCGCGCAGCACGGCGGTCAGGGGCGGGTTGCCGTAGGCGTAGGGCAGTTCGAGATCAGACATGGGACTCCACCGGCGCAGCCGGTCTCCATCAAACAGAAAGTTCCGCCAGGCCTTCGCCCGGCGTCATTGAATCAGCTGTGGCGTGGCGGAGCCGAGAAAGCGGCCCGACGCGCCTGCCTCAGGCCAGCACCAGCAGCACGCAGGCCTGGGCGGCGATGCCTTCGCCGCGGCCGGTGAAACCGAGCTTTTCGGTGGTGGTGGCCTTGATACTGATCTGGCTCACCTCGCAGCCGAGCTCCTCGGCCACGGCCTCGCGCATGGCCAGCGCATGCGGGCCCACCTTTGGCGACTCGCAGATCACGGTGACGTCAGCATTACCCAGCGCATAGCCCTGCTCGCGCATCAGCTTGCCGGCATGGCGCAGGAAGACGCGGCTATTGGCATCGCGCCACTGCTCCTGGCTCGGCGGAAAATGACGACCGATATCACCCAGCGCCAGGGCGCCGAAGATGGCATCGCACAGGGCGTGCAGCACCACGTCGCCATCGGAATGCGCCACCACGCCCCGGCTGTGCGGCACGCGCACGCCACCGAGCATGACGTGGTCGCCCTCGCCAAACACGTGGACGTCGAAACCCTGGCCGATACGCATCATGGGCGCCTTCCTCATTTCGTTCGTGGCAACAGGAACTCGGCCAACGCGAAGTCGGTGGCCGTGGTCACCTTGATATTGTCCTCGGCACCTTCGACCAGCAGTGGCGCGAAGCCGGCGCGTTCCATGGCCATCGCCTCGTCGCTCACCGTAACACCGGCCAACGAGGCTGCCAGCAACGCCGCCGACAATTCGCCGCGGCGGAACATCTGCGGCGTGAAGGCACGCCAGCGGTGATCGCGCGGCTCGGTCTCGTGGCTGCGGCCATCGCCGCCGGCACGCTTGAGCGTGTCGCGCAACGGCGCGCCCAGCAGGCCACCGCCCGCCAGTATGCCAAGCTCGATCAAGCGGGCGATGTCGCGCTCGCGCACGCAGGGGCGCGCGGCATCGTGCACCAGCACGAAGGCCTCGTCGGTTACCTCGGGCGGCAGCGCACGCAGGCCCGCCAGCACGGAGTCGCAGCGCTCGGTACCACCCAGGCAGGTGAGCACCGGCTTGCCGGACAAGGTGGTGGTGCCCGGCCACTGGTCGTCGGCCGAACCCAGCACCACCATCAGGCCAGCCACCTGCGGGTGTGCCGCGAGGCGCTCCAGCGTGTGCAGGATCAACGGCCGGCCCGCCAGCGGCAGGTATTGCTTGGGAATGTCGCCGCCAACACGGGTGCCGCGCCCCGCCGCCGGCACCACGCACCACAGGGGGCCGCTCATTGGCCCCCGCTGCTCGTGCTGGAAGCGGGCGCCTGGGCGCCTGGCTTCTCGACGACCTGGTAGAACGTTTCGCCCGGCTTGATCAGGCCCAGCTCGGCACGTGCACGCGCCTCGACGGCCTGTTCGCCGTGCTTGAGGTCATCCACGTCCGCGCCCAGGGCCTGGTTGCGCTGGGTCAGCTTGTCATTGTCCTCACCCTGCTTCTGCACGGCGGCGCGCAAGGCCTGCACCTCGTGCACGCCCCCGTTGCCGCCCCACAGTTTCATCTGCAGGGCGATCAGCAGCAGGACCAGGACCAGGGCGACCCAGCGCAGCATGGGCGGTATGCGCTCCTATCAGCCCGGCAGGTGAGCCAGGTTGGGGAACGCGTCGCGGCCGGCGTAGCGTGCCGCCGAGCCCAGCGCTTCCTCGATGCGCAGCAGCTGGTTGTACTTGGCCACGCGATCGGTGCGGCACAGCGAGCCGGTCTTGATCTGGGTCGCGGTGGTCGCCACGGCGATGTCGGAGATGGTGGTGTCTTCGGTTTCGCCCGAGCGGTGCGAAACGATTGCCGCGTACTTGGCAGCGTCGGCCATCGCGATGGCTTCCAGCGTCTCCGACAGCGTACCGATCTGGTTCACCTTGATCAGGATGGCATTGGCGATGTGCTTGTCGATGCCTTCCTTGAAGATGCTCGGGTTGGTGACGAACAGGTCGTCGCCCACCAGCTGCACGTTCTTGCCGATGGCGTCGGTCAGCAGCTTCCAGCCGTCCCAGTCGCCTTCGGCCATGCCGTCCTCGATGGTGACAATCGGGTACTGCTTGGCCCAGCTGGCCAGTACGTCGACCCACTGCGCCTGGGTGTAGACCTTGCCCTCGCCTTCCAGGTCGTACTTGCCGTCCTTGAAGAACTCCGAGCTGGCCACGTCCAGGCCAAGCAGGATTTCGCTGCCGACCTTGTAACCGGCCTTGTTGACCGCCTCAAGGATGGTGTCCAGCGCCTCGATGTTGGAACGCAGGTTCGGCGCAAAGCCGCCCTCGTCGCCCACCGCAGTGTTCAGGCCCTTGCCCTTGAGCACGCTCTTGAGCGCATGGAACACCTCGGCGCCGGCGCGCAGCGCCTCGGCGAAGCTGGACACGCCCACCGGCAGTATCATGAACTCCTGCACATCGACGTTGTTATCGGCGTGGGCGCCGCCGTTGATGATGTTCATCATCGGCACCGGCAGCGCACCCGGCTTGCCGGTGGTGCCGTTGATGGTGGCCAGGTACTGCCACAGCGGCTGGCGGTTCTGCGCGGCGACGGCGTGCGCGGCAGCCATGGAGACACCGAGGATGGCGTTGGCGCCCAGCTTGCCCTTGTTCGGGGTGCCGTCGAGGTTGATCAGCTTGGCGTCCAGGCCGCCCTGGTTGGCGGCGTCGAAACCCTTCAGCTCGCTGGCGATGGAATTGTTGACGTTGAGCACGGCGTTCTTCACGCCCTTGCCCAGGTAGCGGGACTTGTCGCCGTCACGCAGCTCCACCGCCTCGCGCGAACCCGTCGACGCACCACTCGGCACCGCTGCACGGCCAAAACCGCCGCCGGCCAGGGTCACTTCCGCTTCAAGCGTGGGATTGCCGCGGGAATCGAGGATTTCACGTGCGTGGATACGGGTGATTTCGGTGCTCATGGGGTCCGTAGCTTGATGAGGTGAATGAAGCGAGGGGGAAATATCCTGCCTGATCTCCGGGGGCTTCGCTTCATTCGCCTCCCCCGAAGCGGATCAGAGCGGGTTAGAGCGTGTGTTCCAGGAACGCGTGCCGCTTGGTGACCTGGTCCAGCTCGAGCAAGGTTTCCAGCAGCGCCTCCATCTTGCCCAGCGGCCACGCGTTCGGGCCGTCACTGAGCGCTTTGGAGGGGTCCGGATGCGTTTCGGCGAACAGGCCGGCCACGCCCACGGCCACCGCCGCACGGGCCAGCACCGGCACGAACTCGCGCTGGCCGCCCGAGCTGGTGCCCTGCCCGCCCGGCAGCTGCACCGAGTGGGTGGCGTCGAACACCACCGGGCAGCCGGTGTCGCGCATCACGCTGAGCGAGCGCATGTCCGAGACGAGGTTGTTGTAGCCGAAGCTGGCGCCGCGCTCGCACACCAGGATGTCGTCGTTGCCGACGGCCCTGGCCTTTTCGACCACGTTCTTCATGTCCCAGGGGGCGAGGAACTGGCCCTTCTTGATGTTCACCGGCTTGCCTGCGCGCGCCACGTTCTGGATGAAGTTGGTCTGGCGGCACAGGAAGGCCGGCGTCTGCAGGACGTCGACCACCGCGGCCACCTCGTTCATCGGGGTGTACTCGTGCACGTCGGTCAGCACCGGCACGCCAAGCTGGCGCTTCACCTCGGCCAGGATCTTCAGGCCCGCTTCCATGCCCGGACCGCGGAAGCTGGTGCCGGAGGAGCGGTTGGCCTTGTCGAAGCTGGACTTGAAGATGAAGTTGATGCCGAGCTTGCCGGTGATTTCCTTGAGCTTTCCGGCCGTGTCCATCTGCAGCTGCTCGGATTCGACCACGCAGGGGCCGGCGATCAGGAACAGCGGCTGGTCCAGGCCAACCTCGAATCCACACAACTTCATGCCACGGACTCCTTGGCCAGGCGGTCGCCTTCACGCACCGCCTTGAACTCGCGGGCCGCCTGCACGAAGCCGATGAACAGCGGGTGGCCGTCGCGCGGGGTGGAGGTGAATTCCGGGTGCGCCTGGCAGCCGAGAAACCACGGGTGCTTCTGCTGCGGCAGCTCGACGATCTCGACCAGCAGGTCGTCCATCGACTTGCCCGAGATCACCAGGCCCAGGTCTTCGAACGGCTGGCGGTAGCGGTTGTTGAATTCGTAGCGGTGGCGATGGCGTTCGCGCACCACGTCCTGGCCATACAGCTGGCGAGCCAGGGTACCGGCCTTGAGGCGGCACTCCTGGGCACCCAGGCGCATGGTGCCGCCCAGGTCGGAGCGCTCGTTGCGCTGCTCCACTTCGCCGGAAGCGGTGGTCCATTCGGTGATGAGGGCGATTACCGGGTTGGGCGTGTTGCGGTCGTTCTCGCTGGAATCAGCATCGGTGAGACCGGCCACGCTGCGGGCGAAGTCCACCACTGCCGCGTGCATGCCGTAGCAGATGCCGAAGTACGGCACGCCCTTCTCGCGGGCGTACCGGGCGGCCAGCACCTTGCCCTCGAAGCCGCGCTTGCCGAAGCCGCCCGGCACCAGGATGGCGTCGGCGCTGCCCAGCACCTTGGCGGCGCCTTCGGCCTCGACCTGCTCCGAATCAACCCAGTTGAGATTGACGCGGGTCTGCTGCTTGATGCCGCCATGGCGCAGCGCCTCGCCCAGGGACTTGTAGGCGTCCTTGTGCTCGACGTACTTGCCGACGATGGCGACGGTGATTTCGTCCTTCGGATGCTCGACCGCATCGACCGTGCGCTGCCACGAGGACAGGTCGGCCGGGCCGGCCTGCAGGCCCAGGCGCTTGACCACGATCTCGTCGAGGCCCTGCTTGTGCAGCCACAGCGGCTGCTTGTAGATGATGTCCACGTCGGCCGCGCTGATCACGGCGTTCTCGGGCACGTTGGTGAACAGGGCGATCTTGCGGCGCTCGCCGTCGGGCAGCGGCTGCTCGCAGCGGCACAGCAGCACGTCCGGCTGGATACCGATGGAGCGCAACTCCTTCACCGAATGCTGGGTCGGCTTGGTCTTGATCTCGCCGGCGGCCTTGATGTACGGCACCAGGGTCAGGTGCATGAACAGGCACTTTTCCGGACCGTGCTCGATGCGCAGCTGGCGGATGGCCTCGAGGAACGGCAGCGACTCGATGTCGCCCACCGTGCCACCGATCTCGACCAGCGCCACGTCGAAGCCGCGGGTGGCCTCGTGGATGCAGTGCTTGATCTCATCGGTGATGTGCGGGATCACCTGCACGGTGGCGCCCAGGTAGTCGCCGCGGCGCTCCTTGCGGATCACCGATTCGTAGATCTTGCCCGTGGTGATGGAATTCTTGCCCGTGAGACGGGTGTTGACGAAGCGCTCGTAGTGACCGAGGTCCAGATCGGTCTCGGCGCCATCATCGGTCACATAGACCTCGCCGTGCTGGAAGGGGCTCATGGTGCCCGGATCCACATTGATGTACGGATCGAGCTTCATCATGGTGACCGAGAGGCCACGCGCTTCCAGGATGGAAGCCAGCGACGCCGCGGCGATGCCCTTGCCAAGCGAGGACACCACACCGCCGGTGACGAAAATCAAGGGGGTCATGGGATGCAGCCGTGCTGGAAATCGGCATTTTAGAGGAAGAACGGGCTGGCCGCGAGGGCTTGAATGACCTAAATGACTGGGTTGTTCAAGTTCGGGCCGCCAGCCCAACCGTCGCAGCACCCTCACCCGGCCCCTGCCCCTCACCGTCATTCCGGCGCAGGCCGGAATCCAGTGCCCTCCCCTGGACGCATCAAGGTCGCTGGATTCCAGCTTTCGCTGGAATGACGGCATGGAACCCGAGGGAGAATCAACCCGTCCGGAACACCCAGGTGACGCAAAACAACAAGGGCGCCCGAAGGCGCCCCTGTTCCGAACTCCGGGACTGCCGGCCTTATTCCACCGGCACCATCTGCGAAGTCGGGTGCATCATGTTCACGTTCATGTTGTGCAGCACCCACAGCGAACCGACCACCACGATGGCCAGGATCAGCAGGGTGAACAGCATGATGGCCAGGTTGGAGCGCTGGCTGGGCGAGGTGCCCATGTGCAGGAAGCAGACCAGCTGAACCACCAGCTGGGCCACGCCGAACAGCACGATGCCGGGCATCATCAGTTCGTGCGGCACCATGCCGGACATGACCACGCCGAAGGAGGCCAGGGTCAGCAGCACCGACAGCGCGAAGCCCACCAGGTAGGACTTGGCGCTGCCATGGTCGGCGTGAGCGGCGTCGTGATGGGCCGCATCGTGGGAATGATGAGCGCCGGACATCAGATGGCCCCCCGCAGGTAGACAAAGGTGAACACGCAGATCCAGACGATATCCAGGAAGTGCCAGAACAGGCTCAGGCACGACAGGCGGCGACGGGTCGCGTCGTTGAGGCCGTAGCGACGGATCATGTCCATCATCACCACCAGCCAGATCAGGCCGCAGGTGACGTGCAGGCCGTGGGTGCCGACCAGGGTGAAGTAGCTGGACAGGAAGGCGCTGCGATCCGGGCCTGCGCCCTCATGGATCAGCTTGGCGAACTCGTAGACTTCCATGCCGATGAAGCCGGCACCGAACACGAAGGTCACCGCCAGCCACGCCAGCACCTTGCCCTTCTGGCCGGCATGCATGTTGAGCATGGCCATGCCGAAGGTGACCGACGAGACCAGCAGCAGCATGGTCTCGCCGAGCACGTACGGCAGCTCGAACAGCTCCTTGCCCGTCGGGCCGCCGGCGGTGGCGTTGGCCAGCACGGCGAAGGTGGCGAACAGGCCCGAGAAGATCAGGCAGTCGCTCATCAGGTAGATCCAGAACCCCAGCAGGGTCTTGGATCCGTCGTCGTGGTGGCCATCGTGATGGTGACCGTCGACGCCCCCGCCGTGGAGGACGTCGTCGAGTGCGCCGTGCGAGGCGCTTACTGCAGGACTGCTCATGGGTTAAGCCACCTTCTGGCGCGAGGGAGCCGCCACCGGGGCCACCTGCGTGGTCTGGAACTGCTTGAGCTGGGCGTGGCGCGAACGCTCGATCTTCTCGACCTCTTCCGCCGGCACCCAGTAATCGATGTCGTTGTCGTAGGCGCGGGCGATGAAGGCACCGATCATGCCCAGCAGGCCGACGGCCGCCAGCCACCAGATGTGCCACACGAGCGCAAAGCCCAGGACCGTACCGAACGCGCCCATGACCACACCGACGCCGGTGTTGCGGGGCATATGGATAGCTTCGTACTTGGCAGGTTGCACGTAGGCGACTCCGTTTTGTTTGTCTTCCCAGAACTGGTCCAGCTCGCGGATCTGGGGAACGATGGCGAAGTTGTAGAACGGCGCGGGCGAGCTGATCGCCCACTCCAGGGTGCGGCCACCCCACGGGTCGCCGCTGGGATCGGTGAGCTTCTTGCGGTCGCGGATCGAGACATAGAACTGCACGAGGGTGCAGAAGATGCCCAGCGCGATCACCGCCGCGCCCAGCGCAGCCACGATCAGGTACGGCTGCCAATCGGGATTGGCGTAATGGTTCATGCGGCGGGTCATGCCCTTCAGGCCCAGCACGTACAGCGGCATGAAGGCGAGATAGAAGCCGACCAGCCAGCACCAGAACGAAGCCTTGCCCCAGAACTCATTGAGGCGGAAGCCGAAGGCCTTCGGGAACCAGTAGTTGATCGCCGCGAACACGCCGAACACCACGCCGCCGATGATCACGTTGTGGAAGTGCGCGATCAGGAACACGCTGTTGTGCAGCACGAAGTCCGCGCCCGGCACCGCCATCAGCACGCCGGTGACGCCGCCGATGACGAAGGTCACCATGAAGCCCACCGTCCACAGCATCGGCACGTTGAAGTCCACGCGGCCGCGGTACATGGTGAACAGCCAGTTGAACAGCTTCGCGCCGGTGGGCACCGAGATGATCATCGTCGTGATGCCGAAGAAGGCATTGACGCTGGCGCCCGAACCCATGGTGAAGAAGTGGTGCAGCCACACCACGAACGACAGCACGCCGATGCACGAGGTGGCGTAGACCATCGACTTGTAGCCGAACAGCGGCTTCTTGGAGAACGTGGCGACGATTTCCGAGTACGCGCCGAAGCACGGCAGGATCAGGATGTACACCTCCGGGTGGCCCCAGATCCAGATCATGTTCACGTACATCATGGCGTTGCCGCCAAGCTCGTTCGTGAAGAAGTGCGTGTCGAGGTAGCGGTCGGCGGTGAGCAGCGCCAGGGTCACCGTGAGGATCGGGAACGCGGCCACGATCAGGATGTTGGTGACCAGCGCGGTCCAGGTGAACACCGGCATCTTCATCATGGTCATGCCGGGGGCGCGCATCTTCATGATGGTGACGATGAAGTTGATGCCGCTCAGCGTGGTGCCGAGACCGGACAACTGCAGTGACCATATGTAGTAGTCGACACCCACCGTCGGGCTGTACTTCAGCCCCGACAGCGGCGGGTAGGCCAGCCAGCCGGTCGCCGCGAAGTCGCCGATGAACAGCGACATCATGACCAGCACCACGCCCGACACGAACAGCCAGAAGCTGAGCGAGTTCAGGAACGGATAGGCCACGTCGCGCGCACCGATCTGCAGCGGCACCACCAGGTTCATCAGGCCAGTGATGAACGGCATGGCCACGAAGAAGATCATGATCACGCCGTGGGCGGTGAACACCTGGTCGAAATGGTGCGGCGGCAGGTAGCCGGCGGATTCACCCGCGGCCATGGCCTGCTGCAGGCGCATCATGATGGCGTCGGCAAAGCCGCGCAGCAGCATGACCAGCGCCACGATGATGTACATGATGCCGATCTTCTTGTGGTCCACCGAGGTGAACCATTCCTTCCACAGGTAGCCCCACAGACGGAACTTGGTAAGAGCAGCGAGCGTCGCCAGGCCGCCCAGCAGGACGGCGGCGAGCGTCACCATCACGATCGGCTCGTGATAGGGAATCGCGTCAAGGGTGAGCTTTCCAAACATGGCTTACTTCTCTGCCTTGGCCGGGGTGATGTTCGAGGACACCGCGTCCCCGCCTTCGTTGTGGTGCATGTCCATCTGCATGCCCTGCATGCTGTCCTGCGGCGCGTCGTGCGGCATGTCCATCGGCATCTCGCCGTGCATGGAGTCATGCGACATCTCGCCCATGTGCTTGTTGATCACGCCGACGAACAGGTTCGGCGCCACGTTGCCGTAGTAGGCAACCGGCACCTTCTCGCTGGGCTGCGCCAGCGCCTTGTAGCTGTCGTCGTCGAGCGTCGCCTGGGTGGCCTTGGCCTTGGCGATCCAATCCTTGAAGCCGTCCTCGGAGGTGGCGATGGCCTTGAAGTGCATGTCCGAGAAGCCTTCGCCGCTGAAGTTCGACGACAGGCCCGCATAGGTGCCCTGCTCGCGCGCGATCAGGTGCAGCTTGGTCTCCATGCCGGCCATGGCGTAGATCTGGCTGCCCAGCTGCGGAATGAAGAAGGCGTTCATCACCGAGTCGGAGGTGATCTGGAAATTCACCGGGCGGTCGACCGGCATCACCAGCTCATTGACCGAGGCCACCCCGTACTCCGGATAGACGAACAGCCACTTCCAGTCCATCGAGACGACCTGCACCGTCACCGGCTTGGCCTCGGACTCCAGCGGCTTGTACGGATCCAGCGCATGCGAACTGGTCCAGGTGATGACGGCCAGGATCACGATGATGATGGCCGGGATGGTCCACACCACCACCTCGATCTTGGTCGAGTGCGACCAGTTCGGCGCGTAGGTGGCCTGCTTGTTGGACGAACGGTAGCGCCAGGCGAACCACAGCGTCATCGCAATGACCGGGATCGCCACGATGGCCATCAGGCCCAGCGCGATCAGGATGAGGGACTTCTCATGGGAGCCGATGTCACCCTTGGGGGTGAGGACTTCCATGTTGCAACCACTGAGCAGCACAGCGGCGCCTACGCCTGCGTAGCGCAAGCGCGAAAGAAGGGCATGCATATTCACAGACAACCTGAGACCTGCGTGGGGACGCGGCATGGTAGCGACGTTGCGCGCAGGTTTGAACAACTTTGAGACACAATGCCGCAGTTGAAAATTCTTGCGCAGGCGACTGCGGCGACTTGACATGGAAATGCAAGAGCCAGCACCCGATTTTTTGGCCGCCTTTAGTCGAATCCGAGCAGAAAGTGAGCTCATCCGGCGCCCTGTTACCATGCGTCGATGAACCACACTGCATCCTCCAAGCTCATCGCCCTGCGACAAGCCATGCAGCAGCATGACGTTGCCGCCTGCATGATCCCCAGCGCCGACCCGCACCTGTCCGAGTACCTGCCCGGACACTGGCAGGCGCGCGCATGGCTGTCGGGCTTCACCGGTTCGGCGGGTACGCTGGTGGTCACCATGCACCACGCCGGCGTGTGGACGGACGGCCGTTACTTCGACCAGGCGACCCAGCAGCTGGCCGGCACCGGCATCGCGCTGATGAAGCAGCGCGTGGCGCATGCTCCCGAACATATCGAATGGCTGCGCGAGCACCTGCAGGCAGGTCAGACACTGGCCGTGGCCGGAGACAGCGTTGCGCTGGGCACGGCACGCGCACTGGCACGCCGCCTTGGCGAGTCCGGCGCGGCGGTGCGCACGGATCTCGACCTGCCCGGCATGATCTGGCCCGATCGCCCCGCCCTGCCCGCAGCGCCGGTGTTCGAACACGCCCTGCGCTACGCCGTGCAGCCGCGCAGCGACAAGCTCGGCCGCCTGCGCACGGCCATGCGCAAGCTCGGCGCCACTCACCACCTGGTGTCCAGCCTGGACGACATCGCCTGGCTCACCAACCTGCGCGGCAGCGATGTGGAGTGCAACCCGGTGTTCCTCGCCCACCTTCTGGTGCAGGCTGAGGGCCCCGCGACGCTGTTCGTGGGTCGCGGCAAGCTCGACGAGGCACTGGTCGCCACACTCGCCGCCGACGAGGTTCGCGTGGCCGACTATGCGGCCATTGCCGGCGCGCTGGCCGCACTGGGCCAGCACGATCGCCTGCTGCTCGACCCCGCCCGCGTGGTGGTGTCGGTGGCTGCGGCCATCCCGCCCGAGGTGGACCTGGTCGAGACGGCCAACCCCTCCACCCTGTCCAAGGCGCGCAAGAGCGAGGCCGAGCTGGACCACATCCGCGAGACGATGCGCCGTGACGGCGCGGCCCTGGTTCGCGCGTTCCGCCGACTGGAGGAACGTGTCACCGCCGGCATGCGCCAGACCGAGCTGGACGTGGACAGCCTGCTGCTGGAAGAGCGCTCCGCGCAGCCCGATTTCGTTGGCGAGAGTTTCTCCACCATTGCCGGCTACATGGCCAACGGCGCGCTGCCGCACTACCGTGCCACGTCCGAGGCGCACAGCGCGCTGAAGGCCGAGGGCCTGCTGCTGGTCGATTCGGGTGGCCAGTACCTGGGCGGCACCACCGACATCACCCGCGTGCTGGCGTTGGGCGAGACCACTGCCGAGCAGCGCCGGGACGCCACCCTGGTGATGAAGGGCATGATCGGCCTCAGCCGCGCCCGCTTCCCCAAGGGCGCCAGCGGGCCGCAGCTCGACGCGCTGGCGCGCGCGCCGCTGTGGGCCAGCGGCATGGACTTCGGCCACGGCACCGGCCATGGCGTGGGCTACTTCCTCAACGTGCACGAAGGCCCACAGGGCATCCGGCCGCCGGTTTCCGGCGCCACCCTGGTGCCGCTGGAGCCGGGCATGATCAGTTCGATCGAGCCCGGCCTGTACAAGCCGGGCCGCCACGGCATCCGCCACGAAAACCTGGCGGTGGTGATCGAGGCCGACCAGACCGAGTTCGGCGAGTTCTACGCCTTCGAGACCCTTACCCTGTGCCCGTTCGACCGCCGTGCGCTGGAGCCCAGCCTGCTCAACCCGGAGGAACGCGCCTGGCTGGACGACTATCACGCCACCGTGCGGGCGGCCCTGGCACCCTTGCTCGAGGACGCGGACTTGGCCTGGCTGGAGCGCCATTGCGCCCCCCTGGCCTGAGGCCATCCCTGCACCCGGCGGCCCGCCATGGCGCGCCCATTCCGGCGGGCGGTCGCGCCCAGGGTGCGCTCCTACACATATAGATAGTTCAGCAGCCCGGGAACGCTTGACCTGCCCGCCCGGGCAACCCATCCTCCCGCGCTTAACCCAAGTTGGTCCCTCCGCATGAGCAGTCGCTACAACGCCGCCGACATTGAAGTCCTCTCCGGCCTTGACCCGGTCAAGCGCCGCCCCGGCATGTATACGGACACCTCCCGCCCGAACCACCTGGCGCAGGAAGTGATCGACAACTCGGTGGACGAGGCCCTGGCCGGCCACGCCAAGTCCATCGAAGTGATCGTGCATACCGACGGCTCGGTGGAAGTCACCGACGACGGGCGCGGCATGCCGGTGGACATCCATCCGGAAGAAGGCGTCCCCGGCGTCGAGCTGATCCTCACCCGCCTGCATGCGGGCGGCAAGTTCTCCGGCAAGAACTACAACTTCTCCGGCGGCCTGCACGGCGTGGGCGTGTCGGTGGTCAACGCGCTGTCCAATCGCGTGGAAGTGACCATCCGCCGCGACGGCAACGAATACCGCATGGCCTTCGAGAACGGCGACCGCGCCAGCGAACTCGAAGTGATCGGCACGGTGCCCAAGAAGAAGACCGGCACCACGGTGCGCTTCTGGGCCGACCCCAAGTACTTCGATTCGCCGAAGATCTCGCTGGGCAAGCTGCGCCACCTGCTGCGCGCCAAGGCCGTGCTGTGCGCGGGCTTGAGCGTGAAGCTGGTCGACGAGGCCACTGGCGACGTCAACGAGTGGTACTACGAGGACGGCCTGCGCGATTACCTGCGCGACGAGCTGTCCGGCGCCGAGGCGATCCCGGCCGAACTGTTCGTGCACCACGTGCAGCGCGAGGCCGACGGCCTCGACGTGGCCCTGGCCTGGGTGCCGGAAGGCGAGCTGGTGCAGGAGAGCTACGTCAACCTGATTCCTACCGCACAGGGCGGCACCCACGTGAACGGCCTGCGCTCGGGCCTCACCAATGCCATCCGCGAGTTCTGCGACATCCGCAACCTGCTGCCACGCGGCGTCAAGCTGGCGCCGGAAGACGTGTGGGAGCGCCTGGCCTTCGTGCTGTCGGCCAAGCTGCAGGATCCGCAGTTCGCCGGCCAGACCAAGGAACGCCTGTCCTCGCGCAACGCCGCCGGCATGGTCGAAGGCGTCATCCACGATGCCTTCAGCCTGTGGCTCAACCAGCACGTGGACCTCGGCGAGCGCATCGCCCAGCTCGCCATCGAACGCGCCAGCGCGCGCCTGAAGGCAGCCAAGCAGGTGGTGCGCAAGAAGATCACCCAGGGCCCCGCCCTGCCCGGCAAGCTGGCCGACTGCACTGCCACCGACCTTTCCCGCACCGAGCTGTTCCTGGTGGAAGGCGACTCGGCCGGCGGCAGCGCCAAGCAGGCGCGCGACAAGGAATTCCAGGCGATCCTTCCGCTGCGCGGCAAGATCCTCAACACCTGGGAAGTGGAATCGGGCTCGGTGCTCGCTTCCGAAGAAGTGCACAACCTCGCCGTGGCGATCGGCTGCGATCCGGGCAAGGACGATCTCTCGGGCCTGCGCTACGGCAAGGTGATCATCCTCGCCGACGCCGACTCCGACGGCCTGCACATCGCCACCCTGCTGAGCGCGCTGTTCCTCAAGCACTTCCCGGCCCTGGTGCGCGACGGCCATGTGTTCGTGGCGATGCCCCCGCTGTTCCGCGTGGACGTGGGCAAGCAGGTGTTCTATTGCCTGGACGAGAACGAGAAGACCGCCCTGCTCCAGCGCATCGAGCGCGAAAAGATGAAGGGCCAGGTCAGCACCACCCGCTTCAAGGGCCTGGGCGAGATGAACCCCGCGCAGTTGCGCGAATCGACCATCCACCCGGACACCCGCCGCCTGGTGCAGCTCACCGTGGAAGGTGACGACGGCACGGCCAAGCTGATGGACATGCTGCTGGCCAAGAAGCGCGCCAGCGACCGCAAGGCATGGCTGGAAGAAAAGGGCGACCTGGCGACGCTGGAGGCCTGAGCCGGCGTCTCCTCCCTCTCCCCCACGGGGAGAGGGCTGGGGTGAGGGGCCATTCTTGCGAGAAGGCTCGTTCGAGCCCGTTTCTTTGTAAGTCTGCCGCGAGTACCCCCTCACCTCGATCCTCTCCCCGAGGGGAGAGGAAGAAAAGACGGCACTGACGCACGTCAACGCCCCACTCACACCCGGCGGCTAGACTTGCCGGATGCATGCCGCCTGGACTCGCCGCGCTGTTCAAACCCTCGAGGCCGAAGCACACCGCTCGGCCGATACCCACCTGATCCGGCTGGACCTGCCCGCCTTTCCCGGCATCCCGCTCTATCTCAAGGACGAATCCGTCCATCCCACCGGCAGCCTCAAACACCGGCTGGCGCGCTCGCTGTTCCTCTACGCCATCTGCAACGGCTGGCTGGACGAGGCGCGCCCGGTGGTCGAGGCATCCAGTGGCAGCACCGCGATTTCCGAGGCCTATTTCGCCCGCCTGCTCGACCTGCCGTTCTTCGCGGTAATGCCGCGCAGCACCTCACGCGACAAGGTCGCCCAGATCGAGTTCTTCGGCGGGCACTGCCACTTCATCGACGACACCGATGTCTATGGCGCCGCACAACGCCTGGCCAGCGAACTGGGTGGCCATTACATGGACCAGTTCACCTACGCCGAACGCGCCACCGACTGGCGTGGCAACAACAACATCGCCGAGTCCATTTTCCGCCAAATGCAGCGCGAGCCCGACCCGGAGCCACGCTGGATCGTGGTGCCGGCCGGCACCGGGGGCACCTCGGCCACCATCGGCCGCTACATCCGCTACCGCTGCGGCCAGCATGGCCTGGCTCGCCTGGCCGTGGTCGATCCGGAGTATTCGGTGTTCTACGACTACTACCGCCACGGTGACGCGCGGCGGCAGCTCACGCGGGGCTCGCGCATCGAAGGCATCGGCCGACCGCGGGTGGAACCTTCATTCATGCCAGGGGTGATCGACCGCATGCTGCAGGTCCCCGATGCGGCCTCCATCGCAGCCCTCCAACTATTGGAGGGCTTGCTGGGCCGGCGCTGTGGCGGCTCCACGGGCACCAACCTGGTCGGCGCGCTGCAATTGATGGCCGAATTGAGCGCCAGCGGGGAACGCGGGCCGGTGGTAACCCTGATCTGCGACGATGGCGAGCGCTACCGCGACACGTATTACAACGAGGCCTGGATCCGCGCCGAGGACCTGGACGTGTCCGCCCAGCGAACGCGCCTGCAGGCCATCGTGGACACTGGCCGCTGGACCGACTGACCAGGCTTCCCCCTGCACCACCCACGACGCTATCTTGAAGGCATTGCCTCGCCGGAACGCACCATGTCCCTGCTGCCACCGATCGACCTGAAGCGCTGGATCGACGAACACCGTCACCTGCTTAAGCCACCCGTCGGCAACAAATGCATCGTCGATGGCGACTTCATCATCATGATCGTCGGCGGCCCCAATGCCCGCACCGATTACCACTACGACGAAGGCCCCGAGTTTTTCTATCAACTCGAAGGCGAAATGGTGCTGAAGGTGCAGGACGCCGGCAGGCCACGCGACATACCGATCCGCGCCGGTGAACTGTTCTACCTTCCGCCCTGCGTACCGCATTCGCCGCAACGCCTGCCCGACTCCATCGGCCTGGTGATCGAGCGCCGCCGCCTCGCCGGCGAGAAGGACGGCCTGCTGTGGTACTGCGAGCGCTGCAACCACAAGCTTTACGAGGAGTACTTCACCCTCGACAGCATCGAGCACGACTTCCCGCCGGTGTTCGAGCGCTTCTACCGCTCGATCGATGCGCGCACCTGCGTGGAATGCGGCCACCTCAATCCGGCACCCGCGAGATACGCCTGACCCGACCCTGCAGGCTGCACAATCCATGGTGGACTGAAGCGCGCACCTGCGTGGAATGCAGCCGCCCCAGTCGCCCCTGAAGGAGCGCACCCTGTGCGCGACAAGCGACGAAGCCGGGGCCATCGACATGCCCTCGCCCCATCGACCTGATGCCTCAACGCGAATCGCGAGGCCAGGCCATCGCGCACAGGGTGCGCTCCTGCAGGCCAGCGCTTCGATTCAACCGCGCCGCAACCACTTGGCGGCCATGCGCCGCAACGATTCGTCGCTGCCGGCATCCCTGGCGATCTCGCGGATGGAGCGCCAGGCCAGGGCGTGGGACTCTTCGCTGACCACGAACTGCTCACTGCCACCGGCACGAACCGCATAGCGCACGTCATAGTGCCAATGCTCCGGCTCGGCGGCGCGCGCCGGTATGCGATGGCGATCCAGGTCGAACGGCACCTCCTCCACATGCAGGCCGGACAAGCCCGACTCCTCTTCGGCCTCGCGCAGCGCGACGCGGGCCAGGTCGGTATCGCCATCGGCGTGACCGCCCAGCTGCAGCCAGCGATCGAGCTTGCGATGATGGGTCAACAGCACACGCTCGCCATCCGCGCTCACCAGCCAGGCCGAACCCGTGAAGTGGCCTTCCAGCGCCGAGCGATGGAACACCCTCTCGCCCTCCCCGAGCAGCGCCACGAAGTGCGCGGCGTCGCCTTCCTCCGGCCATTGCTCGGCGTAGTGCTGAAACTGGGCAAGCAAGGCGCTCATCGCGGATTCCTTCCTGAAGGAGAAAACCGCGGGTCGGCACGCGGTATCCACACATTATTTCAGAGCCGACCGGCGCCGTCTCGGCGTACCGGCGGGCGGGCGCTGTTTAGCCGCAATGCAACTTGTACCGCCGCGCCCCGCTGGGCTATGGTGGCCTGTCGTCGCAGGGGTAGCGACGCATTTGACCGTGGCGAAAGTCACGGTGCCATGCATTCAAAAAACGAAGAAACCAGAACAGGCGGTAGGGGAGAGACATGCTGAAAAACCTGTTTGCGACGCATCCGATCCAGGCGTCGCCTCACGTCGATGCGGGCGAGTTGCCCCATGACAGCCTGCAAGGCGAAGCCAGTCTCAAGCGCGTGCTGACCGCACGTCACTTGGTGATGCTGGGCATCGGCGCAGTCATCGGCGCCGGTATCTTCGTGATCACCGGCCAGGCCGCCGCCGAACACGCCGGCCCTGCACTCGTCATCAGCTTCATCGTCGCCGGCATCGCCTGTGCCTTCGCCGGCCTCTGCTACGCCGAGTTCGCCGCGATGATCCCGGTCTCGGGCAGCGCCTACGCCTATTCCTATGCCACGCTGGGCGAGATCGTCGCCTGGTTCATCGGCTGGAACCTGGTACTCGAATACCTGTTTGCGGTGGCCACGGTGGCAGCGGGCTGGTCGGGTTACTTCAACGAGTGCCTATCGATCCTGGGCCACTGGACCGGGCTGTCCCTGGCATTGCCGGACTACCTGTCCAGCGCGCCACTCAAGTTCACCGATACGCACCAGATCGTCGGCACCGGCGCACTGATCAACCTGCCCGCCGTGCTTATCGTCAGTGCGCTCACCCTGCTCTGCTACCGCGGCATCACTCAGTCCACCTTCGTCAACTCGTTGATCGTGACGATCAAGGTGGTGGTGATCGGCCTGTTCCTGATCTTCGCATTCCGCTTCATCGACCCGGCCAACTGGCACCCGTTCATCCCGCCGGAAGAAGGCCCGGGCCGCTTCGGCACCAGCGGCATCTTCCGCGCCGCGGTGCTGGTGTTCTTCTCCTATGTGGGCTTCGACGCGGTATCCACCGCCGCCGGCGAGGCCAAGAACCCGCAGCGCGACATGCCCATCGGCATCCTCGGTTCGCTATTCATCTGCACCGTGCTGTACATCGCCATGGCGCTGACCCTCACCGGCATCGCCCCGTACCACATGCTGGGCACGCCGGAGCCGGTGGCCACCGCGCTCAGCCTGTACCCGCAGCTGACCTGGCTGAAGGCCATCGTCTCGTTCGGTGCGCTGGCCGGCCTGTCCTCGGTGATCCTGGTGATGCTGCTGGGCACCTCGCGCATCTTCTTCAGCATGGCGAAGGACGGCCTGCTGCCCAAGACCATGTCGCGCGTGCACCCGTCGCATCGCACGCCGCACGTGGCCACCGTGATCGCCGGCGTCGCTGCGCTGGTGATCGCCGGCCTGTTCCCGGTGAGCATCCTCGGTGAGCTGGTCTCGATGGGCACCCTGCTGGCATTCACCACGGTGTGCATCGGCGTGCTGATCCTGCGCTACACCCGTCCGGAGCTGCCGCGCTCGTTCCGCGTGCCCGGCATCTGGGTGGTGAGCATCCTGGGCTCGGCGATCTGCCTGTACCTGTTCTGGCAGTCCTTCCGCGCCAACTGGCCGCTGATGCTGGGCTGGACCACCTTCGGCATGCTCATCTATGGCTTCTACGGGTATTCCCATAGCAAGCTCCGCAAGCAAAACTCCTGACCTGACACGGAGGGCCGGCCCAGCGCCGGCCCTCTCGTTTTGATTCCCGCGCCTTCCGCAGCACCAGGCCGACGCATGCTCAAACAGCTATTCGCACGCAAGACCGACTTCTCCGACGCCGACGACCCCTCGCACGGCCCTACCCTGCGCCGCACGCTCGGTCCCTGGGGCATCACCGCCCTGGGCATCGGCGCCGTCATCGGCACCGGCATCTTCGTGGTCACCGGCCAGGCGGCCGCCGAGCACGCGGGGCCTGCGGTGCTCATCTCCTTCGTCCTGGCGGCGATCTGCAGCGGCTTCACCGCCCTGTGCTACGCCGAGTTCGCCACGCTGATCCCGATCTCGGGCAGCTCCTACTCCTATGCCTATGCCACGCTGGGTGAACTGGTGGCGTGGTTCATCGGCTGGAACATGGTGCTGGAGTACGGCATATCGGCGTCCGCCGTGGCTGCCAGTTGGACCGGCTACTTCACCAGCCTGCTCGACAACATCGGCATCCACCTGCCGCAGGCACTGACCGAAGCCCCGCTCGCCTTCACCGATGGCCACCTGGTGACCACCGGCCACATCATGAACCTGCCCGCGGTGGCGATCGTGCTGGCGCTCACCTGGCTCTGCTACGTCGGCATCCGTGAGTCGTCCGGCCTGAACGTGCTGATGGTGGCGCTCAAGGTCGGCCTGATCATCATCGTGGTGGTCGCCGGCTATCGCTACATCGACCCGGTCAACTGGCACCCGTTCATCCCCGCCAACGAGGGCCCGGGCAAATACGGCTGGTCGGGCATCATGCGCGGCGCGGCAATGGTGTTCTTTGCCTACATCGGCTTCGAGGCCACCTCGACCGCAGCGCAGGAGTGCAAGAACCCCCAGCGCGACCTGCCCTTCGGCACGCTGGTGTCGCTGGTGATCTGCACCGTGCTGTACCTGGCGATGGCCGCGGTACTGACCGGCCTGATCTCCTATACGCAGTTGGGTACGCCGGAACCGGTGGTCACCGCCATCAAGAACCACCCGCAGCTGGAATGGCTGCGCTGGGTGGTGGAGATCGGTGCGCTGATCGGCCTGTCCTCGGTGATCCTGGTGATGATCATCGCGCAGCCGCGCATCTTCATGATCATGTCGCGTGACGGCCTGCTGCCGCCCGTGTTCAACCGCATCCATCCGCGTTACCGCACGCCGCACATCAACACGGTGATCACCGGCATCGGCATCGCGGCGCTTGCGGCAGTGTTCCCGCTCGACCTGCTGGCCGACCTGACCTCCATGGGCACGCTGATCGCCTTCGTGGCGGTGTGCGCGGGCGTGCTGATCCTGCGTTACACAGCGCCCCAACTGCATCGCGGTTTCCGCGTGCCGTGGGTGTGGGTGATCTGCCCCGCCGGCGTGCTCAGCTGCCTGGCCCTGCTGGGCGCGATGTCCTGGTTCAACTGGCTGCTGATGGGCGTCTGGACCGCGGTTGGCCTGGCGATCTATTTCGGCTATGGAATTCGCCACAGTCGCCTGCACAAGGCTATCAAGCAGTAATTTCGGGCATCGTCGCCCAAATGGCCGGAATCACGCCGAATCTGCCGGGAAGGGCATCCCCCTCCCGGCAGGATGAATGGTCCGCCACGCCGGATCATTCGTGATGGCCAGTCTCGAATTTCTCGGCAAGTCATTGTTTTTTATGATTTTAACGAGACTTTTTCGATAAAATTTTGGCGCCGCCCAGCCCCAAAACAGCCCACCGGGAGTATCATCTGTGCTCCGTGGGTTGATCACTTGGCAGTGGGCCCCGGATTGCCGCCCGGCGCGTCAGGCGGGTCAGCTCCTCGGCCTGACGCGTCTGGGCAGCATCTTCTACTCGCCGAGTTCTTCGGCTCGAGTCTTCGCACGCAACGTTCGTTATGACCTCGGTGAGCGCATCGATGCGCACCTCATCCGTCCACCGCGTTCACGTTGCTGCGCCTCGCCGATGAGATTGCGCATGCGAATGGGCGTGGCATGCACCGCGAGTCCATGCTGCGCGATAACCTGATGGGATCACGGGAAAAACAAAGGCCGGCACAAGGCCGGCCTTTGCGTGGTTAACGAACGTGCCTCAGGCTTTCTTGGCGTGCGAGACGCACCAGCCCTTCGCGCTGACGGCCTTGCCCGGGAACAGCTGGCACGGGCCAAAACCCGTGGGGCCGCCCGAGTAGAACTGGCAGTTCGCGCAGGCATCGCCAGCCTTGTGCTTCGAATCGGTCGTCTTGCTCGCATCCTCGACGTAGCCCAGCGCCTTGGCGGTGGGATCGGACTCCGCCAGGTGCGGCAGGTCGGCGGCGCGCGCCCGGCGAGACAACCCGCCGACCACCAGTGCCGCGGCAGCCGTGCCGGCCGCGGCCTTGAGAAAACGACGACGCGATTCGATATCTTTCTCGTGCGACATTGGGTGAAACCTCCGTCCCTTGCGTTTCCATACCCACCACGCCCGTGGTGGTCACTACCCCGAATGCTACTCGCCGCGGCGATAAGTCGTGAGAATGGATCGCATTTTCGGAGACCCTCTGTGGCACGCGTGATATAGTGCCCCTCCATTTGGACGTCCATACCTCATGAGCCAGGTTCTTCCCGCCACGATTCCGCCCGAGCTTTTCGCCCAGCGCGCCGACGCGATCGCCGACGCGGCGCGCGAACTGGCACTGGCCGGCTGGACGCCCGCGACCAGCAGCAACTTCTCGATGCGCATCGATGGCGAGCATGCCGCCATCACCATCTCCGGCCGCGACAAGGGCAAGCTGGGGCGCGATGACATCATGCTGATCGACATGCAGGGCAAGGCAGTCGGCACGACGGCGCGCCCGAGCGCGGAAACCGAGCTGCACACGCAGATCTACCAGCGCTACCCGGAAATGAACGTGGTGCTGCATACGCACTCGCGCACGCAGAGCGTGGCCTCGCGCCTGTTCGCACGCGAAGGTGTAGTGAAGCTGGAGGGCTGGGAGCTGCAGAAGGCCATCGCCGGCCAGACCACGCACGATGCCGAACTGTCGATCCCGGTGTTTCCCAACACGCAGCACATGCCCGAACTGGTGGCCCAGGTCGATGCCTGGCTCGAGGCCGGAAAGCCGCTGCACGCCTATCTCATCAACGGCCACGGGATCTACACCTGGGGCCGCGACATGGCCGAGACACGCCGCCACCTGGAGGCGCTGGAATTCCTGCTCGGCTGCGAACTCGATCTACGGAGGTTGTCCGCATGAGCCGCCTGCGCATCTTCAACGAAACCCAGCCACAGTCGCCGCTATCGGTACATGAGGACCACGCTGATATCGCCAGCGAGCTGGCCAAGGTCGGCGTGCGGTTCGAGCAGTGGGAGGCCAGCCAGCCGATCGCCCCGGGCGCCAGCCAGGACGAAGTGATCGCGGCCTATCGCGCCGACATCGATCGCCTGATGGCCGAAGAAGGCTACCAGTCGGTCGACGTCATCAGCCTCAAGCCGGACCACCCGGATCGCGCCGCGCTGCGCCAGAAGTTCCTCAGCGAACACACCCACAGCGAGGACGAGGTGCGCTTCTTCGTGGCCGGTGCCGGCCAGTTCACCCTGCACCTGGGCGACAAGGTCTACGACGTGCTGTGCGAACAGGGTGACCTCATCGGCGTGCCCGACGGCACCCGCCATTGGTTCGACATGAGCGAGGCGCCCTACTTCGTGGCGATCCGCCTGTTCACCAACAAGGACGGTTGGGTGGCCAACTTCACCGGCGAGGCCATCGCCGAGCGCTTCCCGCGCATGGTGCCGCACACCTCGACCGTGGCAGCCTGATCCAGCCGCACGGGCGCACCCTGCGCGCGACCATCGGAGCCCCGTCTTGGCATCGCAGCAAAGCCCGCCCATCCGGCGGGCTTTTTGTTGGACGGGCACCCACCTTGGTCGCGCACAGGATGCGCTCCTACAGGCCGGCGAAAAGGTGCGCGGCGTCATGCCCATGCCCCCTGGCGCTCGCCCCTAAAGCCCTGTCCCGGTTAAGCTTGGCGTCCCCGTACCCTGGCTTTACCGCATGACCGTCATCCGCGCCATCGTCACCGACATCGAAGGCACCACCAGCTCGATCAGCTTCGTCAAGGACGTGCTGTTTCCGTATGCGCGCAAGCGCCTGCCCGCGTTTGTCGAAACCCATGGCGACACGCCCGAGGTGCAGCACTGGCTGCATGAGGCCGCCAAGGAGGCGGGCATCGTCGAAGCGCCACGCCAGCAGATCATCGACCTGCTGCAGCGCTGGATCGACGAGGACCGCAAGTCCACCGCGCTGAAGGCGCTGCAGGGCATGATCTGGAAGGAAGGCTACGAGGCCGGGGACTACCAGGCCCACCTCTATCCCGAGGTGTCCGCCCGGCTCCACGCCTGGCGCGCCGACGGGTTGCATCTATACGTCTATTCATCCGGATCGGTGCCGGCGCAGATCCTGTTCTTCCGCTACAGCGAGGCAGGCGACCTGACGCCGCTGTTCTCCGGTTACTTCGATACCGAGACCGGCCCCAAGCGCGAGCGCGCTTCTTACGAAAAGATCGCCGAGGCGATCGGCGAGCAGCCGGCGCATATCCTGTTCCTCTCCGACATCGTGGAGGAACTCGATGCCGCGCGTAGCGCGGGCCTGCGCACCGGTTGGCTGCTGCGCGAGCCGCTCACGCTGCCGGATGCCCCGCGGCATCCCGCCTACCGCGACTTCGACGCCATCGTCCTCTGAGTCTCCCGAGACCTCGCCATGCGTACTGCCCTGACCGCCTTGCTCGCCTTTGCAGCAGGTGTGCTGCTCATGCTGGGCCTGGCGCACCACGCGCCGCCCGCCAGCCAGCCAGAGGCGACGGGCAGCCACGTGGCAGCCACCGCGTCGGCGCCCGCGCCGAGCAGTACCAGCGGCAACGACGAGGACAGCACCGCCTCGGACAACTGGCCTGACCAGGCGCCGTCGCCCGAACAGGTGATCTACGCGCAGCGCGGCATGGTCCACAAGGCCGTGTCCGAGCTTGGCCCGCGCGTGGCCGGGCGACCGAATCTCTACGTGCTGGCCTTTGCTGCCGACGGCGGCGAGGATGTGTTCCGCAACGAAGCCGAGTACGCAGCCAAGATGTTTCCCGCGCGGTTCGGCGCCGGCACCCACGTGATGGTGCTGGAGAACAACCCGGCGACGCTGGAGCAACACCCGCTGGCGACCTGGAGCAACCTCGAAGATGCACTCGACGGCCTGGCCGGCGTGATGAAGCCCGACGAGGACATCCTGCTCTTGTATCTCACCACGCACGGCGACGAGGACCACAACCTGCTGGTGGACATGGACCCGCTGCCACTGGACCAGATCGGCGCGTCCGACCTTGCTGACATCCTCGACAAGCGCCCGTTCAAGTGGAAGGTCTTGGTGGTCAATGCCTGCTATTCGGGCGGCTTCGTGCCGGAAGTGCGCGGTCCTGGCACCCTGGTGATCACCGCCGCGCGTGCCGACCGCAGCTCGTTCGGCTGCGGCGCCGATTCGGACGTCACCTACTTCGGCCACGCGTGGCTGGTCAACGCACTGAGCCGCACGCCGGATTTCATCGAGGCCTACCGCCAGGCTGCCGGGGAAATCGCTCAGTGGGAGCAGAAGGACAAGCTCACTCCGTCCGAGCCCCAGATGGACGTCGGTGCCGGCATCGCCGCGCAACTGGCGTTATGGCGCCAGCACATCAGCCAGGGTGCCCCCGTGCCCTTCAAGGCGGCGACCTCGACCGCCAACGCGCCCCACTCCATCACGCCGCGCTGACACCGCGCGCGCTTCAGGCGTGCACGCGATCGGGTTCGAGCCAGATCCAGCGCTCGCGGTCGACCGTCGCTCCGCTGCCGTCGTGCGGAAACAGCACCGCACTGCGCGGTGCGATCCGCAACTCCCGACCGGCCTGCAGCCCGAGGCGCGAGAGATCCTCACTGGCCACATCGGCCTCCAGGGTCTGGTCGAGTGAGGGCACGTAGAGATCCAGATGGGCCACGCTGCCGGCCAGGTAGACGTGGCGCAGGCGCGCCTCCCACGCAGGCAACGTTGGAGGCACCACCAGGCTGAGCTGCTCGGGCCGGATGTAAGCGGTGGCCTTCGCGTATCGCCCTTGCCAAGGCTCATCGCCTTCAGGCATCCAGCCACCCGCGGCCAGGCCAACGCCTGTTCGACGCAGCTCGACGCGATTGACCTTGCCGATGAATTCGCACACGAACGGCGTCGCCGGCTGCTGGTAGATCTGCTCGGGCGGGCCGACCTGCTCGATGCGGCCCTGGTTCATCACGGCGACGCGGTCGGCCAGCTCCAGCGCTTCTTCCTGGTCGTGGGTGACGAATACCGTGGTGAGCTGCAGTTCCTCGTGCAACTCGCGCAACCAACGCCGCAAGGTGACGCGCACCTGCGCATCGAGCGCGCCGAAGGGCTCGTCCAGCAGCAGCATGTCCGGCTCGACGGCCAGCGCGCGTGCCAATGCCACACGCTGGCGCTGGCCGCCCGACAACTGGGCGGGATAGCGCCCGCCCAGCCCCTCCAACTGCACGCGCGCGAGCAATCGATCGACCTGCTCGTGGATCTTGGCGCGGGAAGGACGCGTGCGCCAGGGACGCACGCGCAGTCCGAAGGCAATGTTCTCCACCACGGTGAGATGGCGAAACAGCGCGTAGTGCTGGAACACCATGCCGATGCGGCGCTCACGCGCCGGCGTGGCGAGGAAATCCTCGCCGTCCCTGTGCACGGAGCCACTGTCGGGATAGTCGAGGCCCGCCAGGATGCGCAGCAGCGTGGTCTTGCCCGAGCCCGACGGCCCCAGCAGCGCGAGGAATTCGCCGGGTGCGATGCTCAGGCTCACGTCGTCCAGCGCGCCGAATCCGGCGAAACGACGATGAAGATGGGCCAGCTCGAGTGTCATGCCGCTTCCTCAGTGCCCGCCCGGCGCATGTGCCGCCAGTTCGTCGCCATAGCGCCACTCAAGCAGGGTCTTGATGCCGAGTGTGAGCAGCGCCAGCAAGGCCAGCAGCGAGGCCACGGCGAACGCGCCGACGTAGTCGTATTCGTTATAGCGCATCTCCACTTCCAGCGGCATGGTGGTGGTAAGCCCGCGGATGTGCCCGGATACGACCGAGACCGCGCCGAATTCCCCCATCGCCCGGGCATTGCAGAGCAGCACGCCATAAAGCAGCGCCCAGCGGATGTTGGGCAGCGTGACGCGGAAGAACATCTGCCAGCCGCTGGCGCCAAGCACGCGTGCGGCCTGCTCTTCCTCGCTGCCTTGTGACTGCATCAGCGGTATCAGCTCACGCGCCACGAAGGGCAGCGTGATGAACACGGTGGCCAGCACCAGGCCCGGCACTGCGAAGATAATCTTCACGCCGTGGGCCTCCAGCCACGGGCCAAACCAGCCCTGCGCACCGAACAGCAGCACGTAGACCAGGCCCGAGATGACCGGCGACACCGAAAACGGCAGGTCGATCAAGGCACCCAACAGGGCCTTGCCGCGAAACTCGAAGCGCGTCATGGCCCACGCCGCGGCAACCCCGAACACCACGTTCAGCGGCACGGCAATCGCCGCCACCAGCAAGGTGAGGCGTATCGCCGACAGCGCCTCTGGCTGCCTGATCGACTCCAGGTACGGCTCCACGCCCTGCCGGAACGCCTCGACGAACACGGCGGCGAGCGGCAACACCAGGAACAGCAGCAGGAAGACCAGCGCCAGCAGGATCAGAGCCAGGCGCACCAGCCGCCGCGTCAGGCCCGGCTTGCGTCGGCCCACCGCCGGATTCATCGCGACGCCTCCGCCCAACGACTGCTCCAGCGCTGCAGCAGCGCCACCACGATCAGCAACGCGAACGACAGCAGCAACAGAGCGACGCCGAGCGCGGCGGCACCGGCGTAATCGAATTGTTCGAGCTTCTGCACGATCAACAGCGGAGCGATCTCCGAGTGCATCGGAATGTTGCCGGCGATGAAGATCACCGAACCGTATTCACCCACTGCTCGCGCCAACGCCAGCGAAAAACCCGTCAGCAGGGTCGGCGCCAGCATCGGCAGGATCACGCGGAAGAAGGTCTGCCATCGGCGCGCCCCCAGGCTCTGGGCAGCCTCCTCCACATCGCGCTCCAGCGAAGCGAGCACCGGCTGCAGCGTGCGCACCACGAACGGAAAACCGACAAACACCATCGCCACGAGCACGCCCAGGGGGGTATAGGCCACCTTGATGCCCAGCGGCTCCAGCCAACGGCCCAGCCAGCCATTGGGTGCGTACAGCGTGGGCAAGGCAATGCCCGCCACCGCCGTGGGCAGCGCAAAGGGAAGATCGACCAGGGCATCGAACAGGCGGCGACCGGGAAAGCGATAACGCACCAGCACCCAGCCCACCAGCAGGCCGATCACCACATTGACCAGCGCCGCCACCAGCGCACCGCCGACGCTCAACCGCAGGGCCGCCAGCGTGCGCGGCGCACTGAGCAGGTGCAGCATGCCGCCGAGGCCGATGCCGGTGGCCTTCCACGCCAATGCGGCCATGGGCAGCAGGACGATCAGTCCCAGATAGGCCAGCGCGTAGCCGAGGCTGAGACCAAAACCCGGGAGCACGCGCTGGCGCATGCGCGTCAACTTCCCGGACCCAACTGGTCGAACACGCCGCCGTCATTGAAGAACCTGGCCTGCGCCTTGCGCCAGCCGCCGAACAGCTCATCGACGGTGAACGTGTGCGTGGTGGGGAACTGGCTGGCGTAGCGCGCGGCCACGTCGGCCAGGCGCGGGCGATAGTAGTTCTTCGCCGCGATCTCCTGGCCCTGCGGTGAATACAGGAACTGCACATAGGCCTCGGCGACGGCGCGTGTGCCGTGCTTGTCCGCGTTCGCATCCACCACGGCGACCGGCGGCTCGGCAAGGATGGTGATCGACGGCACCACGATCTCGAACTTGTCCTTGCCCAGCTGTTGCCGCGCCAGCAGAGCTTCGTTCTCCCAGGCAATCAGCACGTCGCCGATGCCGCGCTGGACGAAGGTGTTGGTCGCACCACGCGCGCCGGTGTCGAGCACGGGCACGTGCTTGTACAGCTCGCGCACGAAGGCCTTGGCCTTGTCATCGTTGCCAGCCGGCTGCTTCAGGGCGTAGCCCCACGCTGCAAGGAAGTTCCAACGCGCGCCGCCGGACGACTTGGGATTGGGCGTCACCACCTGCACGCCCGGCTTCACCAGGTCGGCCCAGTCCTTGATGCCCTTGGGGTTGCCCTTGCGCACCAGGAACACGATGGTGGAGGTATACGGCGTGGCATTGTCGGGCAGCCGCTGCTGCCAGTTCTTGGCCACCAGGCCGTGATCGGCAAGCGCATCGATGTCGTAACCGAGCGCCAGCGTCACCACGTCGGCCGGCAGACCATCCACCACCGAGCGCGCCTGCTTGCCCGAGCCACCATGCGACATCTGGACGGTGACGCTATCGCCGTGCTGCGCCTTCCACTGCGCCACGAAGGCCGTGTTGATCTGGCGATAGAGCTCGCGCGTGGGATCGTAGGAAACGTTGAGCAAGGTGATGTCCTTGCCCATGGCCACGCTGGCGAGCAGCACGCCCATCATGGCCAGCAGCACTGGAAAAAGCTTCCTCATGGCGCCTCCTGCGGGTGAACGGACGGCCAGACTATCGATTCGGCATGCCGCGACGAAATCGCAATATGGCATAACCACATGTACAGGCCATGCGCAAAATCAGCGCAGGAATCGTTGGAATACGCTCAGGGAAGCTCGCCGACGTCTTCGTACGAAGTGGCCCGACTGGCGGACAACTGCAGTGCCAGGCGATGTGCCGTCGCGCGTATCTCGGGCATGGCCGTGCACTCCCAGAGGTTGCCCCGCAGCAGGGAACCGATGGCATGCAGGCCCGGCTGCGGGGCGCCCGAGGCACCCACCAGCTGGCCGTCGGCCTGCGCCAGTACGCCCAGCTGCAGTGGATCGGCTACCGCCAGGCCATCGCGCAGCAGCTGCGAAAGCAGTGGATCGGCGCCGTAGGCCACGGCCGTATCCAGGCCCGTGGCCTGCACCACCAGGTCGGCCTCCAGCTTGCTCACCAGTTGCGTGGCGCGCTCCCGCAGGGTGACCTGCAGCGGTGCCGTGCCGTCCACTTCCAGCACGCGGGCGGCCAGCACCTGCAGCCTGCCCTCTTCTTCCAACTGGTGGATCGCCTGCCCTGACGCCGGCGCCATGCGATGACGCGAGGCCTCCCACACCCAGCGCGCATGCTGCAGGAACTGCCGGCGCCGCGCGTGGCTGAGCCGCTGCCACAGCAACGCGTTCATCGGTCGCAGGCCGTCGACGATGCTGCGCCAGTCGGTTTCGGTGGCGTCATCGAAGGCCGCGCGCACCAGCCGGAGCATGGGCGCAACGCCGTCGCAGGCGAGCAAGGCCTCATTGAGCGCCTGCTGCCTCGCATAGGTGGCCAACGGCAACGCCGAATGCGTGAACGGCCACAAGCCATGGCGCGACACCGCCACCAGCTCGGCGTGCGGCCAGCGCTCGGCTGCCGACAGCAGCGTGTCGACGGCGGTAAGGCCGGTGCCGATCACCAGCACGCGGCGCGGTGCATGCACATGCCGGTCGAGTCGCCACGGATCGAGTTCATATGCGCCGCTTTCCAGCGCTGCGTGCGATACGGTGCGCAGCGGACGCTGCGCCAGTGCACCGACCGCGAGCACGACGTGGCCGACATCCAACCAGCGCTGTTCGCCGACCCGCACCGCATAACCACCTTCACCGCGCGCGAGCACTTCATGCGCGTTCTCCGGATAGATGCGGAAGCTGCGGCCCAGCCGGCGCGCCGCGTCGATGCGAGCCCCCACCTGCGCCTGAATGAAGTCGCCGAAGATGCGTCGCGGCAGGAAATCCGTGCCCTTCACCTGGCCGAGCTGGCGCGAGGCGTGCTGGATGAAGTCCTCGCCGTGCTCAGCGAACACGCCCATGCCCGACGCGCGCACATTGAGCAGGTGGCGATCGTCCTTGGTGGCGTAGGCGACACCGCGCCCGGGCGCCTGCTGGCCCACGATCCAGTGCACCGTGCCCGCCTCGTACGACGCCAGCAGCTCACCAAAGGCTGCCGCACCCGCTGCCCCGCCACCGATTACCGCGATATCAGCCATAAACACGCTCCTCGGAATGCGGGTACTGCATCGGGCGGGCCGCCACGGCGGTTCGCCCCCTGCCTGTCCCATGCTGGACCATCCAGGTGAAAACGGTCTTCACGACAAACGCGCCGACTGTGGCCGCGGTGCACCGCGCGTTACCGGCCATCGCCGGCATGCGCTGGCGCCGTGCCCGTGCTTCGTTCGCCCTGTGCAGAATCAAACACAGTGGCCGTTAAGGCCGCGCTAGGCATCCGCTCGCGCGACGCCGACCACATGTCCTTAAGGTTATGACGTCACACGATCGCGATTTTTCACGGCGTCAGTGCGCAACACGCCGGGCGTGCCGCGCGCGCAGCACGGACGCCACGTCCGCGAGCCCGAGCCCCCTGGCCCGCAAGGCCACCAGCAGGTGGAACACCAGGTCGGCAGATTCGCCCAGCAGGGCCTGGTCATCCTGCACGACTGCAGCCAGCGCGGTCTCGACGCCCTCCTCGCCCACCTTCTGCGCGATGCGCCGGATGCCGCCCTCGAACAGGCCGGTGGTGTAGCTGCCTTCCGGGCGCTCGGCGTGGCGCTGCGCCACCAGCGCATCGAGTTCGGCGAGGAACCCCGCAGGCGGACTCACCTCGTCGCCGAAGCAGCTGCTGGTGCCACGATGGCAGGTGGGACCGGCGGGTTCGGCCTGGGCGAGCAGCGTGTCGCCGTCGCAGTCGATGCGCAGCGATTTGAGCGTCAACACATTGCCCGAGCTCTCGCCCTTGGTCCAAAGACGCTGCTTGCTGCGACTGAAGAAGGTGACTTGTCCGCTGGATTGCGTCCTGGCCAGGGCTTCGGCATTCATGTAGCCGAGCATCAGCACTTCGCCGGTAAGCCAGTGCTGCACGATCACCGGAACCAGGCCGTCACCCTTGGGCCAGTCGATCAATGCGGGGTCGAGGGAAGTGGTCGTCATGTTCGGATCTCGCTGGATGCGGGAAGACGGCGGCTTCCACGCGTAGAGGGTTAACGGTCGTCCCGTCCGCGATGCACTACAGTCGCGTCGCCACGCCCCACGCGGCCAGCGCCTGTTTCAGCGCGGGAATCGCGATGGCGCCGGAGTGGAACACGCTTGCTGCCAACGCGCCGTCCACGTCGGCCTCGAGGAAGGCGTCACGAAAGTGTTCCGGTGCGCCCGCACCGCCGGAGGCGACCAGCGGTACCTGGCACAAGGCCCGAACCACGCCCAGCTGCTCCAGGTCGTAGCCCTGGCGCACACCGTCGCTGCCCATGCAGTTGAGCACGATCTCCCCGGCGCCGCGCTGCTGCACCTCGACCACCCAGTCCAGCGTGCGCCGTGACAAGGCCTGCGTGCGCGAAGGGTCGCCGGTATACTGGCGCACGTGCCATTCGCCGTCAGCATCGCGCAGGCTGTCCACGCCCACCACCACGCACTGCACGCCGAACGCCTCGGCAAGTTCGTTGATCAACGCGGGGCGCTCCAGTGCGGGCGAGTTCACCGAGATCTTGTCGGCGCCGGCGTGCAGCACGGCACGTGCCTCCTCCACGCTGCGGATGCCACCCGCCACGCAGAACGGAATATCGATCACGCTGGCCACCCGCTCGACCCAGTCGCGATCCACGCTGCGCCCCTCGGGGCTGGCGGTGATGTCGTAGAACACCAGTTCGTCGGCGCCCTCGTCGCGATAGCGCAGCGCCAGGTCGACGATCTCGCCCATCACCACGTGATCGCGGAAGCGTACGCCCTTGACCACCTTGCCGTCGCGCACGTCCAGGCAGGGAATGATGCGTCGGCTCAGCATGCCAGCGCCTCCTGCACGGTGAAGCGCCCTTCCAGCAAGGCGCGCCCCAGGATCACGCCACGCGCCCCCGCCTCGCGGGCCGCGCGGATGTCCTCCAGCGAGCGCACGCCTCCGGAAGCCTGCGTCGCCAGCGCCGGCACCTCGCGGGCCAGGTAGCGATACAGCTCAAGATTGAAGCCAGCCAGCATGCCGTCGCGCTGGATGTCGGTGCACAACAGGTGCCGCGCACCGCGTTCGGCGTACCACGGTGCCAGCTCGTCCAGCGTGCGCGTTTCGGCGGCGGTCCAGCCGGCGCTGGGCAACGTCCATCGACCATCGCGCTGCAGCGTGTCCAGGGCCAAGGTAAAACGTTCGGTGCCATAACTGTCCAGCCATCCGGCCACGCGCTCGGGCTCGCGGATGGCCAGGCTGCCCAGCACCACGCGTGACACGCCGGCATTGAACAGGCGTTGCACGTCCGCTTCGCCACGCACGCCGCCGCCGGCCTGGATGCGCAAGCCGTCCGTCGCGATGGCCTCGATCACCGCGAGATTGTCCAGGCTGCCGCCACGGGCGCCATCGAGATCGACCAGATGCAGCCATTTGGCGCCTGCATCGGCGTACTCCCGCGCCAGCTCGCACGGATCGAACGGATAGGTGGTCTGCTGCGCGTAGTCGCCCTGCTTGAGGCGCACCACGCGCCCTTCGCGCAGATCGATCGCAGGAATAACGGTAAAGATCATAGGGCGAGGAAGTTCTTCAGCAGTTGGGCGCCGACCTTGGCCGAACGCTCGGGGTGGAACTGCATGCCATGGAAATTGCCGCGGGCGATCACGCTGGCGAACGGCCCGCCGTAGTCGGTGGTAGCCAACGCGTGATCACCTGGCGCAACTGCATAGCTGTGCACGAAATAGGCCCAGTCGCCCTCGCGCAGGCCCGCCAGCAAGGGGTGCTCACGCCCCGCCTGCAGGCGGTTCCAGCCCATGTGCGGCACGCGCAGTCCCGGCTGCTCGACGAAGCGACGCACCGTCGCGGGAATCACGCCGAGGCAAGTGGTATCACCCTCTTCCGAGTGTTCGCACAACAGTTGCATGCCAAGGCACACGCCGAGCACCGGCTGGGTCAGCGAGCGCATCAGCTCCACCAGCCCCAGCTCGCGCAGTCGCGCCATGCCGGGCCCGGCAGCGCCCACGCCGGGCAGGATCACCTTGTCGGCGGCACGGATCGCGGTGGGGTCCGCGGTCAGCGCGGCGTCCACACCCAGCCGCTGCAGGGCATAGCGCACCGAGCCGATATTGGTGCCGCCGGCATCGACCAGCACCACGCTCATTACAGCGCTCCCTTGGTACTGGGCAGCTCGCTGCCTTCGCGGTGCAATGCCTGGCGCAGGGTGCGCGCCACCACCTTGAAGCAGGCTTCCACCATGTGGTGCGCGTTGTCGCCCTGCACGCGCAGGTGCAGGTTGGCGCCCAGCGTCTCGCACAGCGAGCGGAAGAAATGCGGCACGAGCTCGGTGGGGATGTCGCCTACGCGCTCGCGTGGAAACGCTCCCTCGAACACGAAGTACGGCCGCCCGGACAAGTCCAGCGCCGCGCTGGCGCAAGACTCGTCCATCGGCAGGGTGAAGCCGTAGCGGCCGATGCCGCGCTTGTCGCCCAGCGCCTGGCGCAGCGCCTGGCCCAGCGCCAGCGCGCAGTCCTCGATGGTGTGGTGCTCGTCGATGTGGGTGTCGCCATCGCAGCGCAGCGCCAGCGCAAAACCACCGTGCTTGCCGATCTGCTCCAGCATGTGGTCGAAGAAACCCAGCCCGGTGTGGACCTGCGGCTCGGCCGGCTTGTCCAGGTTCACGCTGACGGTGATCCGCGTTTCGCGGGTATTGCGCTCCACCGTCGCCATGCGCGGCGCGTCGAGCATCTGGTGCGCGATTTCACTCCAGCTCAGCCCCTGCGGGCCGACGCGCAGGCCGCGCACGCCCATGTTCGCCGCGAACTGCAGGTCGGTCTCGCGGTCGCCCACCATGGCCGATGCGCTGCGGCTCCAGCTGTCATCCGCCAGATAGTGACGCAGCATGCCCACGCCCGGCTTGCGGGTGTCCTTGCGTTCGTGCAGGAAGCTGCGGTCGATCAACACTTCGCGCACGCCGATGCCCTGGGAGGACAGGATACGCATCAGCAGTTCATGCGGACCGATGAAGTCCGCCTCCGGAAAGCTCGGCGTGCCCAGGCCGTCCTGGTTGGTCACCATCACCAGCTCGTAGCCGGCAGCGATGAAGCGCTGCAGCGCGGCGATCACACCGGGCAACAGGGCGAATTTCTCGAAGCTGTCGATCTGGAAATCTTCCGGCTCCTCGATCAGGCAACCGTCGCGATCGATGAAAAGTATCTTGCGGCTCATGCGTGTGTACCTATCGCCGGTCCTTCGGAAAAGCCCCGGCTATCCATGGCCGGGTTCTTCAATACGGCGAGCACGCGCTCGTTCTCTTCGGCGGTGCCGATGGTGATGCGCAGGGCATCGCCCAATTGCAGGTAGCGCTGCACGTCGCGCACCACGATGCCGGCACCCAGCAGGCGCCGGTAGGTGGCGCCGGCGTCATCGAAACGCACGGCCAGGAAGTTGGCCTGCGACGGCAGCACCTCGCGCACGCCGGGCATGCCGGCCAGTGCACGCGCCATGCGATCGCGCTCGGCACGCACGATGGCCACGTGGGCGCGAGCCTCCACCTGGCCCTGCGGCGACAACGCTTCCAGCGCGAGTGCCACGCAGGGGCGTGGCAGTGGATACGGCGCCATGATGCGGCGTAGCAGGCCGATCACGTCCTCATGCGCGAGCAGGCAACCGATGCGCGCCCCGGCCAGCGCCCAGGCCTTGGACAAGGTGCGCAGTACGGCGACATGGTCGTAGCGGTTGAGCAGGCTGTTGGCGCTGACCGCCTCGGCAAACTCGATATAGGCCTCGTCCACCACCAGCAGCGCCCTGCCGGCCAGTTCGCGGGCCAGTCGTTCCACATCGCGCAACGGCACCGGCTGGCCGGTGGGATTGTTGGGCGTGCAAACGAACACCAGTTTCACCGCCGGGGTCACCGCGGCCAGTACGGCATCCACGTCCAGGGTGAAGTCCGCGGCGAGCGGCACTTCCAGCACGCCGGCGTCCTGCACCCGCGCCGAGACGGCGTACATGCCGAAGGTTGGCGGCTGGATCGCAATGGCATCGCGGCCGGCGCGACAGAACGCCCGCACCAGCAGGTCGATCGCCTCGTCGCTGCCGCGTCCCACCAGCAGCTGGCCGGGACGCACGCCGTAAAGCGCGGCCAGCGCATCGACCAGCGCCTGCGGTTGCGGATCGGGATAGCGATTGCAGCCCAGCGCGTCATCACCGGGTGGCGCCCACGCTGACTCGTTGGCATTGAGCAGCACGCGGCCACCGCTCGCCTCCATGCGCGCGGAGGAATACGGCTGCATGGCGCGAATTTCCGGGCGCGCGAGGTCGAGCACGCTCATGCTGCGTTCTCCAGCGCGGCCAAACGCAGGGTCACGGCACGCCGGTGTGCCTCCAGTTGCTCTGCGGCAGCCAGCGTGGCGGTGCACGGGCCGATCGCGCGCAGGCCGTCGGCGCTCAGTTCCTGCACGGTGATCTGCTTCTGGAAGCTCGCCACCGAGACGCCACTGTAGCTGCGCGCATAGCCATAGGTAGGCAACACGTGGTTGCTGCCGCTGCAGTAGTCGCCCACCGATTCGGGCGTCCATGCGCCAAGGAACACGGAGCCCGCGCTCTCGATGTCGGCAAGCAGTGCTCGCGGGTTGTCCACCTGCAGGATCAAGTGTTCGGGCGCGTAGCGATTGCTCACCTCGATGGCCTGCGCCAGCGAGGCCACGGCGATCAGGCGGCTTTGCGACAGCGCCTGCTCGGCGATCTGCGCACGCGGCAAGGCTGCGCACTGGCTGGCTACCTCGGCCTCGACGGCATCCAGCAGTTCCTGCGATGGGCTGAGCAGGATCACCTGCGAGTCGGGACCATGCTCGGCCTGCGACAGCAGGTCGGCGGCCACGAACGCCGCGCTGGCCTGCGCGTCGGCAATCACCAGCACCTCGGACGGACCCGCCGGCATGTCGATGGCGGCGCCATCCGGATCGGAGGATACCTGCAGCTTCGCCTCGGTGACCCAGGCATTGCCGGGGCCAAACAACTTGTCGCACTTGGGCACGGACTCGGTGCCATAGGCCATCGCGGCGATCGCCTGCGCGCCGCCCAGCTTGAACACGCGGTCCACGCCGGTGATGCGCGCGGCGTACAGCACGGCTTCGTCGCAGCGGCCGTCGGAGCGGGCCGGCGAGCACAGCACCACCTCGGCGCAACCGGCGATTCTTGCCGGCACGCCAAGCATCAGCGCGGTGGACGGCAGTGGCGCACTGCCGGCCGGCACGTACAGGCCCACGCGCTGGATCGGGCGCAGCACGCGCTCCACGCGCACGCCGTTGGCCGTATCCAGCGCCACCGGCTGCGGCGCCGCCACGCGATGGAAGGCTTCGATGCGCGCAGCGGCTTCCTCGATGGCGGCCTTCAGCGACGGCGCCAGGCGGGCATCGGCCTCGCGAAATTCCTCCTCGGTGACCTCGATGCGGTCGAGCATGGCGCGATCGAAGCGCTCGCTGAGTTCGCGCAGGGCGGCATCGCCATCCGCGCGCACCCGCGCCACGATCTGCTCCACGCCGCTGCGCAGGCTCTCGGCGCGTGACTGCGCCGGGCGGGCCAGCGCGGCGCGCTGCCCGTTGTTGTCCAGTGCATTCCAGTCCAGGCGGTTCATGTGCTTGTACCTTTGCTTTCCGCCTGCATCACGCAAGCATCTTTTCCACCGGCAACACGAACATCTCGCGTGCCCCGGCCTTCTTGATCTCTTCGAGCTGGCGCCAGCTCACCTCGCCGGCGCACAGCGCCTGCAGCATCAGTTGATCCGGCTGGCCGGCCACCGGCAGCAGGGTCGGCTGCGGGCCGCCGGGCAACAGGCGAATCACGGCGTCCAACGCATGGCGTGAGGGCTGCAGCAACAGCAGGCGCGATTCGCGCACCTGGATCACGCCGTCGAGACGCTTGAGCAGCAGGTCGATCATGTCCCCGCGCTCGTCGGTGGGCAGTGATTGCGGCCCGGCCAGCACGGCTTCGCTTTCCAGCAGCACTTCCACCTCGCGAAGCTGGTTGGCCACCAGCGTGCCGCCGCTCTGCACCAGGTCGCAGATCGCGTCTGCGGTGCCCAGGCGCGGCGCGATTTCCACCGAGCCGGCCAGGGTGACCACGCCGGCATCGAGGCCGCGCTCGCGCAGCCACTGGCCGAGCAGGCCCGGGTAAGACGTGGCGATGCGCCGGCCCTGCAGTTGGGCCGCCTCGTCGTAGGCCATCTCCTGCGGCACCGCGATGGACAGACGGCAGCGGCCGAAGCCCAGCGGGCGCCACTCCGCGAGTTCGGGGCCGCCCTGCCCCGCGGTGTATTGGTATTCGCTGAGCACGTTGCGGCCCACGATGCCCAGGTCGCACACGCCCTGGGCGATCAGGCCGGGAATGTCGTCGTCGCGCACCAGCAGCAGGTCGACGGGCTCGCCCTCGCCGAAGCAGAACAGCTTGTCGCGGCTCTGGCGGAATGTGAGCCCGCAGCGGTTGAGCAAGTCGAGCGCCGGCTCGGTGAGCCGGCCGGATTTCTGCATCGCAATGCGCAGTCGGTCGCGCGGTTTCATGCCTTTGCCTTTCGATTGTTCGCCTTGCGACGGGCGGCGCGGGCAGCGGCGGCGAGATAACCGCCTGCCCCCTGGTTGATGTAGCGCGCGACGCGGCCAATGGTGGTGATGCTGACCGCAGTGCGCTCGTGGATCTCGCGGTAGGAAACCCCGTCCAGCAGGTAGGGCACCACGCGCCAGCGGTCAACCATCACTTCCAGCTCCGCCGGGGTGCACAGGTCGTGCAGGAAAGCCGACATCTCATCGACGTTCTTCAGCGACAGCAGCGCTTCGCAAAGGCTCTGCTCGGCCGATTCGGCGGGGGTCTCGGGATCGATCGATCGACGCTTCATAATGTACTAATGCGTTAATACAGTGGAGCGCATCATAAGGCACATGCCGCGATGCAGCAACCCGCGCCCGCAAGCCCGGCGCAGGCCCTTGTTCAGGTGCATGGCCTATGGCGTTTGGCCAAGGCAAATTATCTCGCCACGCGTGCAGCTTCTTGCGAGAATCCAGCAGCCTGCCCCGGGCAGGCACAGGGGGAACGTCAGCCGGCTCGCGCCGCAAAGGAACCATTCGATGGGCCTTTTCGAAGCCATGGGCAGCAGCCTGCACAAGGCACAGGTCATTGCCACGCTCGGGCAGCTGCTCGACCAGCTGGCGGATCGCGGCGTGCTCGACGGCCACCCGCGCCGACTTGCGGAGCAACTTGTTGCCGTGGCCTGGACGCAGAAACCGGCGCTGTTCGAAGGAAAGACCGGGCCGCGTCCGCACAAACTGTCGATCGCAGCGATGAGTCTCGCCGTCGGCGTGCGTTGCGAGGCACGACAGGAACACCCTTCGCTGCAGGACGCCTACACCTTCGCGCTGAGCCTGCTGCTCCATGAGATAGCGCACGAAGCCGCGCGCCTGCCCTTCCACGACGTGGACCGCCACCTGCTCGACGCGGCAGCCGCCACGCTGGACGAACCCCAGGACGCCCTGCTGCACGGCCCGCTGATCGACTGGCACGGGCTCTAGCACTACCCAGCCTTCGCGCCGGCGAGTAATATTAGTTAGGTAGCCTACCTAATATTACGAGCCCCATGACCGCCACTCCTTCCCCGCAGGACGACGCCTGGCAGCTGGCCGAGCAACTGCGGCCGGCGCTGCACCGGCTGATCCGCCAACTCAAACGCGGCCTGGACGATGCCGCCATCACCCCGCTGCAAGGCCTGCTGCTGGTGACCATCCTTGAGCAGCCCGGCATTGGCGTGGGCGAGCTGGCGCAGCGCGAGCGGCTGCGCAGCCCCACCATCAGCGGCCATATCAAGGGCCTGGAGGCCGCCGGACTGGTCAGCCGCACCACCCCGGGCTCCGGCGATCGTCGCCGGGTCGGCCTGCAGCTCACGCCCCAGGGCCACGCCATGGTCGAGACCATGCGCCGCCAGCGCACCGACCGCCTGGCGCAAGCCCTGGCCAAACTTCCGCCGGCATCGCGTGAAGCGATCCGCGCTGCCATCCCCGCCCTCAACGAACTCGACGCATGACGCAGCCCTCTTCCCCATCGGCCGTGGCGAACGCCCACGGCGCACTCCATATCGTGCCCACCGAGCAGGAGATCCGGCGCGTCTTCACCGGACTGGTGATCGTGCTGGCCCTCGGCGCCATCGACCAGAGCATCGTGGCCACGGCGCTGCCGCGCATCGTCAGCGACCTGGGCGGCATGACCCATCTTTCCTGGGTAGTGACGGCCTATGTGCTGGCCTCCACCGCCACCATGCCGCTGTACGGCAAGCTCAGCGACCAGTACGGGCGCAAGCCGCTGGTGTACATCGCCATCCTGCTGTTCCTGCTGGGCTCCATGCTCAGCGGCGCGGCGCACAGCCTGCTCGAGCTGATCGTGTTCCGCGCGATCCAGGGCGTGGGTGCGGGCGGGCTGCTGCCACTGGCGCAGATCATCATCGGAGACATGGTGCCGCCCACCCAGCGCGGCCGTCGCCAGGGCGTCATCGCGGCGGTGTTTGCGTTCTGCAGCGTGGTCGGCCCGGTGCTTGGCGGCGTGATCACCGACCTGCTGTCCTGGCACTGGATCTTCTACGTCAACCTGCCGGTGGGCGCAGTGGCCCTGGTGATGATCGGCCGCTCGCTGCGCCAGTACACGCCACTGCATGCGCGACGCATCGACTACCTGGGCTCGGCCCTGATGACCGTGAGCACCGTGGCCCTGCTGCTGGTACTCACCCTTGGCGGCTCGGAATGGCCATGGGATTCGGTGCCGGTCGCCGGCCTCGCCGCCTTTGCCATCGTCACCGGCATCGCCTTCGTGCGCCATGTGCGCAACGAGCCCGAACCCGTGCTGCCGCTGGACCTGTTCCACAACCGGCTGTTCGTGATCGCCTGCACGGTGCTTGCGCTCACCTTCATGGGCCTGCTCGGCGCCAGCCTGTTCTTCCCGCTGTTCTTCCAGTTGGTGATGGGCGTAAGCCCGGCGCGCTCGGGCCTGCTCACCGGCCCGCTGATGCTGGGCATCGCGGCCTCGTCGCTGGTGAACGGACGGGTGCTGATGCGCTCGGGCCGCTACAAGCCGGCCCAGGTGGCCGGGCTGGCCCTGGCCACGCTCGCCTTCGCCACGCTGGCGTGGAGCGCCGCCACGGCACAAGGGCTTATCATTATCGAACCGTCCATGCTCGCGCTTGGACTGGGCCTGGGGCTGGTGATGCCGAACATGACGATCGCCGTGCAGAACGCCTTGTCGCCGATCCATCGCGGCGTGGGCACGGCTACGCTGGCATTCTTCCGCTCGCTTGGCGGCCTCGTCGGCGTGGCAGGTTCGGGCGCCATCCTGGCCTGGCAGCTACGTCGCCTCAACGGCGGGCATGCCCCGGCCGCGGCGGTGCTCGGCGAGGGCGGCGCATCGTCCGGCGGCGTGCTGTCGGCGCAGGCCCAGGGAGCCGCGTTGATGATGTACCGACACGCCATCTCCACCACCTTCCTTGTTGGCACCTGCATCGTGGCCTGCGCTTTCCTGGTGATCCTGCTGCTGCCTGAACTGCCGCTGCGCGATCACCACCACGTCCCGGCGCCCGCTGCCGACTAGGGACCACTGCACGGGAGCATCACCATGCCCCAGGACAGATATCCACTGGCCATGCGCATTGCCACGGCGCTGCTGTTCGTCGCCGTGGTCAACTTCACCCTCACCGCGTGCGTGCTGCAGGTGGCGCGCACGGATCTCGATCCGATCACGCTGCCGCTCAGCGCGTATCTCAAGGGACCCTGGGGCGCATGGCTGCGCAGTGCGTACTACGTGATGGCCCTGGCGCTGGCCGGGCTGGCCTGGGCCAGCTACCAGGCAACCCGCGCCGACCTGCGCAGCGGGCTGGCCAGCGTGCTGTTCTTCATCGCTGCCCTGGCCCTGCCCATCGTGGCGGTCACGCCAGTGTACGAGCACGGCGCGCAGCATGACCTGGCCCGCCTGATCCACCTGCAGACCGCGCAAACTACTTTCCTGTGCCTGTGCGTGGGCATGCTGGCGCTATCGATGCGCTGGCGACGCGACCCACGCCTGCGCGAAGGCAGCGGCATGGGGCTCGTGGTGGCCTGCCTGGCCTTCATCCAGCTGTGGGTGCTGGCCCTGCTGAAGCTGATGCCCACCGGCATCACGCAAAAGATCCTGATCTCGCTGATCCTGTTGTGGCTGGGCTGGGCCACGCTGCAGTTGCATCGCGTGCAGCAGGCGCAACCTGCGCCATCCAGCTGACACGTTTTCCACCACCCTGAAAGAACAAGGGCCGCTTGCGCGGCCCCTGGTGCTCAGCTGGCGAAAACGCGCTCGCGTACCAGCGAGCAGATGCTCCGCACGTCGCCGTCCATGGCACGGTCGCGCGCCATGAAGCCGATGTGCTGGCGCAGTGCATCGTGCGCCTTGCGCACGGCAGAGCCGGCGTGGAAATCACCCACGTTGGCCAGCGCATTGGTGAGCTGCTGCACTTCCTCGGCGAACTGCGCGTAGTGCGGATGGCCTTCGCGCGGGGCGTTGGACACCTTGCCCGCCAGCGCCTGCCAGTCGCCGCGCGCGGCGAGGCGGCGTGCCGCGTTGAGCATGGCCTGGCGGAAATCCAGCGCCTGCGCCGCGGTGTACAGCTCCAGCGCGATCACGTGGCCAAGGTCTTCCATCATCTCCAGCACATGGCGCGCCTCGTTGGCGCCCATCGAGACGTGGTCCTCGGCGTTGGCGCTGGTCGGCACCGAATACACGCTGGCCGGGTGCGCGCGCGTGGCCAGGTCGTTGACCAGGGCCGCGGCGGTGTACTGCACGATCATGAAGCCCGAATCGGTGCCGTCCTCGTTGCCGGTAAGGAAGGCCGGCAGGCCGTCGTTGGTGGCCGGATCGACCAGCTTGTTGAGGCGACGCTCGGCGATGGAGGCGAGCACCGGAATGGCGGCCTTCACGTAGCTCATCGCCAGCGCCAGCGGCATGCCGTGGAAGTGGCCGGCGGAGATCACCTGTTCCTCGATGAACTCGGCGTTCTCGGCGTCAGGGAAGATCAGCGGATTATCGGTGACCGCGTTGAGCTCGATGTCGATCACGCGGCAGGCCTGGGCCCACGCATCGCGCACCGCGCCATGCACCTGCGGCATGCAGCGCAGGCAGTAGGCATCCTGCGGCTGGTGCGTCTTGCCGCCCTTGAACGGCAGGAAGCGCGCATAGAACGCCTCGCGGCCGTGGCGCTGGTTGGCCGGCACCCAGTCCCAGCCGATGTCGAAGGTGAGCGCCTGGTCGGTCGGATCGGCCCACGCCTCGGCCGTCCACTGCTTGAAGCGCGGCACCAGGTGATACGGAATGTCGACCAGCGTGCTGCCCTGGAGCAGATCGCGCACGTGCGCGGCCGCCTCCACCTGGCCCGGATGCGGACGCAGTGCATGCACCTCCGGGCGCAGCGCGCCGCTGCGTCCGGCGAATGCGTCGAGCGTCATCGCCGCCGCGAGGTCGGCGAGGTCGAGCAGGTGTTCCAGTTCGTCCAGCGCCAGCGTCGCCGTGGCGAGCATCTGCGCGGTGCCGTTGTTGAGCGCCAGGCCCTCCTTGAAGGAAAGACGGATGGGCTCGAGGCCGGCACGCTTGAGCGCCTCGGCGCCCGCGAGGCGCTCGCCCTGGTAGAACGCTTCGCCACCACCCAGCAGCACGATGGCCAGGTGCGACAGCGGAGCGAGGTCGCCACTGGCGCCCACCGAGCCCTTCTCCGGCACCACCGGCACCACGCCTGCATTGAGCATCGCGGTCAGCGCCTTCAGCGTTTCCACGCGAATGCCCGAGTGGCCGCGCATCAAGGTATTGATGCGGATCACCAGCATGGCGCGCACCACTTCCGGCGCGAACGGCTTACCGACGCACACCGCATGGGTGGTGATGAGGTTGTGCTGCAACTCTTCCAGCAGCGTGCCTTCGGGCTTGTCCGGATTGCCACCAGGCAGTTCGTCGCGCAAGCGATGCGCACCCAGCAACTTGTCGGCATTGCTGCCGAACCCGGTGGTAACGCCGTAGGTGGGTTCGCCGCAGCTCACCTTGTCGGCGAGAAAATCAGCCGCGCGCTGCACGCGCTTGAGCTGCGTCTCGTCCAGCTCCACGCGCAGGCCCTGGCGGGCCACCGCCACCAACTGCTCTCGGGTGAGACTGTTGCCGTCCAGGAGGATCGTCGTTGCGGTCATGCTTGGCTCCGGCCCGGGCGGGCCATCGATCGAATGGGATGACGCCGCGCCATGCCGGCGCGGCGGGGCTTCAACGGGTGACGAGGCTCAGCGGCCGATTTCGGCCTGCGCCAGTTCGACCCGCAGCGTCTTGATCAGTTCGGCGCGCGACACCTCGAACTGGTCCTCGCGACGCAGGTCCTTCACGGTAACCACGCCCTTGGCCAGTTCGTCCTCGCCCAGCACCACCACAAAGCGGATGCCGGCGCGATCGGCGTACTTGAACTGCTTGCCCAGCTTGCCGCCCTCCAGCACCACCTCGGTGGCGATGCCGGCGCCGCGCAGCTCGCTGGCCAGTGCCAGGTAGGCCGGCAGCTGCTTCTCGTCCATCTGCGTGACCAGCACGTCGACCGTGCTCTGGCCGGTACCGACCAGGCCCGCATCGCGCAGCTGCCAGTAGAGGCGCGTGAGACCGATGGAAATGCCCACGCCCGGCAGCCTGGACTTGGTGTACTGGCCCGCCAGGTTCTCGTAGCGACCACCCGAGCAGATCGAGCCGATCTGCGGGTAGTCGTTGAGCGTGGTCTCGTAGACCGTGCCGGTGTAGTAGTCCAGGCCGCGCGCGATGGAGAAATTCAGCAGGTAATGCGACTCGGGCACGCCGAAATCATGGATCAGGCCCAGCACTTCCTTCAGCTCGGCACGCCCCTGCTCCAACGCCTCCGGGCCCGGGCCCAGCGCATCGAGCTTGTCGAAAGCATCCTGCAGCGAGGTGGAACGCACCTGCGAGAAGTCGAGGATCTTCTGCGCGGTTTCGGCGCTGAGGCCGAACTGCTCGCCGGTAAGCGTATCGCGCAGGTAGTCGGCGCCACGCTTGTCCAGCTTGTCCACCTCGCGCAGCACCAGGGTCTGCTGCTCGCCATCGACGATGCCCAGGCTTTCGTAGAAGCCGCGGATCAGCTTGCGGTTGTTGAGCTGGATGGTGAACGCGCCGACGTTGAGTTCGCGGAACACGCTGTAGATGACGGCCGGCAGCTCCGCGTCGTAGCGGACCGACAGGCTGTCCTTGCCGATCACGTCGATGTCGCACTGGTAGAACTCGCGGAAGCGGCCACGCTGGGCACGCTCGCCGCGATACACGCGCTGCATCTGGTAACGGCGGAACGGGAACGACAGGTCGTGCTCGTGCTCGGCCACGTAGCGGGCAAGCGGCACGGTGAGGTCGAAGCGCAGCGCCAGCTCCGGCACGCCGTCGCCCTTCTCGGCGTTCAGCGCGCCGGTCGACTGCACGAAATACACCTGGCGCTCGGTTTCGCCACCGGTCTTGGTGAGCAGCACGTCCGAATATTCCATTACCGGCGTTTCGATCGGCAGGAAGCCAAAGCGCTCATAGTTGCGACGGATCACGTCGAGCATGCGCTGGAACGCGATCTGGTCGAGCGGCAGCAGCTCGAGCACGCCGGGCATCGTGCGGGCCTGGGTAAGCGCCATGAAATCCTCTGCTTAAGCGGTAAGAAAAACGCCGGGACGGCGCCCTGTGGAGGCCTCTCCGACGGAGCCGCATAGGTTAGCAGAAGGCCACACCCCGCCCCCGCATGCGGGCTTGCTGCCGGCGCGTGAAGTCCGTGACAAAAAATTTTCACGCAACAGTTGCCAAGGTCGCCGGAGGTCTTTAAGATACGCGGCTCCCACGGGGTGTAGCTCAGCCTGGTAGAGCGCTACGTTCGGGACGTAGAAGTCGCATGTTCGAATCATGTCACCCCGACCAAGGATTCGAGATCAAAGGCCTTGAAAACGCGAGTTTTCAGGGCCTTTTTCTTTGCCCCGCACTTACCTCCATGGCAACGTGCCGCCGCGGCTGAAGCAGCAGGCGCCTGATCCTCGCCACCTCCAAGCGGCCTCACATCGGCAACGCGGTCGTCTTCTTCACCGTGCGCAGCGCCAGCGTGGATTGCACGCGCACGACACCGGGTAGCTGGGTGAGGATCTCGGTGTGGATGCGCTCGAAATCGGCGGAGTCGGCATAGACCACCCGCACCATGTAGTCGGCGGCGCCGGCAAGCAGACAACACTCGGTGACTTCCGGATGGTCCTGGATGGCGGCCTCGAATGCGTCCAGCGCGGCACGCCCCTGCTGGTCGAGCGTGACCAGCACGAAGGCCGTGCCAGGGAGGCCTGCCGCCTTTTCGTCCACCAGCATCACGAAGCGCGAGATCAGCCCGCGCTCCTCCAGCAGCTTCACCCGTCGCAGACATGCCGAGGGGGACAAATTGATCTGTTGTGCGAGCTCCAGGTTGGTCAGGCGACCGTCCTGCTGCAGCAGCCGGAGAATCGCCCGATCCCGGTCATCGAGCCCCTGGTCAAGGCTTGGCATTTCATTTCACCAATCGATGGAAATGACGCCAATTATTCCACGAATAGCTTCGCTAACACGCAAAATTAGCGATAAATTGCTTGATGTCTCAATCATACTGCGCACCATCCCGCCACCTGCGGGCCCCTGACCATTCCTAGCGAAAGAGACATACGCCATGCGCATCGGTGTGCCGAAAGAAATCAAGAACCACGAGTACCGCGTGGGCCTCATCCCGTCCTCCGTGCAGGAGCTGGTGCACAACGGCCACCAGGTGCTGGTGCAGGCCGGTGCGGGCCTGGGCGCGGGCATCACCGATGCCGACTACGTGGCCGCTGGCGCGAGCATCATTGAAAGTGCCGACCAGATCTTTGCCGAAGCCGACATGATCGTGAAGGTGAAGGAGCCGCTGGCGGTGGAGCGCAAGAAGCTCCGCAAGGGCCAGATCCTGTTCACCTACCTGCACCTGGCCCCGGACCTGGAGCAGACCCGCGACCTGATCGAGTCGGGCGCCATCTGCATCGCCTACGAGACCGTGACCTCCGCCAACGGCTCGCTGCCGCTGCTGACCCCGATGTCCGAGGTCGCCGGCCGTCTTGCCCCGCAGGTGGGTGCGCATTCGCTGGAGAAGGCCCAGGGTGGCCGCGGCGTGCTGCTCGGCGGCGTGCCGGGCGTGCCGGCCGCTGAGGTGGTGATCCTGGGCGGCGGCGTGTCCGGCACCCACGCAGCCACCATCGCCGTGGGCATGGGCGCCAAGGTGACCGTGGTCGACCGCTCGGCCGACGCGCTCAAGCGCCTCGCCGCGCAGTTCGGCACCTCGATCTCCACCGTGTTCTCCACCCGCGCCGCCATCGAGGAACTGGTGCGCCGCGCCGACCTGCTGATCGGCACCGTGCTGGTGCCGGGCGCCGCTGCGCCGAAGCTGGTGACCCACGACATGGTGCGCACCATGAAGCCGGGCTCGGTGATCGTCGACGTCGCCATCGACCAGGGCGGCTGCGTGGAAACCTCGCACGCCACCACCCATTCCGACCCGACCTACGTGGTGGACGGCGTGGTGCACTACTGCGTGGCCAACATGCCGGGCGCCGTGGCCCGCACCTCGACCTTCGCGCTGAACAACGTGACCCTGCCGTTCACCCTGGCGCTGGCCAACAACGGCTGGAAGAAGGCGCTGGAGCAGGACGTGCACCTGCGCAACGGCCTGAACGTGTTCGAAGGCAAGGTGACCTGCGAGCCGGTCGCCGAAGCCCACGGCCTGCCGTACGTGAAGGCGGAAACCGCGATCGGCATGTAAGCCATCGCGTTCCTGCTGCACAGAAGAAGCCGGCCCCGCGCCGGCTTTTTCATGCGCGCCACGCGCAGCTCAAGCCATGACGGGCACTTACTGGCGCTCGGGAAGGAACACGGCGACCAGCGCCCCCTGCGGGTCACGCAGCATGGCGTAACGACCAATGCCGGGGATGTTGTCCGGCGCCGACGCCACCTCGGCCTGCAGCGATTCGGCTTTGCGCGTGGTGGCATCCACGTCGTTCACCAGCACATAGGGCAGCCACAGCGACGGACCGGCGCCGGCCGGGTTGCGCACCAGTCCGCCACGCGCGGCGCCCTGGCTCTTGAGCACGTAGTAGGTTTCCTCGCCTGCGGGCATCGAATCGTGTTCCAGGCCGAACAGGGTCTCGTAGAAAGTCAGCGCCTTCTGGTCGTCGGAAGCGTGCAGTTCATGCCAGCACCAGTGCCCGGGCGGCACGTGCGCATCTGGTGCATCATCGCTGCTGCTGCGCCAGATGGAGAACATCGCGCCGACCGGATCGAGCAGCGTGGCACCACGACCCGCTGGCGGAAAATCCGTGGGCACCAGGCACGGCGACGCACCGGCCACCAGGGCCTCGGCGAAACTGCGATCGACATCGGGCACGCTCAGGTAGATGCCCCAGTTGGCAGGCTCGCCGGGCTGGGCCCGCCGGTAGCCACCGATGCCCTGCCCCGCGTTCATGATGATCTGGTACGGCTCGCCGCCGACATCCATGGAGGCGACGTCCCAGCCCAGCAGCGCCGAATAGAAGCGGATGGCTTCAGCAGGGTCGGCACTGGCATGTTCGACCCACACGAGCTTACCGGGCAGCACGTTCATGGCATGGCCTTGAGGGGCAGGAGACACCCTAGCCTACGCGCGCAAACATGACGGCGCTGTCGCCGCCGGATGCTCAGGACTGCAGGGCAAGCTCGGTGAGGCTATCGAGTTCCTCGTCATCGAACCCCGCCTCCAGCCGCGCCGGGCGATTGAACGGGCCGCGCAGGTTGCGCCCCATGTAATCGCGCAACAGGTCCAGGAAGGTCTCGCGCGGATCGCGCCCCTCGCGTTCGCAGCAATGCCGGAACCAGCGCGTGCCGGCGGACACGTGCGCCACTTCCTCGCGCAGGATCACGCGCAGGATCTCCACCGTGCGCTCGTCGCCCACTGAAAGCAGACGCTCGATCATGCCCGGCGTCACGTCCAGCCCGCGTGCCTCCAGCACGCGCGGCACCAGCGCCATCCGCGCGGTGTCGTCGTGGGCGGTCTTCTCGGCCATTTCCCACAGGCCGTTGTGTGCATCGAAATCACCATAGGCATGGCCAAGCTCGGCCAGTCGCGCGGACAGCATGGCGAAGTGGCGCGCCTCGTCGTGGGCGCAACTGGCCCAGTCGCGGTAGTACTGCAGCGGCTTGCCGCGGAAGCGGTACACCGCGTCCCAGGCGAGATTGATGGCATTGAATTCGATGTGCGCGACGGCGTGCACAAGGGCGGCACGTCCTTCGGCCGTGCCCAGGCCGCGATGCGGCACCTGTCGCTGCGGCACCAGCTGCGGGCGCGCGGGCCGACCGGGCGCACCGATCGGCTCGGGCGCGGGCGCGTTGGCGTCGGGACGCAACTCACCGGCCTCGAAGGCCTGCCACGCGGCGTGGGTCAGGCGCAGCTTGTCGGCTGGATCGGTAGCGTCGAGGCAGGCCTTGGCGGCGGCGTGGAGATCAGCAGTCATGACCCGTGCCTTAGGTAGAAGCGCACCCTTTGCGCGACCATCGCTCGAGGCGCTACGGACGCGAACTGGCGGTCGCGCACAGGGTGCGCTCCTACAGGACTGTTTGCTTAAGCGCTGCGGCGGGAGGCCTTGGCATCGTCGGAACGCAGCATCTCGATCTGTTCGAGGTAGTGCTTGTCCAGGCCGGTGACGTATTCGCCCGAGAAGCACGAGGTGTCGAAGTGCTTGAGCTTCTCGTTGCCGTCTTGCACCGCCCACACCAGATCCGGCAGATCCTGGTAGATCAGCCAGTCGGCGCCGAGCATCTGCTCCACTTCCTTCTCGGTGTGGCCGGCGGCCACCAGCTCCGACGCGGCCGGCATGTCGATGCCATACACGTTCGGGTAGCGCACCGGCGGCGCGGCCGAGGCGAAGAACACGTTGCGGGCGCCGGCGTCGCGCGCCATCTGGATGATCTGCCGCGAGGTGGTGCCGCGCACGATGGAGTCGTCCACCAGCAGCACGTTCTTCTTGCGGAACTCCAGCTCCACCGGATTGAGCTTGCGGCGCACGGATTTCACGCGCTCGCCCTGCCCCGGCATGATGAAGGTGCGGCCGATGTAACGGTTCTTGACGAAGCCCTCGCGGAACGGCACGCCCAGCGCCTCGGCCAGCGCCGAAGCGGCGGTACGCGCGGTGTCGGGAATCGGGATCACCGCATCGATGCCGTGGTCCGGGCGCTCGCGCAGGATCTTCTCGGCCAGCTTCTGGCCCATGCGAAGGCGCGCCTTGTAAACCGACACGTTCTCGATCATCGAATCGGGGCGGGCCAGGTAGACATACTCGAAGATGCACGGCGCATGCACCGCGCCCTCGGCGCAGTGGCGTGCATGCAGCTGGCCGTCGTTGGTGATGAATACGGCCTCGCCCGGCTCGACGTCACGCAGGCGCTTGAAGCCCAGGATGTCCAACGCCACCGACTCGGAAGCCACCGCGTACTCGCGGCCTTCCGAGGTGATGCGCTCGCCGAGCACCAGCGGGCGGATGCCGTGCGGATCGCGGAAGGCCAGCAGGCCGTAGCCCAGCACCAGCGCCAGGCAGGCGTAACCGCCACGCGCGCGCTGGTGCACGCCGGCGACGGCCTTGAAGATGTGGTCCGGGGTCAGCGCCATGCGGTCCTGGATCTGCAGCTCGTGCGCGAGCACGTTGAGCAGCACCTCGGAGTCCGAATCGGTATTGATATGGCGGCGGTCGTCCTCGAACATCTCGCGACGCAGCGTCTCGGTGTTCACCAGATTGCCGTTGTGCGCGAAGGCGATGCCGTAGGGCGAGTTCACGTAGAACGGCTGGGCTTCGGCGGAACCTTCCGAACCGGCGGTGGGATAACGGCAATGGCCCAGGCCGATGTTGCCGCGCAGGCCACTCATGGCGGTCTGGTTGAACACGTCGCGGACCAGGCCGTTGCCCTTGTGCAGGCGCAGGCGGGCGCCGTCCACCGTGGCGATGCCGGCGGCGTCCTGTCCGCGGTGCTGCAATACGGTCAAACCGTCATAGAGGGACGCGGCGACCTCACTGGTGCCGACGATGCCGATGATTCCGCACATGATTGAAAGCCTGTAATTAGTAAGTCGTTGCCGCTGCGGCCGTGGAGGCGGCCGCCGGATGGATCTCGTGCCCGGTCGCTGGCGAAGCGCCCGGTAGCCCCGCCGGCATGGCGGGCAAATGGTCAAGCAGCGCCGGGGGGTTGAGGTAGTGGCGGACACTGTCCGGCACACGCTCGCCCAGCCACGCAGCCATTCCCTTGAACTGCGGCAATAACATCGACTCCTGCCACCAGGGGTCCCGCGTGAACGCGGTAAACCCGAGCAGGAACACCGCGAGCGTCACCAGCAGCACGCCGCGCACGAAACCGAACACCATACCCAGCAGGCGATCGGTACCGGACAACCCGGTTCCCTCGACCAGCTTGCTGACCAGGAAACGCAACAACGCCCCGGCGATCAGTACGGCCAGGAAGCAGATGCCGTACCCCACCAGGATCCGCGCCGACGGCAGCTGGATGCTGTGTTCGAAGTAGCCCGCGACACTCGGACCAAAGGTCCAGGCCACCCAGAACGCCGCCGCCCAGACCGCCAGCGCCAACACTTCGGAAATGAGGCCGCGCCACAGGCCAATCAAGACCGAGACGCCAAGTACCGCCAGGATGATGTAGTCGGCCCAATTCACTGGGTCACCGTGGTTCAGGGAGCGGTCACGACGTTGCCGTCAACGCCAAGCTTGCTCTTGATCTGGTCACGGACACGCACCGCGTCGGCCCGCTGGGTCTGCGGCCCGGCGCGCACGCGCCAGAGCTGCTTGCCATTGGCGTTGACCGTGTCCACGTAGCCGTCGAAGCCGTTCGCGCGCAGCTTGTCGCGCAGCGCATTGGCGTCGGCCTGGGTGCCCATGGCCGCTACCTGCACGGCCCAGCCGCCGGCTCGCGGCGCGGAAGACGCCGCGGCGGCACCCGCCGCCGGGCTCGGCGCCGGCGCATCGTCCTGTGCGACCGAGCTGGCATTGCTTTCCAGGCGGGCCGGAGCCCCCGGAATGGTCTGGGTGATCTTGAGGCGGGCCGCTTCGGCGGCAGCGCGCGAATCGAACGGACCGGCGGTGACCAGGGTGAGGCTCTTGCCACCCTGGTTGATCGGACGCCCCGAAGCCGGATAGCCCAGCGCGTGCACGCGCTGGATCAGGCTCTGCGCGCTGGCGCTCGACGCATAGGCGCTGAGATTGACGGTGAACTGGCCATGCGCGGCCGTGCCCGGCGGGGTGGCCGGAATGGCCGGCGCAGTGGCGGCCGTGGTGTTCTTGGAGGTCGCGGCCGTAGCGGCAACCGTGGCCGCGGCACCCGCCGCAACCACGGCGGCGCCCTTGGTCTGGGCAGGGATCACCGGCTGCGCCGCACTGGAACCCGGCCGGGTCACCGTGGTCGGCTCAGGCGCCTGGCCGGCGGTCGGATCGGTTTCGACGTCCTTGGGACGGTTGGAACCGATGTTCACCGTGGCCAGCTGATCGGACGAACCCACCGGGGTTGCACCCTGGGTCGGCGCCGGCACGGCCGGCTTGGGCGCGGGCATGGCGCTACTGGCGCTGGCCGCACCCGGCGTGAGGCTCATGGTCTTGGTCTGCAGGTCACGATCTGGCGCCGGCGGGATGGCCAGGCTCACCGATTCGTCGCTGCTGTTGGACGGCGGACTGCTGGAGAAGAACATCGGCACGATGAGCACCAGCAGCGCGATGATGACGGCAGCTCCCAGCAGGCGTGTTTTCAAGACGGGCTCCAGACGGCAGGGGGTGCGAGAACGGGCGCGATTATACCTGCCCGCGTCGCCTCTCAGGCCGACTTCCGTGCAGCCGATTCAGCAAGCACCGCGGCCGCCACGAAACACGAGCCGAAGGCGAGCACGCGCTCGCCGGGTCGGGCCAGCCGGAGGGCCGCATCCAGCGCGGCACCGACGTTGTCGTGCAGGTCGTGGCGGGCCTCGGGCAACGCCAGCGCCAGCTGCCCGGCCAGCACGTGCGCCGAAAGTCCACGCGGCGTGTCGTGTTCCAGCCCCGCCAGATGCCAGTGGTCGATACGCTCGCCCAGGGCGCTGATCACGCCACCGACGTCCTTGTCGGACAGTGCGCCATAGACCGCGTGTACGCGCCCGCCGGGGTGTGCGTCCAGCCATTGCGCCAGCGCCCGGGCCGCCTGCGGGTTGTGACCCACGTCGACGATCAGGGCGGGGTCGCCGCCCAGTGACTGCAGGCGACCGGCCACCCGGGCCGTGCGGATGCCGGCCGCGGCCATTGCGCCCAGGTCACAGGTGGCGAGTGGTGCATCGATGCCGCGCAGCGCATGAATGGCCGCCACCGCGGCGGCGGCATTGGCGTATTGCACCGGGGCCTCCAGCGCGGGGGCGGGAAGATTCAGCCTCGTGCCGTCGCGGTGCTGCCAGCGCCAGCCATGGGCCAGGCGCTCGGCGGTGAAGTCGATACCGGCGCGCTCCACCTGTGCACCGATGCGCTGCAAGGCACCAAGCAGGCCGGCCGGCGGCTCGTTTTCGCCGACGATCGCCGGGTGCCCTGCCCGCGCGATGCCGGCCTTTTCGACGCCGATGCTGTCGCGATCGGGCCCGAGCCAGTCCATGTGGTCCAGGTCCACCGTGGTGATGATGGCCACGTCGGCATCCACCAGGTTCACCGCATCGAGCCGGCCGCCGAGGCCCACTTCAAGCACGGCGACGTCCAGCCCGGCGCGCGAGAACAGGTCCAGTGCGGCCAGCGTGCCGAACTCGAAATAGGTCAGCGGGATCTCGCCGCGTGCGGCCTCGATGCGCTCGAAGCTGCCGATCAGCGCCTCGTCACTGGCGTCGACGCCTTCGATGCGGATGCGCTCGCGGTAATGCAGCAGGTGCGGGGAGGTGTAGCAGCCCACCCGCTGGCCCGCCGCGGCCAGCATGCCCTCGAGCATGGCCACGGTGGAGCCCTTGCCGTTGGTGCCTCCCACCGTGATCACACGCCGCGCCGGCGCCGGTGCGCCCATGCGCTGCCATACCTCCCGCACGCGATCGAGCCCCAGCTCGATGCTGCGCACGTTCACGTGTTCCTGGTAGGCCAGCCATTCGTCGAGAGTACGGGTCATATTGGGGAAACGGGTCTTCAGGCGTCCAGCTGGCGCAGCCAGAAACGCAACAGGTGGGTACTCGGCGCGATGGCGCCGACCTCGGTCCAGTCCAGCGTGCAGAACATGTCGTCCTGGCGCTCGTAGCCGCGCTTGGCCCAGAACGCGTCGTTGGTACGGTAGCCGGCGGGCTGGCGCGGATCGTTGGCGGCCCGTTCCACCGCGCAGAAGGCAGTCCAGCGCACGCCCGGAACATGGCGCGCGTGCGCCTCGCGCAGCTTGAAGAAGCGGTGTCCCAGGCCCTGCCCCCGATAATCCGGCAGCAGCACCGACTCGCCGAAATAGAACACTTCGTTGAGCAGCATGCCGCGCTTGACGAACGGTTGCTGTATCGCGGGGATCTCGTCGGCCAGCGGAATGCCGGTGGAGCAGCCCACCACCTTGTCGCCATCGAGTACCAGCACGAACACGCTGCGCCGCGAGCGCGCATAGGCCTCCAGGTACTGGCGCTCGTAGCTCATGTCGCCGTCGTACAGGTAGGGATAATCGCGGAACACGCGGATGCGCAGCTGCGCCAATGCCTCCAGGTGCGGCCTCACCGCCTCGCCCATGCTGGTGACGATGCGCACGTCCATGGCTCAGCCGCCGGAGACCTGGCTGATCCAGTCCTGCAGGTTGTAGTAATTGCTGATCCGCGCAATGCGGCCATCACGGACGGCGAAGAACGCGCCGCCCGGCAGCACGTAGCGTTGGCCGTGCGCCGGCGGCAGGCCTTCGTCGTCGGCAAGGTACTGTCCGTGCACCACGTATTCGGCGGCGACGCGGCCGTCGTCCGTGCTGGCCATGATGACGATGTCGCGCAGCTGCTCGCGGTAGCTGCGGTTCATGCGCTCGAGGAAACGGCGGAACGTGTCGCGCCCGGTTTCACGTTGCCCCTGGTTGATGTCATGCGCCACATCGTCGGTGAGGCAGTCGAGCATGGCCTCCCAGTCGGCGCGGTTGAAGGCATCGTAATAGCGTTCGACTAGGGCGCGGCTGGCGGACATCGGAGGGCTTCCCGGGAGCGGTCTGATCGCGCAGTTTAAAGCATGACCCGCGCTTGCCCGCCATTCCGCCGCAGGCCGCGATGGCGAGCGCGGAAGCCTCAGGCTCAGAAATGGATGCCGCTGGCCCGCAACGCCCAGTACATGCCAAAGGCGGTCCAGAACATTTTCTTCAGCGCGCGGCCGGCCAGCAGCGCGACCAGCAGTCCGACCAGCAACGGCAGGTACTTGTCCAGCGTGCTGCGCGTGTCATGGATGATGTTCATGTGAAAGCCTCCCGCACCCCCATGGTGCGGGAGCCATCATCCCCATCGCCCGGACCGGCCGGCAGCATGCGCCGTCAGCCATCGCAGGTGACAAGCATCACAGTGGAGCGTGGCGCAGCCGCAGTGCGTTGCCCACCACCGACACCGAGGACAGGCTCATCGCCAGTGCCGCCACCATCGGCGACAGCATCACGCCAAGCAATGGATAGAGCAGCCCGGCCGCCAGCGGAACACCCACCGCGTTGTAGACGAAGGCAAAGAACAGGTTCTGGCGAATATTGCGCACGGTCGCCTGCGACAGCGCCCGCGCCCGCACGATGGCGGTGAGTTCGCCCTTCACCAGCGTCACCTGCGCGCTCTCCATGGCGATGTCGGTACCGCTGCCCATGGCAATGCCGACGTCGGCCACCGCCAACGCCGGTGCGTCGTTGATGCCATCGCCCGCCATGGCCACGCGGTGTCCCTGAGCACGCAGTGAGCGCACCACGGCGGCCTTGTCGGCCGGCGATACATCGGCATGCACCTCGTCGATGCCCAGTTCGCCCGCGACCGCCTTCGCGGTGACGGCGTTGTCGCCGGTCAACATCACGATGCGCAAGCCGGCTGCATGCAGGTCGTCAATCGCCCGAGGCGTGCTCGCCTTTACGCGGTCGGCCACCGCCAGCAGGCCTTCCAGCACGCCATCGACGACCAGGAACATCACGGTCGCGCCCTGTGCACGCAGGATATCGGCGCGATCCAGCACCGCCGGCGTGGCGGTCACGCCGATGTTCGCCAGCAGCTGGCGATTGCCCAGCGCCACGGCATGCCCGTGCACGACGCCTTCCACGCCGGCGCCAGTCATCGAGCGGAAGTCCTCCACTGCCGGTACGGCGATGCCACGCGACTGGGCGCCATCGAGGATCGCGCGGGCCAGCGGATGCTCGCTGGGACGCTCCAGCGCAGCCGCCAGTGCCAGCAACTGGTCGAACGGACGGGCGCCAAGGCTCACCACGTCCTGCAGCGAGGGCCGGCCCTCGGTGAGCGTGCCGGTCTTGTCCACCACCAGCGTGTCGATGCTGCGCAACGATTCGATCGCCGCGGCGTCGCGGAACAGCACGCCGTTCTGCGCGGCGCGGCCGCTGGCGACCATGATCGAGATCGGCGTGGCCAGCCCCAGCGCGCACGGACAAGCAATGATCAACACGGACACCGCGGCGATCAGCGCGTGGGCCAGGCGCGGATCGGGGCCCAGCGAGGCCCACAGCACGAAGGCCAGCGCCGCCACGGCGACTACGGCGGGCACGAACCATGCGGCCACGCGATCGGCCACGCGCTGCAATGGCGCCTTGCTGCGCTGGGCCTGCGCAACCAGCGCAACGATCTGCGCCAGCATGGTTTCGGCGCCGACCTTGTCCGCACGCATCAGCAGCGCACCGTCCTGGTTGATGGTGCCACCGGTCACCCGTTCGCCCAGGCGCTTGCCGACCGGCAAAGGCTCGCCGGTGAGCATGGATTCGTCGACATGGCTGCTGCCCTCGGTGACCACGCCATCGACCGGCACCCTCTCGCCGGGCCGCACGCGAAGCATGTCGCCGGGATGCACCTCGTCCAGCGGAACGTCGTGCTCACTGCCATCACGGGCGACACGTCGCGCCGTCTTCGGCGCAAGGCCCAGCAACCCCTTCAGCGCGGCGCTGGTGCGGCGGCGTGCGCGCAGCTCGAGGAAATCGCCAAGCGTCACCAGGGTGACGATCACCGCGGCCGATTCGAAATAGACGCCGACGCGCCCGTGCGCATCGTGGAAGCCCTGCGGAAACAGCGATGGCGCCAGGAACGCCACCACGCTGTAGAGCCAGGCCACGCCAGTACCCAAGGCGATCAGCGTGTACATGTTCGGCGACCACGGCCTGAGCGATTGCCAGCCGCGCGCGAAGAACGGTGCGCCGCCCCACAGCACAACTACGGTGGCGAGCATGGCCTCGCCCCAGCCGGCCACACCATCCCACGGCATCGGCAGGTGCCAGCCGAACAGATGCGGCCCCATCGCCAGCACGAACACCGGCAGGGTCAGCACGGCCAGGATCCAGAAACGGCGCGACATGGCGCGCAGTTCGTGCCCGTCGTCCTCGTCGAGGCTGGGCATCATCGGCTCCAGCGCCATGCCGCACTTGGGGCAATGGCCGGGTCCGACCTGCTGCACCTCCGGATGCATTGGGCAGGTGTAGACCGCGCCGGCCAGCGCAGGCGCCGGTTTCGCGGGCGGCTGCAGATAGCGGGCCGGATCGGCAAGGAATTTCTCCTTGCAGCGTTGCGCGCAGAAGTAATAGGCGTGCCCGTCATGCTCGGCGCGATGAGCGGCCGTGGACGGGTCCACGCTCATGCCACACACCGGGTCCTTCGCTGCCTGCGCGACGTGATCCTGCGACGCGCCATGATGCCCATGATGGGCATGCTCCGTCGACGCTGACGCACCACCGCAGCAGGACTTCACCGCGGGTTCCGCTGCCGCCGGCTTCGCGCTGCAGCAGTCATGCTTTTCCATGCTCATGCCTGCGGCTCCTGTCCGGTCAGCGCACGCAGAATCGGGCACTGCTCGGGCGAGCCGTGGCCCGGGCAGGCGTCGATCAGCTGCTCCAACCCGTCACGCACGCGGGTGAGTTCGGCGATGCGCGCCTCGATCGCCGCGAGCCGCTCCTGCGCACGATGCTTCACCGCCTTCACGCCACGATGGCGATCGGCCGAGAGCGCCAGCAGTTCGCGGATTTCCTCCAGCGTAAAGCCCAGATCCTTGGCCCGCCGGATGAAAAGCAGCTGCTGCACCACGCCCTCGTCATAGCTGCGGTAGCCCGATGCGCGCCGCAACGGCTCCGGCAACAAGCCTTCGCGCTCGTAGTAGCGGATGGTGTCGATGGCAACGCCGGCCCGCTTGGCGACGGCGCCGATGGTCATGGAGGCATGGGGTGTGTTCATGCCCGAAAGTCTAGACCATAGATCAAGGTCCAGGGTCAAGCAGGCCCCTTCCGGTCACTACAGGACCATGGCTGGCACGGCCTCCCAAAGGCGTGCAACGCCCAGCCCCACGTCCCTCTTGAAGCGGCTTGCTCCGATCCCGCCGGATCGGCAGCGCTCTAGGTCGCGCCTCGCATGTAGCGAAGCGGGGGCACGCCCAGTACGCGCCGGAACATGGCGCTGAACGCGTTGGTATGGGTGTATCCAAGATAGCGTGCGACCTTGGAAACCGACTGGCCGAGCGAGAGCTGGCAGACGGCTTCCGACAGCATGGCCTGTTGACGCCATTGACCGAAGGTCAAACCGGTCTCCTGCTTGAACAGGCGGGTCATGGTGCGTGTGCTTGCGCCCACTTGTGCGCTGATCTGCTCGAGCGTGTTCTCGCTGCCAGGGCTCTGGATCAACAGTTCGCATACCTGCAGCAGGCGCTTGTCGCGCGGCAGGGGAAGCCGTCCATGATCGACAAGCTGCGCGGTCTGCAGGCAGCGCAAGGCCAAGGGTGCCATCAGCGCAGCATCGTCCTGCGCCTCGTACTCGAAAGGGTCGCGCGCCATGCTAAGCAAGAGCTCGCGCAAAAGCGGAGTGACCGCGAGCAGGCTGCACTCACGCCACAACCACGGCGCAGCATCGGGTTCCACGCGCAGCGTACTCAACGCGACCGAGCCGACCATGTGCAACTCATGATCGACGCCCGGCGCAATCCACAGCGCGTGCAAGGGGGTAACCGCCCACGCCCCCACCGATGTCAGCACGCGCACCACTCCCTGTGTCGGCGCGACCAGTTGGCCCTGCTCGTGGCTGTGCCAGATCTGGCGCTCCCCGCCTTGATAGGTGTTGGCCCAGGCCATGACCGGCCACTTCTGCCGTTGATAGTCCGCACCGAAGCGTTGCCGCCAGATGTTGTCCATGTGCAGCCATGTCCAGAAAAGGATGAGAACTGGCCAATCAGTGGCGGATTCTCATCGCTATTTGGCCACACGGCTCCGGAAGCATCAAGTTAAATAAGAAGGATTCTTATTTCGATTTCTTCCAGGGGTACCCTTCATGCCGTCCAGCTTGACGACCGGCCGCACGTTCACGACATCCGCACTGGCCCTGGCCTTGGCCTCCTGCTGGAGCACCGCCGCATCGGCGCAGCAGGACGATGCCAAACAGCTGGCCACCGTCCATGTCACCGAGAAAACCGACAAGGAAAAGGCGGATCAACCCGTGGCCGGTTACGTCGCCTTGCGTAGCAGCGCAGGCAGCAAGACGGATACCGCGCTGATCGACAATCCCCAGTCGGTCACCGTGATCACGCGCCAGCAGATGGATGCGCAGGGCGTGCAGACCTTGGACCAGGCCTTGCGCTACGTCCCTGCCGCCTCCAGCCAGGACAACGACCTGCGCTTTGACCAGCTCAGCATCCGGGGCTTCGATGCCGACTCGTATCTCGATGGCATGAAGTTGAACCGAACCACCTGGTTTGCCAACCCGCGCATCGATCCCTACTTCCTCGAACGCATCGACGTGCTGCGCGGCCCGGCGTCCGTGCTCTACGGGCAGGCCAGCCCGGGAGGTGTCGTCGACATGGTGAGCAAGCGGCCCACCGAGGATCCCTTGCATTCGGTGGAGCTGAGTATCGGCAACTACGATCGCCGCCAGCTTGGCTTCGACTTCGGTGGGCCGCTGGACGCCAATGGCCAGTGGCTCTATCGCGTTACGGGCCTGGCCCGGGATTCCGACACGCAGACCGACCACATCGGCGATCAGCGCTTCGGCATCGCGCCGGCACTCACCTGGCGACCCAGCGAAGCCACCAGCCTTACCCTGCTCAGCAGCGTCCAGCGCGATCCCCAGGGTGGACTTTTCAATCCGCTGCCGGCCTACGGCTCGGTGCTCTACAACCCCAATGGCAAGATCAACCCGGATCATTACCTGGGCGATCCCGAACGCGACCATTTCTCGCGCACGCAGTATTCAGCTGGCTATCTGTTCGAGCACCGCTTCAACGACAACGTGCAGTTCCGGCAGAACCTTCGTTACCTGCACGACGACGTCGACTACTACCAGACCTCGCTGTCCAGCCTGTTGAACGCCGATAAGCGCACCGGCTACTACTGGGGCAACATCAACAAGGAGCACATGGGCCAGTACACGCTGGACAACCAGGTGCAGGTCGACTTCAGCACCGGCGGACTGCAGCACACGCTGCTGGCCGGCGTGGACTATCAATACCTCTACAACCACATCCATCGAGGCGGCGCGTACTTCGGCACGGACGCGATCGACATCTACGATCCGGATTTCAGCGACATCCCCAACGTTCCCGTCACGCTGAACCAGTCCACGCGCCTTTCCCAGTTGGGCGGCTACTTCCAGGACCAGGTGCGCCTGGATCGTTGGTTGCTCACCCTGGGCGGCCGATTCGACTGGGCCCACACGCTGGATACGCAGCAAAGCGCGACCACTGGCGAGGTGTCCTCATCCACCGATCAGCGTGATCATGCATTCACCTGGCGAACTGCCCTCAACTACAAGTTCGACAACGGTATCGCGCCCTATCTCAGCTATTCGACCTCGTTCCAGCCTCAGACCGGCAACAGCTGGACGGGCAGCTCATTCGCGCCCACGCTGGGCAAGCAGTACGAGCTCGGCGTGAAATACCAGCCGATCGGCATGCGTGCGTACATCACAGCGGCCTTGTACGACCTGCGCGAAACCAACGTGCTGACCGCCGACCCGCTGCACGTCAACTACCAGGTGCAAACGGGCGAGGTGCGATCGCGCGGCGTCGAGATCGAAGGGCACGCGGAGATCACCAAGAACTTCAGCCTGCTGGCGTCGTACTCGCACCTTTACCAGACCGTGCTTCGCTCCAACGATGCCGACCAGGGTAAGCACCCGACCGCGCAACCGACGCAAATGGCCTCCGCCTGGGGCGACTACACCATTGACGGCGGCGCACTCGACAAGCTCGGATTCGGCCTGGGCGTGCGCTACGTCGGAAAGAGCTATGGCAGTGCGGACAACACGCTGACCGTGCCCCAACATACCCTTGTCGATGCCGCGGCGCATTACAGCGTCGGACCGTGGATGTTTGGCTTGAACGCCAACAATCTGTTCAACAAGACTTACGTCTCCTACTGCTCCAGCTACATGTTCTGTTACTACGGGGCCAAGCTCACGGTGATGGCAACCGCGCGCTACCAATGGTGATTCATCACGCCAGCCCGGCGTGATGTTCGTCCTCGGGACGAGTCCGCCGCAGCCTGCAGCGCGCCCGGCAAGGCGCATGCTGCAAGCTGCGGCGAGTCATGCCGATGTCATGCCGTCATATGGATGGATGTGTCTAAGCACATGAGGAATGGCCATCAGGCTGGCCGCCACCGCCCTGCATAATGCCCGGCCCCAAGGCCGCTCCCCGGGCTGACGCATGACCACGCTTGAAACGACGCCATCGACATCCATGACCGACGCGCAGTGGCGCGCCGCCACTCGATTCGACAGCACCGACGTCGGCTGGGTGATGATGAACATCGGCATGGCCATCGGCGCGGGCATCGTGTTCCTGCCGGTGCAGGTCGGCCTGATGGGCCTGTGGGTGTTCCTGCTGTCGGCCGTGATCGGCTATCCGGGCATGTACCTGTTCCAACGCCTGTTCATCAACACACTGGCGGACGCCCCGGTCAGCCAGACCTACCCGGGCATGATCGCGAGCTATCTCGGTCGTGGCTGGGGTACGGCGCTGGGCCTGCTGTACTTCGTCATGCTGACGATCTGGATGTTCGTCTACGCCATCGCCATCACGCGCGACAGTGCGTCCTACCTGCACAGCTTCGGCATCACCCACGCACTGTGGTCGAACCACGCCTGGTACGGCCTGCTCCTGATCGTGCTGCTGGTTGCACTGGCCTCGCGCGGCGAGCGCGCGCTATTTCGCATCTCGTCGCTGCTGGTGCTGACCAAGCTGCTGATCGTGGCGGCGCTGGGCTTTTTCATGATTCCCCGCTGGGACCTCGCCAACCTCGGCACTGTGCCACCCACGCCGCAGCTGGCCAAGAACGCGGTGATCACCCTGCCCTTCACGCTTACCTCGATCCTGTTCATCCAGACCTTGAGCCCGATGGTGATTTCCTACCGGGCCCGCGAGCGCTCCCCGGCCGTGGCCAGGCACAAGGCGCTGCGCGCCATGAACATCGCCTTCGGCATCCTGTTCGTCACCGTCTTTTTCTATGCCCTGTCGTTCACGCTTGCCATGAGCCATGGCGAAGCCGCTTCGGCCTACCAGCAGAACATCTCGGCGCTGGCGATCACCGCGCAGATCTTTCCCGGCAGCTGGGCCAGCATCGTCGGCGTCGTACTCAACATCTTTGCGGTCATGACGGCGTTCTTCGGCGTATACCTCGGCTTCCGCGAGGCGGCGCAGGGCCTGCTGGTGAACTTGCTCAGCCGCTGGACCGATCCGCAGCGCATTCCCCTGCCCTGGATAGGCCGCGGCGTGATGGTGCTCGCGATCCTGCTCGCCTGGGGAGCCATCGAGGGCAACCTGCCCGTACTCCTGTTCACCACCATCAGCAGCCCGATCTTCGGCCTGCTTGGCTGCCTGATCCCGGCATGGCTGGTCTGGAAGGTGCCGGCGCTCAGCAAGTATCGCGGCCCGGGGCTGGCCTTCATCGTAGGGGTCGGCTTGCTTCTTTGCGCCTCGCCGCTGCTTGCGTGGCTATGAGACGGTCTACGCTGTACCACCGGCGCAGGATCGGCGCGAACTTGCACTAGCCAGGCATTGGGCTTAGCGCGGGCGTAGCCACCGCGGCTCGTCCACAACCTTCCGGGTGCGGGGCGCGAACCCCGCAACCCGGCGTATCGGCCGGTGGCGACATCAAACAGGAACTTCCTCCCTCGCCGATTGATGATGCTCGCACGACCACGCATCACCATCGGCATGGAAGCTTCGATACGAGTCGAGGCTGCCGCCATAGACATGCAGGGTCAGCGCCTGGCGGCTCTTTGAGAAGTTGCGACAGCGATGCGCATAGTCCGAGGTGGAGAACGTGAGGTAATCGCCCACGCCCGCAACGATCGTCTCGCGCGGCTCCAGGTGGATGGCAGGGCTCGGCAGCAGTTCGTACGACTGCACCTCGAGCACGCCGTCGAGCACGTATTCAAGCCCCCACAGCCCCTGGTGATCGTGGATGGGCGTCACGTGCTCGGCCGGCCAGAGAATGAGCAGCGCCTCGTAAGGCCGCTCACCCTCGGTGCGAAGCACGATGCGTCGATACGAGGGAGTGACGCCGTCGGGCGAGAGATCGGCGACGCGGGGACATCCGGGCCAACGCGAGGCCTGGGACAACGCCTTGCCGATGGCGGACACATCCACCATCGCAGACTGGGCTATCGCTGCATCGATCTGGGCGATCACCTGCCTGCTCCAGGTATCCAATGGATTCGTTGGCGCGTCATGCATAGGGAAAACTCACCGTGTTGACGTATTCGATGCCTAAGCAATCACAAGCCGCGTTAAGCATGCGCTAGAAGACCATGCGAAACGCGCAGCGACTGGCGCGAACCATGCGGCGAAGCCAGGCCACAGAGCATGAAAACGCCGTACCTATCACAACGTTTACATGATCAGGCGATGCGGGCCACAAGCGCGATACCAGGCACCCATCACGTGCCACGCACGCGTCATCGGCGTTCGGCTGCAGACAGGCCCAGCGCATCGGCGATCACTTCGGTGTACTTGAGGCCCGAGCCCGTGTTGAACACGACGATGCGATCCGACGGTTTCAGCTCGCCGGACGCGATGAGCCGGGCGTAGGCTGCCATGGCGGCAGCACCCTCGGGCGACAGGAAAACACCCTCTTCCGCGGCCCAATCCTTGAGCGAGGCAAAGGTCTCTTCGTCCGACACCGCGACAGCCTTGCCGCCCGACGCACGAAGCGCATCGAGAATGATGTAGTCGCCATAGGCTTTGGGCACGCGAAGGCCTGAAGCGGCGGTCTGAGGCGATGTCCACATCTGGCTGACGGCAGCACCCTCGTTGAAGGCTCGGACCACCGGGGCGCAGCCGGTCGACTGGATCGCGTACATGCGAGGCCGCCTGCCCGGCTTCACCCAGCCGAGTTGTTCCAGCTCGTCAAACGCCTTCCACATGCCGATCAGCCCGACGCCACCGCCGGTGGGATAGAAAACCGCATCCGGATATTCCCAACCCAGTTGCTCGACGAGCTCATAGCCCATCGTCTTCTTGCCCTCGACGCGGAATGGCTCCTTGAGCGTGGAAACGTCGAACCAGCCCTCGGCTTGCTTGCGTTCGCCGACGATGCGCGCGCAATCGGAGATGACGCCATCGACCAGCGTCACCTTGGCCCCATAGGCCGTCGCCTCCACGATGTTGGCGAGGGGAACATCGCGCGGCATGAAGATATGGGCCTCGATGCCAGACGCCGTGGCATACGCCGCCAGCGCGCCCGCCGCGTTGCCCGCGGACGGAATGGCCAGTTTCTTCAGCCCGTAGTGCCGGGCCATGGTCACCGCCAGTGCCAGGCCACGCGCCTTGAACGACCCCGTGGGGTTGGCGCCTTCCTCCTTGAGAAACAGATTCGCGTAGCGCCTGCTGCGCAGCATCGGCGTCCATCCTTCACCGAGCGTGACGGGTATCGCATCGGGAAGCACCGCGTGATAGCGCCACATGCCCGACCATGGCTCGCCTTGCCGTGCCCCGACCACATCAAGCGGCGAAGTCCCTGCCAGCGGGTTGAGGTCATAACGCACGTACAAGGCGCCCGCCGGCTGATCGATGCATGCCGTGCAGAGCGTCTGGGGCACATCGGCACGCAGGCGCGCGTGGCAGCGGGAACACTCCAGATAGGCGATGGCGGGCATGTGACCTCGGTGCGATTCGAAGCGGACGGTGTCAAAAAACGGCGGAGCCGATCAGGATTCGCTGGTGGAAGGCGTATCGAGCCCGCCCTCCCACGTGGCCACTGCGACCGAGGCCACCGCATTGCCGACGATGTTGGTTGCCGAGCGCCCCATGTCGAGCAGGTGATCCACCGCCAGCACCAGCGCGAGCCCCGCGTCCGGCAGATGGAAGTAATGCAGCGTTACGGCGATCACCGCAATCGCCGCCCGCGGCACTCCCGCCAGGCCCTTGGTGCTGATCAGCAGCAAGCCGAACAGTGCGAGCTGCTGCGCCGGCGCAAGCTCGACGTGATAGGCCTGCGCGATGAAAAGGATGGCGAACGTGCAGTACATCATGGCCCCGTCCAGATTGAACGAGTAGCCCAAGGGAAGCACGAACGCCGCGATGCGCCGGGGTACGCCGAAGGCCACCAGTTCCTCCAGCAAACGTGGGTACGCCGCCTCCGACGACGACGTGGCAAAGGCGAGCAGCACCGGTTGGCGAATCCGCGCAACCAGCCCAAGCGCCCTCCTTCCGCCCAACGCCCACAGCGCGACAAGGAACAGTAGCCACAGCACGCCCAGTGACAGGTAGAAGCCGCCGACGAAGCGCGCGTAGGCCTGCACAATGCCAAATCCATAAAGGCTGATGGACCCTGCCAGCGCCGCGAAAATCGCCAGGGGAGCAAGCTTCATCACGTAGTCGGTGATACGGAACATGACTGCCGACAGCTGCTCCAGCAACTCGACGAGACGACCGGCCTGCTCCCTGAGTGACGCGGCGGCCGTGCCGACGAACAAGGAGAACACCACCACCTGCAGGATCTCGTTGTTGGCCATCGCCTCGATGATGGAGCGCGGAATCACGTGGTTGACGAACTCCGGCAGCGTGGGCGCCGCAAATCCCGCATCCACGCCGCTGATGGCTGCCGGGCTGGCCAGCAGGCCGCTGGCATGCAGCGCGACACCAGGTTGAAGCAGCGTGGCCATCGACAGGCCGATCAACAACGAGATGCAGGATGCCGCGAGGAACCACAGCAGCGCCTTCAGGCCCAGCCTGCCAATGTCGGCTGCGGTACCCATGCGGGCGACCGCTGAAGTCAGCGAGGCAAACACCAGCGGCGCGATGATCATGCGGATCAGCCGCAGGAATCCATCGGTGATGATCGCAAGATAGCCGGCAAGCGCACTGGACGCGGCTGGCGGCAGCAGCCCGTGACTGAGCCCACCCAGCGCAATCCCCATCAGCGTCGATGCCAACAGCACCGCTGCGTAGCGGTGGCTGCTACCACCCGATGCCAGACCCCTGCCATCCATCGATGATCGTCACCCCACGTTCGTTGAAGCCAGCGTAACGCAATGCGGTGGATGGATGTCCAGATGTCCAAGTGCCGTCGACGCATATAACCGCAGGTTCTACCCATATGCGAAATGGTCATCTCCCCGCCCCCTCCGTTCCCGGTAGGAAACCGCTATTTCTATGGGCAGGGCTTCACCCGGCGACGTCCAGCACCAAGCGACCGCCGGTGCACCCGCCAGATTCGATACGACGCAGCAAAAACGGAGGTACCTAGCATGGCCCTTGACCCAGTGGACGAAGCCGTGGATGGCCAGTGGGCCGACCTGTTGTCACCGGCACGCCGCCGGCTGATTCGCGATACCGGACTGGCTGCCGGAGCGCTTGCCCTGGCGGGCCTGGCGACACCCGTACGCGCGGGCGACGCGGTCACAGGTGCTGCCGACGCCGGCAAGAACTACGCGGAACCTCCGCACAAGCCGGGCGAAAGCCCGTGGGGATACGAAACCTACAAGCAACCCACGCCGCGCCCCGCCGGCATCCGTCCGCACGAGCCATCGCTACCGGCAGCGCCCCGCGCCTACACGGACATCAAGAGCTACCACGCGCACATCTACTTCGACGAAGACAGCTACCAGAAGGCAGCCCTTATCCGTCGCTGGTCGGCCGAGCGTTTCCTGGTGGAACTTGGCGACTGGAACACCCAGCCGCGCGGCCCGCATACCACGCCGTCGTTCTACTTCGGCTTCGGCACCGAACTTTTTCCGAAGGTGGTGCCGTGGCTTCAGCTCAACAGCCTGGGCCTGACCATCCTGATCCATCCGAACACGGTCGATCCGCGCGCCGACCACCTGTACTACGCCCTGTGGGTCAATCGCAGCCAGCCGGTCAACGCCTTCGACTGGCCCACGCTCGAACAGCGCAAGGAGCTGACCGTCGAGCAGATCTACCCCAATACGAAGCCACACATCGCGCTTGAGACCTAGCCGCGACGCACTGGCACGACACCACGAACCGTTCCTGCCTCACCAGCAAACCGAGTGCAGCGCCCTCGCCCCCCCCCTGGAATCCGCCGCATGCGTCCATGGCCGCTCCTCCTTCTCGCTCTAGCCCTGCCTGTACAGGCGACCGGATCCGCACCGGCGACATGGTCAGGGACCTGGGAGGCCACCGCCAGCAATGGCGCGCTGACGGTGCCGTTCCATTTTGAACTGCAGAACGGCGCCCACGGACTGGTAGGCCGCTTCTTCAATGGAAGCGACCCTGTACCGTCGGACGCGGCGCGCGTCGAGGGCAACCATCTCGTGCTTCGCTACGACGCGTTCGATCGCGTGCTGGACCTGCAGGCGGCCGACGACGGAACGCTGAGCGGCACCTACACGGCAAGCACCGGCTCAACCAAGGCAGCCCCGTGGAAGATCGTGGCGCATCGGGCCCAGGCGTCGGCGCGGCCGGATGACGGGGCGCCGAACATCGACGGCTTGTGGATTCTCCCTGCCGAGAGCAAGAAGAAGAACGAATACGCGTGGCGCCTGATCACGCACCAGGACTTCGGCAAGCTCTCCGCGTCCATTCTGCGCGTCGGTGGTGATACCGGCGCCCTTACCGGCATCTGGAAGGACGGCCAATGGTCGCTTTCCAACTTCTCGGGCACCCGCGCGGCTGTGGCAAGCATCAGGCCGGCGCATGACAGCAACGGATACGACACGCTCGACGTGACACTGTCGGACGCCCATGGAGGCACCGCCCACTACACCGCCTACCGGCCGGACACCGCGCGCAAGCTGGGGCTCCCGGATGCCGCCGACCTCACCACGCATACCGGCGTCCGCGATCCGGATGAACCGTTTGCCTTCGGCTTCAAGGATCTGGATGGCAGGCTGGTGTCCAACACGGACGCGCGCTTTCGCGGCAAGGTCGTGCTGGTGGACGTGTCGGGCAGCTGGTGCCCCAACTGCCACGACGAAGCGCCTTTCCTGGACGCGCTCTATCGCAAGTACCACGCGCGCGGACTGGAGATCGTGACCGTGGATTTCGAGGATGCCGAGGAATACGCCGATCCGGCGCGGCTTCGTGCCTTCGTCGCCAGGTACAAGCCGCCGTTTCCGGTGCTGCTCGCCGGCACCACCGACCAGGTCGCGGAGAAGCTGCCCCAGGCGGTGAACCTGGATTCCTGGCCGACGACCTTTTTCATCGCGCGCGACGGCCGCGTCGAGCACGTCCACACCGGCTTCTCGGCGCCAGCCACCGGTGACTTTCATGCGGCCATCGAAAGCGAATTCGAAAGCCAGATCGAGGCCCTGCTGGTCCACAAGGCGCCCTGAATCCGGGCTCTGGCGACCCGGCACGGCCATCCGCTGGCATGGGTGTTCCGCCAGCCGCTGGGCGCCGCCTCGGCGACCGAAATGCCGCCGCGCTCAGCGCCCGTGGGCGCGCATGGCCCGGGTACGCGCCGCCCGCGTGGCACCCGCGGCGCGGCTGGTTGCACGCGTACGTGCGGCCTTCTTGGCCGCGGCCTTGCGAACGGCGGGGCCCTTGGTCTTGACGCCCTTGCGCGCGGAAGCCGATCGCTCGGCGGCCGTGCGCTTGGCCGCCGCCTGCCGCGCGTGGCGGGACAACGCCGTCTTGGAGGCAGCCGCTGAACCTTCGCGCTTCAGCGCCTGCGTGGCTGCACGTCGGCGACGCGCCGTGGTTTCCGAACTGGGTTTCCTCGCCGGGGACTTCTTGGCGACCGGCTTCTTGCGGCTGGTCTTCTTCGCTGCGGCGCCTTTCCTGGCCGGTACCTTGATGCCCGCGCGGCGCGCTTCGGACAGGCCGATGGCGATGGCCTGGGCCGCGGAGCGGGCCCCGTGCTTGCCTTCGCGGATACGGTCGATTTCCTCGCGCACGAACTCGCCGGCCTGGGTGCTGGCCGACTTGCCTTCACGCTTGTCCTTGCGTGCACGCGCCAGTGCTCGTTCAGTAGGCATCACGCCGCTCCGGTGGTGAGGGGCGTTCGATGCTGCCGGCAACGCCGTGAAGCACGAGGCAAGGAAAGCTAAAGAGCTCTGCCGGTGTTCATGAGACCTGCCACCCCTGGCGCGGGGTGATGAGGTTTCCGCTGGAGCATTCAGGCCAGGGCGTCGTCTTCGGCCGGGTCCTCGGCCGCGACGAAGCCGCCGGTCTGGCGCTGCCACAAGCGTGCATACAGGCCATCACGCGCGATCAGCTCGCCGTGGGTACCACTCTCCACGATGTGGCCCTTGTCCATCACCACAAGCCGGTCCATGCGCGCGATGGTCGACAGGCGATGCGCAATCGCAATCACCGTCTTGCCGCGCATCAGCAGCTCCAGGCTGTCCTGGATCGCGGCTTCGGCTTCCGAATCCAGCGCCGAGGTTGCCTCATCGAGGATGAGAATCGGCGCGTCCTTCAGCAGCACGCGGGCGATCGCGATGCGCTGGCGCTGGCCACCACTGAGCTTCACGCCGCGCTCGCCCACATGGGCGTCATAGCCGACGCGGCCTTCGCCGTCGACCAGCTGTGGAATGAACTCGTCGGCACGAGCCTTGCGCACGGCCTCGATCATCTGTGCTTCGGTGGCGTCAGGACGGCCGTACAGCAGGTTGTCGCGGATCGAGCGATGCAACAGCGAGGTGTCCTGGGTCACCACGCCGATCTGCGCACGCAGGCTCTCCTGGGCCACGCCGGCGATGTCCTGGCCGTCGATGAGGATGCGACCGCCTTCCAGGTCGTACAGGCGCAGCAGCACGTTGACCAGGGTCGACTTGCCGGCGCCCGACGGGCCCACCAGGCCGATCTTTTCGCCGCCGCGCACGTCCAGGTCCAGCCCGGAGATCACGCCGCCCTGCTTGCCGTAGTGGAAGTGGATGTCCTCGAAGCGCACGCGCCCCTCGGTGACCTGCAGCGGCATGGCGCCTTCGCGGTCCTGCACGGCGCGCGGCCTGGAAATCGTCTCGATGCCGTCCTGCACCGTGCCGACGTTCTCGAAGATGCCGTTGATCACCCACATGATCCAGCCAGACATGTTGTTGATGCGGATCACCAGGCCGGTACTGAGCGCGATCGCGCCCACCGTCACCTTGCCCTGGCTCCACAGCCACACGGCCAGCGCCGAAGTGCCGACGATCAGGAAGCCGTTGAGCGTGGTGATGGTGGCGTCCATCGCGGTGGTGAGCCGGGTCATCGCACGCATGCGCTTGATCTGCTCGCTCATCGCATCGGCCACGTAGGCTTCCTCGCGCTGGGTGTGCGCGAACAGCTTGAGGGTGAGGATGTTGCTGTAGCCGTCCACGATGCGGCCCATCAGGCGCGAGCGCGCCTCGGACTGGCGCCACGAGCGCTCCTTGGTGCGCGGCACGAAGTAGCTCAGCGTCGCCACGTACGTCACCAGCCACAGCACCAGCGGCACGGCCAGCCAGTAGTCGGCCTTGGCGAACATCACGATGGCGCTGCCGGTGTAGATCGCCACGTACCAGATCGCATCCACGATCTGCACGGCCGATTCACGCAGCGCGCCCGAGGTCTGCATGATGCGGTTGGCGATGCGCCCGGCGTAGTCGTTCTGGAAGAAGCCCAGGCTCTGCCGGATCACGTAACGGTGGTTCTGCCAGCGAATGCGGTTGGTGAGGTTGGGCACGATGGCCTGGTTCACCAGCAGGTCGTGCAGCCCGATCAGCACCGGGCGCGCAACCAGCGCCACCAAGCCCATCCACAGCAGTTCCCGGCCGTGCAGCTTGAAGAAATCGGCCGCCGGCACGCCCTTGGTCATGTCCACGATGCTGCCGATGAAGCCGAACAGCGACACCTCCACGATGGCCACGCCGAAGCCCACCACGAGCGCCGCCGCGAACACCGGCCACACCTGGCGCAGGTAGAACACATAGAAGCGCCACACGGACTGCGGCGGCATACCGTCGACGGGTTCCTTGAACGCGTCGATCAGCGATTCGAACCAGCGGAACACCATGGGATCGTCCTTGGGGAAACGGCTGTGCTTAGCAGGGCATGGTTGAAGGCGCGACGCCGGAGTTTCAAGTCGCGCCGCCCCACAGGAGCGCACCCTGCGCGCGATAACGCCCCCACCCGCGTGGAAAAACCGGATGCCGCGCGGTCGCGCACAGGGTGCGCTCCTACAAGAAGAGGACCCGGGGCACTTGCAATCCGGAAAAGTTGCGATATATCTTAAGACCGTTACTTACGATATATCGGAGTTAATCATGGGATTTCGTCATTTCTTTGATCGTCATCACCACCACCACCCCCACGAAGGCCGTGAAGGCTGGGCTCGCGGCGACCGGCACACGGGCCGCGGACGCGGGTTCCACCACGGCTTCATGGACGACGAGGGCCCGGAGGGCTACGCCCGCGAGGCCATGCACATGGGCCGCGAGCGCGGTTTCCGACACGGCTTCATGCACCACGGCGGCCACGACGGCTTTACCCGCGAAGCCATGCGCATGGGCCGTGGACGCGGCGGCGGCCGTGGCTTCGGCGACGACGAGGGCCAGGGCTGGGGCGGCATGGGCGGTCGTTTCCGCGGCGGCCGCGTGTTCGGCCACGGCGACCTCAAGCTGATCCTGCTGGCCTTGATCGCCGAGCAGCCGCGCCACGGCTACGAGCTGATCCGCACCATCGAGGAGATGTTCGACGGTGCCTATGCGCCCAGCCCCGGCGCGGTCTACCCCACCCTCACCCTGCTGGAAGAGCTCGGTTACGCCAACGTGGAAAGCGGCGATGGCAAAAAGCTCTACAGCATCACCGCCGAGGGCCAGGCCTTCCTCGCCGAGAACAAGGACGCGGTGGATGCGGTGATGTCGCGCATGCAGCAGACCGCCCAGATGTTCTCGCGCGCGGCGGCGCCGATGGCGCTGCGCGAGGCGATGCACAATCTCAAGCGCGCACTGTTCATACATGGCGGGCCGTGGGATGCCGCCGAAGTGAAGCGCATCCGCGAGATCATCCAGAAGGCGGCCGACGAGATCGCCAAGGGTGGCAAGGATGCCTGAGCTCGCACCCGCCATGATGTCCGACGCCCACCGGGTGCTGGCGCAGGCGGGCTTGCGTGCCACCTCGCCGCGCCTCGCCATCTGGCAGGCGCTCAACCAGTCCGAGGACGAGCCCGATGCCGTCGAACTGCTGCGCCGCGCCCAACCGCTGGAGCCCCGCACCAGCCTGGGCACGGTGTATCGGTTCCTGCGCGAGCTGGAACAGCACGCACTCGCCTCGTCGCGGCCGGTGGCCCACGGAAGGGCGCGCTGGCGAGCCGGGTTATCGTCAGGCACGACGGCGTCGCGAAACGATGCCGCCGTGGCGGCGGTGGCGCGACTGGCCGCGGCTTACGGCTACCGACTGGTGCCTTCCGCGGACGCCTCGTCCACGACCTGAGCCCGTCGCCGGGACAGGGTGTCCCGGCGTGAGGCCAGCCGATCCGCCAAGCGGGTGGGCTCGGGCAGGCGGTACTTCGTGCAATACGCCAGCACCAGTTCCGGTGCACTCGCCATGCTGACCCGGTGCCCGGGAGAAACCACCAGCGGGCGTACGCGATCCTTGCTGCGCAGGACGCAGCCGATCACGCGATCCTTGTAGAGCAGCGGCGCGCGATCGCCGCGATGCGGCCCGACTTCGTCGTGGCGCCCCACCAGGATCGACTTCGCCACGCCGATCGCGGGCAAGCCCGTGATCACGCCCAGGTGGGCCGCAATACCGAGGCCACGCGGGTGCGCCACGCCATGACCGTCCACGAACACCAGGTCGGGCGTGCGCGGCAACTGCTCCAGTGCCTTCAGCAGCGCGGGTAATTCACGGAAGGAAAGCAACCCAGGAATGTACGGCATGCAGGTAGGCAGGCGCGCGACCACTTCGGCCAGCGGCTCCATGCTTTGCGCATCCAGCAGCACGGCAGCCGCGCGCGTCACCGCACCGCCCTCCTCGAAGCCCACGTCGAGGCCAGCCACAAAAGGCAATGGCGGGTGCTCGTCCACCAAACGCACCTGCGCGGCCAGCTGCGACTGCAGCGCGCGCGCAGCGGCCACATCACCATTCCACGGCGGCAGCGTGTCGTGATCCGGTCCTTGATTCATCGCGACAGCGTGAAGGCCGTGGCCTGAACAGGCCGTCAAGGCAATTATTCATTGACCGGTTCAGGGCCCGCCCCGGATCATGCCGGCATGCCTATCCTGTCCCGCCTGTTGCTGATCCTGCTGCTTGCCATCGGCGCTGCGGCTCCGTCCCTTGCCGCCCAGAACACCGCCGACAACCAGAACTCCGCGCAAATACCGCAAACCACGCTGGCTACGCCTGACGAACTCAGTGCCCAGCTGGACCAGATCAAGCAGGCCATCACCGACAAGAACAAGCTGACCGATGCGGTGCTTACCGCTGCGCGCACCAAGGTTCTGCAGGTGCAGGCGCAGGCGGACCAGCTCACCGCCAGCCTCGCGCCGCAGTCCGATGCGGCCAAGGCCAAGCTGGACGTGCTCGGCCCGGCGCCGGAGAAAGGCGCGCCCGCCGAAGCACCGGAAGTGGCCAGCCAGCGCAAGCAGCTCACCAAGGACAAGTCGGATATCGACGGCCAGCTCAAGCAGGCCAAGACGCTGAGCCTGGAGAGCCAGCAGATGGCCACGGAGATCGCCGGCCTGCGCCGCGACCTGTTCCAGGCCCAAATCAGCCAGCGCTCCGCCTCGCCCTTCAGCGTGTCGTTCTGGCAGCGGCTGGCGCAGAACATGCCCGACGACAGCGCCAACTTCGACGCGCTGATGAAGTCGGTGAAGGGCGCGGTGGTGCAAGCCTGGCAGCCGGCCAACCGCGTGCCGTTCATCGCCTGCCTGCTGGCCGCCATCGCCCTGTTCGCAGTGGGCCGTCGCCTGCTCGAACACCAGATACTCGACCTGGTGAGCAAGCACCTGCCGGCCGGCCACCTGAGGCGCAGCGCCATGGCGGTACTCATCACGCTAGGCACCACGCTCACCTATGGGCTGGCCGCGTGGCTGATCTACCTGGCCGTCAACTGGAGCGGCGTGTACGACCAGGATCTGGACGACATGGTGCGCCCGATCGTGCGCCTGGTGTTCTTCGTGGCCATGCTCGCCGGGCTCGGTCGCGCGCTGCTCAGCGTCAAGCGACCGTCCTGGCGGCTGCCGCCCATCTCGGACGACCTGGCGATCCGGCTGCGCCTGTTCCCCACCCTGCTGGCCTATAGCGCATTGCTGCTGGGCCTGCTCGAGCGCATCACCAGCGACATCGGTGCCAGCCTCGCCACCACCATGGCCGCGAATGCGCTTTCCGCCACGCTCATCGGCGGACTGGTGGGCGCCGCGCTCATCCGCATGGGCCGCGCCCGGCGCGCGCTGATCGCCGCCGGCAACACGCCTGCCGAACGCCCGCTGTGGGTGGGCCTGCTGGTTGCGGGTGCTTTCGTCGGCACCCTGCTTACCCTGCTGGCAGTGGTCACCGGCTATATCGCCCTGGCGTTCTTCGTGGCTCGCCAGATGCTGAGCGCGGGATTCCTGATCAGCGTGCTGTACGTGCTGATGCACCTGGTCAACGACCTGTGCGAATCGCTGCTCAACCCCGATACCCGCAGCGGCGTGCGCATGCAGGAAACCTTCGGCATCGCGCCTGCGCGGCTGGAGCAGGCGGCGACGGTCCTCTCAGGCGTTGTCCGCGCCTTCATGCTGCTGCTGGCCGTGCCGTTGATCCTGGCGCCTTATGGCGCGGGGCCGTCCGAACTGGTGGACCGCGGTACCAGCCTGTTTGCCGGCCGTTCGCTCGGCACCCTGACCATCAATCCCACCAACATCTTCAACGCCCTGGTGGTGCTGCTGACCGGCTTCATCGTGGTGCGCCTGATCAAGCGCTGGCTGAGCAAACAGCTGCTGCCCAAGACCTCGCTGGACGTGGGCATGCAGACGTCGATCGTGACCCTGCTCGGCTATGTCGGCGGCATCCTGGTGTTCGTGCTGGTGCTCGGCGCCATGAAGGTGGATGTGCAGAGCATCGCCTGGGTGGCCAGTGCGCTGTCGGTCGGTATCGGTTTCGGCCTGCAGGCCATCGTGCAGAACTTCATCTCGGGCCTGATCCTGCTGGCCGAGCGGCCCGTGAAGGTCGGCGACTGGATCAGCATCAGCGGCGTGGAGGGCGATATCCGCCGCATCAACGTGCGCGCCACCGAGATCCAGCTGGGCGACCGCTCCACCATGATCGTGCCCAACTCGCAGCTGATCACCCAGAACGTGCGCAACGTGACACTGGCCAACGCACTGGGCCGCGTGCAGATCCGCCTGCCGATGCCGCTCAGCAGCGACGCCACCAAGGTGCGCCAGATCGTGTTCGACATCCTGCGCAACCATCCGGGCACGCTCAACACGCCCTCGCCCAGCGTGCAGCTGGACAGCATCGACTCGGGCTCGCTGATGTTCGTGTGCACGGCCTATGTCAGCAATCCGCGCGATGCCAGCAACGTGAAGAGCGACCTGCTGTTCGAGGTGATCGAGCGCCTGCGCCAGACCGGCCTGCCGCTGACCACGCCGCAGGACATGGTGGTACGCGCCATGCGCCCCGATCGTGACGGCAGCGGCCAGGAGGGCCCGCCGCAGAGCACCGTGATGCCCGGCAGCAAGGCCTGACAGCGCCCACCCATCGGCCTAGACTCGGGGCACGCTCCGGAGCCGGCCGATGGGACACCTCGTCGTTACCCCCGCACCGCCACTCGACGCCCTGGTAGCCCGCCTGTGGGACTGGGACATGCCGCCCGCAGGCCACCACTACGAGCGCGTGCTGCCGGTACCCGGCGCGGCCCTGATCATCAATCTCCACGAGGATGAAACGCGCGTCTACAGCGACGACAACGCGCGCCGCTGCACCAAGGCGCCCGCCGCCGTGATCGGCGGCCCCTGCCTGCGCAGCCAGATCATCGACACCGCCGAACAGGTACGGGTGATCGGCGTGGTATTCCGTCCGGGCGGCGCGCATGCGCTCACCGGGGAAGACCATGTCGTGCTGGTGGAACGCGACATCGGCCTGGAGGACCTGTTCGGCGCCAGTGCGCACCAGCTGCGCGAACGCCTGCTCGATACCGTGGAACCCTCTGCACGCCTGGCCCTGCTGGAACACTGGCTGCAGTCGCATATGCGCATGCCGCGGCTGGCCCCCGAGGTGGACTATGCCCTGGACGCCATCGCGCGTTGCCCGCAAGTGGCGCGCATCGGCGCGCTGGTGCGCGACACCGGCTTGTCCGAATACCGTTTCGGACGGCTGTTCCGCCGCCAGGTCGGCATGGGGCCCAAACGTTACGCGCGCCTGCTGCGCTTTCGCGCGGTGGTCGAAGCCGTGCACCACCAGCCATGCGTGGACTGGAGCCGCGTGGCCGCGGACGGCGGCTATGTGGACCAGCCGCACCTGGTGCGCGAATTCCATGACTTTGCCGGCATGACGCCCGGCGCCTTCATGGCGGCGCGCGGCCCCTACCCCAACCACCTTCCGCTGGACTGAGCGCCCCGCGCCCGCGGGAGACCGTCTTATCCGTGGCATCATGTTCCGCCCCAGCCGGGAGCGCCCCGATGCACGACGACCTGTTCTCCCGCCCCGCCGTCAACGACAGCGCTGCGCGTATCCGCGTCGGCATCGGCGGCTGGAACTTCGCGCCATGGCGCAACAATTTCTACCCCACCGGGCTGGTGCAGCGGCGCGAGCTGGAGTTCGCCAGCCGCCACCTGCGCGCCATCGAGATCAACGGCACCTTCTACGGTGCCCAGAAGCCCGCCACCTATGCCAAGTGGGCGGCGGAGACGCCGGAAGGTTTCGTGTTCTCGCTGAAGGCGCCGCGCTACATCACCGAGGGCAAGCGACTGGCGGATACGACGCGCGGCATCGACGGCTTCGTGTTCGGCGGCCTGGCCGAATTCGGCGACCGCCTGGGCCCCGTGCTGTGGCAGCTGCCGCCGTCGCGGCCCTTCGACGCGGACGACCTGGCGGCGTTTCTCGCGCTGCTGCCTGCCGAGCTCAATGGCCAGCCGATGCGCCATGTACTGGAAGTGCGCCACCCAAGCTTCCTCGACGAACGTTACGTGGCGCTGGCGCGCTCACGGGCCATTCCCACCGTGTTCACCGATTCGCCGCAGTACCCCTCGCTGGCCGACCTCACCGGCGACTTTGCCTATGCGCGCCTGATGCGCAGCCAGTCGCACATCGATACCGGCTATGCGGGCAACGAACTGGACGCGTGGAGCGAGCGGGCGCATCGCTGGGCCGGCGGCCATGACCTGCCCGAGTTGCCGCACGTGGCCGCACCGCTGGCCTCCGGCAAGCCGCGCGACGTGTTCATCTACTTCATCAGCAGCGCCAAGGAACGCAACCCCGCTGCGGCAATGGCGCTGCAGCACCGGGTCGACCAGTCCCCACGCTGAGCAGGATGCCCGCTGCCAGCGGAAGCTCTACACTTCGCATACGTTCCGGACCACAGTCATGCGCGCACTCAAACCCCTGCTGCTGATGGTCGTGCTGGCGATCGCCGCCCTGCTGTGGGGGCGGCATGCGCCGCTGCCTCCACCGGGCCATGTCGAAACCACCACCGCCCAGACAGGCGCCGCTGCCCGCCCGTTGCCGCCGTTCCTGCCGGCCGAGGCGACCGATACGCTGTCGCGCATCGCCCACGGTGGCCCGTTCGAGCATCGCCAGGATGGGGTGGTGTTCCAGAACCGCGAGGGGCGCCTGCCGTCCATGCCCGAGGGCTACTACCACGAGTACACCGTGGATACGCCCGGGCTGGACTATCGCGGGGCCCGCCGCATCATTACCGGCGGCACGCCGCCGCGCATCTACTACTACACCGATGACCACTACCGCACATTTCGCCAGTTCGAGGTATCACGATGAACGCCCAGTTTGATCTCGACTTTGGCGACGCCGAACACGGCGGCATATTCTTCGTCACTTCCGAAGACCTCGATCCACTGGGCGACGCCGCCGGCATGCAGGGCCTGCGTGTGTGCCGCATCAACCTGGGCGACTACACCGACCGCGAGTCGCTGTTCGATCGCCTGACTGTCGCGCTGCGCCTGCCGGACGATTTCGGCCGTAACTGGGATGCACTGGCCGACAGCCTGCGCGACCTGTCGTGGCTGAAGGCGACTGGCTACATCCTGCTGTTCGACCAGGCGCAGGACATGCGCGACCGCAGCGAGGACGATTTCGACGAGCTGCTGGATATCCTCGAAGAAACGGTCGATTACTGGCAGGATGCCGGCTCGCCGTTCTTCGCCTTTTTTGCGCTGCCCGAAAGCGCCTTTGACGACACCGACCACTGAGCCACCATGCAGGAAATCGATTTTGAACTGGACCGCGACCACGTCGAACTCAACCAGCTGCTGAAGCTGGTGGGGTTGTGCGACAGCGGCGGCGCGGGCAAGGCCATCGTGGCCAGCGGCGCGGTATCGGTGGACGGCGAGCAGGAGCTGCGCAAGACCTGCAAGATCCACGCAGGCCAGGTGGTGCAGATCGAAGACATCACCATCTACGTCAACGCCGCCGGCTGAGCCCGGCGGCGCGGTCTATTCGGGCATCGGCAGCGCGGCCAGCGCACGGTCCAGCGCCGGATGCCCGGGCAGCCGCAGGTCGAACTGCTGCTCCAGCACATGCCTGATCTCCTCCACGCTCTCCAGCGTGCGCCGTCGCGACTCGCCACCGGTCGGATGCACCACGAACTCGCGGTTGCGCAGGCCCAGCCGGCGATCGGACAGCGTGCGCGCCACGGTCAGGCCATGCAGGAAGTGTGACCCCGGATAGGTCGAGGTGTAGTGGTTGGCCACCACATAGTCGATCTGTTCGTGCGGCTGCAGGTCGAAGCGGTACAGGGTCTTCCACTCGTCGCGCACCAGCGACTGCATGCGCCAGTCACCATCGCGATGCAGCAGCCGGAACGGCTCGTTGCCGGTGACCTGTTCGATATCGGGCAACAGCCGCAGCGCCCCGCTGAGCGCCATGCTGCCAAAGCCCACGTCGACCAGCCAGCCGTGCCCGTCCAGCTCCACCCGCAGCAGCATGTGGGTCTGTGCGGCCACGGCGTCGTCGGGCTTCATCCACAGCACCCGCGCGATCAGGCCATGCGCCTCGAAACCGAGTGATCGCAGCACCTCCAGCAACAGGTGGTTTTGCTCGAAACAGTAGCCGCCACGATGCTCGTGCACGAGCTTGCGCTCGATCGCCGCCGACTCCAACGATACCGGCACGCGCAGCAGCGGGTCGAGGTTCTCGAACGGAATCGCCGCCACGTGGGCGGGGGTGAGCGCGCGCAGGGTCGACAGGTTGGCCTGCAGCGGACCGTCGTATCCGATGCGCCTGAGATAGGCGTTCAGGTCGATCACATGGCTCATGGGAGGGCCGTGCACAGGGGACCAGGCCAACATAACACGGCGTTGGCGCGCCCTTTGCGCAGCGCCGCGACGGCCGTGCGAGCATGCGAGGTAACCGGCCAGGGGCCGGCAGCGAATAGCAGGTTGTCGGCCGGGCACGTCCGCCCGGCGCCGCTGGAGCGTGACACCATGAGTATCCGCCGATTCGCGCTGTTTCCCTTCCTTGCCGGCCTGCTGGCCCTCGGCGCCTGCAGCCTGGCCTCGGCCGGCAGCGACTCGCCACCGCTGCCGGACCCCACCGTGGACGCCAGCCCTGCACAGGGCGAGCAGGTGGCCGTGCTTGCCGGCGGCTGCTTCTGGGGCCTGCAGTCGGTGTTCGAGCACGTCAAGGGCGTGCGCAAGGTGTGGGCCGGCTACGCCGGTGGCGCGGCGGATACCGCGCAGTATGAGCGGGTGAGCGACGGCGATACCGGCCATGCCGAATCGGTGAAGATCCTGTACGACCCGGCCAAGGTCAGCTACGGCCAGCTGCTGAAGGTGTACTTCTCGGTGGCCACCGACCCCACCCAGCTCAACCGCCAGGGGCCGGACGTCGGCAGCCAGTACCGCTCGGTGATCTTCTACGGCAGCGACGAGCAGAAGCGCGTCGCCAACGCCTACATCGCGCAACTGGGCGCGGCCCATGTGTTCGGCGAGCCGATCGTCACGCAGGTGGTGCCCCTGCACGGCTTCTACGTGGCCGAGGCCTATCACCAGGACTACGCCGAGCGGCATCCCGACGAGCCGTACATCGTGTTCAACGACGCGCCCAAGGTGGCTCGCCTGAAGCAGCTGTTCCCCACGCTGTACCAGCCGGAACAGAACGTGGTGCAGGTGCAGTTGCACTGATCCCGCCTGCAGGCCGACAGCCCTGCTGCGGCCTGCTCGGATCAGGCTTCGGGCGGTACCAGGCGCAGGTGCGAGGGACCGGGGCGCCGCTCCATCCCGAGCAATTGCACGATGGTGTCCGGGTGGACCGGCTTTGAATAAAGGAAACCCTGCCCCTCGGTACAGCCGGCACGCAGCAGGAAACGGTGTTGCTCTTCGGTCTCGATGCCCTCGGCGATCGGGCTGATGTCGAGCTTGCGGCAGAGCGTGAGCATCGCTTCCACGATCGCACCGTCGCTGCCATCGTCGGGAAGACCGGAGACGAAGCTCTGGTCGATCTTCAGGTAGGCGATGGCGCGCAGCTTCAGGTAGCTCATGGACGAATAGCCGGTGCCGAAATCATCGATGGCAACGCCTACCCCCAGCGCATGCAAGGCATGCAGGGTGCGCTCCATCTCCTCGCCCAGGCGCAGGATCGCGCCCTCGGTGATCTCCAGCATCAACCGCTCCGGCGCCAGCCGGCGTGATTCCAGCAGCGCGCGAATGTCATCGACGAAATTGGCCTGGCCGAACCAGTGCGCCGATACGTTTACCGCCATGCGCAACGGGGGCATGCCGGCCCTGTCCCACAGGTACATCTGGGTACTGGCGGCCTGCAGCACCCATTGGTCGATACGACGGATCAGGCCGAGCTTCTCCGCCATCGGGATGAACTCGCCCGGCGAGATTTCCCCGCGCCGGGGGTGATTCCAGCGCAGCAGCGCCTCGACCGCGATGATGCGCCCGCTGCGCATGTCCACGGTGGGCTGGTAGACCAGCCGGAATTCGTTTTCGGCGAGCGCCTTGCGCAGCTCCGAGGCCAGCGCGATGCGGCGCCGGGCATCCGCCTGCATGCGCGGCGAATAGAAGCGGAACGCGTTGCGCTCTTCCGTCTTGGCCGCGTACATGGCCGCGTCGGCATTGCTGATCAGCGTGGGCACGTCGGCCCCATCCAGCGGATAGCAGGCGATGCCGATGCTCGCGCTGAGCGCCACCTCGTACTCGCCCACCACCACCGGCGCGGCCAGCGCGGTCAGCAGGCGCCCGGCTACGGCGCTGGCCTGTTCGCGCGAATCGAGGCTGTCCAGCAGCACGGTGAACTCGTCTCCACCGATGCGCCCAGCCAGCCCGTGGTCGCCCAGCTCGTAGGCTATGCGCTCGGCCACCTTCACCAGCAGGTGGTCGCCAATCGCGTGGGTGTAGCTGTCGTTGACCGCCTTGAACGCATCCAGGTCGATGAACAGAACGGCAGCCATGCCGCGCTCGCGCTCGGCCTGCGCCACCGCCTGCACGCAACGGCGTTCGAACTCCATGCGGTTGGTCAGGCCGGTGAGTGGATCGTGTGCCGCCATGTACTGCAGGCGCTGCTCGTTCGCCTTGGCCGTGCTGATGTTGTTGAGCACGGCCACGTAATGCTGCACCCGCCCTTCGGCATTGCGGATCGCACTGATGCTCAGCAACTCGGGATAGACCGAGCCGTCCAGGCGACGGCTGCGCACCTCGCCCACCCAGTTGCCATCGGCCTCGATGGCGTCCCAGATCGCGTCCGGCAATGGCGAGCCGTCCGGCATCGAGCGCAACTCGTCGAAACGCACGTCCACCAGCGCCTGCGTGGTGAACCCGGTCATGCGGATATGCGCTGCGTTCACCCGCGTCACCCTTCGTTCGGCGTCGGCGATGATCACGCCCTCGGCGATGCCGGCCAGCGCCTCGGAGGCGATGCGGCGCTGTTGCTCCAGGTTCACGCGCTCGGTGATGTCGCGCATGATCGCCTGGCGCACGTTGCGGGTGCCCCATTGCGCCACGCTGCTGCGCATTTCCACCGGGCGCAGGCGGCCGTCGGGGCCGAGCATTTCGCCCGTGACCGCGCCGTCCGCGCGATGCAGCAACGGCACGAACAAATCCGACAGCGGCGTGCCCAGCAAGGCATCCAGGCTCTTGCCGGTCCACTGCATGGCGGTGGGGTTGGCGCCAAGGATGCGGCCGGTTTCCTCGTCTGCGATCACGATCGCGTCGGCGGCACTGTCGAACAGCAGGCTGTAGCGCTCCTCGGTGCCCCGGATGCGGGTGAGGATGCGCTGTGCCGTGACCAGCCACAGCAGCGACGCCAACACGGCGGTAAGGAATACGCAAAAGAACAGCACGCGGCCGAGCCAGATCGCGCCCTGCGCGACCTCCAGTGAAAACTCCTTGGTCAGCGGCTCCAGCCGATTGTTCAGTGCGTCGATGTGAGACAGCTGCTGCACGATCCACGCATGGTCGGGCTGCCCCTTGGCGTACGCCTGGTGCAGTTCGTCGGCGATCTGTTTCAGCTCGCGCAGCGGACCGTCGGCGGTACGCCATACGTTGACCGCCTCGCGCATGTGCGGCACCTGCGTGCAGCAGCGCAACATGAAGATCATGCCCGGCTTCGCGGCCGGCAAGATCTTGCCGCGCTCGAACGCACGGCTCACCGCGGCACGGTCGTACTTGCCCGAGGCGATCGCATCACGAGCCCAGCCATCGGAGGCCAGCAACCCGTAGTTGTCCTGGAACCCCGCCAATCGGTCGGTTGCGCCGGTTTCGGCGTAACCGACCAGGTCAATCACGGCCTGCTTCTGCGCCTTGCTCCAGACACTCTCGCCGTTGAGGAAACCGGCGAGAGTGACCTGGACCTGGAGCGCACCCCAGGTAAGCAGGAGCAGGAGGCCGATGACGGCCACCAGCCCGTAGGCCAGCGGCCTCAAGCGTCGGGACAGCGGTCTTCGAGAGGTGCTACGGACGGAATCCATGGCGTCCCTTGTACATGACCACTTCATAAAGCTACATCTCGTCCCGTCACGCTGTCGACGACGAGAGCCCGTTACGCCGCCTGTTCTTCCACCTCTTCCGCATACGGCTTGACCAGGCAACGCTCCAGCCCGTAATGGAGGCTGACATAGCTGCGCTCGATGCACTCCCGCAGGTGGTCCACTTCCTCGGGCGCCGGATGGTTGCCCATCAGGGTACAGACAATCTCAAGCGCTTCCCACGGGTGGGTATCGTCATAGGCCGCGTGCAACTGTAGCCAGCGCAGCGTGGCCTTGCGCCCGGCGGCCGGCAGGCTCTGGGCATAGGCAAGGCTGTCGAACACCTTCTGCGACCACTCGCCGGTGACGCCCTCGATGGCGTAGTTGGTGGCAGCCATGCCGGCGGCCAGCGTGTCGTTGCCACACACCTCATGGCACCATTCGGCGGCGGCCTGGGTGCCGCGCGGAGGGCGGCCGTTCAACACGACGTCCCTGGCGATACCCGCACCCTCGGCCCAGTCCAGCCAGTACTCGGCATGGTTCTGCTCTACGCGGATGTTGCGCACCAGCCAGCGACGGGCGAGGTTGTCGCCGACGCTTCGGCCGTACTGGGTCTTCAGCAGGTTCTGCGCCATGAACGACGGGAAACGCTCGATCAGCGACCAGGTACCCACCATGAAATTGCGCATCGTGGCCTGGTCGATATGGCCTTCGCTCATCATGTCCCACATCACGTGGTCACGGACGCTACGGCGGGCGGGTTCGCAGGCCTCCACCAGCTCCTGCACCCAACGCGGGTAGCTGGTCAGTTCGGTCAGCGTGCCGGTGCGTTCGAAATGAGTGTTCATGCAGTTCTCCAATGTCATCAGTGAGGAAACCGCCGGCACCTCGCCGACGGCCCGGCGCAGACGCGCCGGAACCGCATAGTGGTCATGCACTGGTGTCTTGCGAACACCGCCGACCACAAGCCGCCTCAAGTAAGCGAGGCAAACCACTGATTAAATTGAACAACATGCAACCCGCGCCTGTTCGGGGAGTGCCCGGAAACAGGCGCAGGAGTCAAGCTTTCGCCGCCAGAAAATCGACGCGCGTCAATTTTTCGACACGCGCGAACTAGCGTTTTGTGGGCTAGAACAGCGCCCGCAGCACCATCACGATGCCCACCACGGACACCAGCCAGACCAGGGTGCGCACATAGGGGATGCCGATGGTGTAGATCGGCAGGTACGCCACGCGCGCCCACACATACAACTGCACGCCGAGCGCACTGCCCGCGCTGCAGCGCTGCGCGAACACCACCGCGAGCACCGCCGCGGCAAAGAAGGCGAATGTCTCCAGGAAATTGTGGCGGGCCCGGTCGGCACGGGCGGCGGCGCCAGTGAGCGGCGCAGGTTCGCCATCGCGATTGCTTGCGTTCCACTTCAGGCCACGCTGACCAGTCGACAGCGTCGCCGCAAACAGCACGTAGACCAGGCCCAGCACGACAGCGCACCCCAACATCGTCAGCTCGATCGGCATACCCCACCTCCCCGTTGGATGTGGCGCCATCTTGCGCGCGCCAGCCCGGGACCGGCTAGGGGTGGGCGGCAGCGGCGAGGTCGCGGGCGAACGTAGCGAACAGTGCATCGCGCGCCTGGGGCGTGGCCGGCGAGTCGAGCAGGAATGCCGCCACGATCAACACGCGGCCATCGGGCCAGGTCGCGATGCCGATGTCGTTGTAGGCTGCAGTGCGGCCGTTGAACGCCCCACTGGTGCCGGTCTTGTCGGCAAAGCGCACCCCTTGCGGCAGGCCCGCGCGCAAGCGGTTGGGAATGGTCTGCGCGGCCATCAGGCCCAGCAGGTGCTGCGTCGATGCCGGCGACAGCAGCTCGCCGCCGCCCAGCTTGCGCAAGAACATGACGGCGGCGTCGGGCGTGCTGCGGTTGCGCGGATCGTCGAGGAACGCCTGGTAGCCGCGCGCGAACCGCTGGTCCTGGGCCTGCTCCGATTCATGGGCCGGGGCGCTGCCGCCCTGCCCCAGCCCCCTCATGACCTGCGCGACGCCGGCTTCGTCCTGGTCCACGCGCAGTCCGTCGATGCCATGGGCATGCAGGAACGCGGTGACCTCGTCGGGGCGCACCACCTTCAGCAACGCATCCACCGCCGTGTTGTCGCTTTCGCTGACCGCGGCCTTGAGCAACTGCTCCACGGTGAAGCTCATCTGCTCGCCCCGGAAGCGCGCGCCGATGGAAGGCACGGCCGAACCGGACAACACGTCGCTGCGATGAATAGTGACGCGCTGGTCCAGCGACAGCGTGCCGGCATCCACCCTGGAAAGCACGGCGGCCGCCACCGGCGCCTTGAACACACTCATCATCGGGAACGGCTTGTCGGCGTTGACGCCTGCCGTCGCGCCGGTCTTGAGGTCCAGCACGGCCACGCCCAGCGTGCCCGGGCGGGCGCGCGCGGCATAGGCATCGACCACCCGCTGCAAGGCTGCCGCGTCGGCCACGGCAGGCGCACCATCGGTGGCGCTGGCTGGCAAGAAGGGAGCAAGCAGGGCCAGCGCGAGTGCGCTGCCCAGCAGCGGACGAAACCAGGGAGAGCGGGACATGGGCATTCCTTACCGGGGTGATCGAACCGGCCAGCACTCTCGCATGGCAATCTGGCAAAACCATGGCCGGCGACGGGCGGTGCCACGCCGGCCGTGTCCCGCACCGGTGGTGCGGGACAGCTGCACGCTCACAGCATGGGCAGCTTCAGGCCCTGCTCCCGGGCGCACTCGATGGCGATCTCGTAGCCGGCATCGGCATGACGCATCACACCGGTGCCCGGATCGTTCCACAGCACGCGCGCGATGCGCTGGTCGGCCGCTTCGCTGCCGTCGCACACGATCACCACGCCAGAGTGCTGCGAATACCCCATGCCCACGCCGCCGCCATGGTGCAGCGAGACCCAGGTGGCGCCGCCGGCCACATTGAGCATGGCGTTCAGCAGCGGCCAGTCACTGACCGCGTCGGAGCCGTCGCGCATCGCCTCGGTTTCGCGGTTCGGGCTGGCGACGGAGCCGGAGTCCAGATGATCGCGACCGATCACCACCGGCGCCTTCAGCTCGCCGTTGCGCACCATCTCGTTGAACGCCAGGCCCAGCTTGTGGCGCAGGCCCAGGCCTACCCAGCAGATGCGCGCCGGCAGGCCCTGGAAGCTGATGCGCTCCTTGGCCATGTCCAGCCAGCGGTGCAGGTGCGGGTCATCCGGAATCAGCTCCTTCACCTTCTGGTCGGTCTTGTAGATGTCCTCCGGATCGCCGGACAGCGCCACCCAGCGGAACGGACCCACGCCGCGGCAGAACAGCGGACGCACGAACGCCGGCACGAAGCCGGGGAATGCGAACGCATTGTCCAGGCCTTCGTCCTTCGCCATCTGGCGGATGTTGTTGCCGTAGTCGAAGGTGGGAATGCCCTGCGCATGGAACGCCAGCATGGCTTCCACGTGCGTCTTCATCGACTGCTTGGCGGCCTTGGCGGTGCCGGCCGGGTCGCTCTTGCGACGCTCGAACCACTGCTCCACCGTCCAGCCGCTGGGCAGGTAGCCATTGACCGGATCGTGCGCGCTGGTCTGGTCGGTAACCGCGTCCGGACGCACGCCACGACGCACCAGCTCGGGCAGCACGTCGGCGGCATTGCCGAGCAGCGCGATGGACTTCGCCTCGCCAGCGGCGGTGTACTTTGCGATGCGCGCCAGCGCGTCGTCGAGGTCGGTCGCCTGTTCGTCGACATAGCGCGTCTTCAGGCGGAAATCGATGCTCCTCTGCTGGCACTCGATATTGAGCGAGCACGCGCCCGCCAAGGTCGCCGCGAGCGGCTGCGCGCCCCCCATGCCGCCGAGGCCGGCGGTGAGGATCCACTTGCCCTTGAGGCTGCCGTTGTAATGCTGGCGGCCCATTTCCACGAACGTTTCGTAGGTGCCCTGCACGATGCCCTGCGAACCGATGTAGATCCACGAGCCGGCCGTCATCTGGCCGTACATCATCAGGCCCTTCTTATCGAGCTCGTTGAAGTGCTCCCAGTTCGCCCAGGCCGGCACCAGGTTGGAATTGGCAAGCAGCACGCGCGGTGCGTCCGGATGCGTGGGAAACACGCCGACCGGCTTGCCGGACTGGATCAGCAGCGTCTCGTTGTCGTTGAGTTCGCGCAACGCGCGCAGGATCGCGTCAAAACATTCCCAGTTGCGCGCGGCGCGGCCAATGCCGCCGTAGACCACCAGCTCGGCCGGATTCTCGGCCACCTCGGGGTCGAGGTTGTTCTGCAGCATGCGGAACGGCGCCTCGGTGAGCCAGCTCTTGCAGTTGAGCGCGGAGCCACGCGGGGCGCGGATGGTACGGGTGGTGTCGATACGGGTCGGAGCATTCATACAGGGAGCCCGGCGGATGTGAAACCCCGATTGTGGCGAGCCGGCCCCGCTCCCGCAAACCGCAGTGCGGCAAAAGTAACCACGTTCGACCAGCGGGCGAACAAGCCCTGATGCCACGAGGGGTTCGCCCAGGACTATGCTTGCCCGGGGAATCGATCCGCGCTTGGCCCGTCGCACCACGTATCCCACACGTCTGACCTGCCAGGAGTCGCTCATGAACGACCCGTCTCCCCCCGCTCGCCGAACCGAAGCGCATCTTGGCGCCTGGGCGCTGATCTTCGCCGTCGCGGCCTTCGCGGTGGTTGCATTTGCCTATGTCGGCGGCTGGCTCGCCCCGAACCGACTCACCCCGGCCCGCATGGTCAATCAGTTCCAGCTCAATGCAGGCACGTTTCCGGGCTATCGCCGCAACCACGCCAAGGGCGTGTGCGTCACCGGCTACTTCGAGAGCAACGCCGGGGCCCGGCCCTATTCCAGCGCACAGGTATTTGCGTCCGGGCGCACGCCGGTGGTGGGCCGCTTCGCGCTTCCCACCTCCAACCCGCATGCGCCGGACAGCAGCGTGCCTATCCGCAGCATGGCATTGCGCTTTGCGCTGGCCAACGGTCAGCAATGGCGTACCGGCATGAACGACATGCCGGTGTTTCCGGTCAGTACGCCCGAGGCGTTCTACGAGCTGCTGAAGGCCCAGCAGCCCGACCCGGCAACCGGCAAACCTGATCCGGCCAAGCTCGGTGCGTTCTTTGGCAGTCATCCCGAAAGCGGCCCGTTCCTGGCCTGGGTCAAAACGGCGAAGCCCTCTGCCAGCTACGCCACCGAAACGTATGAAAGCCTCAATGCGTTCGTGTTTGTCGGGGCCGATGGCGTGCGCCATCCGGTGCGCTGGCGCATGGTGACCGAAACCACGGATGGCGGCAGCGACACCGGCAAGGCCGGCGACCCTGATTACCTCGAGGCCGACCTGACCGAGCGCCTGTCCCAGGGGCCGTTACGCTGGCACTTGCTGGTGACGTTGGCCGAACCTGGCGACCCGACGAACGACGCCACCAAGGCGTGGCCGGACAACCGGCGAACGGTCGATGCCGGCACGCTGGTGATCGAACATGCCGAGCCGCAGCAAAACGGCCCGTGCCGCGACATCAACTATGACCCGCTGGTGCTGCCGGCAGGCATCGAGGCATCGGATGATCCACTGTTGCCGGCACGCTCGGCCGCCTACGCCACCTCGTACCTGCGCCGCACCAGCGAAGAAGCCCACCTGCCCGGCACGGCAACCGCACAACCGGAGGCACGGCCATGACCACCGATACGCAGACCTTCACCCTGGCCGCCCGCGTGCTGCACTGGCTGATGGCGATCTTGATACTGACCATGCTGTTCATCGGCGTCGGCATGGTGGCGTCGGTATCGGAGCGCCACGAACTGCTCATACGCATTCACAAGCCTCTGGGCATCGCGATCCTGGTGCTGGCCGTGCTGCGCCTGGTCGTGCGCCTGCGCCACCCGCCGCCGCCGCTGCCAGCCGATATGCCGGCGCTGCAAACGCTGGCGGCGATCGCATCGCACTGGTTGCTATACGCGCTGATGCTGACGCTGCCGCTGGTGGGCTGGGCGATGCTGTCGGCCGGCGGCTACCCGGTGATGTTGAGCGAGTCGTTGCGGCTGCCGCCGATCTTTCCGGTCAGCCCGGTGGCATTTGCGGTCCTGCGACATGCGCATGCGTGGCTCGCGATGCTGCTGTACCTGACGTTCCTGGGCCACATGTCGGCGGCGCTCTATCACGGATTGATCCGGCGCGACGGCGTGCTTTCCAGCATGACCGGCTACCGCCCGGCCAGTCACGTGCATGAGCTTCCGCGACAGCCCTGAGCGTTGCGGGCATTGATGTCCGAAAACGGCGAGTCATCGCTTCCGAGCGGTGCTAGCCTGTGCTCATGTCTCACACCCATGACCGTCCGCTTCCCGATGTGCGCGCCTGCGAGCAGGCGCGCCTCAGCCGTGATGCACGTTTTGACGGCTTGTTCTTCACCGCCGTTACCAGCACGCGCATCTATTGCCGCCCGGTCTGTCCCGCGCCGTCGCCCAAGCCGCAAAACGTGCGCTATTACGCGAACGCCGCCGCGGCGGAGGCGGCGGGTTTCCGTCCCTGCCTGCGCTGCCGGCCGGAACTCGCACCAGGCAACGATGCATGGCAACGCGGCGACCACGTCATTGCGCGAACGCTGAAACTGATGGAAGGCGGCGCGCTGGACGAACTGTCGATGGACGCGATGGCCGAGCGCGTCGGATTAGGTGCGCGCCAGCTGCGTCGCCTGTTCGTCGAAAGGCTCGGCGCGCCGCCGATCAGCGTGCACACCACGCGCCGCCTGTTGTTTGCCAAGCAACTTTTGACGGAGACCACGCTGCCGGTGACGGAAGTGGCGCTCGCGTCTGGCTTCCACAGCCTGCGTCGCTTCAATGCAGCGTTCCAGCAGGCGAACCACATTGCCCCGCGCGAACTGCGCCGACACCCTCGGGTGACTGACGACGATGCGATCACGCTGCGCCTCGGCTATCGCCCGCCGTATGACTTCGAGGCAATGCTCGCGTTCCTGCGTGGACGCGCGCTTCCCGGCGTGGAAATGGTGAACGAACACGGCTACGCGCGGGTATTCGGTTCGGCCGAAGCACCGGGTTGGCTGCAGTTGAGTGCATGGCCCGGCGAGCAGCATGCGCTGCGGTTGCGCCTGCACTGCCCCGATCCCTCCCGGATGCTGGCCGTGGTGTCGAAGCTGCGGCGCATGTTCGACCTGGATGCAAATCCCGGCTCGATCAGCGAGACGCTGCGGGAAAGCCCTGTGCTCAGGCCACTGCTGCGCAAGCGCCCCGGGCTGCGCCTGCCGGGCGGCTGGGATGGCTTCGAGATCGCGGTGCGCGCGATCCTGGGCCAGCAGGTCAGCGTGGCCGCGGCGCGCACGCTGGCGACGCGTATCGTGCAGCGCTTTGGTACGCCCGTGGCTTCGCCGGTGGAAGGCCTCCAACGCCTGTTTCCCGGCCCGGAAGCGCTGGCCGACACGGATCTGCGCGAGATCGGCCTGACCACGGCGCGCGCTGCCACTGTGCGCGGGGTTGCCCAGGCTTTGCTGGATGGCCGCATCGACTTCCGCAGCGAGCAGCCGCTCGACGAATTCGTCGAACGCTGGGTGGCGCTGCCAGGCATCGGCGAATGGACCGCGCACTACATGGCGATGCGTGCGCTCAGCCATCCGGATGCGTTCCCTGCAGCCGACCTGATCCTGCGGCGCGCCGCATCCGGCGAAGGCGCAGAGCTGAGCACGAAGGCGCTCACGTCGCTCGCCGAGGCATGGCGACCGTGGCGGGCGTATGCGGTCATGCACCTGTGGCGCCACGCCAGCGATATGGCCGCTGCGAGGAAAGCCGCATGAACGCGTTGCCGTTGCACTACGACGAGATGCCCACGCCCATCGGCACGCTGCGCCTGATAGCCGATGCGCGCGGCCTGCGCGAGATCTGGTTCGATCGCGGAAGGGCGCAGAAGACGGAGCAACCGGACTGGGTGCACAACCCGCCCATGCTCGCCGCCGCGCGCCGCCAGCTCGAAGAATATTTCGATGGCACGCGTCGGCAATTCGAACTGGCGCTGCATCCGCAGGGCACGGCATTCCAGCTGTCGGTGTGGTGGGAGCTGGCACGCATTCCCTATGGCGGTACGATCAGCTACGCGGAGCTGGCCCGCCGCATTGGCCAGCCGAACGCGATGCGCGCCGTCGGCGCCGCGAACGGACGCAATCCATTGCCCATCGTGCTGCCCTGTCATCGTGTCATCGGCAGCAATGGCAGTCTCACCGGCTTCGGTGGCGGCCTGCCGACGAAGCGTTTCCTGCTCGATCTGGAAAACCGCGATTGCGCCGCGGACCTGTTCGGCCCCGGCCTGCACGCGATGCAGCGCTGATCAACGACCCGCGGCGGCCGGCGGCGGTGTGACCGCGTTCTGGTACTGATCGAGGAAATCGCGGCGGCCAGGCTGCAGGCCGTCGCTGCCCACGCGATGCTCGATCTCTGCAGTGGCGGTGCCGTCGCTGGTGGCGGCGTGCTTCGTTGCGGCCACGCCATGTGCCGGCTTGGCCTTCTGCATGGCCATGGCCTTGCCCCGCTCAACATGCCCCCCCGTCGGCGCACTGGACGCCACCGCCGGCTGCTGCGCCAGCGCGTCGCCGGTCACAAAAGCCAGCGCCAGCGTGGCGCCCAAACAGAAAAGACGTGTAATGGTCATCTCGGTGGGGGAAAATGCGGGGTTTGTCTCTATGCTACGGACCCTCGCATGAAAATCCCGTTTCGCCTGTTGCTCGGTTCGCTCATAGCGTTCAGTGCGGGTTGTGCCCATCCGCCCGCCACCCCGCCGTCCGAACCTGCGGTCACCACGGCGAAAGCGTCGTCCGCCCCGGCTCCCACGCCGCTGCTGTTGATCTCGATCGACGGCTACCGCGCCAATTACATCGATCGCGGCATCAGCCCGATCCTGGCCAGCCTGGCCCAGCAGGGCGTGCATGCGACCGATGGCATGCAGCCTTCGTTTCCGTCGCTGACGTTCCCGAACCACTACACCCTGGTGACCGGCCTGCGACCCGACCACCACGGCATCGTCAACAACACCATGTCCGACCCGGCGCTCGGCAAGTTCTCGCTGAGCAACCGCGACGCGGTGAGCGATGGTCGCTGGTGGGCCGAAGGCACGCCGCTGTGGGAGACCGCCGACCAGCATGGCCTGCGTACAGCCACCATGTTCTGGCCGGGCTCCGAGGCGAACATCCATGGCAAGCACCCCGACTATTGGATGCCATACGACGGCAACGTCACCCCGCAGCAGCGCGTGGACCAGGTGCTGGCGTGGCTGGACCTGCCGGCCGACCAGCGCCCGACCTTCCTGACCCTGTACTTCGATGCGGTTGACCATGCAGGCCATACCTATGGCCCGGACACGCCGCAGGTCGACCAGGCACTGAAGGAAACCGACGCGGCGCTCGCCTCGCTGGTACAGGGCCTGCAGAAGCGCAACCTGCTCGATCGCATCAACCTGATCATCGTGGCCGACCACGGCATGGCCTCGGTACCGGCCAACAACAGCGTGATGCTGGATCGCATCATTCCGCTCAACCAGGTGGACGTGGTGAGCCTGGGCGTGCTCGCCGGACTCAACCCGGCCAAGGGCTACGACTTCTCCAGGATCGAGGCGCAGCTGGAAAAGCCGCAGAAGCACATGACCTGCTGGGACAAGTCGCGCGTGCCGGCCCGCCTTGCGTATGGCAGCAACCCGCGCGTGCCGCAGCTGCTGTGCCTGGCCGACGTGGGCTGGCGCATCACCACCACCGACTACGTGTCCAAGAAGAAGGGCAAACTCAGCCTCGGCGAACACGGCTATGACAACCAGGCGCCGGAGATGCAGGCGCTGTTCGTCGCGCATGGCCCGGCGTTCCGCCAGGGCACCACGGTGCCTTCGTTCCCGAACGTGGACGTCTATCCGCTGATGGCGCACCTGCTCGGCCTGCCCGCTGCAGCGAACGACGGCAACTACGATGCGGTGAAGGCCATGCTCAAGCCCGACGCGCAGTAAGCGCAAGCGAATCCCGGCAAGGGCAGCGCAGTCCCCGCCCTTGCCGGGACCATCGAATCAGCCGATATAACGACCGACTTCGATCAGGTTGCCGTCCGGATCACGGAAGTACACCGATTCGATGGGTCCACGCGCTCCGGTGCGCCTCACCGGACCTTCCTCGATGGCCACCTGCTCGCGCCGCAAGTGATCGATCACCTCCGTCACGGACGATGCGGTGATCAGGCACAGGTCCGCCGACCCCGGCGTTGGCCGCAACGCCTTGGGCTCGAACTCATGGCCGTGCGGATGCAGGTTGATCTTTTGCGCACCGAACGCGAGTGCCTTGCGGCCCTCTCCAAAGGTCACCTCCTGCATGCCGAGCACGCGCGTGTAGAACGCGCAGCTGGCCGCGACATCGGCCACGGTGAGCACGAGGTGGTCAATCGATTCGATCTTCATCGAAGCTTCCTCATTGGGGAATCGGGGGCTCCGTGCCCGGTGACGGCGGCCCCGGCAACGGTTGCAGCCGGTAGAGCCGCCAGGCGATAAGCAGACCGGCCAGCAGCAGCACCGTGACGAACGACACCACGCCATTCCAGCCATGGGTGGCATAGAACAGTCCTCCGCTGGCACCGGCCAGGCTGGAGCCCATGTAATAGGAAAACAGGTACATCGACGAGGCCTGCGCCTTGGCGGCACCGGCGCGGCGCCCGACCCAGCTGCTGGCGATGGAGTGACCGCCGAAGAAGCCGAAGGTCACCGCCACGATGCCCAGCACGACCAGCGGCAAGGGACGCATGACGGTCAGGCCCACGCCCAGCAGCATCAGCACGAACGCCGTCCACAGCACTTTCCTGCGCCCCAGCCTCCCGGCGAGATGTCCCATCCAGGCCGAGCTGAAGGTACCGATCAGGTACACACTGAAGATCGCGCCGACCACGGCCTGCCCCAGGTTGTACGGCGGGGCCAGCAGGCGGTAGCCGATGTAGTTGTAGACCGTGACGAACGCGCCCAGCAGCAGGAAGCCCTCGGCGAACAGCCACGGCAGGCCGGCATCGCGGAAGGCAAGCGCAAAGCGCCCCATCAATGCGCCCAGGTGCAGCGGATGGCGTACGTGGTGGCGCGACGGTGGCAGCGCGCGCCAGAACAGCAATCCCGAGGCGAGGCCAATGAGGCCGACCGTGGCCACGCCCCAGCGCCAGCCCACGAAGTCGGCGAGCACGCCCGCAACCAGGCGGCCGCCCATGCCCCCGATCGCATTGCCGCTGATGTACAGGCCCATGCCCAGCCCAATCGACTCCGGATGCATCTCTTCGCTGAGGTAGGTCATCGCCACCGCCGGCAGCCCGCTCAGCGTGAGGCCAAGCAACGCACGCAGGATCAGCAGCATGTGCCAATCAGGCACCAGCGCCGTGGCCAGCACCAGCACCGCGGACGACAGCAGCGAGGCCGTCATCACAGACTTGCGGCCCCAGGCATCGGAGACTCCACCGGCAAACAGCATGGCGAACGCCAGCACCCCAGTGGTGAGCGATAGCGATAGCGCCGCAGTCGCGGCACTGACCCCGTAGTCCCTGCTGAATTCGGGCATCAGGGGCTGGGTACAGTACAGCAGGCCAAAAGTGGCCACGCCCGCAAAGAACAGTGCCAGGTTGGCCTGGCGAAAGATCGGCGTGCCATGCCGGATGAAACGGTCGGATTCAAGTTCCTGCGTGGGCGGTCGATCCACTGCCCGGGATTGCCGATCGACCTCTTCCTGCATTGCCATGCTTGAACTGCCATCCAACCAAACGGGCTGACAAGCATAGAACGTGCGGCCAAGCTGTTCGATCGCCGGTTCAAACGTCTGTTTGCATTTGCGTTTTTGCGGCACGAGCGACGGGGAATCGCTCCGTGACGAAGGCAAAACGTGATACATAGTGCGCACCGAGGGTTCATCCGAAGGACCGGAGTGACCTCGGACACCGGCTACAGGGGGCCGGAAAAAGGGGAGGGAATGATGCATCGCGCGCCCGTGGTGGCCTTTGTCGCATTCATGTTTGCGACGCTCTATGCACTGGTGGTGCATGCCACGCCTGTGGCCGCGCCGCGACCCAGGCTGCAAGTGGCCGCATTGCCGGCATCAATCAAGGCACCCTCGCCCGCCGATGTGGTCGCCGGCAAGCTCGACGCCTCGTTCGAGCCACAGCCCTCGACCTATACCCGCAACGCCGTGGAAAGCGAGCGCTGGTACCGCCTCACTACCGACCTGGACTGGCTGGACAAGACCTCGCCGGTGCTCAGTTTTGCCAGCGTGGCGTACATCCCCATCACCGTATATGCACCGCCGGACTACGAACCCCAGGAGCTGTGGTTCGCGAAGCTCGAGGACACGCCACGTTTCTCGCGCCACCACCTCGCGGTCGAACTGCCGCGCCACTGGCGCGCCGGCCAGCCGGTCTATGTGCGGGTAGCGGCGGACAGCTTCACTCGTCCGGTGAAGGCGACGCTGAGCGACATGGCCAGCTACCAGGCGGAGGACCTGAACCATGTGCGCCTGACCACCATGTTCGCCAGCGTGCAGGTCACCATGATCCTTGCCGCGCTGTGCCTGTGGATGGTGCTGCGCGACCGCGTGCTGGCCTACTTCATCGGCTACGCCTCGTTCCAGCTCGTCTACCAGATGCTGGTAAGTGGCGAGATCTACGAACTGCCCGGTGCCGGCCTGCTGGTCCCGCTGGGAACACATGCTCCCTGGCTGTTCGGCGCCCTGAGTGCGCCGTTGTCGATCTCCTTCATCCTGGAATTCTGCGAGCTGCGCCAGATCACACCGGCGGCTGCGCGCCTGCTGGGCTGGATGCGCTGGCCATACCTGGTCTTTGCGCCGCTGCTGTGCTTTCCGTTCGCCGAGCGCGTGCATGCGATCGCCAGCGCCTTCAACCTGTGGTTCATGCTCTCTTCGCTGTGGGCGCTGATCACGGTGACGCTCGCGGTGAGCCGGCATGGACGGCAGGCGCGTTTCTTCCTGATCGCCTGGATGCCACAGGTGCTGTTCACCTTCCTGCGTGTGACCCAGGTACTGGCCGGGCTGGACCTGCCGCGCTGGCTGGAGTACGGCTTCCCGTTCACCATGGCGTTCTCCAGCATCGTGGTCACCATCGGCCTGGCCGACCTGTCGCTGCGTGCACGGCGCGAGCGCGACATGGCCCATCACCTGGCGGACCACGACGCGCTCACCGGCGTGCTGAACCGCCGCGCGCTGGTGCGGCGCCTGCAGGCCGCCGTCACGGACGCACGCCTGCAGAAGGCTCCACTGGGACTGTTGTTCCTCGACATGGATCACTTCAAGTCGATCAACGATCGCTATGGCCACCCGGTGGGCGACGCCTGCCTGCGCGCCGTGGCCGAGGCCATCGGCGACGAGCTGCGTCCCTCGGACTGGCTGGGCCGCTATGGCGGCGAGGAATTCGTCGTCGGCCTGCCCGGCACCAGCCACGACAACGCAATGGCCATTGGCGAGCGCATCCGGGCACGCATCGAGACGCTCAACGTGCATTCGCGCGGCAGCACGCTGCAGACCACGGTGAGCCTTGGCGTCGCTTGCCTCGAAGGCCATGCCGACACCGCCGACGACCTGATCGCGCGCGCCGACGCCGCGCTTTATCGCGCCAAGACCGATGGCCGCAACCGGATCGTTGCGCATGCCCCTCTCGCCGCCGTCGGCGGCTGAACCAAGGAAACCCGTGGACACACCCCAGCTGTTGTACCCGCAGGACCTGGCACCGGGCGACGTGCTGCTGCACATGGGACGCGGCGAACTGTCCCGATTGATTGCATGGGTGGGCGACAGCGCCTACAGCCACGCTGCCGTGGTCTGTGCCGGCGGCGAGCTGATCGAGGCGGCCGCATCCGGCGTGCGCCATGCCTCCCTGGCCGCGCGCACCACCATGCTGGAGAACTTCCATTACATCGACGCGTACCGCCCCTCGTGCCTGCAGGGCGATGACCTGTCTGCGCTGCAGGCTGCGCTGGACGTCTACCTTGGCCGTCCCTACCCGATGACGTCGCTGTTCACGCTCGGCGTGGTTTGCGCGGTGCGCAACAAGATTCCCGGAAGCCGAGACCTGCGCCGGGTGGTGCGCATGGCACTGGACCTGGTGATCGACAACGATGCCAGCAAGGTGGTGTGCAGCGAGCTGGTTTACCGCGGCTTCGACGAAGCAGCGACCGAGCCGCCGCATGCCCTGCGCCTGCCGGTCATCACGCGCTCGCGCCAGCACACGCCACTGCCGGACATCGACTTGCTCGCACTCGCCCACGAGTGCCTGGACGACCTGCGCCGCGCCGGTCGCCCTCCCAGCCTGGCCAGCGAAATCGCGCTGCTTTCCGCCCCCTTGCACGGCATGCACGACGTCACCGCGGCGGCCCTGGCAGAGGCTCCGGACGACGACTTGTCAGCACGGCTGCAACAGGTGCGCGAGCAACTCGGCCTGGCTTCGCCGGCTCCGTCGGTGCTCGCGGCAAACGTGTCGCTCGCCCTGCCCGACCCCATTCCCAATCCGAAAACCGTGCTGCCCGCCGACCTGGAGTTCAGCCCGGGGCTGGTGAAGCTCGGCAGGCTGGCCATGGCGCCAGCCTCCGTGTCCACGGCATGACTCGGATAACTGCCGGCGTCACTCCACTTCGATCAGCCAACCCTTGCCCGGCTCCAGCGGAATCAGCTGGTCTGGCTTGAACGTCGCCGCCGGCTGGAAGCCCTCCACCGCCGGCGCCACCAGCGTCGCCTTGTTCGAGGACAGGCCCAGCGCCTTCCAGTCGATGGCCAGCTTCACCGACGTCTTCTGCGGTGCCCACGAGGCGATGGCGATCAGCGTCTTGCTGCCCCTGCGCACATAGCTGGTGGCCAGCACATCGTCGCGCCCCGTCTGCACCGGGGTGTCGTGTACCCACCAGCCGATCATCTCGGCCTGCTCGATGCCGAACGCATCCCACAGCTTCCACAACGCGCGCGGATCACTGCCTGGCGACCAGCCCAGGCGATTGGTCATGCCAAACAGCATGCCGCGCCACGGATTGCCGTCGTGCTGCAGCATCTCGCCCATCAGGCCATACGGGATGCCGGATATCTCGGTGAGCCAGTAGGCTGGCGAAGTGCTTTCGTAATCGAACTCCTCGCCGAACCACAGGCGGTCGATGTACGGGAACAGCTCCATGTACAGCAGTGCGCTGTTGATGTAGCCGTCGCGCGGGTTGTACTGGCTGGCCGAGTGAAGATCGATCAGCGGATGCGGGCGATGCGCCTGCAGCACCTTGCGCACCCGCTTCATGGTGGTGCGATCGTACGCCACGTCGTCGAGGTACAGGCCGTCGATGCCGATGTTGCGGGCGAGCCAGTCCAAACCCTCGATGTAATAGTTGTGCCAACGGCTCTGCCCGGCGTTGATCACCGCCGCATCACGGTTCTCCGGCACGTGCCATGCCGCGATGTAGTCGCCATCCAGATGCTCCTGCAACCACGAGAAGCCGCCACCCTTGCCGCTGCTGATCACCTCGTGGCCCAGGCTTTCGAGCATCGGCAGTTCCGGCGCACGATCGGACAACTCGCGCACGGTGTCGTAGATCTTCACCCGCATGCCGCGCTGATGGGCCGCGTCCACGTAGGCACGCATGGCGTCGGGCTCGAGGAACGGGTAATTGATCCACGGATTGATCGGCGTGGCGTGATGGATGTTCACCACGTCGGCACCGTCGGCCTTGATCGCATCGAGGTCGCCGTAACGGTGATAGAAGCGCTCCGCGAAGTGCTCGGCCGGATGAATCGTCTTGAACGGCGTCACCCGCATCACCAGGTTGTAGTACAGGGTTTCGCCGGCTTTCATGCGCCGGGGGCCACTGAAGGCCTCGGCCAGGTAGTACGGGTGGTCTTCCTGCCCGTGCGTGTCCACATGGCGCAGCCGAATGCCACCCTGCCCCTGGTTGTCCCACGACACCGGCATGCGCAGCGGCTGCTGGTGATAGAAGTTGGTATTGAGCGGTCGCAGGTAGTTCTCGTCGCGCAGGTGGAACTCCAGGCCCGCGTTGACCGTACCGATCCATGCGCCGTCCTGGTTGTTCTCCACGTTCCATTTCCAGTCGAACGTGTCCGGGGCACGATCACCCTGCCGGCCCAGGCCAAGCTGGTAACGTGCCGTGGCCGGATCGAACGGGATGTCCAGACGGATATCTTCCAGCGACACGTCCTGGTCCGCGGTGAGCGCGATGTCATAGCTCAGCGTGCCATCGGCCTCCAGCGTGCCCACCAGTGCGCTGCGCAGCACGCCCAGATGACCGTCCACGCGCCAATGCACCTTGGCGGGACCATCGCGGACGATGGCGGGCGCGTCCGCATCGCCATCGGCGCGCAGTTGCTGCGTACCACCCGTCGCTGCAGATGCCAGCTCCATGGGTTCGGCCAGGACTTGCTGCGCCTTGCCAGCCATGCCCGTCATGCGCTCATCGAAGCGGCTGCTGATCTGCCTGGGCAAGCCATTGCCGCCGAGCACGATGTCCCGTCCGAGGATGCCCAGCTTCGCGCCATCGACGGTGATCGCAGTGAACGGCGCCACCAGCTCGTTGTCCTGCGCCAGCGTGGAGTCGAGCCAGCGCAGGCGGCTGAGCCTGGACGGATCATCGTCGCCATGCGCGATCGCCTGACCGCTTTCCACGGTGATCGCCAGCGGAATTTTCTGCGCCGCCTGCCCCTCGGCGGATACCACCAGCTCGCCGCGATAAACGCCCGGTTGCGCATCGGCCGGGACATCCAGCCCCATCCACAATGCCTGCACCTTGCCCGCTGCGACGTCGATGCGCGAGGTGACCGGCTTGCCGGCGTAGTCGATGCCACCGAGGTTGAAGCAGGTGAAGGCGTCGGCAGGAATGACGGCACCGTCGGCGGCCTTGAGCGCACCAAAGGTCACTCGTACATCGCCCACGGCCGCCTGCGGTGCCCAGGCACCGACCTGGAAACTCAGGTACTCCCCACGCGCCACGCTGTCGCTGAAGCTGCCCCCGGGTCCACGCTGGGCCCAGCGCTCCGGCAGCGCGTCGAACATGCGGATCGGGTTGGCGCGTGTCTCGGGAAACAGCAGCAACGCCTGATGGGCATGCGCCGCCAGCAAGGTCTTGAGCTCATCCGGCGTGGCCGTGCGCTCCATTGCGGTGTAGGCGTCGAAATCATCCACGGCTTCGTAGCGCAGCACCTTCGCCACCGGCAGCTTCGACCATGCCTTCGCATCACGCTGCCACCTGGCTGCCCAGGCGGCATCGGCCGTCTCGCTCACCGGCGCATAGGTCACCGTGGGGTAGTTGCTGCGCCCCTTGCTCACGTAAGGCTGGTAGTACACCGCATACGTGCCGGCATGCGCGGCCTTGAACACCAGCTCGCCGCTGGCGCGATCGATGGCGCCACGCAGCACGTTGGCCACGGGTTGGCCGTCCGGCCCGGTAACGATCACCGCGACCTGCTCGGGATGTGCATCGCGACGGCGCCACGGAATCACCACGCGCACCGCATCGGCGGGCTGCGCCACCTGCACCAGGTAACGATGATTGCCCAAGGCGTCGGCGTTCCAGCGCAACGGCTGTTGCGAGACCAGTGTCTGTCCATGACTGAAACACGCCGTACCCAGCAACGCGCCTGCGATCAACCACGCCCCACGCCGATGACCCATCGTAACCCCAGCTTGCGAAAGGAAGCCGGCCACGCTTTCGCGGCCGGAACCCGTGTGTAACCCGGGTGGGCGTGCAGGGGCAAGTTCCGGAAGGACCAGCGGCGGCGGTTCAGTCGCGCAAGCCGTGATCCATACCCGCGGCGGGTGGCCGCAGTCCTTGGTTCGATCCGTTCAGGCCATGCGCGGCATTCACGCGCCGCGATCGGTACGCAAGGCGCTGACTTCCTCGGCATGGCCAGCGGCCGAACGTCCGCTCATCCAGCCGAACAGGGCGATGCCGACCACGATCATCAGCGCACCGATGGCCGAATAACCATGCGGCCACGCCTCGCCGAGAAAGCTGGCGCCGATCACGGTGGCAAACAGCAACTCCGCGGCCTGCATCGCCTCCACCGCGGCCAGCGCGGTCGGCTCGCTGCGCACCATGTCGGTGGCGCGGAAGAACAGCACCGTGGCGATCACGCCCGACGACAACGCCACGCCACCCGCGAGCAGGATCTCACGCAGACCGGGTGGCCCGACCACGCGCCAGGTCGCCGCCGCGAGCAGCAACCACAGCGGCCAGCTGCACAGGGTCATGCCGAACACCCGCTGGGTTGCACCGATGCGGATTCCGCTCTGCTCCAGATGGAGCAGCAGCATGCGGTTGCCCAGCGGATACATGAAGGCCGAGAACACCACCGCCCCCATCGCCAGCCAGTCGCCGGCGCGCAGGCGGCCTTGCGCATGCCCCCACTGCAAGGCGAACACCCCAGCCACGATCAACGCACCGACCGCCACGCTGCGCCAGGCGAGGTGGCGGCGTTCGTCGCGGTAGATCAACGGCGCCAGCAACGGCCCCGCCAGTACCGTGGTCTGGAAGCTGCCGGCGACCAGCCACGAAGGTCCGCTGTTGGCGGCCCAGGTCAACGGCAGGCCGAACAGCACGAACCCCACCGCGCTCCATCCGAACCAGGTTCGCCGATGTCGCCGCAGCTCCGTCGGCAGCTCGCCCAGCCCGCCCTGCCACGGCAGGGCGAGCGCAAGCAGCGGCAAGGTAATCAGGTAGCGCAGGATCACTGCCCACGCCCAGTGGCCACCGCCGGCCACCAGGCTGCGGTTCAACACGTAGGTCATGGTGAAGAACAGCGCCGCGCACAGCGCCAGTGTCACCGCGGCGAAAGCGTTCGAGCGCATCGCGATCCCGTTGCCGAAAACCTTGAGTGTGGCAAAAGCCGCTGTACTTGCGTAGCCAGTGGCTCAGGACACCAGCACCAGCGGGAAATGCAGGCCCACGACCAGGCCACCACCCTCCGCGTTGTCGGCGCGGATGTCACCACCGTGCGCACGCACCACGCGCTCCACGATGGCCAGTCCCAGGCCATGGCCGTCGGCGCGTACGGCATTGCTGCCACGGAACAACGGGCGGAACAGCGAATCAAGCTCGTCCGGCGGCACGCCAGGGCCGTGGTCACGGATCGACAGCGTGGCGCGTTCAGCATCGGCGCGCACCTGCAACTCGACATCACCTCCGGGTGGACTGAACTTGATTGCGTTGGAAATCAGGTTGTCGAACGCACGCTCCAGCAGCAGCTCGTTGCCCGAAACGACCGCCGGCGCGGGCGCATCCACCTTCAGCGAGATGCCGCGTTCGGCAGCCTCCAGGCTGGCACGGCGCACGCACTCGGCGAGCAGTGCTGACACATCCACCGGTTCGCGGTTTTCGCCCGGCAGCCCGCCTTCCAGCCGCGACAGCGCCAGCATCTCGCCGGTCATGCCGTCCAGGCGGACGATCTCCTGCTCGGCCTGCGCGAAATAGCGGGCGGCCTCCTCGGGATCACTGCTTCGACGAGCGAGGTCGAGAATCAGGTGCAGGCGCGCCAGCGGTGAGCGCAATTCGTGCGAGAGATCCTGCAGCACGCTGCGGTCATGCGCGACCAGCGCCTCGATGCGCACCGCCATCGCATCGAAATCGCGTGCCAGCTGGGACAGCTCGTCATGGGCGCGGCGGCCTTGCTCGCCCACGCGCGCCGAAAGCTCGCCCGACGCCATGCGCCGCGTGGCCGTGCGGATCGCCTCGACTGGACGTGCCACGCTGCGCGCCACCCACCAGCCCACCATGCCGATGAAGAACAGCGACAGCACGCACTGGATCGCCAGGAAGATGGTCTGGCGCGTCTGCTGGCGCAGGCGCGAATGCGTACGGCTCAGCGCCACCAGCTGGCGCGTGTGGCCATCACCGCCCTTGATTTGCTGGATGGCCAGATAGAGGTTCGGCCAGGGCTGCAGCACCATGTCGCGCTGCTCGGCCAGCCAGTTCGGCACCGTCGCCTCCACCGACGAAGGCATGCGCACGGCCACCAGCGGCTGCCCATCCTCGTAGAGCGTCGCCTCGATGCCTTCCCGACGCTGCTGCGCCGACCAGTCGGCCAGCGCAGCCTCGCCGCCGCTCTCGTAGGCCTCGTCGGCGCTTTGCGCCAGCGCGGACCAGTTGATCTCCACTGCCGTGGTGTATTCGATGAAACGCTGGGTGAGGAAACCACCGAAGATCAGCGCCAGCAGGTTGGCTGTGCAGAACAGGATCAGCACGCGCCAGTACAGCGAACTCTTGAATGGACTCACGCCGCCCCCGCCACCAGGCTGTAGCCTGCACCGCGCACCGAGTCGATGCGCACCGATTGCGCCGAAGCCTCCGCCAGCTTGTGGCGCAGGCGACTCACGTGCACGTCGATGCTGCGGTCGAAGCGCTCCAGCTCACGCCCGAGCGCCATGCGCGTCAGCGTGGCCTTGTCCACCAGTTCGCCGGCACGCTGGGCCAGCGCCAGCAGCAGCTGGAATTCCGCGCCGGTCAGGCTCAGCTCCTGCTCGCCCACGTAGGCGCGGCGCTCGCCCGGCTCCAGCCGCAACATGCCCACCTGCAGCGTACCTGCCGCCAACGGCGTATTGCGGCGCAGCTGGGCGCGCACGCGGGCCAGCAGTTCGCGCGGCAGGCAGGGCTTGGTGAGGTAATCGTCGGCGCCCAGTTCCAGGCCAATCACGCGATCCACCGGCTCGCCGCGAGCAGAAAGCATGATCACCGGCAAGCGGTGCTTCAGGCGCAGCTCGCGCAGGGTATCGAGGCCATCGCGGCCAGGCATCATCACGTCCAGGATCAGCAGGTCCGGGCGCGTGGAGGGGTTGTGAAGCTGGGCCAGCCCCGTGTCGCTGTCATGGGCGACATCCACCGTGAAGCCCTCCCGCTGCAGGTACTCCGCCAGCAGCCCGGCAAGGGCGCGGTCATCGTCGACAATGAGGATTCTAGGCATGTTCTTTCGCGGCTCCGGGGCCATTCAAGCCGCGCGCGGGGCGCGAACTCTACCGGCTTTACCCTTCTTTACGTTCCGGCAAAGAACATACACATAGCGCTGTCGTCAAATGGACATCACCCAAGTCCACCTCAACGACAAAGGAAAACCCCATGCGCAAGAACGTTACCCTCGCCCTGGCCCTGGCTTCGGCCATGGCTCTCGCCCCGTTCGCCATCGCTGCCGCCCAGGACGGCGGTCCGCACGGTGGCTGGCACGGTCACGGTCACGGTGGTGCCTTTGGTGCGTACAACAAGCTCAACCTGAGCGACGCCCAGAAGGCCAGCATCAAGCAGATCATCAAGAGCTCCTTCGCGCAGAACAAGAGCCAGTTCCAGGCCCTGCGCCAGCAGCGCCAGGCGTTCGAGCAGATGGCCCCGAACTCCTCGGGCTACCAGGCTGCCGCCGCCAGCCTTGCCCAGGCCGAAGGTGCCGCCACGGTCGCTCGCATCCAGCAGCGCGCCGCCATCCGCACCCAGATCTACGCCGTGCTGACCCCGGCACAGCAGAGCCAGCTGGCCACCATCAAGGCCCAGCAGCTGGCCCGCCGCCAGCAGTGGGAGCAGTTCAAGGCGACCCACCCGGTCTCCAGCAGCAGCTCGGCCCAGTAATCAGCAGTTCGGACGACGTCACAAGAACCACGGGTGCCCCACGGCCCCTCACAACCTTGGCGCCAGCCTGCATGCTGGCGCCATTTTTTTTGATCAATCGGCCTTGAAGCCGCCAGCCCCCTGTGCCGGCACGAATACGCCAGGCGCATAGCCGGCCGGCTTGTTGCCCACCGCGACGCCGCCGTGGAGGCGCGATTGCTGCACATCGCCGAAGAACCAGTACGGGAAGCTCGCCTCCGGCGCACTCGCCGCGTCCAGCCTCGCCCGCAGCCCGGCGGGGATCTCGAAGGCCAGCGCCGTGAGGTTGTCGTCCAGCTGGGCCAGCCTGGTCGCGCCCACGATCACCGAGGCAATGCCCGGCTGCGTGGCCACCCAGTTCAGGGCCACCTGGGCCATCGGCCTGCCCATCGCGGTCGCCACCGCCTCCAGTTCCGCCACGATGGCCCAGTTGCGTTCGGTGAAGCGATCGAAGCCGGGCGTGCCGGCGATCTTGGCCAGCCGCCCGTCGCCTGCCCCGCCGGTGGCGCTGGGCTTGTACTTGCCTGACAGCAGGCCCATGCCGAGCGGGCTCCAGGCCGTGATGCCCATGCCCAGCTCGCCAGCCATGGGCACGAACTCGTGCTCGATGTGCCGCTCGACCAGCGAGTACTCCAGTTGCAGATTGACCAGCGGGGTCAGCGCATGCGCCTCCGCCCAGGTCTGCGCACGCGACGCGTACCACGCCGGCACATCGGACAACCCCGCGTAGCGGATCTTGCCGGCCCGCACCAGGTCGTCCAGCGTGCGCACGACCTCCTCGGCGGGCGTCAGGCGGTCCCAGGTGTGCAGCAGGTACAGGTCGATGTAGTCGGTGCGCAGGCGACGCAGCGAGCCTTCCACCGCGCGCAGGATGTTCTTGCGGCCGTTACCGCCCGCGTTGGGGTTGCCGGGCTGCGCGTTGTAGCTGAACTTGGTGGAGAGCACCACGCGGTCGCGGCTGGCGCTGTCGGCGATGAAGCGCCCCAGCAGTTCCTCGCTGGCGCCGTCGGTATACAGGTCGGCGGTATCGATGAAATTGCCGCCCGCCTCCAGGTAGCGGTCGAACATGGCCCGCGCCGTGTCTTCGGCCGCGCCCCAGCCCCAGTTGTCACCGAAGGTCATGGTGCCCAGGGCAAGGCGGCTGACGCGAAGGCCGGAACGGCCGAGGGTGTAGTAGGTGTCCAGTGACATGGCGGGCTCCTGTGCGGGTCGGGATGGGCACAGTGTGCGACTTGCCATTGGCCGGAAAAATCCGGATCTTGTGGATGCGTTATTAAGCCAGGCTAATTAATGCGACCCGACGACACCCCCGCCCTGCGCGCCTTCCGGCTGATCGCCCGGCACGGCAGCTTTACCCGGGCTGCGGCCGCGCTGGGCGTCACGCCCTCCGCGCTCAGCCAGACCCTGCGCCAGTTGGAGGAACACGTCGGCGTGCGGCTGCTGCATCGCACGACCCGCAAGGTCGGCCTGACCGAGGCGGGCCTGACCTTCCTGGAGCGCATCGCCCCGGCGCTGGGTGAAATCGATGCTGCCGTGGACGCCTTGCGCCAGCACGGCGCGCGTCCCGCCGGTACCCTGCGCATCGCCGTGCCGCAGATGGTGCTCGACCACCTGGTTGCGCCGGCCCTGGCCGGCTTCCTGCGGCAGTGGCCCGAGCTCAAGGTGGACGTCCAGGTCGAGAACCGCCTCACCGACCTGGTCGGCGGCGGTTTCGACGCCGGCATACGGCTCGGCGAGCGCCTGGCGCGTGACATGGTGGCCATACCGCTGGGTGGCCCGCAGCGCGCCGTGGTGGTCGGCTCGCCCGACTACTTCGCACGGCACGGACGGCCGCGCCATCCGCAGGAGCTCACCGCGCACGCCTGCCTGCGCTACCGTTTCGACAGCAGCGGCGCGATCTATCGCTGGGAATTTGCCCATCCCTCGGGCGCATCCAGGGGACAGTGGTTCGAGCTGGACGTGGATGGCCCCATCACCACCAATGACCCGACCCTTGCCGTGCGTGCCGCGATCGACGGCCTCGCCCTGACCCACATGGTGGAAATCTCGGTGCGCACGGCGCTGGCCGAGGGACGCCTGGAGTCGGTGCTCGACGACTGGCTACCGCCGTTCGACGGTTTCTATCTCTATTATCCAAGCCGCCTGCAGGTCCCGCCGAAGTTGCGCGCCTTCATCGAGCACCTGCGCCAGTACATCGCCGACGATCACTGAGGCACGAAATATGGAGAAACGCGTCGTGGATGATCTTGAGGCCTTCGCCCGCCGGATATTCCAGTCCCAACCGTTCAGTCGCCACCTGGGGGCCGAGCTCAGCGGCTGCGGCGCCGACCACGCGGAAATCACGCTGCGCATCGCCGATCACCACAAGCAGCAGCACGGCTTCGTGCACGGCGGTGTCATCAGCTATCTCGCGGACAACGCCATCACCTTCGCCGGCGGGCTCGCGCTGGGCGGCGACGCGCTCACCTCGGAATTCAAGATCAACTACCTGAGGCCTGGCGTAGGCTCGCATCTGATTGCGCGAGCCCACGCCAGGGGCAAGGGCAAACGACAGGCCGTCTGCCTTTGCGAAGTCATCGCCGTGGCCGACGACGGCACCGAAACCCTCTGCGCACTGGCGCAAGGCACGGTGGTGTCAGCCACGCCGTAAAGCTTCATCAGCCGTGCCAGTGGCCGGAAATCCACACGCCACCCGGCGCGTAATAGCCAGGCACCCACACGCTCGCCGCGTAATGCGGCCGCGGTGCAACCACCACGCAGCCGGTCAGCGAGAAGATCGCGGTGCACACCACGGCTAGGCCGAGACCGATCCGCATGAGCTGACGCATGACGCACTCCTTTGTTGGGGGATTTGTCCCGGAGAACGCCAGCCGCGATGAGCTGATGACGATGTGCGTGTGACACGATGGCTGCGATTCATGCAATTCGCAGCCACCGTTCATGCTGTCCCGTAGCTTGCGTCAGCCTTGTGCAAGACGCTGCATGGTGGAGCGATAGCGCGCGGCGATGCGGTCCTCGTCGCGATGCGCAAAGTCGCGCACGATCCACTCGCCGCCCACCATCACGTCACGCACCAGCGGCACGTTGCCGGCGAACAGCAGGCTGTCGAGCACCGAGGCTTCATCACGCGCGGCAAGCAGCGGGGCACGATCGTCCAATACCAGCAGGTCCGCGCGCGCGCCGATGCGCAGCTCGCCCACCGGCATGCCCGAGGCCAGCGCACCGCCTCGCAACGCGGCCGGCCATAAAGTGTCGCCCACGCTATCGCCCTGGTGGCGCGCGGCGATGTTGCGATGACGCGTGGACAGCCGCTGGCCGTATTCCAGCCAGCGCAGTTCCTCGACCGGCGATACCGAGATGTGCGAATCCGAACCGATGCCCAGCGTGCCGTGCGCATCGAGGTAGTCGGCCAGCGGAAACAGGCCATCACCGAGGTTCGCCTCGGTGGTGGGACACAGCCCCGCCACCGCGCCACTGCGGGCAACCCGCGAGGTTTCATGCGCGCTGAGGTGGGTGGCGTGTACCAGGGTCCAGCGCGCATCGACTTCGGCATGATCAAGCAGCCATTCCACCGGCCGCGCGCCGCGCGTGGCCAGGCAATCCTGCACTTCGCCGATCTGCTCGGCGATGTGGATATGCACCGGGCAATCCTTGCTGGCGTCGTTGGCCAGCACCAGCTGCATGGCTTCCTCCGGCACCGCGCGCAACGAGTGCAGCGCGATGCCCACGCGCACGCGCTCGCTCTGGTGGCCGCGCAGGGTCTCCAGCAGCCGCAGGTAGGACGGCACGTCGTGGCCAAAGCGACGCTGCCGCGGAGTGAGCGGACGGCCGTCGAAGCCACCGGTCATGTACAGCACCGGCAACAAGGTCAACGCGATGCCCGCTTCGCGCGCCGCCTCGATCAGCGCCAGCGACATCGCCTCCGGCTGTGCGTAAGGCGTGCCGTCGGGCTGGTGGTGCAGGTAGTGGAATTCGCAGACCTGGGTGTAGCCCGCCCTGACCATCTCCACGTAGAGCTGCGCGGCGATCGCCTGCAGTTCGTCCGGCCCGATGGTCGAGGCGAACGCGTACATGGTTTCGCGCCAGGTCCAGAAGCTGTCATCGCTCTTGCCCTTGCGCTCGGCCAACCCGGCCATCGCGCGCTGGAATGCGTGCGAATGCAGGTTCGGCATGCCGGGCAGCACCCAGTGCCCCAGGCGCTCGCCCTCGGCCGGCGCGAGCCCGGCCACCTGGCCGCGGTCGTCCACCAGCAGGCCCGCGTCGCGGGTCCAGCCGTGCGGGGTCCACAGGCGATCGGCGCTGTAGCGAGTGGGTATGCTGTCTGCCATCGGCCTGCTCCTCGGGGACGGATCCCGAGTTTACCTGCTCGCCCGGCCTCCTCGTTCAGCCCGCTGCGGCATAATGTGCCGATGGCCAAGAAGACTCCGGAACACGCCCCGAAACTGCTGGTGCGCCAGGCAAAGCCTGCCGACGTGCCGGCACTGGTCGAGCTCACGGGACGCGTGTACACGCCCGAATGGGGTCACTCGGCGGAAATGCTGCGCTCCCAGCAGACGCACTTTCCCGAAGGGCAGTTCGTGGTCGAGTACGAAGGCAAGCTGGTCGGCTACTGTGCCACTTTCCGCATCGACGAGGCCGCCGCGCTGGCGCCACACACCTGGATGCAGATCACCGGCGGCGGCATGGGCTCGCGCCATCGCCGCGACGGCAACTGGCTATACGGCATGGAAGTGGTGGTGCACCCGGACTACCGCAACATGCGCATCGGCCAGCGCCTCTACCAGGCACGCAAGCGCCTGTGTACCGACCTGAAGCTGCGCGGCATCGTGTTCGGCGGCCGCATTCCCGGACTCTCGCGCAACCTGCAGCGCTACGGCAGCGCCGAGGCCTATGTGCAGGCGGTGGTCGAGGGCCGCCGGCGCGATCCCACCCTGAGCTTCCAGCTCAGCAACGACTTTGAAGTGATCGGCCTGCTGCGCGGCTACGTGCCGTCCGACTACGACTCGCTGGGCTACGCGGCGCATCTGGTGTGGCGCAACCCGCAGCTGCTCAACCAGCCGGACATTCCCTCGATCCCGTCCACCCAACGCCTGCCCGACCTGGTGCGCGTGGCCTCGGTGCAGTACCAGCAGCGACGCATCCGCTCGTTCGAGGAGTTCGCCACCCAGGTGGAGTACTTCACCGACATCGCCGCTGACTACAACGCCGACTTCGTCACCTTCCCCGAACTGATCACACTGCAGTTGTTGTCGATCGAGAACGAGGAACTCTCGCCGGTCGAGTCGATCCGCAAGCTCAGCCAGTACACCCCGCAGGTGAAGGAGCTCTTCAGCCGCCTGGCGGTGCACTACAACATCAACATCATCGGCGGCTCGCATCCCACCGAGCAGCCGAACGGCGACATCCACAATGTCTGCTACGTCTGCCTGCGCGACGGCTCCATCCACGAGCAGGAGAAGATCCATCCCACGCCCAGCGAGCGTACGGTGTGGAACATCTCCGGCGGCGACAGCGCGGCCAGCATCCTGACCGACTGCGGCCCGATCGGCGTGATGATCTGCTACGACTCCGAGTTCCCCGAGGTGGCGCGCCACCTGGTGGACCAGGGCGCACTGATCCTGTTCGTGCCGTTCTGCACCGACGTGCGCGAGGGCTACCTGCGCGTGCGCTACTGCTCGCAGGCCCGCGCCATCGAGAACCAGTGCTACGTGGTGCTCTCGGGCAACGTGGGCAACCTGCCGGGCGTGAACAACTTCGACATCCAGTACGGCCAGAGTTGCATCCTCACGCCCAGCGACTTCCCGTTCGCGCGTGACGGCATCGCGGCCGACTCCACACCGAACATAGAAACCGTGCTCTTCGCCGACCTTCATCTGGAAAGCCTGGCCCGCGCCCGCAATGCCGGCGCGGTGCAAAACCTCAAGGACCGTCGCTTCGACCTCTACGAAACGCGCTGGACCCGCAAGTCCGAGGCGCAATCGTGAGCGGCCCGCACGAGGATGGCCCCGCCCCGCGACCCAACGGCAATGGACGCCTGCAACGACTGACCGATTCGGAACTGTTCTCGCCGCTGCAATGGCGCCGGCGCGTGCTGTTCTGGAGCGGTGCCGTGCTGGTGGGCCTCGCCGCCGTCGGCTTTGCCCAGGCAGCCGACTGGGCATTCGGCGTGTTCCATGGCGTGGTGACCGAACACCGCTACTGGGCCTTCGCCATTACGCCGGTCACCTTCGCCGTGCTGGCCTGGCTGACCCAGGGCGCGTTGAAGCCCACGCGTGGCTCGGGCATCCCGCAGGCCATCGCCGCGCTGAAGGTGGAGGACGAAGGTTTCCGCCAGAGCCTGCTCTCCCTGCGCGTCGCCATCGGCAAGATGGCGCTGACGCTGGCCGCATTGCTGGGTGGTGCATCGGTGGGTCGTGAGGGTCCCACCGTGCACGTGGGCGCGGGCCTGCTCTATTCGCTGGGGCGGCGTTTCGGCTTCGACGAACCCGCGGCCGCGGGACGCTTCATCCTGGCAGGCTCGGCGGCAGGCCTCGCGGCCGCGTTCAACACCCCACTGGCTGGCGTGGTGTTCGCCATCGAGGAGATGAGCGGCACCTTCGAGCACCGCATGAGCGGCACCCTGCTGACCGCGGTGATCGTGTCGGGCGTGGTATCGCTGGGCATCCTCGGCAACTACGCCTACTTCGGCCATTTCGATACCGGCTTGCCCTTGGGCAAGGCATGGTGGGCCGTGCTCGCCACCGGCATCGTGTGTGGACTGGCGGGCGGCCTGTTCGCACGGCTGATCCTGCCCAGCGATACCGGGTTGCGCGGCTGGGTCGGTCGCCTGCGCGCACGCCAGCCGGTGTTGTTTGCCGCCGGCTGCGGCCTGGCGCTCGTACTGTTGAGCCAGCTCACCCGCACCGGCCTGTATGGCACCGGCTACGCGCAGGCGAAGGAGATCCTGGAGCACCACTCCGCCACCGTGCAGGGCTTCGGCGTGATGAAGTTCCTGGGCAACATCGCTTCCTACTGGGCCGGCATTCCCGGTGGCATCTTCTCGCCGGCTCTCGCCGTGGGCGCGGGCCTGGGCAACAACCTCACACTGATCCTGCCGGGCGTCGACCCGTCCGCGGTGGTCCTGCTGGCGATGGCCGCCTATCTGTCCGGCGTGACCCAGGCTCCGCTGACGGCCACGGTGATCTCGATGGAACTCACCGCCAACCAGCAGATGGTGCTGCCGATCATGGCCACCTGCCTGCTGGCCCGCGCAGCATCCTCCCTGCTCTCGCGCAAGCCGGTCTACCGCGCGCTCGCCGACAAGCTGATCGAAGGCTACGAGCAGGAGCTTGCGCGCCGCACCACCGAAAACCGCAGCGAGGAAAACGATCTGCCCGGTGCACCCGCGCGACCGATCGTCGAGGATCCGGCGACGCCGTTGCCGCCGTCGCATGACCATCCCCACCACGACTCCCACGGCCATCGATCCCCATGACCCCACGCTGGGACCACCTGCTGCTGGACGCCACGCTCGCCACCTTCGCGGGCGACCAACCCTACGGCCTGATCCGTGATGGCGCGCTCGCCCTGCACGAAGGCCGCATCGCCTGGGTTGGGCCCCGCGATCGTTTGCCCGGCGAACCTACGACGCTCGCCACGCGCGTGGACTACCTCGGCGGTGCGCTGGTCACGCCCGGACTGGTCGACTGCCACACGCATCTGGTGTTCGGTGGCAATCGCGCCCATGAGTTCGACCTGCGCCTCAACGGCGCAAGTTACGAGGAAATCGCCCGTGCCGGTGGCGGCATCGTCTCCACCGTAAAGGCCACGCGCGAGGCCAGCGAGGACGAACTGTTCGCCCAGGCCCTGCCCCGCGCGCATGCCTTGCTCGCCGATGGCGTCACCACGCTGGAGATCAAGTCGGGCTACGGCCTGGACACGGACACCGAGCGGCGCATGCTGCGCGTGGCGCGACGACTGGGCAAGGCGCTAGGCATCACCGTGCGCACCACCTTTCTTGGCCTGCATGCATTGCCACCGGAGTACCGCGACGACCGCGACGCCTACGTGGCGCAGGTCTGCGACGAAATGCTGCCTGCCCTGGCCAGCGAAGGCCTGGTCGACGCCGTGGATGCCTTCTGCGAAGGCATTGGCTTCGCGCCGGATGAGACACGACGCGTGTTCGACCGCGCGACGCAACTCGGCCTGCCGGTAAAGCTGCATGCCGAGCAACTGTCCGACCTGGACGGCGCGGCGCTGGTCGCCCGCTACCGTGGACTTTCCGCCGATCACCTGGAATACCTGAGCGACAGCGGCATCCGCGCGATGGCGGAAGCCGGCACCGTGGCGGTGCTGCTGCCGGGAGCCTTCTACGCCCTGCGCGAGACCCGGTTGCCGCCCATCGCCGGATTGCGCGCGCAAGGCGTGCCGATGGCGATCGCCACGGACTGCAACCCCGGCACCTCGCCGCTGTTGTCATTGCGCCTGGCAGCCGGCATGGCCTGCACGCTGTTTCGCCTCACCCCGGAAGAGGCCTTGCGTGGAGTGACGGTGAACGCCGCGCGCGCGCTCGGCCTGGATGACCGCGGCACGCTCGCCGCCGGCCAGCGCGCCGACATCGCGGTGTGGAACCTGCGCGAGCCGGCCGAGCTCTGCTATTGGATCGGCGGCAGCCACCTGTTGCGCGAGGTGTTCATCGGCGGCGAATGGCTTTCGCCCGAGGGCTGACGTGGCAGCTAACGTCCAGCGCGCGGAGCATGACCGCTGAGACGCCACCGCGCCGTGGCGCGCAGGCACAAAAAAACCCGCCAAGGCGGGTTTTTTTTGAAGCGAAGCTCTGGCTTAGGCCGACTTCTTCTTCGGAGCGGCGGCCTTCTTGGCGGCGGCCGGCTTGGTCACGGTCGCCTTGCCACCGGCCACGGCCGGCTGCAGCGAGTGCGCGCGGCTGTTGCCGTAGCTGCCACGGTAGGTCTTGCCACGACGGGTCTTGCGATCGCCCTTGCCCATGGGGGAACTCCTTGATTCGTTAGGGTGAACACGGCCGACCATCGTATCAGCGACCGTCCAAAGCGCAATAGCTCAGCGGTGGCCGTGCCCGCCGCATCCGCGCAGGTGATCGGGGCAATCGTCCGGATCGACCTGCACCGTCACATGCTGGATGCCGAAACGCTCGGCCAGCAGGCGATTGATCGCGGCGATCGCCACCCCGCTGCTCGCTTCATCGTGCAGTTCCGCGTGCAACGTGGCCATGCGCGAGCCCGAGGCCAGCTGCCATACGTGCAGGTGGTGGATATCCCGGATCGAAGGATCGGCCGTGCGCAGCGCCTCGGCGACGTCGCCGGTGTTCATGCCCTCGGGCACGCCTTCCAGCAGGATGTGCGCGGAGCGGCGCAGCAGACGCCAGGCGCTGTTGAGAATGAGCAGCGACACCAGCAACGAGAGCACCGGGTCGGCCCAGTTCCAACCCAGCCAGCGCACCAGCAGCGCCGCCACCACCGCGGCCACCGAGCCCAGCAGGTCGCCCAGCACATGCAGCGTGGCACCGGCCAGATTCACGTCGTCGTGGGCATGTCCATGCAGCGTGCGCAACACCAGCAGGTTGACCAGCAGGCCGATCACCGCCACCACCAGCATCATTCCGGAGAGGATTTCCGAGGGGTGGAACAGTCGGCTCACCGCCTCGAACGCGATGAACGCGACCAGGGCGAACTGGGTCAGCGCGTTGACGAAACCGGCAAGCACCTCGAGGCGGCCGTAGCCATAACTGCGACGTGCATCGGCGGGGCGGCGCGCGAACCATGCGCCCATCACCGCCAGCAGCAGGGCCAGCGCGTCGATCAGCATGTGGCCGGCATCGGCCACCAGCGCCAGCGAGCCGGACCAGAAGCCGCCCACCATCTCCACCAGCATCATCACGGTGGTCAGCACGAAGGCGAAGATCAGCTTGCGCTCACGCCCGTTGAAACCGCCATGGTCATGCTCGTGCGCATGGGCGTGCGCATGGCCATGGGCGTGGTCATGCGAGGAATGGTCGTGGGTATGCGCGTGCACGGAGCTCATGAGCGAATGCTAGGAACCGTCCGCCCCGTTACACAATCACGACGCCAGCAACGGCGAGGCTCAATGGGCGCATTGCGGACCGTGCACGTGCAGCGCGCGGTGCTTGCGCAGGTTGACGAAATGCGCCGACGCCACCAGCAGGCCGCCACAGGTCACCAGCACGCTGTGCAGGGCAATGGAGTAATTTTCGGCAAAGGTGACGCCAAGGATCAGCAGTGCCAACCCCGGCAGCGCCAGCAGCAGCGGCAACGGCTGATGATGGTGGCGATAACCGCTGATCAAGGCGAACAGCGCCAACGCGCTGGCGAACATGACGAAACCGCGCTCGAACGCATGGCCAGCCAGGAACCCCAGCCCCAGCACCGGCAGCAGCGCCAGCACGAATGGCAGGGCCGCGCAGTGGATGGCGCACAGGAAGGACGCGGTCGCGCCCACCCGGTCGGCAAGCGACCACCAGCGGGATTTGTTCTCTTGTCGGGCGTCCATCGGGGTCGGGCCGGCGCACATCACGAGACGGGCCGGATCGGCCCCAGGAGCACATGTTACATTATAACGTCACGAGCGCAAGCCCGGCCCGCGGCGACCGTTCAGCCCCCGCCTCAGCTCTTGCGGCAGTTCTTGCAGAGGCCGTGCACTTCCAGCGTCTGCGCCTGGGGACGGAAGCCGAACGCCTTGGCCTGGGCCTCGATCAGCTCGGCCACCCGCTCGTCGCACACTTCCTGCGCGCTCGAGCAGTTGTCGCAGATGAGGAACGGCACCTGGTGCGCCTCGGCCGGGTGATGGCAGGACACGAAGGCGTTGATCGACTCCAGCTTGTGGATGAAGCCGTGCTCGAGCAGGAAGTCGAGCGCACGGTACACCGTGGGCGGCGCGGCATTGCCATGCCGCTCGCGCAACTGGTCGAGCAGGTCATAGGCCTTGATCGGCTTGCCGGCGGCAGCCACCAGCTCCAGCACTTCCTTGCGCAAGGGAGTCAGGCGCAGCCCACGCTCCTCGCTGGCATGCTCCACCGCACGCACGAAGCTCTGCGCATCGTCGTGGTGGTGGTGATGATGCACGTGCGGCTTGCTGGAAACGGTCTCGCTCACTGGATTCACCTCGACGCTCATCATACACCCGGGCGCAAGATCCTCCCGTCCGAGCCCGTTCATGCCCCCAGGCGGGCTACATGGAGATCTCGCCCGCGCGCTTAGCGCCTGGGCGGCAGTGGCGGCGGCACCGCACGCGGCCGGGGCCGCGGTCGCCGCAGCACCACGAGCCAGCCCAGTGGCCCAAGCACGGCCGACCACACCACGCCCTCCAGCAAGCGCCCCTTCCACCAGCCCAGCAGCGCCCCCACCACGATGAAGGCCACGCTCCACCAGAACAGCGCCAGCCAGGGCACGCCAAGCATGAGGTTGAGGAATATGCGCAGGAAGGCATCCGGGCTGTCCGGGTCCACGCCCTGCATCGCTTTGTCGAGCCACTGCTCCACGAACACCCCGCCGACTGACTACGATAGACGGATGATGAGGCGTCGGCGCCCGGCTTGCACCCTGGCGCCCGCCCCCAACCCCTGGGACCCAAACATGCGATGCCTGTTGATCGAGGACGACGCCCAAACCGCCGAGCTGATCCATGAAGGCCTGACCCAGGCCGGGCATCAGGTCGAGGTGTGCCACGACGGCACCAGCGGCCTGGCCCGCGCCAGCAATGAGCTGTGGGACCTGGTGGTGCTGGATCGCATGCTGCCGGGCGGACTGGATGGCCTGGACATCCTCAAGGCGCTACGCCTGCGCGACGATCGCACGCCGGTGCTGGTGCTCAGCGCGCTGAGCAGTCTGGACGAGCGCATCCGCGGCCTGCGTGGCGGTGCAGACGACTACCTCACCAAGCCCTTCGCCGTCGACGAGATGCTGGCCCGGGTCGAGGCGCTGGCCCGGCGCGCCGGCCAGCGCACCGAGCCCGAACTGCTCAGCGTGGAGGACCTGACCCTGGAGCCGCGCACGCGCCGCGTGTTTCGCGGCGGCCGTCCGATCCTGCTGCAGCCGCGCGAATACCAGCTGCTGGAATACCTGATGCGCCACCAGGGCGAGGTGGTGACGCGCAAGATGCTGCTGGTGGCCGTTTGGGGCTATCACTTCGATCCCGAGACCAATGTGATCGACGTGCAGATGAGCCGCCTGCGCAACAAGATCGACAAGGACGACGCCCCTACGTTGATCCGCACCGTGCGAGGCGTCGGTTTCACCATCGGCGCGCCGGAACCCGATGGCGAAGCCGAGCATGGCTAATTTCCGCCACTCAGTCGTCTTCCGCATGGCGGCGGGCTACGGCCTGCTGCTGCTGTTTTCGGTGGCACTGATCTCCACCGTGTTCTATGCGGCCACTGCGGGACTGCTGCGACGGAACATCGACGAGCAGTTGCGCAGCACCTCGCGCCACCTGGTGGAGGTGAGGGACCAGAGCGGCACGGACGCGCTGCGCCATGAAATCCACAGCCTGCTCACTGACAACCAGGACAGCGATACCGAAATCTACGTGCTGCTGGACGCCGAAGGTCACAAGCTGATCGGCAACCTGACGGCCTGGCCCGCCAGCGCCACCGCCAGCGACGAACTGCGCCCGCAGGAGGTGGAGCGGCTGGGCCGGCACTCGAGCAGTCGCCTGCTCACCCATCGTTTCCCCGATGGCATGGTGCTGCTGGTCGGCCGCGACATGCGCGACGTGCGCGACCTCGAGCACCGCACCCTGGTCGCACTGACCCTGGGCGGCGCGCTGGCCCTGCTGCTGGCGGCGCTCGGCTCGGCACTGTTCCATTCCCAGCTGCAGCGCTCGCTGCGCACCATCCACGCGACCACCACCGAGATCGCCGCCGGCAAGCTCGATCGCCGCGTGCCGGTGGGTCGCTCGCGCGACGAGTTCGCCATGGTGGCGCAGGACATCAACGCCATGCTGGAGGAGATCGAGCGCCTGATGGACACCGCACGCAGCGTGTCCAACGCGATCGCCCATGACCTGCGCACCCCACTGGGCCGCGTGCGCGCCGCGCTCGAACAGGCGCTGCGTTCACCGCAGCGCCAGCAGCGGTTGCCGGAGGGCGCGCAGTATGCCATCGACGAGATCGACGACCTGATCACCGTGCTGGACAAGCTGCTGCAGATCGCCGAGGCGGAATCGGGTGTACGGCGCCAGAGCTTCGAGCCGCTCCCGGTGAAGCCCCTGCTCGACGATATCGTGGAGCTGTACCAGCCGGCGGCCGAGTCGCTGTCGATACAGCTGCGCTGCACGGTGACCGGCGATCCGCAGGTACTGGCCGACCGTCACCTGCTGGCCAGCGTGCTGGCCAATCTGCTGGACAACGCCTTCAAGTACGCCGGCGAAGGCGCCCGCGTCGACGTGCTGGCCGCGCAGTACGGGGAACAGGTGCTGATCAGCGTCCAGGATGATGGTCCCGGTATCCCCGAGCCGGCGCTGTCGCGCGCCACCGAACGCTTCTTCCGCGTGGATGCCAGCCGGCACCAGCGCGGCAATGGCCTTGGCCTGAGCATCGTGGCAGCCGTGGTCGCCATGCACCGCGGACGGCTGACCCTGCAAAACACCTCGCCGGGCCTGCGGGTGGATATCTCCCTGCCTGTCGCCACTCTTTCCAAACCGTAACTGTCCCCTGCCCGCGAGGCAGGGCTAAGGTTCGCGCGAACATTTTTCGCGCGCCCGCCCAATCGTGATCACGGCTTGGCTGGCGCCCCTTGAGTCGCAACGGCCGGGTGCACCAGCCCGGCCGTCCCGTGCGTCCCCACCGCACGGCCAGCCACGGCAACCGGTACATGAAAAAGCATCAAGGACGAATCATTGCAGGCGGCTGTCTACTGGCTGCCTTTGTGCTCGTGGTGGTGGCGCGCCAGAGCGGGCAGGCAAGCGCAGCGCCTGCCCCACTCCCGCCCGCATCGACCGACACTGTCGCCATCAACGCCGAACAGGCGAAGCAGGTCCACGTCACCGACGTCACCCGGCGCGACTTTTCGCCGCACGTGGAAGCGGTGGGTTACGTCGACTTCAACCAGGACCGGCTGGCCCAGGTGAGTTCGCCCTATGCGGGCCGGGTGAGCGAGGTGTTCGCCAAGGCCGGCGACACGGTCACGCGCGGCCAGCCGTTGTTTGCGGTGGACAGCCCCGACCTGGCGCAGGCCGAAGGCACCTTGGTCAGTGCGGCAGCGGCACGTGCCCAGACGACCGCCGCGCTGGAACGCGCCAAGGGCATGGCCCAGGTGCAGGCCAATGCGCCACGCGACCTGGAGCAGGCGATCGCCGACCAGCAGACGGCCGAAGGCAATTATCAGGCGGCCAGGCGCGCGCTCAGCATCTTCAACAAGAGCGACGCCGAGATCGACCACATGGCGGCCACCCACCATGTGGACGGCGAGCTGCGCATCACCAGCCCGATCGCCGGCCAGGTCACCGCGCGCAACGTCGCGCCCGGCGACCTGGTACAGCCAGGCAATACGCCCGTGCCGTTCACTGTTTCCGATGGACAGGGCCTGTGGTTGGTGGCGAACGTGGCGGAAGCGGATGCCCCGCAGGTGCAGGTCGGCCAGCCGCTGGTCGCCACGCTGCCAGCCTTGCCGAACCAACCCATCCACGCGCGCGTCGACTATGTCGGCAGCAGCTCGGACGCGGCGACGCATCGTGTGCTGCTGCGCTCGGTGTTGCATGACGCCCCGGCGGCACTGCGTCCGCAGATGCTGGCCGACTTCAGCATCACCACGGCCGCACCGACCCGGCACGATGCGGTGCCCGTGGACGCGGTGGTGCGCGAAGGCACCGGCGCGATGGTGGTCTTCACCACCACCGACGGCCTGCACTTCACCCGCCATCCGGTGCAGCTGGGCCCCATGCAGGACGGCTACTACCCGGTGCTGTCGGGACTGCCGTCGAACCAACGGATCGCCGCCGAAGGCGCGCTATTCCTGAGCAACGCGCTGGCACTGCAGTCGCAGTGAGCCAGGCCGCCGCATCCTTTCATCACAGGGACTGATCGTGTTCAGAGGCCTCGTCGCGTTCGCGCTGACCCGCCGCGCCATCGTGCTGATGGCGCTCGCTGCCTTCGTCGTCGCCGGACTGGCGGCGTACGCCAAACTCAACATCGAGGCCTACCCGAATCCCGCCCCGGTGATCCTGGAGATCACCGCACAGGCGCCCGGCCTGTCGGCCGAGGAGATGGAGCGCAGCTATACACGCCCGATGGAAGTGGGACTGGCCACCACGCCGGGCGTGGAGAGCATCCGCTCCACCTCGTTCTACGGCCTGTCGTTCGTGCGCGTGACCTTCAAGTACGGCACCGACTACTACTTCGACTACACGCAGGCGGCGCTGGCACTGCAGCAGAACGTCAGCCTGCCCAACAACGTGCAGCCGCAGATCCAGGCCTCCAGCCTGGTCGGCGAGATCTTCCGCTACCAGTTGGTCGGGCCCAAGAGCATGAGCCTCACCGAACTGCGTACGCTGCAGGACTGGGTGGTGACGCGCCGCCTGCTGTCGGTGCCGGGCATCGCGCAGGTGGTGACCTGGGGCGGCACCACCAAGGAGTACGACGTAGAGGCCAACCTCACCAAGCTGCAGGGGTATGGCATCACCCTGCCCCAGCTGGTGGCCGCCATCGGCAACGCCAACAGCAACGTGGGCGGACGCACCATCAACATCGGCCAGCAGTCGGTGAACATCCGCGGCGTCGGCCTGATCAAGGACGTCGACGACATCGGCAACATCGTGCTCAACCAGAGCAATGGCACCCCGGTGCTGGTGAAGGACGTGGCCAAGGTCGAGGTGGGCGCGGTGCCGCGCCTGGGCCGCGCCGGCCGTGACAACCAGGACGACGTGGTCACCGGCATCGTGGTGATGAACCGCACGCTGCAGACCAACGAGGTGGTGTCGCGGGTCAAGGACGAGGTCGACAAGCTCAACAGCGACGGCACCCTGCCGCCGGGCGTGAAACTGGTACCGTTCTACGACCGTTCGACCCTGGTCGCAGTCACCACCCATACCGTGCTGCACAACCTGGTCTTCGGCTGCCTGCTGGTGTTCCTGATCCAGTGGATCTTCCTGGGCGACCTGCGCAGCGCGATCATCGTGAGCGCCAATATCCCGGTCGCGTTGTTCTTCAGCATCATCATCCTGGTGCTAATGGGCGACTCGGCCAACTTGTTGTCGCTGGGTGCAGTGGACTTCGGCATCATCGTCGACTCGGCGGTGATCCTGATCGAGAACATCTTCCGCAATTTCCAAAAGAGCGCGGAAGAACAGCGCGAGATGCTGCACGATGCCGCCCAGAGCGACCTGGGCAACTACATGCGCGGCGGCGCCACCCATGGATGGACCGACCGCCTGCGCCTGCTGTTCATCAGCGCCATGCAGGTGGACCGCGCGGTGCTGTTCTCCTCGGCCATTACCGTGGCCGCCTTCATCCCGCTGTTCACCATGCAGGGCGTGGAAGGCCAGATCTTCAACCCGATGGCGCGCACTTACGCGTATGCGCTATCGGGCGCGCTGATCGCTACCTTCACCATTTCGCCGGTGCTCGCCTCGCTGCTGCTCCCGCGGCACGTGAAGGAAACCGAGACGCTGTTCGTGCAGTTCATCCGCCGCATCTACTCCCCGGTGCTGCGCTGGGCGCTGGAGCGTCGGCGTACCACGGTAGCCATGGGCGTGGGTTTCCTGCTGCTGGCCGGCCTGCTGCTGACCCGCGTGGGCACCGAGTTCCTGCCGGCGCTGGAAGAAGGCAACCTGTGGATCCGCGCCTCGATGCCACCGACCATCTCGCTGGAAGCAGGCCAGGACAAGGTGAACAAGCTGCGCAGCATCCTGCTGACGCATCCGGAAGTGGTCACGGTGGTATCCCAGCACGGACGTCCCGATGACGGCAGCGATGCCTCGGGCTTCTACAACGTGGAACTGTTCGTGCCGCTCAAGCCGCAGGATGAATGGCCCAGCGGGCACTCCAAGGAAAAGCTCGTCGCCGACCTTCAGCACGAATTCGAGAATGCCCTGCCTGGCGTGGAGTTCAACTTCTCGCAGTACATCCAGGACAACATCGAGGAAGGCCTGTCCGGCGTGAAGGGCGCCAACTCGGTGAAGATCGTCGGCCCCGAGCTGCCCGAGCTCGAACGCCTCGCCGATGAAGTCATGCACGAAATGCAGAAGGTGCGCGGCGTACAGGACCTGGGCGTGTTCCATGTGCTGGGCCAGCCCAACCTCAACATCACCATCGACCGCGCCAAGGCGGCGCGCTACGGCCTCAACACCGGTGACATCAACACCGTGGTGCAGGCGGCCGCGGGCGGAACCTCGGCCACTACCGTGCTCGAAGGCGACCGCCAGTTCGACCTGGTGGTGCGACTGGCGCCGCAGTACCGCCGCAGCATCGAGGACATCGGCAATATCCAGGTGGGCTACAACCTGCCCAATGGCGGCAACGGCTATGTGCCGCTGCGCGACGTCGCCAGCATCACGCTCGATACCGGCGCGTCGTACATCTATCACGAGCGCAACGAACGCTTCGTGCCGGTGAAGTTCAGCGTGCGCGGGCGCGACCTCGGCGGCACGGTGGAAGAGGCACAGAAGCGCATCGCGGAACACGTACCGCTGCCGCCCGGTTACCACCTTGTGTGGGCGGGCGAATTCAACGACCTGCAGCAGGCCAAGCAGCGACTGGCGGTGGTGCTGCCGATCGCGGTCGGCCTGATCCTGGCGTTGCTGTTCGCGCTGTTCAACTCGCTGCGTGACAGCCTGCTCACGCTGGCGGCCATTCCGTTCTCGATCGCCGGCGGCATCATCGCGCTGTATCTGTCGGGGCTGGATTTCAGCATCTCGGCGGCGATCGGCTTCGTTTCGCTGTTCGGCGTGTCGGTGATGAACGGCATCCTGGTGATCACCTACTTCAACCACCTGGTCTTCGCCGGCCTGCCTCCGCTGGAAGCGATGGCGCAGGCGGCCGAGCAGCGCATGCGGCCGATGCTGATGACGGCCCTGTCGGCTTGCATCGGCCTGTTGCCGGCGGCGCTGTCCACGGGCATCGGCAGCCAGGTGCAACGACCGCTGGCCACGGTCGTGGTCGGCGGCATGCTGATCGGACCGGTGATGCTGCTGGTGGTGGCGCCGGCGCTGCAGGTACTGGTGGTGGAATGGTCGCAAACGCGTCGCCAACGCCGTCCGGAGGAAGCCAAGCCATGAGGTTGCCCCTGAATACGCTGCGTTACAGCGTGCTGACCCTGGCCCTGGCCGCCAGCGCGGGCTGCGCCGTCGGTCCCGACTACCGGCGCCCCGCCACGCCCGCGCCAGCACAGTTCACGCGCGAGTCCATCGCCACGACCAGCGGCAGCGCGAGCGGTGGTCCGCAGCAGTGGTCATCCAGCGCATCGATCAGCCAGACCTGGTGGCAGGTGTTCGGCTCCGAGGCACTCAATGCCCGCGTGCAGCGCGCGCTGGCGCACAACCCGGATCTCGACGCCGCGACGGCAGCCTTGCACCAGGCCCAGGAAAACGTGGCCGCCCAGCGCGCCACGTTCTTTCCCAGCGCGCAGCTCAATTACACGCCTTCGCGCCAGCGCGACGCAGTCGGCACCCTGTCGCCAACGCTCACCTCCGGTGCCGCTTACTACACGCTGCATACCGCCCAGCTCAGCATCAGCTACGCGCCGGATGTGTTCGGGCTCAACCGCCGCACGGTGGAGTCGCTGCAGGCGCAGGCCGACAACCAGCGCTACCAGTTGGAAGCCGCACGACTGAGCCTGGCGGCCAACGTGGTCAACGCGGCCATCCAGGAGGCCTCGCTGCGCGCGCAGATCGACGCCACCCAGGCGGTGATCGATGCGCAGACGCGCGCGCTGGGCATCCTGCATGACCAGGCGCGGCTGGGCTATGCCTCGGGCCTCGACGTCGCCGCGCAGGAGAGCGCATTGGCGCAGGCGCGGCAGGCACTGCCTGGCCTGCAGAAGCAACTGGAACAGAATCGCGACCTGCTGGCCGACCTGTGCGGCGACACGCCGGACCAGGCGGGTGCACCCGAGTTCGACCTCGAGCACCTCACCCTGCCCGTCACGCTGCCACAGGCCCTGCCCTCGCAACTGGTGACCCAGCGTCCCGACGTGCGCGCCGCCGAGGAAAACGTGCACGACGCCAGTGCCCAGGTCGGCGTGGCCCTGGCCAACCGCCTGCCGCAGTTCAGCCTCTCCGGTGCCTACGGCGGCAGCAGCACCTCGTTCACGCGCATGTTCACCGACGACAACATCTTCTGGACCCTGGCCGGCAGCGTCAGCCAGACCGTGTTCGACTTCGGCGCCCTCAAGCACAAGCAGCGCGCCGCCGAAGCGGCCCTGCAGCAGTCGGCCGCGCAATACCGCAGCGTAGTGCTGGGCGCGTTCCAGAACGTTGCCGACACCCTGTACGCCATTGATGCCGATGCACGCGCACTGGCCGCGGCGGATGATGCCGAGAAGGCCGCCGAGCGCACCCTGGTGCTCACGCAGAAACAGCAGCAGCTGGGCTACGTCAACGTGCTCACGTTGATCAACGCACAGCAGGCGTATCAGCAGGCGCGCATGGCGCGGGTGCAGGCGCAGGCGGCGCGGCTGAGTGATACGGCGGCGTTGATTCAGGCGTTAGGGGGTGGGTGGATGGATTCGGCGGCGGGTAAGGCGGGGTGATCGGGCTGTAGCACCAATCCCGCACGAACGGAGTACCTCCGCGAGAAGGCTCACCTCCTGCGGGGTTCCGTCCTCCAACCGGCGACGCGAAGCTAGTCCCGCGGAAGGCCGGGGCCCTTTCTCTCGCTTGCCAAAGAGGAAGCCCCCACTCGGCGCCGGTCGGGCTTTTCGACCGGGCTCCTGCCCAGACGGAAGGGATCGACATCCGTATCGATCCCCTGGCGGGCCCGTTCCCCCTCACGGGGAGCCTTTGCGGGCTCGCGCCGCCGCGCGGGATATCGCCAGGCGAAACGTGTTTTGCTCCTTGTAGGAGCGCACCCTGTGCGCGATCAACCGGGGCGAACGGCGGTCGCCCACAGGGTGCGCTCCTACAGGGAGAAAACCAGCTCTTGCTCTCGCCCTTGGCCTTGGCTTTGGCCTCCCTTCGGTCGGAGGCGAGCCCGATCGCGGAAACGTCAAAAACGGCGAAAGGCGCTGGGTGACTCGCTACGCTGGCCCCTTCGGGGCCGCCCTACGGGCGTACTCAGTGCTTCGCACGCCGTCCGGCCTCCGTTGGGAGACGACAAGAGACTCCGCGAGCGCCTTGCGCGCTCGCGGCCTCATCTCAATTCCGAATCCCGCAAACTCCACTCACCCCTTCGCCTTCACCACCGCATCCTCGATGCGCTTGATCGCCACCTCGCGCCCCGCGAGATAAATCGTGTGGTCGATCGACGGCGACACCTGGGTGCCGGTCATCGCCACGCGCAGCGGCTGGGCGATCTTGCCCATGCCCAGCTCCAGCCTGGCCGCAACCTGCTCGATCACGCCATGGATCGGCTCCGGCTTCCACTCGACATCCGCGAGCAGTTCCTTCGCTGCTTCCAGCACGGCCACCGCGCTATCGTTCTGCAGGTGCTTGGCCACGGCCTTGTCGTCCCATTCGGTGATGGGGCCGTACCAGATCTTGGCGCGCTCGGCCATTTCCTTCAGCGTCTGCACGCGATCGCGCAGCGCGACGATCACATCGGCCGGGTTCGGGCCCTTGCTGTAGTCGATGCCCGCCTGGGTCAGGTGCCACTCGAACTCCGGCGCGATCGACGCGGGATCCTCGGTCTTCAGGTAATGCTGGTTGAGCCAGGACAGCTTGGTGACGTCGAAGCGCGACGCGGCCTTGTTGACGTCGGCGACGTCGAACAGGCGGATCATCTCCTCTTCGGAGAAGATCTCCTGGTCGCCATGCGACCAGCCCAGGCGCACCAGGTAGTTGAGCAGCGCGTGCGGCAGGAAGCCGTCGTCGCGGTACTGCATTACGCTCACCGCGCCGTGGCGCTTGCTGAGCTTCTGGCCGTCCGGGCCCAGGATCATCGGCAGGTGCGCGAACTCCGGCACCGGCGCGCCCAGCGCGTGGTAGATGTTGATCTGGCGCGGGGTATTGTTGACGTGGTCGTCGCCACGAATCACCTCGGTGATGCCCATGTCGATGTCGTCGACCACCACGGCGAAGTTGTAGGTCGGCCAGCCATCGGAACGGAAGATCACCAGGTCGTCGAGCTCGGCGTTGCTCCACTCCACGCGGCCCTTCACCTTGTCGTCGAACACCACCGAACCCTCGATCGGGTTCTTGAAGCGGATCACGCGGTTCGGGTCGTCGCGATACGGCTCGTTGCGGTCGCGGTAATAGCCGTTGTAGCGGGGCTTCTCGCCCTTGGCCATCGCCTCGTTGCGCATGGCCTCGATCTCGTCCTTGCTCTCGTAGGCGTAATAGGCCTTGCCGGCCTTGAGCAGTTCGTCGGCGACCTGCTTGTAACGCTCCAGGCGGGTGGTCTGGTAGATCGGGCCTTCGTCATGGTTGAGGCCCAGCCACTGCATGCCATCGAGGATGGCCTGCACGGCTTCCTCGGTGGAACGCTCGCGGTCGGTGTCCTCGATGCGCAGCACGAACTGGCCGCCGCGGCGACGGGCCTCCAGCCAGCAATACAGCGCCGTGCGGGCGCCGCCGATGTGCAGGAAACCGGTGGGACTGGGGGCGAAACGGGTGCGGACGGTCATGGGACGGAGGCTGTCCTGAAAGGCGAAAACGCCAATTTTAGCCGATCCGCGCCCCTGACCGGCATCCACGGGCGGCGGACCGAAGGCCGCGCCGCCCGCGAGGTGTCACTTCACGGTGACGGTGATCTTCTTGGAGACGATCGGCGGGTCGAACGGAATGTGGTTTTCGTCGGCCAGCTCGAGCTGCAGGGTGTGCTTGCCCGGGGCCAGCTTGAGCGTCGTCTCGGTCTGACCGTTGCCGAAGTGCAGGTGGTGCTCGTCCTTGGGAATCGGCTGGCCCGCCGCCGGCAGGTCGGTCACGTCCACCAGCAGATGATGGTGGCCGGTGCCTTCCTTCTTCACGCCGGCCGGCGCCACGCCCATGCCCTTGAGGCCGAACTGCACGGTGACGTCTTGCCCGACCGTGGCGCCGTCCTGCGGCGAAATGATGTAGACCTCGGCGCCTGCCGGTGCCTTGGTGACGGGAAGACCCGGCGCGTCGGCGGCGATGACGCCGCCAGCCAGGGCGGCCAGTGCAAATACCAGCAGCATGCGTTTCATGGGGTGTCTCCGCGCGGGTGAGTCTGGGCAGTGTACTCGCGAACGACGCGCATAGAACCTCATCACCGGCCCTGCCGTGACCGCCGTCATGGGGGCGTCACACACACGCCACGCCCCCGCAACGCCACGGGAGGAACCTGCACAGGGCCAGCAAACGGTAAGTACAAGTGCGCATCGGCATCGTCAGCGAGACCTATCCACCCGAGATCAACGGCGTGGCACTGACCGTGCACAGCCTCGCCGCCGGACTGGCGTCGCAGGGGCACACGGTCGACCTGATCCGTCCGCGCCAGCAGCAGCCTTTCCCGGACGAGCCGGGCATTGTCACCCTGGAAGTCCGCGGCGCCTCGTTGCCCCGCTACCCCGGCCTGCGCTTCGGCCTGCCGGCAGGGCGCACCCTACGCGAACGTTGGACGCGGCTGCGCCCGGATGCGATCTACGTGGCCACCGAGGGCCCACTGGGCTGGTCGGCCGTGCGCGCGGCCCAACGGCTGGGCATTCCCACCGCCACCGGCTTCCACACCCGTTTCGATACCTATGCCGACCACTACGGCGTAGGCTTCCTCACGCCGGTGGTGCGTGGCTACCTGCGCCGCTTCCACCGCCGTGCCGCCGCCACCCTGGTGCCCACCGAAGCGCTCGCCGCCGAGCTGGCCGCACTGGGCGTATCGACCGCCCGCCTGCTGCGTCGCGCGGTCGACACGCAGCTGTTTCACCCGCGCCATCGCTGCACAGAGCAGCGCGACAGCTGGGGCGTGGACGGCAATACGCCGGTGGTGCTCTACGTCGGCCGCATAGCGCCGGAAAAGAACCTGGACCTGGCCGTGCGTGCCTTTCGCGCCATCCAGCAGCAGGTGCCGAAGGCACGCTATGTGTGGGTCGGCGACGGCCCGGCACGCGCTGCGCTGCAGGAGGCCAACCCCGACTTCATCTTCGCCGGCGTGCAACGCGGCGAGGCGCTGGCGCGCCACTATGCAAGCGCCGATCTGTTCCCCTTCCCCAGCCTCAGCGAACCCTTCGGCAACGTGATCCTCGAAGCCTTGGCGTCGGGATTGCCGGTGGTGGCGTACGAGGAAGGCGCCGCGCGCGAACACTTGCGCAGCGGCCACAACGGCTATCGCATCGATGCCGGCAATGAGCAGGACTTCATCCAATCCACCGCGATGCTCGCCGGCAATGCCAGCCTGATCCGCCACATGGGGCGGGCGGCGCATGCCAGCATCGCCAGCCTCTCGCCCGACGCGGTCATCCGCGAATTCGAAAACCTGTTGCGTGAACTGGCCCAGGAGAATGCGCATGAACACCATGCCACCACTGCACACGCCTGATCTGCCTGCAGGACCCCGCTTCGCCATCGACCGCCGCATGTGCGTGGCGGCCAACCGCTGGGGCACGCGCCGCGCCGTCGGCGTGTTCTTCGGCATCATCAGCCGGCTCGGCGATGGCGTGTTCTGGTACTCGCTGATGCTCGCCCTCGCGCTGATCGACGGCCGGCGCGGTCTGCTCGCCGCGGCCCAGATGGCCCTCACCGGCCTGACCGCGCTGCTGCTGTATCGCCTGCTCAAGCGCTGGACGCGCCGCCCGCGCCCGTTCCGCGCCTGCCCCGGCGTGATTGCCCATGTGCCGCCACTGGACGAATTCAGCTTCCCCTCCGGCCATACGCTGCAAGCGGTGAGCTTCACCGTGGTGGCGCTTGCCTGGTATCCGCTGCTGGCGCCCCTGCTGCTCACCTTCACCGCGCTGATCGGCGCTTCGCGCGTGATTCTCGGCCTGCATTATCCCAGCGACGTCATCGCTGCCACCGCGATCGGCAGCGCACTGGGCGCGCTGTCGTTGTGGCTGCTGCCATTCCACGCGCTGCTCGGCTGATCCTGGCGCGTGGCCTCGCCCGGTGCGCCGCCCGCGCGCCACGGGACACGCGTCGCCGCTGATCAATCAGGCACCATCGCGTCGCGATCTCTTTGCCATCAGTCGGATAGCCTACCTATCCACAGGCTTCTCCCGTGCGCATCCACATCTGCTGTGGAAAACCTGCGGCGGTATCGCCCCCACGCGCGAGAAGCGCTCTCCTGTAGGAGCGCACCCTGTGCGCGACCCACCCGCGCGACACCGCTGCGCAATGACGCATCACTGCGTCGCGACGTCTTTGGCATCAGGCAGATAGGACACCTATCCACAGCTTGTTTGTGCGCACGTCCACATCGGCTGTGGAAAAGCCGCGAGGGATCGCCAGTCGCGCACAAGGTGCGCTCCTACAGGTGGGCGTGCACGTGCGTGCTGCATCGCTGCGCAATTTCGCGCCACCGCGTCGCGACGTCTTTGCCATCAGGCAGATAGGACACCTATCCACAGGCTGCTCCCGCATACGTCCACATCGCCTGTGGAAAACGCAGGCAAAAAAAACAGCGCCCGAAGGCGCTGTCTTTTCGCGTAGATCCTGTCGCGAGATCAGGCCACGCGCGGCGCCTTCTGCAGGATGCCGAGCAGGTCAGCCAGCTTGTCGCGCATCTCGCGACGGTCGACGATCATGTCGATGGCGCCGTGTTCCACCAGGAATTCGGAGCGCTGGAAGCCTTCCGGCAGCGTTTCGCGAACGGTCTGCTCGATCACGCGCGGACCGGCGAAACCGATCAGGGCCTTGGGCTCGGCGACGTTGATGTCGCCCAGCATGCCCAGGCTCGCCGACACGCCACCGGTGGTCGGATGCGTAAGTACGCTGATGTAAGGCACGCCCGCGTCGCGCATGCGCGCCAGCGCGGCCGAGGTCTTGGCCATCTGCATCAGCGAGAACAACGACTCCTGCATGCGTGCGCCGCCGGTGGCGGAGAAACACACCAGCGCACTGCGGTCAGCCAGTGCACGCTCGGCAGCGCGGGTGAACTTCTCGCCCACCACCGAGCCCATCGAGCCGCCCATGTAGCTGAATTCGAACGCCACCGCCATCAGCGGACGACCCTTGAGGCGGCCGCTCATGGCCAGCAGCGCGTCCTTCTCGCCGGTGGACTTCTGCGCGGCGATGATGCGGTCGCGGTACTTCTTGGAATCACGGAACTTGAGCGGATCGCTCGGCTCCATGCTGGCCCACAGCTCCTGCGCCGAGCCCGGGTCGAGGAAAGCGTCCAGGCGCGCACGGGCATCGATGGTGTGGTGATGGCCGCACTTGGGGCACACCATCAGGTTGCGCTCCAGTTCCGGGCGGTACAGCACGGTGCCGCAACCGCCGCACTTCTCCCACACGCCTTCGGGCACCTTGCCCTTGCCGGCATTGGAAGCCTCGGCGCGAGCGCGCGGGGTCATGATTTTCTGGAGCCAGTTCATATCAATCAAACCTCGTGGAGCATCTCCCTCTCCCCTCCGGGGAGAGGGTTGGGGTGAGGGGCCAATCTTGCCTCGGTCGGAGTTGAACCATGTGATGTGTTCAACGCACGCTTATTCAACCGCCACCGCAAGCCCCGCCCCTCGCCTCAGCCCCCTCCCGACGGGGAGAGGAAACAAGGTTCAGGCGTCCAGCGCTTGCCGGATTGGCGCCAGGAAACCCTTGGCCCGCGTGGCGATGTCTTCGACATCGGACGCACCGGCCAGGCGCTCCACCAGCGCGCTGCCAATCACCACCGCATCCGCGAAGCCGGCGATGGCCTTGGCCGACTGCGCATCGCGCACGCCGAACCCCACGGCCACCGGAGCCTTCGACTTCGCACGGATATCGGCCACGCGAGCGGCGATGTCGCCCGTGCTCAATCGTGCCGCGCCCGTGATGCCGGCGAACGAGACATAGTACAGGAAACCCTGCGCCGACCCGCACAACTGCACCATACGCAGGGGTGCGGTGGTGGGCGCCGCCAGCAGGATCTGCTGCAGGCCGGCGTCTTTCAGGGGTTGCAGCACCGCAGACTCTTCCAGCGGGCAATCGACGATCAGCACGCCATCCACGCCCGCCTGCACGGCCTCCGCCGCAAAACGGGCGTAGCCGTGAATCTCGATCGGATTGAGGTAGCCCATCAGCACGATCGGCGTCTGCGCGTCGCGCTGGCGGAACTCGGCCACCCAGCGCAGCACGTCGCCGAGGCCCACGCCCTTCTCGATCGCACGCTCGCTGGCGTGCTGGATCACCGGGCCATCGGCCATGGGATCGGAGAACGGCACGCCCAGCTCGATCACGTCCGCACCGGCTTCCACCAGCGCATGCATCAGCGCCACGGCATGCTGCGGGGCCGGATCGCCGGCGGTGACGAAGGGAATCAGGCCGGTACGGCCGGCGGCCTTCAACTCGGCAAAACGGCGGTCGATGCGGCTCATACCTGGACTCCTTCACGCGCGGCGATGGTGTGCACGTCCTTGTCGCCGCGACCGGAAAGGTTGCACAGCACCAGGCCGTCCTTCGGATACTCGCGTGCGAGCTTGATCGCCTGCGCCACGGCATGACTGGACTCGAGCGCGGCGAGGATGCCCTCGGTACGCGCCAGCAGGTGGAACGCCTCCAGGGCCTCGTCGTCGGTCACGCCCACGTATTCGGCACGGCCCGCGTCCTTCAGGAAGGCATGTTCCGGCCCCACGCCCGGGTAATCGAGGCCAGCGGACACCGAATGTGTCTCGGTGATCTGGCCGTTGTCGTCGCACAGCACATAGGTGCGGTTGCCGTGCAGCACGCCTGGACGCCCCGCCGCCAGCGACGCCGCGTGATGCCCGGTGGCGATGCCCTCGCCCGCCGCCTCGGCACCGACGATGCGCACGCCCGGATCGTTGAGGAACGCATGGAACAGGCCGATGGCGTTGGAGCCGCCGCCCACGCAGGCAGTGATCACGTCCGGCAGGCGACCGAACTGCTCCTGCACCTGCTCGCGTGCCTCGCGGCCCACGATGGCGTTGAAGTCGCGCACCATCAAAGGGTACGGATGCGGGCCCGCGACGGTGCCGATGATGTAGAAGGTGTCGGCGACGTTGGTGACCCAGTCGCGCATCGCCTCGTTGAGCGCATCCTTCAGCGTCTTGGAGCCGGAGGTCACCGGCACCACCTCGGCGCCGAGCAGCTTCATGCGATAGACGTTGATCTTCTGGCGCTCGATGTCGACCGCGCCCATGTACACCACGCACTTGAGGCCGAAGCGCGCCGCCACCGTGGCGCTGGCCACGCCATGCTGGCCCGCGCCGGTCTCGGCGATGATGCGCGGCTTGCCCATGCGCCGAGCCACCAGGGCCTGGCCGATGGTGTTGTTGATCTTGTGGGCACCCGTGTGGTTGAGGTCCTCGCGCTTGAGCAGGATGCGCGCGCCGCCTACGTGCTGCGACAGCCGTTCGGCGTAATAGACCGGGCTGGGACGGCCCACGTAGTACTTCAGGTCACGGTCCAGCTCGGCCAGGAATTCCGGGTCCTGGCGCAGGCGCAGGTAGGCCTCGGTCAGCTCGGCCAACGGCGCCATCAGCGTCTCGGCCACGTAGCTGCCGCCGTAGTTGCCGAAACGCCCGTGTTCGTCGGGGTAGACGCTGAAATCGGTGATCTTGCTCATGGAGGGCTCGTCGGGGGTAGGCGTCGGAAAGCACCCGCCACCCTACCCCAAAGGCACGCGCGCCAAAAGCGATATGATGGCCGCCTTATGTCAGTAAAAGTCACATATCCATGACCCGCCCGCTGCCTTCGCTCAACGCGCTGCATGCCTTCGAGGCAGCCGCCCGCCTGGGCAGCGTCAGCCGGGCCGCCACCGAGTTGCACGTCACCCATGGCGCGGTAAGCCGGCATATCCGCGCACTGGAGGACGAGCTGGGCACACCCCTGTTCCAGCGCCAGGGGCGCGGGCTGGCACTTACCGCCGCCGGGCAGCGCCTGCGCGATACCAGCACCGCGGCCTTTACCCAACTGCGCGAGGCCTGCGATGCGCTGCGCCAGGACGCCACGCACTCACCCTTCGTGCTCGGCTGTCCGGTCAGCCTGCTGGCGCGCTGGATGATTCCCCGCCTCGAGCGTTTGATGGCCGAGCTGCCAGGCCTGGACCTGCACCTGCGGCCCACCGAAGGCTCATTCGATCCCTCGCTGCAGGGGCTGGATGCCGCCGTCATGGCGGGTGCGCCGCCCTGGCCCGGCGGGTGGCGCGTGCATCCGCTGGCGCAGGAGCGCATCGGCCCGGTCGCGAGTCCCGATTTCGCGCAACGGCATCACCTCACGCGCGGCCGTCCGCAAGCCTTGTTGAAACAGGCGCTGCTGCACACGGTATCGCGCCCCGGCGCCTGGACGAGCTGGGCGCAAGGTGCCGGGCTTCCTCCGGACAAGCTGCAAGCGGGCCAGGCCTATCCGCACCTGTATCACCTGCTCGAAGCGGCGGTAGCCGGTCGTGGCATCGCCATTGCGCCGCAACCGCTGGTCACGGGCGATCTCGCCTCCGGACGCCTGGTCGCGCCATGGGGGTTCCATGACACCGCCTCGCAGTGGGTGCTGGTCACGCCCGAACGCATGCCGCCCGACCGTTCGGCGGCACTGGCTGCCTGGCTGGAAAAGGAATTCTCGGCCACGGCCGGCTGACGAGGCATGCCGCGTGCGAGCCACGCACCTGCCGCTGTGCAATCAGGCATCAGCGCGTCGCGATGTCTTTGCCATCAGGCGGATAGAACACCTATCCACAGGCTTCTCCCGCGCGCGTCCACATCGGCTGTGGAAAACCTGCGACGGTATCGCCACCCACGCACAAGTAGCGCGTTCTGCAGGCGCGCACCCTGTGCGCGACCCACGCATGCCTTACCCCTGCATAATCACGCGCCACCGCGTCGCGACCTCTTTGCCATCAGGCAGATACGGCACCTATCCACAGCTTGTTTGTGTGCACGTCCACATCGGCTGTGGAAAACACCGGGCGCTCAGAGGAATTGGCGGATACGCTCCAGCAACTTCGCGGTCTGCTCGGCGTCCAGTTCGCCCAGCCAGCCACGACGCGCCGGGGGTATATGCGCGGCAGGGTCCTCATCGCCGAACACGTAGTGATCGAACAGCACGCGCCACGCCGCCCGCTCGGCAGGTGGCAGCGACTTGAACAGCAGGATGGCGTGCAGCAAGCCGCCCAATCGCGACGCGGGTACCAGCCCGTCGCCCTGCGGCTGCTTCCACCAGTAGTTCACCAGCGCATTGAGCGAGCCCAGCGAGGCGACGTGGTGCCACCACATCGGCGGGATGTAGATCGCATCGCCCGGCGCGAGCTCGGCCACCAGCGCGTGCTCCAGCGCGGCTTTCAGGCGCGGGTAGCGCGGGTCGTCGAGCTGGTCGAGTCGCGCCATGCTGATCGCCGTGCCGGTGGGCGCGAAGTCCAGCGGCCCGATGTACAGGTTGCCGATCTGTTCCGGCGGAAACAGCGTGAAGCGCCGCGCGCCGCAGGCCACGCAGGCGATGTTGTGGTACTCGTCGCAGTGCGCCGGCGTGGTGACGCGGTTGCCGATCCACAGGCGCGGCTGGATGCCCGCGTCCAGCAGCGGCATGGCATGGCGGTCGAGGAAAGACGGCAGGCAACTGGCCACCGGCGCGCTTTGTAGCGCAACGCCCGGCGCATCGCCCTGCCCCGCCACCATCAACAGGCGCTGCAGGGCCTGCGTCACGGAAACGCGGTGATGGGTGAAATTGAACGCCTCGGCCTCGCCCCGGTAGCCCACCACGCCATCGGCGTCGGGCGGCATGCGCAGCACATCGACCGGCGTGCCGTTGTCCATCAGCGCCAACGCCTCGGCGAACGACTGCGTCGACACCGATGCCGCGGCCACCACGGGCCAGTGCTTTACCAGGCCACGCATGACCCGCGGCCTCCCGGCGCGCACGATCTCCTCAAGTGCATCGGCCCGGCCGTCGTAATGGAACTCGTCTATGGGAGCGGACATGCGTGACCTGAAGGCGCGGAACGGTGCCTGGGCATGCTAGCAGCGCCACGCCTTCCACAGGCGGGCACGTCGCGCCTCAACCCGCCTGTCGAACGGCCTGGATGAAATCCGCGAGCTTGTGCGGGTCCTTGATGCCGGGAGAGGACTCCACGCCGCTGGCCACATCCACCGCCCATGGCCGCGCCACGCGAATGGCCTCCGCCACGTTCTGCGCAGTCAGTCCGCCAGCCAGAATCAGCGGCTGCGCGATATCGCGGGGCATCAGCGACCAGTCGAAGCGCTTGCCGCTGCCGCCCGCCTCGCCCAGCCCGTGTCCATCCAGCAGAAGCCCAGAGGCGGAGGGGTAACGCTGCAGCTTGTGCAGCGCCGCCTTGCCCTCGCCCATCGCAATGGCCTTGAGGAAACGCCGGCCGAACTGGGCGCACCAGTTGTCCGGCTCCTGGCCGTGGAACTGCAGGAGGTCGGGCTGCACCGCTTCGATCACCTCCTGCACCAGCTCGGCATCATCGTCCATGAACAATGCGACGATGCTGACGAACGGCGGCATGGCATCGGCGATGGCTCGCGCCTGGGCCAGCGTCACGCGGCGCTTGCTGCGCGCGGTGAACACCAGGCCGATGGCGTCGGCGCCCAGCGATGCCGCCAGTTGGGCGTCCTCCACGCGCGTCATGCCGCAGCACTTGATGCGGGTCATCGGCTCACCTCCGCCGGCAGGCCCCACTGCGCGTCATAGCGCGGCCCGAGGAAGGTGAGGCCCGACGCCAGCGCGGTGGGCCCGGCCACTTCGCGGTTGCGGCCTTCCAGCAACTGGTGCATCCAGGCCACCGGCTGCTCGCCGCGTCCGATCGGCAGCAGGGAACCGACGATGTTGCGCACCATGTGGTGCAGGAAGGCGTTCGCCTCGATCTCGATGATCACCTGCTCGTCTTCGCGCCGCACGCTCACCGCCAGCACCTCGCGCCGCGCGTGCGCGGCCTGGCAGGAAATGGCGCGGAATGCGCTGAAATCGTGCTCCCCGACCAGGGCCTGTGCCGCCTCGTGCATGCGCGCGGCATCCAGTGGCAGGCGCTCCCAGGTCACGTAGCGCGCCTCCAGCGCGGCACGCACCGGCCGGTTGAGGATGCGGTAGCGATAGCGCCGGCTGCGCGCGGAGAAACGCGCATGGAACGTGGGTTCCACCGGCTGCGCCCAGAGCACCGCCACGGTGCCCGGCAGGTTGGAACAGGTGCCCAGCACCCAACCGCGCATGTCGCGCACCACCTCGGTGTCGAAGTGCACGACCTGGCAGCGACCGTGCACGCCGGCATCGGTGCGACCGGCGCAGGTCACCTCCACCGGGTGGGCCGCGACGAAGGACAAGGCCCGCTCCAGCGCCCCCTGCACCGTGCCGCCATGGCTCAGCCGCTGCCAGCCGGAGAACTCGGTGCCGTCGTATTCGATGCCAAGGGCGATGCGCATGGAGAAGCAGTTGCAGGAAACAGAAGCACAGGTTAGCAGGCCCCAAACGAACTCGGGCCGGCGAAGGCCGGCCCGAGCGGGGTTTGCGGTACGAACGAGGATTCAGCGGATGCTTTCGAGCAGGCGCTTGGCCACGTCCTTCTGCATCTGCGAGCCTTCGTGCAGCACTTCCTCGAGCATGGCCTGCGCGCCGTCCGGATCGCCCATGTCGAGATAAGCGCGCGCCAGGTCCAGCTTGGTGTCGACCGGATCATCGCTGAACTGGCCCAGCTCGTGCTGCAGATCCTCGGCGGACGCATCAGCGACCGGCTCGGCGAACTGCCAGCTGGAGGCTTCGCTCTCGAAGGCTTCTTCTTCCTCGTCCTTTTCGGCCGTTGCCGCCGGCGCCGGTGCGCCGGCATGGGCCTGCGCGGGACGCGGGGTCAGGTCGAAATCGAAGTGGTACTCGCTGACCTTGGGATGCTGCGACGGGGTCGCCGGGATCGGCGGCAGTTCGTCACCCTGCTCTTCATGGGCGTAGTTGCCCAGGTCGAAGTGGTGCAGTGCTTCGTGCTCTTCGCCCGCGGCCGGCACCGGCACGCCCTGGGCGAACAGCGGGTGCTCGGGAACCAGGTCCTGGCCCATGTGCACCACATCCTGCCATTCGGACTGCTCCGGATCGCTGACATGGGCGTACATGGCCTCGGCGGCTGCCTCGAAGTGGTCCACGTCGCGGCGGCTGTAGTACAGGCTCACCAGCTCCAGGTGCAGGCCGATGTCATCCGGGTGCTCGGCCAGCTGGTCGAGCAGCTCGTCCTGGTCCGGATCGTCGCTGGTCGGGCCGATCGGCGGCACCGTGCCGAAGCGGTCGGCGAGCGAGGCGGAGCCCGCGGCAGCGCCAGCCGGCTTGCGGCTACGGCTGCGCAGGGCGAGCAGGAGCAGCACCACGGCGGCGCCGGCACCACCGGCCCAGGCCCAGGTCTGCATGTACCAGGGATCTTCCTCGACCACCGGGGCGGCCTTGGCCACCGGCTTGGCGGCGGGCTTGGCCACGGGCGCCTTGGCCACGGCCGGGGCCGCTGTGCTGGCATGGGCCGGCGTGGCGCTGCTGGCGGCCGCCGGGGTGGCCACGGCCGGCGCAGCGGCAACCGTGGCGGCCGGCGCCGGGGTGCTGGCCGGCGCACTGGCCTTCACCACGGTCTCCTCGGCGGGCTTGGCCGGAGCGCTGGCCGGCGCAGCCGGCAAGCCGGCGGCCTTGCGCGCCTCGGCCAGCTTGCGCTGGAGCTCGGCGATCTCGTTGTCCTTGAGCGACAGCAGGCGTTCGTTCTTGCTGTTGATGTCTTCCAGGTCCTTCAGGCGCGACTTCAGCTCATCGCCCTGCTGCTGCAGAGTGGTGAGAGCCTCCTGGCTGCGCAGCAGATCCTGGTGCAGCGCGGCCATGCCCTTTTCGGCCTGGGCACCCTTACCGCCCTTGCCGGCGCCGGTATCCGCACCTTCCTTGGCCGGAACCAGGGCCAGGTGATCGCCGGACGGACCGGTGGTGGTGGGCGCCGACGAGGCATTGGCGCGGGTGCCGGCATCGGCCACGGTGGTCGGCACGCGGGCGGCGCCGGAGCGCCAGTCGCTGTTCTGGCGACGCACTTCCTCGGCGGCGGCCGCCACGGCCATCGCCTGCGCGTCTTCACGCGACGGCACGCGCAGCACGGCGCCGGTCTTCAGCGCATTGATGTTGTCGCGGTAGAACGCGTCGGGGTTGGCCTGCTTGAGGGCCAGCAGCATCTGGTTGGTGTCGATGCCCTCGGGCGCCGTCTGGTGGGCGATCGAGGAAAGCGTCTCGCCACGTTCCACCGGGCCGAACGTACCGCCGGCGGTGGCGCGCGGAGCCGGGGCGGGCTTGGCCGGCTTGGGGGCCGGGGCCGGTGCGGCAGCCGTCTCGCTCGACTGGCTGGCGGCCGGCGTGGTGGCGGGTGCCGCGTGATGCGAGGACTTGGCCGTGGACTGCACCGGCGCCTGGGTGGCGGGCACGCTGGCCGGCGCATTCGGCGGATCGAGCAGCAGAGTGAACTCACGCAGGCTCTTGCCGGCGGCGCTGTCCACCTCGACCAGCAGGTCCAGGTACGGGTCGTTGACCGGCTCGACGCTGGTGATGCGGATGATCTTCTTACCGTTGCCGCCATCGACCACGGCGAACTGCAGGGGCACGTTCGGACCGGCAGCAACCCCAGCCTGCGCGGCATCCGCAGCGGAAGCCAGGCGCGCGCTCAGGTCCTGCAGCTCGGCCGGGCTGCCGGGATTGACCGGGATTTCAGCCAGCAAGGGCTGGCCCAGCGCCGACTTCACCTGGATCTGGCCCAGTTCCAGCGCGGCTGCCTGGCTGCTGCCAAGGGCAAGCGCCAGCAGCATCGACAGCTTCAAAGAACGATTCATCGTGTATTCCCCCGAACGACCCCGTGACGTTTCTTGTAGGCTTGCCGCAAGGCGGCAGCGTCTGGAACGAGGGGTCACTTTAGTTAGGTACAGGCCAATCAACAATAGCGCCGGCCAATGCTTACGACATCTTGCTGCAGTTTGTTCTTGCCTGGAAAAGCCTGCCGCAGTAAGCCACCCGGGTCAGGGGTGGCCACTCCCCTTGGACGGAGCCTTCAGGGCATCCAGCTGCCGCTGCAACTCGGCGATGGCCTGGTCCTGTTCCTTCAGCTTGGCGTCGGCCTGGTGGGTCCGGGATTCCTCTCGCGCCACGTCACCCTGCAGTTGGTGCACCTGCGCCTGCTGCTGGGTGATGGCCTGCTCCACCTGCTTCTGCTGGGCGGCCGAGCCGCCCGCCTGTTCCGTGGCTGCCCGGGCGGGCCCCATCACTGACAGCAAACAGCACGCCAACCCGGCCAGCCCGACTTTCATTACAGGTAATCCTTGATCAGTAGTTCGGCGATCTGCACGGCATTGAGCGCCGCACCCTTGCGGATGTTGTCCGACACGATCCACATGTCCAGCCCGCGCTCGTGCGAGATGTCCTCGCGGATGCGCCCCACGAACACCGGATCCTGCCCCGCGGCATCGCCCACCGGGGTGGGATAGCCGCCCGCCTTGCGCTCGTCGATCACGACGACGCCCTCGGCCTTTTCCAGCAGCTCGCGCGCCTGCGCGGCGGTGAGCTTGTCACGGGTCTCGATGTGCACCGCTTCGGAGTGCCCGTAGAAAACCGGCACCCGCACCGCGGTGGGATTCACCTGGATGGTGTCGTCCTCGAGGATCTTGCGCGTCTCCCACACCATCTTCATTTCTTCCTTGGTGTAGCCGTTGGGCTGGAAGTCGTCGATGTGCGGGATGACGTTGAAGGCGATCTGCTTGGGAAACTTCTTCAGTTCCACGTCCTGGAAGGTGAGCAAGGCCGCGGTCTGCTTGCCCAGTTCGTCCATGCCGCTGCGGCCCGCCCCGGAGACGGACTGATAGGTCGCCACGTTGATACGCTCGATCCCGGCCGCGCGATGGATCGGCGCCAGCGCCACCAGCATCTGCATGGTCGAGCAGTTGGGGTTGGCGATGATGCCACGCGTGGTGTACTCGGCAATCGCGTGCGGATTGACCTCGCTCACCACCAGCGGAATGTCGTCCTGGTAGCGAAACTCGGAGGTGTTGTCGATCACCACCGCTCCCGCCGCCGCCGCGCGCGGCGCGTGCTCGCGGCTCACCGAGCCGCCAGCCGAGAAGAACGCGATGTCGACGCCAGCGAAGTCGTAGTCGGCCAGGTTCTGCACCGTGGATTGTTTGCCGCCGAAGGTGATTTTCTCGCCGGCCGAACGCTCGCTCGCCAGCGGCACCAGCTCGCTTACCGGAAAATCGCGCTCGGCCAGGATGGCCAGCAGGGTCTCACCCACGGCGCCCGTCGCGCCGACCATTGCCACCTTGTAGCTGCTCTTCTTGCTCATGTCCCGTTATCAGGTAGGAGGAATCGGAAAACCGTCCCGGCGGCACCGATCTCCGCTATGCGCGGAAATCTAGCCGGGGCGGCGCGCAATACAACCTGCGACATGCATGGGCGTGAAAGTCATCACGCTTTGCCTGCCGCCCAGTGGCTCATCACCACTGGATTGAGCGGCGTGGGCGGTTGTCCGGCCACATCGCCAAATCCAAATGCCGCGATCACATTGTCAGCCGCCAGGTTGGCCATGGCGCGGCGAGTATCTTCGCTGGCGCTGGCGATATGCGGGCTGAGCACGGCATTGTCCAACGCCAACAGGTCCGGATGCACCTGGGGTTCGCCTTCGAACACGTCCAGGCCCGCAGCCGCCAACCGACCCTCGCGCAGGGCGGCGGCCAGGGCGGCGTCATCCACGATGCCGCCGCGGGCCACGTTCACCAGCACCGCCGAGCGCTTCATCGCCGCCAGTTCCGGCGCGCCGATGGCGTGGCGGTTGGCCTGGGTGAACGGCAGCACCAGCACCAGGAAGTCTGCCTGGGCCAGCAGCTCGGGCTTGCCGACCAGGGTGGCGCGACACTCCTGCTCCACCGCCTCGGGCAGTCGCGTACGGTTGTGATACAGCACGCGCATGCTGAATCCCGAAGCCCGGCGGGCAATGCCCTGCCCGATCCGCCCCATGCCAAGGATGCCCAGCGTGCGGCCATGCAGATCCAGGCCCAACCAGTCGTCGAAGCGCATGTTGCTGCCGGGCCAATGCCCGGCACGCAACCAGCGCTCCGCTGCGCCCACGCGCCGGGCTGCCGCCAGCATCAGCGCCCAGGCGAAATCGGCCACGCTTTCGGTGAGCACGTCAGGGGTATTGCTGGCCAGCACACCCGCGCGGGTCAGTGCGTCCAGATCGAGGTTGTTGTGGCCCACGCCCAGGTTGGCCACCACCTTGAGCCGGGTGTTGCCATCCAGCACGGCCGCGTCGATGCGGTCGGCCAGCCCCACAATGGCGGCATCGGCACCGGCCAGCCCGGCCTTCAGCTCGGCAGGACTGCGGGGGCGCTCCTCGGCCTGTGCTTCCACCTCGAAGTACTGGCGCAGGCGATCCAGCACTTCGGGGAATACGGGGCGCGCGACCCAGACTTTCGGTTTGGCGTTCATGATGCGTGTACTTCTGTCCTGGGCCGGCCGCAAGGCGACCGGCATGGCTTACGGAATACGGGGAGCGACCTCGCCGACGTCGCCGCACTGGGCACGGTGGCGCAGGGCGTGGTCCATCAGCACCAGGGCCACCATGGCTTCGGCGATCGGCGTGGCGCGAATGCCCACGCAGGGGTCGTGGCGCCCCTTGGTGACCACCTCCACCGGCTCACCGGCGAGATTCACGCTATGCCCGGGAACAAGGATGCTGGACGTCGGCTTGAGCGCCATCGAGGCAACCACGGCCTGCCCCGTGCTGATGCCGCCCAGGATGCCGCCGGCGTGGTTGGACGCAAAGCCGTCCATCGCCATCTCGTCACGATGCTGGCTGCCATGCTGTGCCACCACGCCGAAGCCGTCGCCGATCTCCACGCCCTTCACGGCATTGATCGACATCAGCGCGGCGGCGATGTCGCCATCGAGCTTGCCGTAGATCGGCTCGCCCCAGCCGGGCGGCACGCCGTCGGCCACGACGTTGACGCGCGCACCCACCGAATCGCCCGACTTGCGCAGCGCATCCATGTACGACTCCAGCACCGGCACCCCGTGAGCATCGGGCCAGAAGAACGGATTCTGCTCCACTGCGTTCCAGTCGAACGAACCCGGCGTGACTTCGCCAATCTGCGCCATGTAGCCGCGCACGCGCACGCCGTGACGCTCAGCCAGCCACTTCTTGGCGATCACGCCGGCCGCCACCCGCATGGTGGTCTCGCGTGCCGAGGAGCGGCCACCACCACGCGGATCACGGATGCCGTACTTCTGCCAGTAGGTGTAGTCGGCGTGACCAGGGCGGAAGGTTTGCGCGATGTCGCCGTAATCCTTGCTGCGCTGGTCGGTATTGCGGATCAGCAGCGCGATCGGCGTGCCGGTGGTCCGGCCTTCGTAAACACCCGAGAGGATCTCGATATCGTCCGCCTCGCGTCGCTGCGAGGTGTGGCGGCTCTTGCCGGTGGCGCGACGATCGAGGTCGGCACGGAATTCCTCGGCGGCGATCGGCAGCCCCGGCGGGCAGCCGTCGATCACGCAGCCGATGGCCGGTCCGTGGCTTTCGCCGAAGGTGGTGACGGTGAAGAGTTTGCCGAAGGAATTACTGGACACGTGGCTCGTCGTCTGCGGGGAAACCCCCACAGCTTACCGCGTTGCAACATCGGCCGTGTCCGCGGCGACGTTGATCGGCCATTCCCGGGCCAACAGGGCGAAGATCACGTCATCCACCCATTCGCCGCGGAACTTGAGGCATTCACGCATATGGGCCTCCTGGCGCAGCCCCAGGGAACGCATCAGCGCCATGCTGGACAGGTTGCGGGGATCGACCGAGGCCCTTACCCGATGCATGCCGAACGTGCCGAACAACGCACCCAGCAGCGCCGTGGCGGCCTCCCTTGCCAACCCTCTTCCTTGCTGGGGAGGTGCAATGGTGATGCCGAACTCCGCCTGGCCATCCTCGGACAGGCAGAACGCGAGGTCTCCGACCAGCGACCCTTCCCGGCGCAGCCGGATCGCGCGCTGGAACCACTGGCCCACCACGGGGGCGTCCAGCGCCGACTGCTTGCGGATGAAGCGCTCCACCTCGGCCAGCGACTCCGGCCGCCAGTTCTGGTAACGCCACACGTCCGGGTCGCCGCGATAGCCGAACAACGCCGGCGCATCCTCGAGGGTCAGCGCATCCAGCAGCAGGCGTTCCGTCGCCAGCTCCATGAGGGCTCAGCGCCCCCGGCGCGCTTCGGCCGCTGCACGGATCGCCGCGGCATGCTCGATCAGGTCGCGACGCTCCAGCGCAAACACGCCCATCGCGCCCACCTTGAACTCGATCCACACGAACGGGACTTCCGGCAGCAGCTCCACCAGTTGGCGCTCGCTCTCGCCCACTTCCACGATCAGCAGGCCGTCCTCGCTGAGGTAGTCGGCCGCCTCGTCGAGCATGCGCACGCAGATGTCCAGGCCGTCCTCGCCCGAGGTCAGGCCAAGCTTGGGCTCATGGCTGTACTCGCCCGGCAGCGCGGCGTATTCGTCCTCGGTGACGTAGGGCGGGTTCGACACGATCAGGTCGTAACGGCGTCCGGCGAGGCCATTGAACAGGTCGGACTTGATTGCCTCGACGCGGTTCTCGACGTGCTGGAACACGATGTTCTCGCGGGCCAGCGACAGCGCGTCATCGCTGATGTCGACAATGTCCACCTGCCAGTCCGGGTTGTACTCGGCCATGGCGATGCCGATGCAGCCCGAGCCGGTGCACAGGTCCAGCGCACGCTCGACATGGCGGTGGTCCAGCCACGGCTGGAAGCCGGACTCGATCAGCTCGGCGATGGGCGAGCGCGGCACCAGCGCGCGGCGGTCGCTCTTGAACTTCAGCCCCGCGAACCAGGTTTCGCCCACCAGGTAGGCCACCGGCAGGCGCTCGTTGACGCGACGCTCGATCAGCGCCAGCACACGCTCGCGCTCCTCGCTGGTGAGTCGGCCCGCGCCATAGGCCGGCGGGATGTCCGGCGGCAGATGCAGGCTGGCCAGCACCAGGTGGGTGGCCTCGTCGATGGGGTTGTCATGGCTATGCCCGAAAGTGAGCCCGGCCGCAGAAAAGCGGCTGGCGCCGTAACGGATGAAGTCGATGATGGAGGCGAGTTCGTGAGTCACGGCAAGTCTTGGGCATCAGGGGATCACCCAGTATAGCCGGAGCCGGGTTGTCACCCAGGCGTAATCGTGGCCGGCTTCGTTCATACTTGCCCGATGACCTTCAACGTACTCCTGCAATACATCCTGCCCCACCGCGCGCTGTCGCGGGTGGTCTACTGGGCCACGCGCTGGACCTTCAAGCCGTGGAAGAACTTCCTGATCAGCACCATCGTGCGCAACTATCAGGTGAACATGGCCGAGGCGGCGCAGCCCGATCCACTCGCCTACCAGCACTTCAATGCGTTCTTCACCCGCAAGCTGCGGCCCGATGCGCGCCACGCCGACGCCAACCCGGCGGCCCTGCTGTCCCCGGCGGACGGCCGCATCAGCCAGGCGGGCAAGATCATCGACGGGCGCATCTTCCAGGCCAAGGGCCAGGACTACACCGCCGCTGAACTGCTGGGCGACGAGGCCAGCGCCGCGCCGTACCGCAACGGCCGCTTCGCCACCATCTACTTGTCCCCGCGCGACTACCACCGCGTGCACATGCCGTTGAAGGGCACGCTGAAGGAAACCGTGCACGTGCCCGGCCGCATCTTCAGCGTGGCGCCGTTCGCGGTGGAGGCGATCCCGCGCCTGTTCGCCCGCAACGAGCGACTGGTCTGCCACTTCGAGGGCGAGCATGGACCGTTCGTGGTGGTGATGGTGGGCGCGATCCTGGTGTCCAGCGTGGCCACCGTGTGGGATGGACTGGTGATCCCGCCGTACGCGCCGTCGATCCGCCGCAAGTCCTTTGCCGGCCAGAACATCACGCTCGAGCGCTTCGCCGAGATGGCGCGCTTCAACATGGGCTCCACCGTGATCCTGCTGTTCCCCGAGGGCATGGCCGAACTCGACCCCCTGCAGCCGCAGCAGGCGGTGCAGGTGGGGCAGCGCCTGGGCGTACAGCTGAAGGCCTGAGCCGTGGCCGCGTCAAAATTTTGACGCGGCAAGTGACGCGTTTCGTCGTTTTGTGACCTTTTTGGCGCATCGCCGCGCCGGGCGGGGCTAAGCTCCTCGTCCGGCGACGCCGTGCGCGGGCGCCAACCCAAGGCCAGACCGAGGACACTCCATGCGCATCGTCACCCGTCTTATCGCCATGAATCGCAGCCGCCAGCTCGGCCGGCAGCTGCGCGAGATCGAGCGCAGCATCCAGGCCCTGCCCAAGCGCAGCCGCGCCCGACTGGGCACGATGTCCCTGCGCGAAATCGGCCAGGCCTCGCGCAGCGACTTCCCCCACCTGTACGGCACGCCGCCGGAAGAGCGCTACTTGCCGTGGGGCCAGGGCACCGAGATCGGCCTGGCGCGCGCCCGCTCGGACAACGCCGAAGTGGCCATGCGCGGCATCGCGCTATGGCTGGCGGTCGCCTACCACGAGACCAAGGGCAACCCGCACCCCGGCCTGCAGGCACACCATCGCGAGCTGATGCGCCTGTTGCGCGAACTGAAGGAAGACCACCGCGCCGATCCACTCAAGGAGTGGATGCAGGCGCCGGCCGCCGCCTGACCCCGATCGTCATGATCGATAGCACCGCCCCGGTGGGCGGTGCTTCTTTTTGGGCCGGCCCGCCTCAGCGGCAGCTGGGCAGTTTGAGGGTCTGACCCGGCTTGATGTGCTGGTGGTTGAGCCCGTTCATCTCGGCCACTTCCTGCACCGAGGAACACCCCAGCTTGTTGACGATGCCGGTGAGCGTGTCGCCCCGGCGCACCACGTAGTTGCGCGTCTTCCCGCTGCTCGAGCTGCGTGCCGGCGCGGCGGAAGGCGACGGCGTGGGCGACGGCGGCACCACCGGCACCACCGCGGTATGCAGGTCGTTGGCAAGGATCGGCCAGGGGCCGTCCGTGCAACGGGCCTCGTACGGCTTCTCCAGCACCCTCGGCACCATGATGCGCACGCCGGCCGGCTGGGAAACCTGCGGGTCGAGACGCGGATTGAGGTTGCGCAGGGTGCGGAACCAGCCGTCGCTCATGCCCGCGGCGGAACCGAGGCACACGGTCAGCTCGGTCAGCGAGGCCGGCCGCTTGAGCACGATGCTGCCCTGCGCGCCGTCCACGCGCGGGAAGCGCAGGTTGTAGCTCTCCGGATGCAGGAACAGCCAGGCCGCCGCCAGCACCGACGGCACGTAATCGCGCGTCTCCTGCGAAAGCTGGTTGTAGATGGTCGGGTCGTACAGGCTCACCGAGGTGTTGTCGCCCACCAGGCGGCGCATGCGCCCTTCGCCACCGTTGTAGGCGGCCAGGGTCAGCTCGAGGTTGTTGTTGAACACCTTGAGCTGCTCGTCCATGTACTCGGCGTTGGCACGCGCCGCCTCGGCCGGATCGAAGCGCGAGTCGAAGCCGTCCTCGGTATTGAGGCCAAAGCGCAGGCCGGTGGCATACATGAACTGCAGCGGGCCGGCGGCACCGGAGCGCGACACGGCGTGCACCTTGCCACCCGATTCCTTGGCCAGGATGCCGAACAGCAAGGCCTCGGGGAGGTCCTGCTTCTGGTACTCGGGCCACATCTGGTAGCGCAGGAACTGGTAGTTGACGTAGGCGTCCATCAGGTTGCCGCGCCACTGGGTCAGCCACATCTCCAGCGCCGCCTTCACCGGGCCGTTCATCGCGATCAGCTGCGACAGCTGCTGGCCACGCAGCAGCGTGACGCTGCGCTGCGCCTCGGGCAGGCCGGCCGCGCCGCTGCGATCACTGTTGCTGCCCTCCTGCACGTCGTCGCCCATGCTGCTGAGGTCGTCGCCCAGGTCGAAGTTGCCGTCCTTCAGTCGCAACAGGCGATCGAACACCGAGAAGAAGCGCTGCGGATCGCACCCCTGCGTGGAGGGGCAATGCGCGGCGGCGTCCTTGAGCTTGTCCAGCGAGGCATCCAGGGTCTGCTGCGACTGCGCCGCGTTGCCTGCACGCGCCTGAGCCAGCGCCGTTTCATAGCCCTGGCTGGCCTGGTCGAGCTGCGCGTAGAGCTGGCTGGCTTGCGGTGAAGGCTTGGTGCCGCCCGAGGAAGCACAGGCAGCCAGGAGGGTGAACGCGCCGGCAAGGGGAGCCAGACGCAGGGAACGAAGCAAGGCGTGGGGAGCCATGGACGACTTCACTGTCGGATCGAAGGGCCGACCTTACTGCGCCCGGGCCCGGCGACTCAACACGATTTTTCCCGTCGCAACGACAGCCGCGACCGTCGACGATGGGTGATGACGCCAGCAGCACGGAGCGGCTTGGCTACAATCGACCCGCAACCAACGGACGGAATGCCATGACTGAGATCCTGATCGGCCGCAACGACAGCACCAGCGTCAGCCTGGACCCACGCTACGGCAACCGGCACGGCATGATCGCGGGCGCCACCGGCACCGGCAAATCGGTGTCGCTGATGGTGCTTGCCGAAGGCTTCTCGCGGCTGGGCGTGTCGTGTTTCCTTGCCGATGCCAAGGGCGACCTGGCCGGTCTCTCGATGCCTGCCGGCGAGCCGGGCGACAAGCTCAAGGCGCGCCTGGCCAAGCTCGGCCTCACCGACTGGAAGCCGCAGGCGAACCCGGTGATCTTCTGGGACATCTACGGCAAGCTCGGCCACCCGGTGCGCGCCACCATCACCGAGATGGGGCCCACCCTGCTCGGCCGCATCCTGGAGCTCAACGACACCCAGGAAGGCGTGCTGGAGGTGATCTTCAAGGTTGCCGACGACCAGGGCTGGCTGCTGCTGGACCTGGCCGACCTGCGCGCCCTGCTCGGCTTCGCCAGCGAAAACGCCAAGGACATCTCCACCCACTACGGACTGATCAGCACGCAGAGCATCGCCGCGATCCAGCGCTCCGTGCTCAAGCTGGAGCAGGACGGCGCCGACCAGTTCTTCGGCGAGCCGGCGCTGGAGCTGTCCGACCTGATGCGCCAGGACATGAGCGGCCGCGGCGTGGTCAACATCCTCGCCGCCGACCAGCTGATCCTCAAGCCACGCCTGTACTCCACCTTCCTGCTGTGGCTGCTGTCGGAACTGTTCGAGCAGCTGCCGGAAGTGGGCGACCTCGACCAGCCCAAGCTGGTGTTCTTCTTCGACGAGGCGCACCTGCTGTTCGACGATGCGCCGGCGTCGCTGCTGCAACGCGTGGAACAGGTGGTGCGACTGATCCGCTCCAAGGGCGTCGGCGTGTATTTCTGCTCGCAGAATCCCGACGACGTGCCGGGCAACATCCTGGGTCAGCTCGGCAATCGCGTGCAGCACGCACTGCGTGCCTTCACGCCGCGCGACCAGAAGGCGGTGAAGGCGGCGGCCGAAACCTTCGTGGCCAACCCCAGGCTCGACGTGGCCGAGGCCATCACCCAGCTCGCCGTGGGCGAGGCACTGGCTTCCACCTTGCGCGACGGCGGCGTGCCCTCGCCGGTGGAACGCGTGATGGTGACCACACCGACCGCGCGCATCGGCGCGATCACCGACGCCGAGCGCAGCACCGTTCGCCAACGCTCGCCGGTCGGCGGGAAGTACGACACGCCAGTCAACCGCGAATCGGCGGCGGAGATCCTCGCCAAGCGCGCCAGCGACAAGGCCGCCGATCCGCAGGTCATCGCCAAGGGATCGCCCGCCGGCAACAACACGACCGCGCAAGGCCCCAACTGGACCGATGCCGTGCGCGACGCCGTGCTCGGCACCAGCCGGCGCCAGGGCATGATCGAGGCGATGGCGAAATCGGCCAGCCGCGCCGTGGGCTCGAAACTGGGCCAGCAGATCGTGCGCGGCGTGCTCGGTGGCATCTTCGGCGGCAAGCGCTGAAGCGCGCCATCGACAGCAACGGAATGCCGAGATCGCCCTGATGCCGCGCGTCGCCACCGTCTCGCCCAATACCCCACTGCGCGACCGCTTCATCGCAGGTCTCGGCTACCCCCTGCGCGGTGCGGGCCTCGCCTCCTGCATGGTGTTGGCACTGCTGCACTGCCTGCTGGTGGCGCCGCTCTTCATCGGCATCACTGCCAGCTTTGCGCTGTGGGCCGCCACCTGGCGCTACGCCGCCACCTGCCTGATGCACACCGCCAACGGTTTCGCCGATCCGCCCAACGTGGGCGTGGACGAGAACCCGGCGGCCGGCAACGGACTGATGGCGGTGCACCTGTTCGCCACGGTGATGTGCGCGCTCAGCGCCCTGCTCTACCCACCCGCGTTGTGGCCCCTGATCATCCTGTTCGCTGCCATGCTGCCGGCCATCGACATGTCGCTGGCTTTCGACGGCGACGTGGAACTGGCCCTCAGCCCGGTGAACTGGTGGGAGGTGATCCGTCGCTTCGGCTGGGCCTACCTGATTCCCCTGCTGCTGAACCTGGCGACCGGCGCATTGATCGTCGCCGCCGCGCTGGCCGACCACGTACTGCCCAGGCTGTTGGCGCTGCCCTTGTTCGGCTTTGCCTACACGTATCTGATCATCCTCAACCTGCACCTGATGGGCGCCATGATCCACCGGCACCACGAACGCTTTGGGCTGGAGCCGGAAGCCGAAGCGCTGGCGCGCGCCGGCGGACAGGACGTCGACGAGGAGCTGCTGCAGCAGGTACGCACCGTGGCGGGCACCGACCGCCGCGCGGCCATCGCGCTGCTGGTGACCCGCATGCAGGGCCGCAGTGCCCCATCTGCGCTGCACCTGGCTTATCGTGAACTGCTGCATGCGGAAGGGCTGCGCGAAGGGTTGCTGGAGCACGGCCAGATCTGGATCGCCGCACTGATGGCCAGCAACGAGCCTCGCCGTGCCCTCGGCGTGGTGCAGGACTGCCTGGAGCTGGACCCGGGTTTCTTGCCCGACGATCCAGCCTATGCCAGCGCGCTGGCTGAACAGGCCGCGCGCGCCGGCATGAGCCGCCTTGCACTGAAACTCTCCCGCGGCTTCCTGGTCCGCTGGCCGCGGGCATCCGAAGCGCCGGGCACCGGCCTGCTGGCCGCGCGCCTGCTGGGCGTGGAGCTCGGCCAACGCACCGAGGCCACGGTGCTGCTCGGCCGGCTGGTGCAGGCCTGGCCCGACCACCCCTTGCGCGCCGAAATCGACGCACTGGCCCGGCAGCTGCAGGACGGACCTGCGCACGCCTGAGGCTATCGATAAAATCGACGCCCGACACGTTGTGCAACGGATTCCCGCCCCATGAGCCGCTGGCGACCACCCGCCCCCAGTTCCACCGCCATCATCACCCGCGAGGGCTTCGAGAAGCTCAAGGCCGAGCTTGACCACCTGTGGCACACGCTGCGCCCGGAAGTGGTGAAGGCGCTGGCCGCCGCCGCCGCGGAAGGCGACCGCTCGGAAAACGCCGAGTACACCTACCGCAAGAAGCAACTGGGCGAGATCGATCGGCGCGTGCGCTATCTGAGCAAGCGCATCCCATCGCTGAAGGTGGCCGAAGGCGCGCCGGCCGACCGGGAGGTGGTGTTCTTTGGCGCCTGCATCGAGCTGGAAAACGCCGAGTCCGGCGAAAGCGTGTCCTATCGCATCGTAGGTCCTGACGAGACCGACGCACGCCTGGGCTGGATCAGCATCGACTCACCCCTGGCGCGGGCGGTACTGAAGAAGCGCGTGGACGACGAATTCGAGGCCGAACTGCCCGGCGGACGTACGCGCTTCCTGATCGTGACGGTCAGCTACTGAGGCCGGCCGCCCTTCCCTGCGCTCAGTTGCCCTGCATCAGCGCGCTGATCTCCTGCTTGTGCGCCTCGACGAAACGAATGTTGTCGGGGTTCACCCAGACCTGGTTGAGGTTGCCTGACAGCGCAGGATCGGCCCGTGCCTGCACCGCCATGATCGCGTTCATCAGCGCGATGTTGGCCAGCATGAAATCACGCGGCGTAAAGCCATGCTTTTTCACCAGGTCGGGAATGCGCGGATCGGCCGCCATGGCCTGCGCGGCAAGATCGTTGAGGCTGTGCACCTTGGACGGATCGGGCGACGCCTGGGGCTGGATGCCCAGCGCGTGCGCCTCGCGCGTGGTATCGGCAAGGCGCTGGAACACGTCGTCAGTGAGGGTGTAGTTCTTGATCTGCTGCTTGTCCGCCTCGGGCAGGCCCGGCGGAGCCGCCTGGGCGTGGGCCAGCGATGCCGCGCCGAGCACGGCAGCGAACAGGCCAAGACGGCACGCGCGAAGGACACGATCGAAGGCAGGCATGGGGACTCCGGCAGGCTAACGTGAGGCGGCCGGCGACGCCGACCCAATGCCGCACCCTAACACCGGTTGCTTGAATGCGCGCTCAGTGGCGCGAGAGCTGGGCCATGGCCCGCCGGTAGTCGGCATCGATCTGTTGCAAGCGCGTCGCCTTGGCCTGGTCGTTGACCCAGCGTCCATGCTCGGCCTGTTCGCGAACCAACTGGAACTGCAGGTCGAGGATGGGCTGCAGGACACGATTGTCAGCCGCGGCAAACCCGGCCAGATCCTGGATGCGCGCCAGATTCGCCCGTTCGCGCTCGCCAGCCGCGCCCGGGGCATGTCCGTAGCCACGCATGAAGGCAATCAGCTGGCTGCGCAGGGGCTCGGGCAGGTCGTCCCTCGCCACCAGCACGTCGGTGGGAATCAGCGACGAGCTCCAGATCACGCGGACCTGCGCCGCCTCGCTGGGAAAATTGCGGCGAAACAGCTCCAGGTCCGGGCCGTTGTTGCTGGCCACATCGACTTCGCCATTGGCCACCGCCAGCGCATTGTTCTGGTGATTGCCCACGCGCACGCTGGCAAAGAAGGTATCGGAGTTCAGGCCCCTCGGCGCAAACAACTCGGCCTCCGGCGCGATGTATCCAGTGACCGAAAGCGTTTCACCGCGTGCGTAGCGCCAATGGCCGGGCCTGGCGAACAGGTCCTTGAGCGAATGGATGGGGCCGTCGCTGCGCGTGACCAGCACGGCGACATTGCCTTTGACGCCATCGCTGCGCTCGCATTGCGCGATCACGCTCATGTGCTGGTGCTGGACGGCCTCGGTGGCCAGGCGCCCGGAAAGAAAGGCAATGTCCACGCGTTGCTCGGCGATGGCGCCGGACAGGCCGGCATACGTGCTGACCGATACCGCGCTGACCGGACGCCCGAGTCTCTTCTCCAGATCTTCCAGCAGCGGCTCCCACTGCTGGCGGGACTCAACGGCGCCGCTCACCGGGAGGATGCCGAAGCGGACCGCCCGAGGCGCGCTCGTCGCCAGGTCGCCAGCGGTGATCGGCTGGGCCACGGCCAGCAGGCAGGCCAACAGCCCGCCCCAAGGCAACCTCGCCTTTGTCCTGCCAAAGCGCACCCGCCAAGCCGTATCCATCCGCCTGCTCCCAGCGCTCCGCTAAGGGCGTTTTAGCGCGATTGCGGTGCCGCCGCAATTTGAGGCCCCGCGATCAAGCCCCGCCCGACGTCAGAAAACCGCCGGACGGGGATAACTGCGCCCTTCACGCCTGGGCTGGTAGCACGGGGTTTGCCGGTGGAACGTTTCGTGCTCGTTGCCTGGATACCAGCCCGGCAGGCCGGACAGCGGAAAAGGGCGCAGTTCCAGCGGATCGCGCAACAGGCGACCCTCGGCGATGCCCTCGGCACAGGCGGCCAGTGCCTGTTCGGCGGTGCCCTGCCCCACGAACACCAGGGCCTTGCCCACCAGCAGCTTGCCCGGCGTCAGCGCGTGCTCGAGCAAGGCATGCCCGAACACCGTGGGCATGGCGCGGCCGTCGCCCCAGGCATCCCGTTGGCGCCAGAACAGGCCATGCCAGTCGTGGGCATCCCAGGCATCGAGCAGCGCCGCGTCGCGTAGCACCACCACCACGCCCGCTTCGTCGAAATGGGTGAGCGCACATTGCGGCCGCGAGCGCTCGCGCGGCCCCATTACGGCGATTTCGCTCACCTGCTGGGCATTGAGCGCACGCTTGAGCCCCGGATGGCGCAACCACACCAGCGCGTTGAACAGGTCGTGCCAGTTGGCCTCGCGGGTGGCTATGCGCGCCTGCGCGGCAATGCGCTGCTCATAGTGAAGGCCATCGGCCAGCAGTTCGTGCGTCTGCACGACGAAGCGCGTCGGCTGGTCGGCCGGCCACGCGGCATTGAGCGCTTCGATCGACGGCCACTCCGACCCCTGCAGCCACGGCGCATGCTCGCGCCAGCCGCATAACGGCCAGCGCTCGAACACGGCGGGATCGACCTCGTTTCGGGCGGGCGCGACGTAACGCATCACGCCACGCCGCGCATCAGCCGGCGAGGCGTGCGTGCAGGTCGTGCTCGTCGGCGTCCTCGACCACCACGTCGACGAACTGCCCCGGCTTCAGCAGCTGGCCGTTGGCGATATGCACCACACCATCGATCTCCGGCGCGTCAGCCGCCGAGCGGGCGATGGCACCGTCGGCGCCGGCTTCGTCCACCAGCACCTTCAGCGTGCGGCCGATCTTGCGCTGCAGCTTGGCGGCGGAGATCTCAGCTTGCACCGCCATGAACTGCTCCAGGCGGTCTTCCTTCAACTCCTCGGACACGGCGCCCGGCAGCTCATTGGCCTTGGCGCCATCCACCGGCGAGTAGGCGAACGCGCCCACGCGATCCAGCTCCGCTTCGCGCAGGAAATCGAGCAGTTCCTCGAACTCGGCATCCGTCTCGCCGGGGAAGCCGACGATGAAGGTGCTGCGGATGGTGAGATCAGGCACCAGCTTGCGCCAGTTCTTCACGCGCTCCAGCGTCTTGTCGATGTTGCCCGGACGCTTCATCAGCTTGAGGATGCGCGGGCTGGCGTGCTGGAACGGGATGTCGAGGTACGGAAGGATCTTGCCTTCCGCCATCAACGGCATCACCTCGTCCACATGCGGATACGGATAGACGTAGTGCAGGCGCGTCCACACGCCGAGTTCGGACAGGCCCTCGCACAGTTCGGTCATGCGCGTGCGATAGCTCTTGTCGCGCCACTGCCGCTCGGCGTACCTGAGGTCCACGCCGTACGCGCTGGTGTCCTGCGAGATCACCAGCAGCTCCTTCACACCGCCCTTCACCAGGCGCTCGGCTTCCACCAGCACTTCATCGACCGGACGCGACACCAGGTCGCCACGCATCGACGGGATGATGCAGAAGCTGCAGCGGTGGTTGCAGCCTTCGGAAATCTTCAGGTACGCATAGTGCTTGGGCGTGAGCTTGATGCCCGTGTCCGGAATGATGTCCAGCAGCGGGTTGCGCTTGGGCGGCAAGGCGCTATGCACCGCGTTCATCACGCTGGCGTAGTCCTGCGGGCCGGTGATGGCGAGCACGTCCGGATAGGCCTCGCGAATCAGCTCCGAGCGCTTGCCCAGGCAGCCGGTGACGATCACCTTGCCGTTCTCATGCAGCGCCTCGCCGATGGCGTCCAGCGACTCCTGCACGGCCGCGTCGATGAAGCCGCAGGTGTTGACCACCACCGCGTCGGCTGCGCCGTAGCTGGGCACGATTTCGTAGCCCTCGACCTTCAGCTGGGTGAGGATGCGCTCGGAATCGACCAGGGCCTTGGGGCACCCCAGGCTGACGAAACCGACTTTGGGCGAAACCTGCGACATGGACGTGGGACCGTAACTATGCGGAAAACGGACCATCATATCGCACGATGGTCGATTTCCCTGAATGGCTAGAATGGCCGCTTGCCACGCGGAGCTCGAGCCATGGGCCAGACCATCAGTCTCAACACCACGCGCATGCAGTGCATCGGCGCCTATCTGGCCCATCCCGAGGGCAAGCCCAAGGGCGGCATCGTGGTGATCCAGGAAATCTTCGGCGTCAACGAGCACATCCGCCGCGTCACCGATGGTTTCGCCAAGGCCGGCTACACGGCCATAGCACCCTGCTTCTTCGATCACCTGGAGACCGGCGTGGAGCTGGGCTACAACGAAGAGGGCTACGCGCGCGGTCGTGCGCTGGTGAACGAACTGGGGCTCGATCGCGCCGTCGAGGACGTGGCCAGCGCCGCCGAAGCGATCGCCTCATCGGGCCGCATCGGCACCGTGGGCTATTGCTGGGGCGGCACGGTGGCGATGCTTTCGGCCATGCGGCTGGGCCTGCCTTCGGTGAGCTACTACGGCGCGCGCAACGTGCCTTTCCTCGGCGAGCAGCTGCGCGCGCCGGTGATGTTCCACTTCGGCGAGAAGGACAAGGCCATCCCGCCGGAGATGGTGCAGAAGCATCGCGAGATGCTGCCGCAGATGGATGTATTCACTTACCCCGCCGACCATGCCTTCAACCGCGACGTGGGTACGCAATACGACGAAGCCAGTGCAGCCCTGGCCTACCAGCGCACGCTGGCCTTCTTCGACCGTCAACTGGCCCAAGGCGCATGACCCACCACGATTTTTCGCTCGACCCCCGCCTGCAGGCAGATACCGCGCACGTGGCCTCGCTTGGCCTGTGCGAACTGCTGCTGATGAACGACACGCGCTTTCCCTGGCTGGTGCTGGTGCCTCGACGCACAGGCGCCAGCGAGGTCTACGACCTGGCCGCCGAAGAGCAGGAGCAGCTGTGGCATGAGGTCCGCCACGCCGCGCAGGCGCTGCGCGACGTGGGGCCGTGCGACAAGCTCAACCTTGGTGCCCTGGGCAACATAGTGCGCCAGCTGCACGTGCACGTGGTGGTCCGCCTGGAAGGCGATGCGGCCTGGCCCGGACCGGTATGGGGCAGCGGCAAGGCCACGCCGTACGCGCCTGCGGGCCTGGCCTCCATGCTTGAGAGCCTGCGCGCGGCACTGTGCTGAGCGCGGCGGCAGGTGACTGCGCAATCAGGCACCACTGCGTCGCGAGCTCTTTCGAATCAGGCGGATAGCAGCTCTATCCACAGGCTTTACCGCGGCGCATCCACATCGGCTGTGGAAAACCTTCGCGCCGATCGGGCACAAAGAGAAAGCCCGCGGATCGCTCCGCGGGCCCCTGTTCCTAGCGCAGCGATCAATAGTGCTGCTGCGGCGGCGGCGCTTCGGTCTTCGGCGGCGCCTTGTAGTCTTCCAGGTCACGCGCCTTGGTATCCACCACGCTGATCTTCTTCAGCACGCCACCATCGTCGTAATACACGGTGAACCCGTAGTCGAGCTGCAGGCGCGCCATGTACTGCAGGTGCTGCTTGCGGATCTTGGAGTCATCGCTGGGCTCGAGCAGCACGGTCTTGGGCAGCTTGCCCTGGTCCTTCAGGTAGGCAAAGTGGCTGCCGGTGTCCAGCGCCGACAGCACGGCGCCGTCGACGATGAACTGGCCGCTCTTGTAGGCCTTAATCACTGCATCGAACTGGTTCAGCATGTCTGCAGTGCGCACCTCGTCCTTGGTGCTGCCGCGATGGCAACCGGCCAGCACCAGCATGCTGCCCAGCAGGATGGCTGCAGCCGCACGGGTCAGCAGCGTGGAAAAACGGGTCATGCGGGATCTCCTGCAATGCATCGGTGTGAACGTACGGAAGTGTAGCGCCGCCCCGGACCGGCGCACCGGGCCCGGACGGCATTCATTCAGGTGTCCCGTGACCGCGGTCGCGGAACGCAAAGGGCTCAGGTACGCGGCAGGGTCACGCCCTGCTGACCCTGGTACTTGCCGCCACGATCCTTGTAGCTGGTCTCGCATTCCTCATCGGACTCGAGGAACAGCATCTGCGCGACGCCCTCGTTGGCGTAGATCTTCGCGGGCAGCGGCGTGGTGTTGGAGAACTCCAGCGTCACGTGGCCTTCCCATTCCGGTTCCAGCGGCGTGACGTTGACGATGATGCCGCAGCGGGCATAGGTGCTCTTGCCCAGGCAGATCGTGAGCACCTTGCGCGGAATGCGGAAATACTCGACCGTGCGGGCCAGCGCGAACGAATTGGGCGGGATGATGCACACATCCGCTTCCACGTCGACGAAGCTGGTCGGATCGAACGCCTTCGGATCGACGATGGTGGAGTTGATGTTGGTGAAGATCTTGAACTCGCGCGCGCAGCGCACGTCGTAGCCGTAGCTGGAGGTGCCGTAGGAGACCAGCTTGGCGTTGTCGCGCGTCTTGATCTGGCCCGGTTCGAAAGGCTCGATCATGCCGTGCTGCCCCGCCATGCGACGGATCCACTTGTCGGATTTGATGCTCACTCGGACTCCCAAAGGGGTAAGGCTGCCGCCCGGGCGGCCTAAAGGCTGGAAAAATAGCGGAAATGACAGGGGTGCCGCCAGTCTTGGCGTCAGGGTGCCGGCGTCTTGAGGGTGGTGAGCCGGGGCTTCGTGGGTTCCTGCGTGGTTGTCGACTGTGCTGCGACAAGGGGGCCGCAGGGCGGTCGCGCACAGGGTGCGCTCCTACAGGCTCCTGGCCGTGGCTTTTGATCTCACTGGCCCTCAGAGGGCCAGAAGAGGGCCGCAAGGATGCGGGGACAGTGGGGCGTCCGGGCGGGATAGTGACCCGGCCGCCGGCAGGAGGCTGGAAGCCCGTCATCCCACGGGACTCCCTTCGGCCGCAGGCGAGCCGGGCCGCAGGAACGCCCCGCAAACCGAAAGACGCCGGATGACCGACACATCCGCGCCGTCAGGGCCGCCTGACGAGGGTTTCCCGCACGTCGCACGCTGTCCAGCATTCGCACGCATGCCGAACCACGATGGGCCCCCGCACGCCGCGCGCCCCTCACCCGGCCTGGCGCCAAAGCGTGAAATCCCGAGGCGAGCACCTGCTCTCACGCCAGCCCTCTCGGCGGGGAGATGGCGTGACAGCAAGGGCGCTTACGGCGCCCCCTGCACCATGATCTTGCCCAACCCCAGCGACTTGTTGCGTGGCTGCCTCGACAAGCGGCCCGCCGTGTTGCGGGCGATCTCGCGATAACGCGCCGCGAGATCGGAGTCGGGCATCGCGGCCACCGTCGGCGTGCCGCCGTCGGCCTGCTCGCGGATGCGGATGTCCAGCGGCAGCGAGCCCAGATAGGGCACGTGGTACTGCTCGGCCATGCGCACGCCGCCGCCTTCACCGAAGATGTGCTCCTCGTGGCCGCAGTTGGAGCACACGTGGGTGGCCATGTTCTCCACCACGCCCAGCACCGGCACCTCGACCTTCTCGAACATCTTCAGCGCCTTGCGCGCATCGAGCAGCGCGATGTCCTGCGGTGTGGTGACGATCACCGCGCCGGCCACCGGCACCTTCTGCGACAGCGTGAGCTGGATATCGCCGGTGCCCGGCGGCAGGTCCACCACCAGGTAGTCCAGCTGTTCCCAGCGGCTGTCGTTGAGGAGCTGCATCATGGCCTGGGTGACCATCGGGCCGCGCCAGATCATGGGGGTCTCTTCCTCGATCAGGAATCCGATCGACATCGCCTGCAGGCCATGCGCCTCCAGCGGGATGATGCTCTTGCCATCGGGCGACTGCGGCTTGCCGCTGATGCCCAGCATGCGCGGCTGGCTGGGGCCGTAGATGTCCGCGTCGAGCACGCCGACCTTGGCGCCCTCGGCCGCCAGCGCCAGCGCCAGGTTGGCCGACACGGTGGACTTGCCCACGCCGCCCTTGCCCGAGGCCACCACGATGATGTTCTTCACGCCCGGCTGCGGCGCCAGCGTGCCCTGCACCTTGTGTGCATGGATGCGGGTGCCGACCGATACCGAGGCCGCGGCAATCGCCGGGTCGACCTCCAGCGCCTGCCTGACGCGGGCGGTCATGCCGTCGATGACGCTTTTCGCGGGATAGCCCAGCTGGATATCCACCGACACGCGGTCGCCATCCACGCCAACCGCGCGCACGGCGTCGGCGAGCGGCGCACCCGTATGTGGATCAACAAGTTCGCCGAGAATGCGGCGGACCAGGGCTTCACTCGCCTGCGTCATAGGGAATCGTGGACTGTCATGAGGGTTGCCCATTATGCCAGCCGGCGCCCCGCCTTCGCCCGCAGGACCTTTCGCAATGCAGCTTGACGGCCCCGCGCAGGCTCGGTCAGGCTCCGTCCATACTGTTTCGTACGGGAGGATTCCTCATGAAGTCACTGCTCCGCGCCATGGTTGCCACCGCCCTGCTGTTCGGCACCGGCGCCGTCTTTGCCGCCGAGAACACGCCGGTCGGCACCTGGAAGACCATCGACGACGAGACGGGCAAGCCCAAGTCGATCGTGCAGATCACCGAGAGCAATGGCGAACTGAAGGCCACCGTGCTTCAGGTGCTGCAGTCGGACGAAGGCCCGCACCCGATCTGCAAGAACTGCGATGGCGAGCGCAAGAACCAGCCCATCGAAGGCATGAACATCATGTGGGGCGTCCACCAGGACGGCGATGTCTGGGACGGCGGCCAGATCCTCGACCCCAAGACCGGCAAGACCTACAAGGTGAAGCTGCAGACCACCGACAACGGCAGCAAGCTCACTGTGCGTGGCTACATCGGCTTCTCGCTGCTGGGCCGCACCCAGGTGTGGCAGCGCGAGCAGTAAGCATGGCCTGACGGCCGGCCATCCCGATCGGAGTTGGCCGGCCCGCGACGATCAGGCCTGCGCGCTGATCATCGAACCCGCGGCGCTGCCGATATTGCTCGACAGCGTCTGCAGGAATCCGGTGAGCGTGGTGCCCGTGGCGGTACCACCCACCGCACCGACCAGGTTCTGGAAGCTCTGCTGCAGCGAGTCGAGCGTGCTGCTGGATGCATTGGTCGTGGACGTATCCGTGCTGCCCGAGGACAGCTGGCTGATCAGGCTCTGCATGTCGTTCTGCAGGCCGCCACCGCCGTGATGATGATGGCCGCCACCGTGGTGCATGCCGCCCACCTGTCCACCGGTGGCCGCGGTGGCATCCGTGGCCGTGCTGGCGGCCGTGGTGCCCGTCACGGCGCCCACCGAGGAACTCGCCGAGGCGGCGGACGCGGTGCTGGCCGTCTGGGCGTTCTGCGCCTGCAGTGCCGCCATGAGGCTCTGCATGAAGGCGGTCATGGCGGCGCCGGGATCCTGCGTGGACGAGCTGCTGCCCGAGCCCGAGCCGCCGGTGCTGGTGCTGCTGGTCGTGGTGCCGGTGACGCCATCGAGCCCCAACTGCTGGGTCAGCGAGTGGAAGATGGTGCCGAACAGGCCGCCGGACGAGGACGAGCTGCTGGCCTGGCTGGTGCTGCTGCTGGTCGGGCTGCTGGAGGTGCTGGACGCATTGAGCTGGTTCAGCCAGTAGTTGTTGCTGTTGGAAACGGCATTGATCGACATCGGAAGCTCCGCAATGGATGGGGTCGGAAAACCCGGCGACCTGGCGAAGCCCCCACTCGCGCCCATCGGGCACCAGGAAACGACGCGCAAGGCCAAGGCCGGATCACGCGGATCCACTTCGAGCAAGATCGCGGCCAAGTCCGGCACCTGCGCGCGGCCACGGATGTAAAGCTGTGTAACGATCAGGCGCCGCAATGGCATGCAGGCGCATCCGCACGGCCACCTGGGCATTCTTTCGTGTGAACGATCCGGCCCGCGCGGCCACCGGCGTCAGCTTTACGTCGCCACGCGACGGAATCTCGACGGCAGCGCAACGCAGGGAAACGACCGCGCCACGGGCGCAAAAGCGACATAATGGGCGCGACGGTGATGGTGTTCCGTCAGCGGGCCCATGCGGGGCTCATGCACTGATCGCTTCGGCCCGCAGCACGGCCACGCCGCGCGAGGAAAAGGCCACCCGCGAGGCACGATCGGCCGAATGCTCCACCACCAGGTGCTGTACCCGCGACAGCTCGGCGACCTGGTGAGTGGCCACGGCACCGAGCTTGTCGTCGGTGGCCACCACCACGGTCTCGTCGCTGGCCTCGATCATGGCGCGCTTGAACAACGCCTCTTCGCTGTCGAAGCCCCACAGGCCGTGCGCTGCGTCGATGGCACAGGCACCGGGAAAGCACAGGTCGGCACGCAGGCGGCGCACCTGCTCCACCGCCTGCGCGCCAATGGCGCCGCCGATGGCCTTGTCGACACGACCGCCCACCAACAGCACGTCGAAGCCTTCGCGATCAAGCAGCAGCTGGGCGATGTGCGGCGCGTTGGTGATCACGGTCAGGCCGGCATCGCGCGGCAATGCCGCCGCGATCGCCGCATTGGTGGTACCGGCGTCGATCAACAGGGTCTGGCCCGGCTGCACCAGGCTCACCGCCTTGCGCGCCAGCGCCTGCTTGCGCGTCGAATGCTCGCTGCGTCGCTGCTTGAGTGGCGTCAGCGTCACCGCCGGCAACAAGGCGCCGCCATAGACGCGCTTGCACAAGCCCTGCGCCGCCAGTTCCCGCAGGTCGCGACGGATCGAATCCTCCGAGACGTCGAAGGACTGCGCGAGTTCCGCCGCCACCACCCGCCCGTCACGGCGCAGCTGCTCGAGGATGCGCTGCTGGCGCTCCTGCGGCAGCGCACCGCTGTCGGCCGCGGCATTCACCGCCTTAGCCATGCGATGCCTCTGCCATGGCGGCATCCAGCAAGCCCAGATCCAGCAGGTGGCGATGCAGTCCCTCGGCACCGCGGAACCACCAGCCATGCATGCCCAGCGCCTCGGCCGCCGCTACGTTGCGGGCGGAGTCGTCGATGTACAGCGCCGTGGCCGGGTCGACCGCGTGGCGCTCGAGCAACCGCCGGTAGATGCGCGGATCGGGCTTGATCAACTGCTCCTCGCCTGAAACCACGATGCCCTCGAACCACTGCAGGAACGGGTACAGCTGGCGTGCGATCGGAAAAGTTTCCTGCGACCAGTTGGTGAGCGCCAGCAAGCGCACGCCGCGCGCTTTCAATGCCTCCAGCAGGGCCACGGTCTCCTCCATCGCGCCGCCCAGGGTCTCCACCCAGCGCAGGTGATAGGCGTCGATCAAGGGCGCGTAGTCCGGGAAGCGCACCCGCAATACAGCGGTGGCTTCGGCCCACGGACGCCCAGCGTCCTGCTGCTCGTTCCATGCGCTGTTGCACACCTCGCGCAGGAACCACTCCATCTCGTCGACGTTGTCGAACAGCTTGCGGTACAGCAGGCGGGGCTCCCAGGCGATCAACACGTTGCCCAGGTCGAAGATGACGGTATCGATCGCCATGCTCATCGTTGCACCACCTTGGCCGACAGGCTGACCAGCACCAGCAGCGCCGCCACCCCGCCAAACGCCACGGGCAAGCTGCTGGCGTGCGCCACGAAACCGATCAGGGCGGGCCCGATCAGCAGGCCAAGGTAGCCCAGCGTGGTGGCGGTGGCGATGGCGATGGCCGGCGGCGTGCCCGGCAGTCGTCCGGCCGCACTGAACAAGACCGGCACGATGTTGGACGCACCCAGGCCAATCAATACGAAGCCGGCGAGCCCGGCCACGGCGTTCGGTATCGCAGCCACCACCACGAAGCCGGTCGCTGCCAGGCAGGCGCCAACGCGTACCGCCAGGCCGGGACCAAAGCGCCCCACCAGGCGATCGCCGGCAAAGCGTCCCGACGCCATCGCCACCGAGAAGCAGGCATAACCGAAACCCGCCGATGCTTCGGCCACGCCACGGAAATCGCGCATGAACACCGCACTCCAGTCGAGCATGGCGCCTTCGGCAAGAAAGCTCACGAAGCACAGCAGGCCAAGCAGCCACACCAGCCCATGTGGCATGCGCAAGGCGGGCCGCGGCTCGTCGCCGCTCTGCGGCGCGTCATCGAGCAGGCCGGCGCGCAGCCACAGCACGATGCCCACCAGCACCAGCGCAATCAGGCTTGCAGCAGTCACCAACGGCACGCCCACGGCCAGCAAGCCGCTCATCACCGCGGCACCCGCGAGGCCACCCAGGCTGAACAAGCCATGGAAACCCGACATCAGCCGCCCGCCGTCCAGCCGCTCCACATCGACCGCGTGCGCATTCATCGCCACGTCGACCGCGCCCAGCATGACGCCGAAATAGAACAGCGTACCCACCAACGCCGCGGCGCCGTCCACCCAGGCCAGCAGCGGCAACGCCAGGCTCAACAGCAGGCCCGAGGCCACGATCAGCCGGCGATTGCCCAGGCGATGGGCCAGCCAGCCCACGAACGGCATCGACAGCATCGACGCGCCGCCGAACACCAGCAGCGCCAGGCCCAGTTGTGCATCATCCAGGCCCAACCGCGCCTTGGCGTACGGCACCATCGGCGCCCAGGTCGACATGCCGGTGCCGGAGACCAGGAAGATCAACCGCGTCGAGCGACGCGCGTCGGCCAGCGATGCGGGGGAAGTGCCGGTAGCGGCGACCTCGGAAGTCGATTGCACGGGGTGTCCTGGGCAGAATTCAATGCGCACAAATGTACACAAACGTGCAACATCATGCAAACACGCGAGAGCGGCTCCGCCAGGGCCCGCCGGCATTCACCCGGCGAAGCCGCGGGACTCCCATGCCATAATGAACGACCCCCAACGCTGACCTCACTGCCCATGAGCCGACGTCTCCTTGTCACCAACGCACTGCCCTATGCCAATGGCCCGCTGCACCTGGGTCACCTGCTGGGCTATATCCAGGCCGACATCTGGGTGCGTGCGCAGCGGATGCAGGGCAACGAGACGGTGTATGTCTGCGCCGACGACGCGCACGGCACGCCGATCATGCTGGCCGCCGAGAAGGCCGGGCTGTCGCCTGAGACCTATATCGAGGGCGTGCGCGTTGGCCATGAAGCGGACTTCGCTGCCTTCCACGTGGCGTTCGACCACTACCACTCGACCCACTCGGAAGAGAACCGTGCGCTGGCATCGCTGATCTATACGCGCCTGCGCGACGGCGGCTACATCGCGCGGCGCGACATCCAGCAGTTGTTCGACCCGGAAAAGGAAATGTTCCTGCCGGATCGCTACATCAAGGGCACCTGCCCCAACTGCAAGACGCCCGACCAGTACGGCGACAACTGCGAGAACTGCGGCGCCACCTACGCCCCCACCGACCTGATCGACCCCAAGTCGGTGATGTCCGGCGCCACGCCGGTGCTGCGTGATTCGGAGCACTACTTCTTCGAACTGGGCAAGTTCGAGCCGCTGCTGCGCGACTGGTTCGCCGGCAAGCTCACCGGCGGCCAGCCGGTGGCCAACAGCGGCGTGGTGGCCAAGCTGCGTGAATGGCTCGACGGCGGCCTGAAGGACTGGGACATCTCGCGCGATGCGCCCTACTTCGGCTTCCCGATACCCGACGCCCCGGGCAAGTACTTCTATGTGTGGCTGGACGCGCCGGTCGGCTACCTGGCCAGCTTCAAGGCGCTGTGCGACCGCACGGACCTCAAGTTCGAGGACTTCCTGGCGCCGGACAGCCATGCCGAGATGCACCACTTCATCGGCAAGGACATCATCAACTTCCACGGCCTGTTCTGGCCGGCCATGCTGCACGGCGCGGACTTCCGCACGCCGACCGCGCTGCACGTGAACGGCTATCTCACCGTCAACGGCGCGAAGATGTCCAAGTCGCGCGGCACCTTTATCAAGGCGCGTACCTACCTCGACGCCGGCCTGCACCCGGAGTTCCTTCGCTACTACTTCGCCAGCATGCTCAGCGACACGCCGGTGGACGTGGACCTGGACCTCAAGGCCTTCGAGGAGCGCGTCAACTCGCACCTGGTCGGCAAGTGGGTGAACATCGCCAGCCGCACCGCGGGTTTCGTGCACAAGTATTTCGAGGGTCGCCTCGCCCCCGACTTCAGCCATGAAGAGCAGGAGCTGTGGCGCGAACTGCTGGCGCTCTACGGCGACGTGCCGGCGCTGTACAGCAGCGGCGAGTTCGCCGAGGTGGCACGCCGCTTCGTGACCATGGCCGACATGGTCAACGGCTACATCGCGGCCAAGGCGCCGTGGGCGATGGCCAAGGACGAGAGCCTGCGCGGTGAACTGCACCAGGTGTGCTCGTTCGCCCTGGCCTCGTTCCGCCTGCTGTCGGGCCTGCTCAAGCCGGTGCTGCCGGCCACGGTGGAAGCCGCCGAACAGTTCCTCGCCGCGCCGATCGGCGGCTTCGACGACGCGCGCGCCGAGCTGCACAACCACTCCATCAACGCATTCGAGCCGCTGCTCGGCCGCATCGATCCCAAGCAGGTGGTGGCCATGGTGGAGATGTCCAAGGACTCCCTCGCCCCGGCCGAACCCAAGCCTGCCCCCAAGAAAGCCAAGGAACCCAGCAAGCCCATGAGCGAAGCCAGCACCGCCCCGACCACCGCCACCGACGGCGCCGCCATCATCGGCATCGACGACTTCGCCAAGCTGGACCTGCGCATCGGCAAAGTCACAGCGTGCGAATTCGTGGACGGCTCGGACAAGCTGCTTCGCTTCGAATTGGATGCCGGCCCGCTGGGCACGCGCCAGATCTTCTCGGGCATCCGCGCCGCCTACGGCGAACCGCAGCAGCTGGTGGGACGCAACGTGGTGTTCATCGCCAACCTCGCGCCGCGCAAGATGCGCTTCGGCCTGTCCGAAGGCATGATTCTTTCGGCCGGCGACGGCGGCAGCGACCTGTTCCTGCTCGACGCCGACCAGGGCGCCAAGCCGGGCGCCACTGTCCGCTGAGCACCTTGCGGCGACTGGCCATGCCGGTCGCCGCCTGCAACCTGTTTAGCCACGGAGGCCGTTGGCACGGCATGAACTCCCTAGCCGACCGCATCGACGCCCTGCTCCCGCAGACGCAATGCGAACAATGCGGTTACCACGGCTGCCGGCCCTATGCGGAGGCCATCGCGCGCGGCGAGGCCGGGATCAACCAGTGCCCGCCGGGCGGTACCGCCGGCATCACCCGTCTCGCCGAGCTGCTGGATCTGCCGGTGCTGCCGCTGGACCCGGAGCATGGCGTGGAGAAGCCACGCATGCTCGCACGCGTGGTGGAGGCCGAGTGCATCGGCTGCACCAAGTGCATCCAGGCCTGTCCGGTGGATGCCATCGTTGGCGCGGCCAAGCTGATGCACACCGTGATCATCGACGACTGCACCGGCTGCGAGCTGTGCGTGCCGGCCTGCCCGGTCGACTGCATCGTGCTCGAACCCATGCCGCTGGCCCAGGTGAACGATCCGGCCCATGCCGACGCCGCCCGGCTGCATTTCCAGCGGCGCGAAGCGCGCCTCGCCGGTGAGCAGGCACGGCGCGATGCGGAGCTCGCCGCGCGCAAGGCGCAGGTGGCTGCGGCCACCGAGACCAACCCCGTGCTCGCGGCGCTCGCCCGCGCACGTGCCAAGCAACAAGGAAAGCCCACGTGAAGAAGGCCGACGTCGTCGAGCTGTTCACCCGCCTGCGCGAACTTGATCCCCACCCCACCACCGAACTGAACTACACCACGCCGTTCGAACTGCTGGTGGCGGTGGTGCTCTCCGCGCAGGCCACCGACGTGGGCGTGAACAAGGCGACAAAAAAGCTTTATCCGGTCGCTAATACGGCGCAGGCCATCCTCGACCTCGGCGAGGAGAAGCTCAAGCAGTACATCAGCACCATCGGCCTTTTCAACAGCAAGGCCAAGAACGTGATCGCGCTGTGTCGCATCCTGGTCGAGCAGTACCAAGGTGAGGTGCCGCGCACGCGCGAGGCGCTGGAGGCGCTGCCGGGCGTGGGGCGCAAGACCGCCAACGTGGTGCTCAACACCGCCTTCGGCCATCCCACCATCGCGGTGGACACGCACATCTTCCGCGTCTCCAATCGTACCGGCCTTGCGCCGGGCAAGGACGTGCGCGCGGTGGAAGACAAACTGGAGAAGGTGGTACCCGCCCAATTCAAGCAGGACGCGCATCACTGGCTGATCCTGCACGGCCGCTACGTGTGCAAGGCGCGCAAACCCGATTGTCCGCAATGCGTCATACGCGACCTTTGCCGTTACAAGGACAAGACGGTTGCCGCATAGGGAAGCATGACGAATGGCACGGACCAAGGGTTTCGCGCCGCAAAGCCTCACACTTTCCTCAGTGTTTCGCGCAACTTCATCAAGCGCCGAGTAACCCAAGGGCCTAAGGTCGAGCCTCCCCCGGAACAGTACCCCCGTAGGAGTCCCCCCATGAAGCGCCTGATCTTCCCCGCCGTCATCGCGCTCGGCCTGGCCTGTGCCGGCCAGGCTTACGCCGTAGAAACCTACACCGTCGATCTCAACGGCTATGCCGTGGTCGGGTTCGTCGGCAACTCACCGGAAGACTTTGCCCTGGCCCAGCGCCAGGCCGACAACTGGGAAATCCAGCGTCACCTCATGCTCAAGCCGCAGTCGATGAAGGCCGTGGCGATCAACCAGAGTGAAGGCACCGCGATGAGCAACGCGGAGCTGCGTAACGCGATCCTTACCGCCGCGCTCGCCAAGGGGCCCTGAGAAACGCGCAGGGCGACACAGGTTTTTCCAGCGCCGCCTTCGCGGCGCCATCGCAGGGTGCACAACGGCGGGCCAAGGCCCGCCGTTGTGCGTCGACGCCCTCGTATCCACATGCCATGCATTGACTGGCCGCGTCTCACGCGCCAACGTGACGGCGACCGGCCCTGCCGGGAAAAGATCCACAAAAGGATGGCGATGGATCATGGCGCCTGCGGGCGTGGCATGTGCCATGGCCCTCCCGAGGCCGATACGGGTGGTATGGCATGCACATTCTGCTGGTCGAAGACGATGCCGAACTTGGCGCGGCGATCAAGCACGCGCTTGAGCACCAGTCCTACGCCGTCACCTGGCTGCGCGACGGGCGCGAGGCCACCGAGGCGCTGCGCGGCGACCCGGTGGACCTGGTGCTGCTCGACCTGGGCCTGCCCGGCAAGGACGGCCTGGAAGTGCTGGCCGAGGCGCGTCGTTCCGGCGTGAAGACCCCCGTGCTGGTGATGACCGCGCGCGATGCGTTGGAGATGCGCATCCGCGGCCTGGACCTGGGCGCCGACGATTACCTGGTGAAGCCGTTCCATCTGGGGGAACTGGCCGCACGCATCCGCTCGCTCACCCGGCGTACCCAGGGGTTGGCCGACAACCTGGTGGAGGTGGGCGGCCTGCGGCTCAACCTGGCCACCGCCGAAGTGGAGTTCCGCGGCGAAAAGGTCACCCTCACCCGCCGCGAGTTCGCCCTGCTGCGCGTTCTGATGGAGCGCGCTGGACGTATCGTGCGCCGGGAGACCCTGGAGAATTCCGTGTACGGACTGGACACCATCGTGGAGCGCAACGCCATCGAGGTACAGGTGCACTGGCTGCGCCGCAAACTGAGCGCCGAGGTGATCCACACGGTGCGCGGCATCGGCTACATGATTCCACGCGAGCCGCAATGAGCATGGGAAATACAAGGGCCATCTCCCATCCGGCCAGCCTGCGCACCCGCCTCACCCTGCTCATTATCGCGGTGATGGTGGTGGTGCTGATCCCGTTGGGCTGGATCAGCTATCGCCGCGAACTGCGCGAGATGAACGAGTTGCTCGACGGACGCCTCGCCCAGGCCGGACGCACACTGGGCACGCTGATCGCCCACGGCGAACTGCCGCTGCGCGATCCAGACCTGCCCGACATCGCGCAGAGCGGCGACAGCCATCACCACGGCGTGGTGGTGTCGGTGCACCCGCACAACTACGAGCCCGAGGTGGGTTTCCAGGCGTATGACCCGCACGGCGAATTGATCGCCGCCACCTCCAACCTCGCTGCGCTCGCACCGCCCACGTCGGACGAACGCGGTTTCCGCGACATCCAGCTGGAAGGAAAGCTCTGGCGCACGTTCACCCTGCAGAACCGCGCCAACCTGGTGATACGCATCGCCGAGCGCTCGGACAACCGCGTCGACATCGCGCGTGGCCTGGTGATCGAACACACCCTGCCCTTGCTGATCGGCCTTCCACTGCTCGCCCTGCTGGTGAGCCTGGCCGTGAAGCGCGGACTGCGGCCGGTCGCGATACTCACCGAGATGCTCGACCGTCGCACGCCGGGAAGCCGCAAACCCATGCCGGCCGACTATGCGCCGGGCGAGATCAAGCCGTTGATCGTGGCCCTCAACCAGCAGCTGGAGCGGCTGGAGGACGCGCTCGACCGCGAACACCGCTTTGCCACCGACGTGGCGCACGAACTGCGCACGCCACTGGCGGCGACCATGATCCACCTGGAAAGCGCGATGATCTCGGACGACCCGGCCGAAATCGAATTCACCGTGCGCAACGCCCAGCAGAGCATGGCGCGGCTGGGGCGGCGCATCGAGCAGATCCTCGCCATGGCGCGGCTGGAAGCCGGCGCCGCCTCGCAGCAGCGCACGCGACTCGACCTGGCGCGCATCGCCATCGAGGTGATCGAGGAGCTGGCGCCGCTGATCGCCGAAAAGGACATCGCCTTCAGTCTCAACCACGACGACGCGCCGCTGTACGTGCTCGGCCACGAGGTGGCGCTCACGGCGATGTTCCGCAACCTGATCGAGAACGCACTGCGTTATACCGAAGCCGAAGGCCAGGTCGAGGTCGCCATCCGCCGCGAGGGCAGTGTGGCGGTGATCGACATCTGCGACAACGGCCCGGGCATTCCCGAGGACCGCCGGCAGGCCGTGTTCAAGCGTTTCCACCGCGAAGTGGAAAGCGCCACGCGCGGCTTCGGCCTGGGCCTGAGTATCGTGCAGCGTGCGATCGAGCTGCATGACGCATCGATCGAGTTACGGGAGTCACCGATGGGGCGCGGCTTGCTGGTGCGTATTCGCATGGCGGCAGAGGCTGCCTGAAAGCCACTTTCACTGTGGCGACCCGAAGGTAGTTTCCGTGAGAGAGGGGTTGGGACATTGCCACCTTTACGGTGGTGAGGGTGCGGCACCTGCGCAAGAGTGAATCGTTGCGCCGACTTCATCATCTCGCTCCGCCCGCACCCTCATCCGCCTACCGGCACCTTCTCCCGAAGGGAGAAGGGTTCCTTCGTTCATTAGCCTGCGCAGAAAGCCCCTCTCCCTTCGGGAGAGGGGTTGGGGTGAGGGTACGGACTAGCCTCAAACCCGGCGCCCCGCCCGCACCCTCATCCGCTGCGACCCGAAGGTAGTCCCTGTGGGACGGGCACCTTCTCCCGAACGGAGAAGGATTCCTTCGCCCAAGGGACACCCGATTCCACCCACACAGCAAGCTTTCAGCGTTCCAAAAGGTTTCCACAAGATTGCCTTGCGAAGATGGCCACATCGGGCCCTGCCCTGCCTTCGAGTCGAGCCATGACGACCTGCCGCTGCATTCCGCGCGGTTCCGGACCGCCCCGCTGATAGTCGCTACCCGCCTTGTCCCTTCGATGTGACGGCCTGGCCGTCACGCCGCGGCGCCGTGCGCGCCGATGCTGCCTCGGAATCGCCCCATGCTTGGCCTAGTCCGCATTGCCCTCTCGCGACCGCTCACCTTCATCGTGCTGGCGGTGCTCATCCTGATCGCCGGTCCGCTGGCGGCGCTGCGCACGCCCACCGACATCTTCCCGAACATCGGCATCCCGGTGATCAGCGTGGTGTGGACCTACAACGGCCTGCCCCCCGACCAGATGTCCGGCCGCGTGGTGTACTACTACGAGCGCCAGCTCAGCACCTCGGTCAACAACATCGAGCACATCGAGTCGCAGTCGCTGCCGGGCATGGGCATCGTCAAGATCTTCTTCCAGCCGGGGGTGGACATCCGCACCGCCACGGCGCAGGTCACCTCGATCTCGCAGACGGTGCTCAAGCAGATGCCACCGGGCATCACGCCACCGCTGATCCTCAACTACAACGCCTCGACCGTGCCGATCCTGCAGATGGCGCTGTCGAGCAGCAAGCTGTCCGAGGCGAAGATCCTCGACCTTGGCCTGAACATCATGCGCCCGATGCTCACCTCGGTGCCCGGCGTGGCGGTGCCCACACCCTATGGCGGTGCCGCGCGCCAGGTGACGCTGGACCTGGATCCGCGCGCACTGGCCGCGAACGGCTTGTCGGCGCAGGACGTGAGCAACGCGCTGGCGGCGCAGAACCAGATCATCCCGGTGGGTACCGCCAAGATCGGCACCTACGAATACCACGTGCAGCTCAACAACAGCCCCGAGGCGATCGACGAGCTGAACCAGCTGCCGGTGAAGACCGTGCACGGCGCCACCATCACCCTCGGCGACGTGGCCCATGTGCGCGACGGCGCGGCACCGCAGACCAACATCGTGCGCGTGGATGGCCGGCGCGCGGTGCTGATGCCGGCGCTGAAGGTGGGCGATGCGTCCACCCTCGCCGTGGTCTCGGGCATCAAGAACCTGATGCCGCTGGTGAAGGAATCGCTGCCCGACTCGCTGAAGGTGTCGCTGCTGAGCGACCAGTCCACCTTCGTGAAGTCGGCGATCACTTCGGTGGCGCGCGAGGGCATCATCGCCGCCCTGCTCACCTCGGTGATGATCCTGGTGTTCCTGGGCAGCTGGCGTTCCACCGTGATCATCGCGGTGTCGATTCCGCTGGCGATCCTGTCCGCCATCGCGCTGCTCTCGGCCTCCGGCCAGACGCTCAACGTGATGACCCTGGGCGGTCTCGCGCTGGCGGTGGGCATCCTGGTCGACGATGCCACGGTGACCATCGAGAACATCAACTGGCATCTCGAACAGGGCAAGGACGTGCACACGGCCATCATGGACGGCGCCAGGCAGATCGTGACGCCGGCCTTCGTCTCGCTGCTGTGCATCTGCATCGTGTTCGTGCCGATGTTCATGCTCAACGGCATCGCCGGCTTCCTGTTCCGCCCGATGGCGCTGGCGGTGATCTTCGCCATGGCGTCCTCGTTCGTGCTGTCGCGCACGCTGGTGCCGACCATGGCGATGTACCTGCTCAAGCCCCACCACACCGAGAAAGGCCCGGGCGACCATCCGGAAGACGCATACCTCAATCATCACGAGGGCGACCAGCACCTGCCGCGCAAGCGCAGTGCGCTGGTGGCCGCGCTGGTGAATTTCCAGCAGGGCTTCGAGCATCGCTTTGCCCAGATACGCGACGTCTACCATGCGACGCTCACGGTGGCGCTCACCCATCGCCGCCGCTTCGTGCTCGGCTTCCTCGGTTTCGTGCTGGCTTCGTTCGCGCTGGTGCCGTTCCTCGGCCGGGATTTCTTCCCCGATGTCGATGCCGGCGCGATCGCCCTGCACGTGCGGGCACCCATGGGCACCCGCGTGGAAGAAACGGCCGCGGAGTTCGATCGCGTCGAGGCGGCAATCCGCAAGGTGATTCCGCCGGATCAGCTGGACACCATCATCGACAACATCGGCCTGCCGCTGTCCGGCGTGAACATGGTCTACAACTCCAGCGGCACCATCGGCCCGCAGGATGGCGACATCCAGATCGAGCTGAAGGAAGGCCACGCGCCCACCGCCGACTATGTGCGCAAGCTGCGTGCGTTGTTGCCGCGCGAATTCCCGGGTACCCAGTTCGCCTTCCTGCCGGCCGACATGAGCTCGCAGATCCTCAACTTCGGCGCGCCGGCGCCGCTGGATGTGACCATCGCCGGCCGCGACCTCGCTGCCAACGAGGCTTACGCCACGAAGATCATGCAGCGCCTGCGCGAAGTGCCCGGCATCGCCGACGTGCGCCTGCAGCAGAGCACCAGTTACCCGCAGCTCGACGTCACGGTGAACCGCACCCGCGCCGATGAGCTTGGCGTGACCGAGCGCGACGTCACCAACAGCATGGTGGCCTCGCTGGCCGGCAGCTCGCAGGTGGCGCCGACGTTCTGGCTCAATCCGAAGAATGGCGTGTCCTACCCGATCGTGGCCGCCACGCCGCAGTACAAGATGGACAGCATGGCCGACATCGCCAGCCTGCCGGTGACGCCGGCCGGCAAGGGCGCGAGCCAGGTGCTCGGCGGCCTGGCCACCTTCACCCGCGTACCCAGCGCGGCGGTGGTCACGCACTACAACATCATGCCCTCGTTCGACATCTACGCCTCGGTGCAGGACCGCGACCTCGGCGCCGTGGCCAGCGACGTGCAGAAGGTGCTCAACGACTTCGCCAGGTCGCGTCCGCGCGGCACGCTGGTGAGCCTGCATGGACAGGCCGGCACCATGAACGAAGCCTTTGGCGGCCTGCTGTTCGGCCTGGTCGGTGCCATCGTGCTGATCTACCTGCTGATCGTGGTGAACTTCCAGTCGTGGCTGGATCCGTTCGTGATCATCACCGCCCTGCCCGCGGCGCTGGCCGGCATCGTGTGGATGCTGTTCCTCTCGCACACCACGCTTTCGGTACCCGCGTTGACCGGCGCCATCATGTGCATGGGCGTGGCCACCGCCAACTCCATTCTGGTGGTGAGCTTCTGCCGCGAACGGCTTGCCGAACACGGCGATGCAATGAAGGCCGCACTGGAGGCCGGCTTCACCCGCTTCCGCCCGGTCTGCATGACCGCGCTGGCGATGATCATCGGCATGCTGCCGATGGCCCTCACCCAGGAACAGAACTCGCCGCTGGGCCGTGCCGTGATCGGCGGCCTGCTGTTCGCCACCTTCGCCACCCTGCTGTTCGTGCCGGTGATCTTCAGCATCGTGCACGGCCGCGAGCAGGCCCAGACGAATCCCGAATCCCTGCTTGGAGAACCCGTCCATGTCGCATGACGCCCCCATCGCCACGCCGCAGCGCCCGCCCAAGCTCGGCCGTGCCGTGCGCATCGGGCTCGTCGTGGCCGTCCTCGCCACCATCGCCGGCGTCGCCGTGCGTGCCTACGACTATCACCGCGTGGTGAAGTGGACCGATGCGCAGATCTTGCCCACGGTGCAGCTGGTGACGCCGGAAACCGGCGCCAGCCAGCAGGCCATGACCCTGCCCGGCCATCTGGATGCGTGGATCAGTGCGCCGATCCACGCGCGGGTCAGCGGCTACCTCAAGAGCTGGAGCCGCGATATCGGCAGCCAGGTCACCGCCGGTGAATCATTGGCCGAAATCGACACACCGGAACTGGACCAGCAGTTCGAGCAGGCCAAGGCCGACCTCGCCCGCGCGCAGGCCACCGCCAAGCTCGCGGTGCTCACCAACAAGCGCTGGCAGAACCTGCTCACCTCGAACTCGGTGTCCAAGCAGGAGGCCGACGAAAAGGCCGGCGAGGCGGAAGCCGCGCAGGCCAACGTGCTGGCGGCACAGGCCAACGTGGACCGCATCGCCGCCATGGAAGGCTTCAAGCATGTCACCGCGCCGTTCGCCGGCACGGTGACCGCGCGCAACACCGACATCGGCGACCTGATCAGCGCCAACAACGACAGCAGCCAACCCTTGTTCACGGTGTCCGACACCACGCGCATGCGCCTGTATGTGGAAGTGCCTCAGGGCTACGCCGATGCCATCCGCCCCGGCATGACGGTGAAGCTGGACGTGCCCGATCACCCGGGCGAGCAGTTCACCGGCCAGCTGATCGGCAACTCCGGCGCGGTGAACCAGGCCTCGGGCGCCCTGCTCGCGCAGTTCGAGGTAGCCAACCCCAAGGGCGACCTGCTGCCGGGCGCGTATGCCGAAGTGCATCTGCCGATGGCCGACAACAGCCACACCATGACGGTGCCGGCCACCGTGCTGATCTTCCGCGCGCAGGGCCCGCAGGTGGCCGTGCTCGGCGCCGACGGCAAGGCCGAGCTGCGCAACGTGCACATCGCGCTCGATCTCGGTGACCGCCTGCAGATCGACCAGGGCCTGCAGCCCGGCGACCGCATCATCAACCACCCGCCCGATTCGCTGATGCAGGGTGATCGCGTGCAGGTGGCCAACGCCACCGGCGACAGCGCCGCGAAGCAGGAGTAGCGCCATGAACCAATCACTTTCGCTGCTGCGCCGCCTGCTGCCGCTGGCCCTGGTAGCCGTGCTGCCGGCCTGCTCGCTCGCCCCCACCTACAAGAAACCCGACGTGGGTCCGCTGCCGCAAGCCTATGCAGGCCAGACCTCCGACGGCCTGTGGTCACCGGCACATCCGGCCGATACCGCCGATCGCGGTGCGTGGTGGTCGGTCTATCGCGACGCCACGCTGGACCGGCTGGAAGACCAGCTCGACCACGCCAATCCGTCGCTGGCGGTGGCGCTGGCGCGTTATGACGCGGCGCGTGCCATCGTCGGCGAGCTGCGCTCCAGCGAATACCCGCAACTGGGCGTGGATGCCAACACCTCGCGCAATCGCCAGTCCAACAATCGCCCGTTGCGCGGCAGCAACCAGCCCAATGAATACTCGGCCAACACGCTTGGCTTCGGCGCCAGCTACGAGCTGGACCTGTGGGGCCGCGTGCGCAACGAAGTGGCCGCCGGCAAGGCCGAGGCCGCTGCGGCCTCCGGCGACCTCGCCTCGGTGAAGCTGAGCCTGGAGGCACAGCTGGCCGACCTGTATATCCGCCTGCGCGGCTACGACGTGCAGGAGCGCATCCTCAAGGACACCCTCGATGCCTATCAGCAGGGACTGGATCTGACCCAGCGCCGCTTCGAGGGTGGCATCGCCTCGGGACTGGACGTGGCGCGCGCCAAGAACCAGCTTTCCGATGCGCAGGCCCAGGTGTCCGAAGTGGAAGCGCAGCGTGCGCTCACCGAACATGCCATCGCCAGCGTGGTGGGCGTGCCGGCGTCGAGCTTCTCGCTGCCACTGGACAACACGCCGATCGTAGTGCCGGCCATACCACTCGGCGTGCCTTCGCAGCTGCTCGAACGCCGCCCCGACATCGCCGCCGCGGAACGCCGCGTGTTTGCCGCCAATGCCGAAATCGGCGTGGCGCGCGCCGCGTTCTTTCCGCGCCTGAGCCTGGCTGCCGCGTTCGGCTGGCAGGACACCGGCATGGGCAGCCTGATGAGCGCGGGCAATCGCTACTGGGCGCTCGGTCCGGATCTGGCCATGACGCTGTTCGATGGTGGCCTGCGCCGATCCAAGGTGGCGGCGGCACAAGCCAACCTGGATGCCGCTGCAGGCGAGTATCGCGGCGTGGTGCTCGGCGCGTTCCAGCAGGTGGAAGACAACCTTACCCTACTGCAGCAACTGGGCAAGGAAGCACACCAGGAAGACGATGCCGCCAGCGCCGCACGCGACTCGCAGACCATCGCCACCAACCGCTACCGCGAAGGCGCGGTGAACTATCTCGACGTGGTCACGGCGCAGACCGCCGAACTGCAGGCCGAGCGCAACGCCGAACAGGTGCGCACCCGTCGGCTGCAGGCCAGCGTGGACCTGATCCGCGCCTTGGGTGGTGGTTGGGATACTGCGCAGCTGCCGGCCGCCGACATCGCGGCGACCGGCAGCACATCCCGGGCCCGCTGACGCGACAGACCTACAGCTGTCGCATCCGCCCGGGGGCCTTGTGGAACCTGCCCGCCCAGAGAGAGGGGGAGGGGAAGCGGGCAGGTTCCTATGACGGGCTGCCTTCCTAGGCGGCCCGACGCACGCCTTCCACGCGCTGGTTGAGCTGCTGCCAGTCCACCACCAGCTCGCAGCCACGCGCCGAGGCATTACGCCCCCATTCGCGTAGCAATTCCAGGCACGCCTGGTCGACGTGATGCAAGCGATCCACCACCAACTGCAGGCGCGTGTTCGGCGGCACGCGCTCCAGCGTGCGCGCCACTGACGGTACGCGCAGGAAGGTGGCCGAACCTTCCAGCCGCAGCGAAGCCGAACCCGGTTCATCGTGGTGATCCAGGCCCACCTTCAGTCGCGCCGAATGCAGCGCCAGGCGGAACAGCGACAGCGCGAAGCCCACCAGCACACCGGCCAGCAGGTCGGTAGCCACGATTGCCACCGTGGTGGCCACGTAGATCCATGCCGTGCCCTTGCCATACTGGGCCAGTGCCTTCACCTGTTTGAAGTTCACCATCTTGATGCCGGTGAAAACCAGGATACCGGCCAGGCACGCCACCGGCGTCATGCGCATCAGCCACGGCAGCAGCGAAGCGAACACCAGCAGCCACGCGCCGTGCATGATGGCGGCCATGCGCGTGGCCGAGCCCGCCTGCACGTTCGCGGCACTGCGCACGATCACGCCGGTCATCGGCAACGCACCCAGCAGGCCGCACAGCAGATTGCCCACGCCCTGCGCGGTCAGCTCGCGGTCGTACTGCGTGCGCACGCCGTCGTGCATGCGATCCACCGCGGCGGCGGACAGCAGCGTCTCGGCACTGGCGATGAAGGCGAAGGTCAGCGCGGCGATCAGCAGCGAAGGCTCCAGCAAACCGGACAGGCTGCTCCAGCTCGGCATCGACACCGCGGCCATCAGGTTGGACGGCACGTCCACCTTCTTTACCGACAGGTCCATCAGCTGCACGGTCGCCGTCAGCGCGACCACGGCGAGCAGCGCGCCAGGCACGAAACGCAGCTTGGCCGGACGCAGCTTTTCCCAGCCCAGCATGATGGCAATGGTGCCGGCACCCACGCCCAGCGCGGCAAGGCTGCCCACTTCACCCTGCAGCATGTCGATCACGGCACCCGGCAGCGCGGCGAAGTTCTCCAGGCCACGAGCCTTGGGCACGGCATCGATCAACACGTGCAGCTGCGAGGCGACGATCAGCACGCCAATCCCCGAGAGCATGCCGGCCACCACGGCCGGCGAGCACATGCGGAACCACACGCCGACGCGGCACAAGCCCGCCGCGATCTGGATCAGGCCGGCCAACAGCACCACCGGCCCCAGTGCGGCCACGCCATGCTGGCGCACCAGCTCGAACACCAGCACTGCCAGGCCAGCGGCGGGGCCGCTGACCTGGAGCGGTGAGCCGGCGATCGTGCCGACCACGATGCCGCCGATGATGCCGCTGATCAGACCGGCGGCCGGCGGCATGCCCGACGCGATGGCGATACCCATGCACAAGGGCAACGCCACCAGGAACACCACGATGGAACCCAGCAGGTCGCGTCCAAACAGACCCTGCGAGAAATAACGGTTCATCACGACGGCGATCCTCAGGCAGCCGACGCCGTGGGCATGGAGAAGCGCGCGTGCGGCGTAGCCTCAGGCACCCGGCCCTTGCCCGGCTCGATCAGCACGAAGCGCCCTTCCTGCGCATCGAACGCCCTCAGCTCCGCGTGCGCGATGTCATACACCCAGCCATGGATGCTGAGCTGACCGGTAGCCAGCGCCGCGGCGACCGCCGGCAGCGTGCGCAGGTGCTCCAGCTGCCCGACCACGTTCTCCTCGGTAAGGCAGCGCAACGCCTCGAGAGGGTCCATGCCGGCGCCGTGCTGCTGCACCACGTAGCGCGCCACGTCCGCATGCTTCATCCACGCGGCCACCGACGGCATGTCCTGCACCAGCTCCGGATACTGCAATGCCTTCATCGCGCCGCAGTCGGAATGGCCGCAGATCACGATGTGGCGCACCTTGAGCACCTTCACCGCGTACTCGATCGCCGCGACCACGCCGCTCACATGCTGCGCGTACGGCGGCACGATGTTGCCGATGTTGCGATATACGAACAGCTCGCCGGGCTGGGAGCAAAACATCATCTCTGGCATCACGCGCGAATCGGCGCAGGTGATGAACATGGTGCTCGGGCTCTGGCCCTTGGCCAGCTTGCCGAACAGCTCGCGCTGGGTGGGGAAAACTTCGTTGCGGAACTGCTCGAAACCTTCGATCAAACGCTTCATGCGAATACTCCAGACAAAAGTGGGGTACGACGCCCACGGCGCAGCGCACCGGGCAAGAGCGTCGATGGAATGGGAAACGGGGATGGCCAGCGCCGGCCGCAGGCACGCGACATGCGCGCCGTTGGCGTTTCAGGTCTCGGGGATGGCCATCAGGGGTGGCACGCGATGGCGCGCGCACCCGAACGGGCGAACCGCGTCAGCGGTCGCGGATCAGGCGGCTTCGGGCGGGCGCAGCAGCCGCGCGGGGTCGTGCAGGCCTACGTCGTAGGAGCCTGACACGGGGGCCTGGCTGGGCATGGGAGCCCACAGGTGGGCGACGTCGAACGGATGAAGGATGTCATCCATGCCGCCGCTGGTGTTGTCGTCGAACGAGCACTTGCCGTCACGATCGGCATCGGTGTCGGCCACGTCGTCGGCCAGCACCAGGGTCGCCACCGCCTTGCCGCTGTCGCCGGCAGGCGCCGCCTTGGCCGGACGCACCGGCGCGCCGACCAGCAACAGCAGGCCGAACAGGCACGCCAGGAAAACGGCGAAAGGGGAATGGCGAAGACGCGAAGTCATGCGTAGAAACTATCGGAAACCCACCACGAGCCGCAAGTCTTTGCGATGATTTTTGTGCACTTGCATCAATCAGGGTCAGGTGGCGTTTAGCCATCCATCTTTCGCATGCGCCTCGCCACAAAAACAAAGCGGCGGGCCAAGGCCCGCCGCTTCTCCATCCGTGGGTCGAACTCCCTTGCGATAGTCGTGCCGTACCGCCGATTAGAACGGGTAGTAGCGGAAGGAGGTGAAGAACATGTCTTCCTTGGCCTTCGGCGAAGCTGCGCCGTTGACCAGCACGCCGTTGACGTAACCCTGGCCGGCGAAGGCTTCCTTCTCGGTGTGCGAGTACTGCGCACCGAACTGCATGCGACCAAACTTGCCCTGGTAGAACTTCCACCAGAAACCAGCCGTACCCTGCCAGATGTCCTTGGCGTTGCCCACGCAGGTGGCGGCAGCCGCACCCACAGTGTCGCAACCGCTGTTGTTGTAGGCCGGGTTGCCGTAGCCCAGGGCCAGGCCGTTGACATCGAAGTCCTTCTTGCTGTCGGACTCGCGGCCGCCGAACAGGTAGACGTCGACGTCGGCGTTGGCATGCCAGGTCAGACCGGTCAGCAGCATGTTCTCCTTGATCGGAGCGATGTTGCCGTTCGGGCTGAAGGTCACGTCGGAGAGCTGGGCGCTGCCGTAACGGCCGATGCCCTTGCCTTCCATGCCGGAGATCTGCCAGTCCAGCACCTTGTCGATGAGCGGCAGGACTGCGCCGAAGCCCCAGCCACCGCCCCAGGTGTCGTGGTTCGAGTACGAACCATTGGTGGCGTAGCGGTTGTAGAACGAACGGCCCAGGCCGAACACTTCGTAGTGGCCATAGCCCGGGTCAGCCGCGAACTTCACGACCACGTCGGGGATGTGGTTCAGCGACAGCGTGTTGGCCGAGTCGTAGCCCGAGCCAGCGGTGATGTTGTACGCAGTCTGCTGCACCGGCGCCTTGGCCTGGTTCGGGCTGCTGTAGAACGTGGTCTGCGGGTTCTCGATCGAGATACCCAGCCAGTAGGTCTTGTCCCAATCCTTGACCAGGCGGATCTGCGCCTGACGGGCCCAGGTGAAGCCCGGAATGTACTGGGCGTCGATCTGCGGCGGGGTCAGCTCGGTGCGCGGCATGATGCCCTTGCTGTTGAGCGTCAGCAGCGACCAGTTCTGGCCGGCCAGCAGGTGCAGGCCCGAGTTGTCCCAGTCGGAGGTCATGTAGACGTTGCGGATGCGCGGGTTGAACGAGTTGCTCTCGTTCGAGTTCGCGGTCTGGGCGCCGCCCAGGAAGTCCATTTCGATGTAGCCGGCCAGATGCGTATCCGGGCTCACGTCACCCTGGGCGAGGGCCGACAGGCGGCTCTGGCGGGCACTCATGCGGAACTCGCTCATGTGAGCGGTCTGCACGTTCTTGTACGGGATCGCGCTGTAGTTGGAGGCGATGTCCGCGCCTTCCTGGGCCGAGCGGTAGATCGATTCAGCGGCGAGGAAGCCGCCGAGCGTGATGTTCACGCCCTTGTAGGCGATCTTGTCGGACGACTTCTTGACCTGCGCATCGGTGGCAGCGACCTGCTTCTGCACCTGCTCCACGGCCTGGCCGGTGGAGACGTTGATGTCAGACTGCGCATCCGTGCGCTGCTCGAGCTCGGCCACCTTGGCCTGCAGAGCCTGGAGCTGAGCCTTCAGCGCTTCGATCTCGGCGGTCTGAGCCGACTGCGTGCTGTTCTTGGACGACTGGGCCGGAGCCGGGTCGGCCATCACGTGAAAGCTGGTAACGCCCAATGCGGCAGCGACGGCTACCGCAAGCAACTTGGAACGCATGGATATTCTCCGCAAGTAGGTAGGAACCACCTGGACCGCCCCCTTTGATCCCCTTCGATCTCTGGCTGTCCAAGCACGATCGGTGCGGAGGATGGGCTCAGGGGTTTACCGTTAGATGGACGTTATGTGACAGAACGAAGACATTCGCCCGCGCACGTCCCCAAACCGACACAGGCGCCCCAGCCACGGCTGTCATGCGCCGGCTGATATGCTTAGCGCATGGAGAACCTCTGCAACAGCATGGCCGGCCGCATGGCTGAGCGGTTTCGCGGCTTCCTGCCGGTGATCGTGGACGTGGAAACCGGTGGCTTCGACGCCGAGCGCGACGCGCTATTGGAAATCGCCGCCGTCATATTGCGTATGACACCCGAGGGCTACCTGCAGCCGATGCCGGCCGTAGCGGCCCACGTGGAGCCCTTCCCCGGCGCCAACATCGACCCGCGCGCCCTGGAAATCACCGGCATCGACCCGGACAACCCACTGCGCGGGGCGCTGGACGAGCGCCTGGCGCTGGACCATGTGTTCAAGCCGATCCGCGATGCCATGCGCGACATGGACTGCCAGCGGGCGATCCTGGTGGGCCACAACGCGGCCTTCGACCTGGGTTTCCTCAACGCCGCGGTGCGCCGCGTGGGGCACAAGCGCAACCCGTTCCACCCCTTCAGCTGCTTTGACACCGCCACGCTGAGCGGCCTGGCCTTTGGCCAGACCGTACTGAGCAAGGCCGTGCAGGCAGCCGGCATGGCCTTTGATACGCGCGAGGCCCACTCGGCCATCTATGACGCCGAGCGCACAGCCGAACTGTTCTGCACCATCGTCAACCGCTGGCGCCGGCTCGAGACCTTCGAGCGCGAGCAGATCGGCGTTGAATCCATGTGAAGAAGGAAGGCTGCCTCGCCTGGCTGCGGGGCTTGCCGCTTAATTCCTTTTTTATCAGCACCCTATGACAGCCATGTTGAGACTGTCATACCGCTGAAACATTGAACTCATTTCATTGCAACACGGCACGCATGAAATAACGGAGGGCGGGAATCCCCCGAGACCCTTACGCTTAAGGAGCCACCGTGTTGACCTCAACGAAATACCTGTCTCGCATCGGCACGACCGCCGTGTTCGCCGCGGCCTCGCTGTTCGGCATGTCCGCGCACGCCACCGACATCACCGGTGCGGGCTCGAGCTTCGTCTACCCGGTGCTCTCCAAGTGGTCTGCCGGCTATGCCGAGAAGACCGGCAACAAGCTCAACTACCAGTCCGTCGGCTCGGGCGCCGGCGTGGCGCAGATCAAGGAAGGCACCATCGACTTCGGCGCCACCGACGCCCCGGTGAAGGCCGAGGATCTCGCGCAGTACGGCCTGGGCCAGTTCCCGGTCGTGGTGGGCGGCATCGTTCCGGTGGTGAACATCCCGGGCATCGAAGCCGGCCAGATCAAGCTCGACGGCCCCACCCTCGCCGACATCTTCCTCGGCAAGATCACCATGTGGAACGACCCGAAGATCGCCGCGATGAACGCCGGCGTGAACCTGCCGGCCAAGAAGATCACGGTCGTGCATCGTTCGGACGGTTCGGGCACCTCGTTCAACTTCACCAACTACCTGTCCAAGGTCAGCAATGACTGGGCGACCAAGGTGAAGTTCGGCACCGCCGTCGAATGGCCGACCGGCGTGGGTGGCAAGGGCAACGAAGGCGTGTCGCAGTACGTCAAGCAGATCATCGGTTCGATCGGCTACGTCGAGTACGCCTATGCCGTGAAGAACAAGATCAGCTGGGTGAACCTGAAGAACGCCGCCGGCCAGGTCGTCGCGCCGAGCGCCGATGCCTTCGCCGCTGCCGCTGCGACCGCCGACTGGGCCAGCGCCAAGGACTTCAACGTGATCATGACCAACGCCTCCGGTGCGCAGGCGTGGCCGATCACCGCGACCACCTGGGTGGTGATGTACAAGAAGCCGAAGAACGCCGAGCACACCAAGGTGGCCTTCGAGTTCTTCAAGTGGGCGCTCGAGAACGGCCAGAAGGATGCCGCCTCGCTCGACTACGTCGCGCTGCCGGAGAACCTGGTGCAGAAGATCGAGGCGTACTGGAGCACCGAGTACAAGCACTGAGGAATGCGTCTCGCCGGTCATGCTACGGCAACCGGCGAGCCCTATCCTGCCCGCTTGACCGCACCACCACGGCCGCCCGACTAACCTCGGGCGGCCTGCTGTTGAAAGGCGCCGCAATCCGGCGCAACGTCCACCGACCGGACAGGCACGTGTGCCCAGCCGGGCCTGATTGCTGAGGAATCCTCTGCACATGCAAGCGAACGTAGGCGCCGTCGCCTCCACCCTGGCCCAGGAAGCGCGCGCGCATCGCGACGCACGACACGACCGGCTGTTCGGCTGGCTGCTCAAGGGCTGCGCCCTGCTGGTGCTGGCCTGCCTGCTCGGCGCCGCCGGCGCCACCCTGTGGGGTGGCCGCCACGCGTTCGGCACCTTCGGCTGGCACTTCCTGGTCAGCTCCACCTGGGATCCAAGCAGCGATACCTACGGTGCCCTCGTGCCGGTGTACGGCACCATCGTCACCTCGCTGATCGCCCTGCTGATCGCGGTGCCGGTGAGCTTCGGCATCGCCCTGTACCTCTCCGAAGTGGCGCCGCCGTGGCTGCGCACGCCGGTGTCCTCGGCCATCGAGCTGCTGGCCGGTATTCCTTCGATCATCTACGGCATGTGGGGCCTCTTCATCTTCGCGCCCTTCTTCGCCGACCACATCAAGCCCTGGCTCACCAACTACCTGGGCGACAAGCCGGACGACGGCAAGCTGTCGTGGGTGGCTGCCCACGTGCCCTTCGTCGGCAAACTGTTCGGCAGCGACTACCCGTTCGGCGCCAGCATCCTCACCGCCGGCATCGTGCTGGCCGTGATGATCATCCCGTTCATCTCCTCGGTGATGCGCGAAGTGTTCCAGACCGTGCCCTCGCGCCTTAAGGAGTCGGCCTATGCGCTGGGCTCCAGCACCTGGGAGGTGTCCTGGGACATCGTGCTGCCCTATACCCGTTCGGCGGTGATCGGCGGCATCTTCCTGGGCCTGGGCCGCGCGCTCGGCGAAACCATGGCGGTGACCTTCGTGCTCGGCAACGCCATGCAGCTGTCCGCATCGATCCTCGATCCGGGCGCATCCATCGCCTCCACCATCGCCAACCAGTTCAGCGAGGCCGCCGGCCTGCAGAAGTCCACCCTGATGGCGCTGGCCTTCCTGCTGTTCGTGGTGACCTTCTTCGTACTGCTGATCGCTCGCTGGATGCTGCGCCAGCTGGCCCACAAGGAGGGCCGCTGATGGCTGCCAACTCGTTCATCTACACGCGCCGGCGCATCACCAACATCGTTGCGCTCGCGCTCAGCATGGTCGCCACGCTGATCGGCCTGGTGTTCCTGGCCTGGATCCTGTGGGAAACGCTGCGCCAGGGCATCGGCGCGCTCGACCTCAAGCTGTTCACCAAGATCACTGCCTATGGCGAGGACGGCGGCCTGCTCAACGCGATGGTCGGCAGCCTCATTGTCAACCTGATCGGCATCGCCATCGCCACGCCGATCGGCGTGCTGGCCGGCACCTGGCTGGCCGAGTACGCCAGCGGCACCAAGCTGGGCGAGTCGATCCGCTTCCTCAACGACATCCTGCTGTCGGCACCGTCGATCGTGCTGGGCCTGTTCGTCTACACCATCGTGGTGCTGCCGACCACCGCCCTCACCGATGGCTCCACCACGTTCTCCGGCTGGGCCGGCGGCGTGGCGCTGGCGCTGATCGCGCTGCCGGTGATCGTGCGCACCTCGGACGAAATGCTGCGCCTGGTGCCCTCCACCCTGCGCGAGGCCGCGCTGTCGCTGGGCATCCCGCAGTGGAAGCTCACCATGCAGATCCTGATCCGCGCGGCGCGCTCGGGCATCATCACCGGCGTGCTGCTGGCGCTGGCGCGCATCAGTGGCGAAACCGCCCCGCTGCTGTTCACCGCATTCGGCAACAACTACCTGACCTTCAACCCGTCGGACAAGATGTCCAGCCTGCCGCAGGTGATCTACCAGTACGCCAACGACCCGGGCGATGGCATGCATGCCATCGCCTGGGCGGGCGCGTTCGTGGTCACCATGTTCGTGCTGCTGCTGAGCCTTGCTTCCCGTCTGGTCCTTTCCCGCAACAAGGTGTCCCATGACTGAGCCCGCCGCCGCTGGCATTCATCCGCAGTCCGCGGCCATGTCTGCCCCTATCGCGCCCACCAAGATCAAGGTGCGCGACCTGCATTTCTACTACAACGGGTTCCATGCGCTGAAAGGCATCAACATGGATATCCCGGAGAAGAAGGTGACGGCCATCATTGGCCCGTCCGGCTGCGGCAAGTCCACCCTGCTGCGCATCTTCAACCGCATCTACGCGATCTATCCCAAGCTCGAGGCCAAGGGCGAGATCGTCCTGGACGGCGAGAACATCCTCGACTCCGGCTATTCCATGAACCGCCTGCGCAGCAAGGTTGGCATGGTGTTCCAGAAGCCGGTGCCGTTCCCGATGACCATCTTCGAGAACGTGGCCTACGGCATCCGCCACCACGAGAAGCTTTCGCGCGCCGACATGGACATCCGCGTGGAGCAGGCGCTGCGCAGCGCCGCCCTGTGGGACGAGGTGAAGGACAAGCTCAAGCAGAGCGCGCTGGGCCTCTCCGGCGGCCAGCAGCAGCGCCTGTGCATCGCCCGCGGCATCGCGCTCAAGCCCGAAGTGCTGCTGCTGGACGAACCGACCTCGGCGCTCGACCCGATCGCCACCGGCCGCATCGAACAGCTGGTGGAAGAGCTCAAGAGCCAATACACCATAGTCATCGTCACCCACAACATGCAGCAGGCGGCCCGTTGCTCGGACCTCACCGCCTTCATGTACCTGGGCGAGCTGATCGAATTCGACCGCACCGAACAGATCTTCACCAAGCCCAGCAAGAAGCAGACCGAAGATTACATTACCGGTCGTTTCGGCTAATTAAGCTGAGAATAGGAAATGGTGAATCGGGAATAGTAAAACCCGCACGCCAGACCTATTCTCGATTCCCTATTCTCTATTCCCGAGAACGCTTATGAGCGGCAGCAACAAAGAACACATCATCAAGAGCTACGACGACGAGCTGACCCGCCTCACCGGCGAGATCGTCCGCATGGGCGAGCTTGCGGTGAGCCAGCTCGAAGCAGCCATTGACGTGATCGACCGCCGCGACGAGCGCGCCGCCCAGCACGTGGTCAACAACGACGACGCCATCGACCAGCTCGAGCAGGAAATCAGCCACGACGTGGTGCGCCTGCTGGCCCTGCGTGCGCCGATCGCCGGCGACCTGCGCAACGTGTTCGCCGCGCTGCGCATCGCCGCCGACATCGAGCGTATTGGTGATTACGCCGCCAACGTGGCCAAGCGCTCCATCCCGCTGTCGATGGTGGCCCCGATCGCCCCCACCAGCGGCCTGGGCTACCTGGCCGAGCTGGCCGCGCAGGAAGTGCGCGACGTGCTCATCGCGTACCGCGACCGCGACGCAGAACGCGCCTACCAGGTGTGGAAGGACGACGCCGAGCTGGACGAAGCCTATACCGGCTACTTCCGCCAGCTGCTCACCTACATGATGGAAGACCCGCGCAACATCACGCCGTGCACGCACCTGCTGTTCATGGCCAAGAATATCGAGCGCATCGGCGACCACGCCACCAACATCGCCGAAAGCGTGTGGTACCAGGTCAACGGCGAGCCGCTCAACGCGCAGCGCGCCAAGCGCGACTTCACCTCGAATCCCGAGCTGACCAAGCTGGGCAACAAGCCTGAGTGATCGATGGCCCCGCTCCCCTTGGCGACCCGAAGGTAGTCCCTGTGGGAGAGAGGGATTGGAGTGAGGGTGCGGGGCTTGCCACAACGCAGATCAGTGCGCCCCGCTGGTGATCTTCAGCCCCACCATGCCAAGCACCACCAGGCCCACGCAGGCCAGACGCAGCGGCGAGGCGCTGTCGCCAAACAGCAGCATGCCGAGAATCACCGCGCCTACCGCGCCGATGCCGGTCCATATCGCATACGCGGTGCCGATCGGCAGCGTCTTCACCGCCATCGCCAGCAGGATGATGCTCGCCGTCATGGCGGACACGGTGATCACGCTCGGCCACAGGCGGCTGAAACCTTCGGTGTATTTGAGCCCCACCGCCCAGACCACTTCGAACAGTCCGGCAAGGGCAAGATAGATCCAGGGCATGAAGCGCTCCTCTGGATGAAGAGCAGGGTCGTCCCCGCAAAACCACTCGCATGCAGGGTCGTCCCCGCAGGGCTGGCCCCATTGCGGAGCCAGCCACACCATTCTACACGGGCTGCCTGAACGCCCCGATCAGCCGATCTTGCTGCCCAGTTCGCGTGCCTCACGGCGGGCGCGCGCCGAATGCAGGATGCCGTAGATGCCGATGCAGATCCACGCCAGCTGCATCAGGAACGCCGGCCAGTTCATCGGTGACACGCCAAACAGTAGCGACAGCGCCACGCCCAGCGCGCCCAGCACGTTCATCAGCTGATAGAGCAGTCCATTGCCATGCAGCTTGTGCGCCTGCAGCAGCAGGAACGCCAGCAACACCAGCACCACGCCGATATAACCCGCCCAGTCGTGCCACAGGAACGTCATCGCTTTTCACTCCTTTGCCGCAATGCCTCGAACAGGACGACGCCGGTGGCAACGGAGACGTTGAGGCTCTCCATCGCGCCAGGCATCGGGATCTTTGCCACGAAATCGCAGGTCTCGCGGGTCAGCCGGCGCATGCCCTCGCCCTCGCTGCCCAGCACCAGGGCCACCGGGCCACGCATGTCGACGCTGTAGATCGACGTATCGGTGTCGCCAGCCAGGCCGGTGATCCACACGCCGGCATCCTTGAGCGTGCGCAGCGCACGCGCCAGGTTGGTGGCGGCGATCAGCGGCACGCGGTCGGCGCCGCCGGCCGAAGCACGCCGCACCACCGGCGTCAGGCCGACCGCGCGGTCCTTGGGCACGATCACCATGGTGGCCCTGGCCGCCGCGGCGCTGCGCAGGCAGGCGCCGAGGTTGTGCGGATCGGTCACGCCATCGAGCACCAGCACCAGCGCATCCTGGCCAGCCGCTTCCAGCAGGCCTTCGATGTCGTTCTCGCTGCCCATCGGCGGCGCCTCATAGCGCGCCACCACGCCCTGGTGGCGCGCCTCGCCGGCCAGCCGATCCAGCTGCTCGCGCGGGCGGTGGTGCACGGGGATGTTCAGCGCCTTGGCGCGCGTGGCCAGTTCCTGCACGCGCGCATTGCGCTGGCCCTGCTCCACCAGCAGCTCGCGCACGCGCGCGGCGTCGTTGCTCAGCGCGCCTTCGACCGGGTTGATCCCGACGATCCAACTCTCACTCATCGTTTGCCTTTATTCTTGCTGGCCTTGCGGGCCTTGGCGGTGGCCTTGGACGCGGCGGCCTTCACCGCCTTGAGCTTGCCCTTGGCCGCCGATTTCACCTTGGCGAGCACGCCCTTGCCCTCACTCTTCGCCGGGCCAGCCTTGGGCTTGGCCTTGCGATCCAGCGGGGGCAACGGCGGCAGCGCCAGCTCGGGGCCGGCATTATCGCGCGGCGCGGGCCGTGGCGTCGCCTTGCGCGCGTGCGGCAGCGAATAACGGTCGCCTGCGGCGGCATAGTCGTAGCGGCGCTCGGTGGTGGGCGGCGCCACGCTCTTTTCCTTGCGTGGCGAGACCAGGCGGAAGTCGATCTTGCGATCCTCCAGCGAGGCGCGCAGCACCTGGATGCGCACGTGGTCGCCCAGCCGGAACTGCATGCCGCTGCGTTCGCCCTTGAGCAGATGGCGCACCGGATCGAAGTGGTAATAGTCGTTGGACAGCTGGCTGATGTGCACCAGGCCCGACACCTTCGACTCGTCCAGTTCCACGAACAGGCCGAACGAGGTGACGCCGGTGACGGTGCCCTCGAACTCGCTGCCCACGTGCTTGGACATCCAGGCGCACTTGAAGCGCTCGTCCACGTCGCGCTCGGCTTCCTCGGCGCGACGCTCGCGCTGCGAGCAATGCACGGCCATGGCCGCCATCTCGCCGGCGGTGTAGCTGTAGCCGGAGGGCTTGCCACCTGCGATCGCGTAGCGGATCGCGCGATGCACCAGCAGGTCGGGATAACGCCGGATCGGCGAGGTGAAGTGCGCGTAGGCATCCAGCGCCAGGCCGAAGTGGCCACGGTTGTCCGGCTGGTAGGCCGCCATGCTCTGCGCACGCAACAGCACCGACTGGATCAGTTCGCGCTCGGGGCGATCCTTCACCAGGCGCAACACATCGGAGAAGTCCGCCGGAGTCACCTCCTCCACCGACGGCATGCGCAGCTTGAACTCGCGCAGGAACTGCTGCAGGTCTTCGTACTTCTCGGCCGGCGGCGGTTCGTGCGCGCGGAACAGCGCAGGGATCTTCTTCTTTTCCAGGAACAACGCCGCCTGCACGTTGGCGGCGATCATGCATTCCTCGATCAGCTTGTGCGCGTCGTTGCGCTCGGTGGCGCCCATGGCCTCCACTTCGCCGCGCTGGTCGAGGCGGAACTTCACTTCCGGCGTCTCGAAATCGATGGCGCCGCGGCGCTTGCGCTGCTCGGCCATCAACTTGTAGAGGCCATGCAGGTGCTCCAGCTGGGGCAGCACATCGGCCAGCTCGTGGCGCGCGTCGGCGTCGTTGAGGCCGATGGCCTGCCACACGCGGTCATAGGTGAGCCGCGCGTGCGAGCGCATCACCGCGTCGTAGAACTTCGAGCGCACCACCTCGCCGTTGTCATCCACCACCATGTCGCACACCATGCACAGGCGTTCGACCTTGGGGTTCAGCGAGCAGATGCCGTTGGACAGCGTCTCCGGCAGCATCGGCACCACGAAGCCGGGGAAATAGGTGGAGGTACTGCGCTCGTAGGCTTCCTTGTCCAGCGCTGAGCTCACCTTGACGTAGTGCGAGACGTCGGCGATCGCCACCACCAGCCGATAGCCACCACCGCGGCGCGGCTCAGCGTACACGGCGTCGTCGAAGTCGCGGGCGTCGGCGCCATCGATGGTGACCAGCGGCAGCGAGCGCAGGTCGACCCGGCCCTCGCGCTCGGCGGCGGTCACCTGCGGCTCGACCTGGGCGGCCTCGCGTATCACGGCGTCAGGCCATTCGTGTGGCAGGTCGTGGCTGGCAATCGCCATCTCCACCAGCAACGACGGCTGCAGGCGTTCGCCCAGCACGGCGCGGATCGCGCCCAGCGGTCCGCGATGCGGCGTCGGCGGGTCGGTGATCTCGGCGACCACGATCTGGCCGGAGCGTGCACCCATGTCCTGGCCGGGCACGATCATCACGTCCTGGTGCAGGCGACGGTCGTCCGGGGCCACCAGCATCACGCCGTTCTCGATCACCACGCGACCCACCAGGCGCGGCGAGCGACGCTGCAGCACTTCCACGATGGCGCCCTGCTTGCGGCCGCGGCGGTCGATGCCGACCACGCTGGCCAGCACGCGGTCGCCATGCAGCACCGAGCGCATCTGCTGAGGCGACAGGTAGAGATCGTCGCCGCCGTCATCCGGACGCAGGAAGCCGTAGCCTTCGGCGTTGGCCAGCACAACGCCGGGAATCAGGTCGAGCTTGTTGGCCGGTGCATAGCCGCCACGACGGCCCAGCAGCAGTTGGCCGTCGCGCACCATGGCGCCCAGGCGCTTGCGCAGGGCATTGAGTTCGTACTCGTCGCGCAGCGACAGCGCATCGGCGATGCGCGCCTCCGTCAACAGTTCGCCGCGCTGTTCGAGCAGGGCGAGGATCGCTTCACGGCTGGGGATGGGCCGCTCATAGCGTTGGGCTTCGCGTTCGGCATGCGGATCATCCACCTGCCCCACGCGTCCCAGCGACGGATCGAGCGCCGAGCGACGCGTCCGCGCGGCTCCCTTCTTCGGGGCCTTGGGGGGGCTGAATGTGGCGTCCTGCTTGCCTTTGCGTGGTTCTTTTTTTCTGGTCACTTCCTTGCCTTCTGTCGGGTCGGTACCGCGAACACCGCGGTCCGAAAAAAATTTAGTGAAAGAATAGTTGACAACTCACCAACACATGCCTAATCTACGCGGCTCACGCAGCTGAGAAATCACTGCGGGACACCTGCCCAGGTGGCGGAATTGGTAGACGCACTAGTTTCAGGTACTAGCGGGTAAAACCGTGGAGGTTCGAGTCCTCTCCTGGGCACCAATTATAGAAGAAGCCCGCAGCGATGCGGGCTTTTTCGTTTCTGGAGATCGGGTTTTCCTGCACATCCCGTGCAGCACTCAACCCGTCACGCGCAACGCACTCACACCGCCGGCCAACGAATGCACCTGGTGCAGGCCCTCGGCGCGCAGCAGTCGCGCCGCGTGCGCACTGCGTCGCCCACTGGCACACACCAGCAGCCACCTGCCCTGCGCGAACTCGCCGGCATGCGCGAGGATCTGCGCCGAGGAAATCTGGCGCGCCGCTGCAACACCCAGTGGCTCGGCGATGATCTCCTTAGTCTCGCGCAGGTCGACCAACTGGAATCCGGCCGCCAGCGCCTCCTCCAGCACGTCGAAATGCAGGGCGATGTCGGCCTCCCCCGGATCGCGTTCCAGTGCCCGGCGGGCGACCGACGCACAACCACCGTGCAGCGCGCATCCGCGACGGGCGTCGATCGGCAGCCGTGTCATGCCCATGTCCAGCAGGTTCACCAGCAGCAACGCCGGCTCGCGCGGACGCGGCAGGTCCAGCAGCAGCTTCAACGCCTCCATCGCCTGCATGGCACCGAGCGTACCGGGCACCGGGCCCAGCACGCCGGACGATACGCAGCTGCCCACCTCATCCGGTGCGGGTTCGTGCGGCCACAGGCAGCGCAGGCACGCCGCGCCCGGCTCGATCACCTGCAGCTGTCCTTCGTATTGGTACACGCTGGCCAGGATCAGCCGCGTGCCGCTGAGCACGGCAGCGTCGTTGCTCAGGTAGCGACTGCGCATGTCGTCGGTGCATTCGACCACCAGGTCGAACTGGCCAAACACCTCGACGGCGTTGTCCGCGTCCAGCGGCTTGCTCCAGGTCTGCACCTGCACGGCCGGGTTGAGCGCGGTAACACGACGACGCGCCGCATCTACCTTGAGCTCACCGATGTCGCGCATGCCATACAAGGTCTGGCGGTGCAGGTTGCTCGCATCGATCCGGTCTCCGTCGACGATGCCCAGCGTGCCCACGCCGGCACCGGCGAGATAGCTGATCACTGGGCAGCCCAGTCCGCCCGCGCCGATCACCAGCACGCGCGATGCGGCGAGCCTGGCCTGCCCTGCTTCGCCCACTTCCCGCAGGCGCAGCTGCCGCGAATAGTCGGGCGCGAACGCGGCAGCCGGTTCATGGTGACGATGGGCGTGGTCACTTTCGTGCTCGTGTTCGCGATAGGCGTGCGTGCAGGCCACCCAGGCGGACTCGCCGGTGACGTAGTGTTCCTTCTTCCAGATCGGCAGGCGGTGCTTGATCTCGTCGATGATGTAGCGGCAAGCGCGGAAGGCCTCGTCGCGGTGCGCCGCGGACGCGCCCACCCATACCGCGAGATCGCCGATGGCCAGGTCGCCGGTGCGATGCACGCAACATGCGTCGCCTATGCCGTAGCGTGCAATGGCCTCCTCGACGATGCGCTCGCCCTCGGCCAAGGCCAGCTCGGCATAGGCCTCATAGGAAAGCCCGTCGACCTGGCGCCCCTCGTTGCTGTCGCGCACCCAGCCCTCGAAAGCGCAGAAGCCACCGCATCCCGGTTGTTGCAGGCCATCACGCAGTGGCGCCGTATCGAATGCTTCGCTGGCGAGACGGAAATGCATCAGCCACCTGCCACGGGCGGAATGAACACCACGGTATCCCCTTCGCGCAAGGGATGGTCCCAACCACAGAACTGCGCGTTCACCGCCACCTTCAGCGCGTCGGCGGCCAGCGTGAAATCGTGCCGCGCGCAGAGTTCCTCATACAACTGGCGCAAGGTGGCTGCAGCCGTCGCCAGCTGCTCGCCGCCCATGCCGGCCTGTTCGCGCAGCTGGGCGTAATACTGAAGGTTCACCACGGTCATGCCATCGACTCCAGCCGCTGCTCCATCTCGACGCGCTCTTCGGGGGTGTTGACGTTGTCCAGCGCCGTGCCGGGTGCCGGCAGCAGCACGGTGCGCAGCTGCAGCAGCGCCTTGCGCGGGCAGTAGTTGCCGGCCTCGTAGCGCTCGCGCAGCAAGGCATGGCTGGACGGCTCCCAGATCGCGCACAACGGTTCGGGTAACCCGTCGTGTCGACTGGTGAAGGCCGTCGCATCGGCCGTGGGGTCGCGCGCTTCCACCAGTTGCCGCAAAGTTGTCGCATCCAGCAACGGCAGGTCACAGGCCAGTACCAGCCACGCGACATCCGGATGCCGCCGCTGCGCCGACAGGATGCCGGCCGCCGGCCCTACCGCATCGAAGCTGTCCACGATCTGCGGCAGGCGGGCGCGCAGCGGGTCGGCGCGCTGGTTCTCGCGCACCGAAACGAAGGCGCGCCCGATCACCGCGTCCAGCAGCCGCCATGCACGCAGCAACTGTGGCTCGCCGCGATACGCCAGCGCGGCCTTGTCCTGGCGCATGCGCTGGCTTGCGCCACCGCTCAACAGCAGGCCGTACAACGGTGCCGAATGCGTGCTCATGCCAGCTCCTCGGTTGCGAAGTCGCGCTTGCCGCCGCTCTTGGCGAGCAGGCGGATCTCGGCGATCACGATATCGTGGGACATCGCCTTGCACATGTCGTAGATGGTCAGCGCCGCGATGCCGGCACCGGTCAGCGCCTCCATCTCCACGCCGGTACTGCCGTGGCAGGACACCGTGCAATCGACCAGCGCGTCATCACCTTCCATGACGATGGCGATGTCGCAGCGGTCGATGCTCAACGGGTGGCACAGCGGGATCAGTTGCGGCGTGGCCTTGGCACCCATCACGCCAGCGATCTGCGCCACGGTGAGCACCGCGCCCTTGGGCGTGACGTAGCCGGCGGCATGCAATGCGCGGGCAACCTCGGCCGGAAACCTCACCCTCGCCCGCGCTCGCGCGGTACGACGCGTCTGTGGCTTGGCGCCCACGTCGACCATGCGCGGCTGCTGCGACTCGTCGACGTGCGAAAGCGTGGCGGGCGTGGGGTTCACAAGGCACTCCGAAGCGGATGATGCATGTCGATTATGGTCTGGTCAGGCAGGGCCGGCATTAAGGAAACGTCTAGGCCCGGATGCATCCATGGGCCGTCAGCCGCCGATGTAATGCATTTCGATCTTGTGCTCCGTGGCGGCGCGATGGCGGGCCCGCTCTTCACTGTAGCGGTCGGCCCGGCGCAGCCATACGTCGCGCAGCAAGGCCTGCAGCTGCTCGTCGCTGGCGCCGCCGCGCAGGGGCGCGCGCAGGTCGGTGCCGTGCGTGGCGAACAGGCAGGTGTACAGCATGCCCTCGGACGACAGCCGCGCGCGCGCGCAGCCACCGCAGAACGGCTGGCTGATCGAGGAGATCATGCCGACCTCGCCCGCCCCGTCGACAAAGCGATAGCGCGTGGCCACTTCGCCGGGGTACTTGGGCGGCAACGCCTGCAACGGCCAGCGCGCGCCAATGCGTTCGAGCAGTTCGCGCGAGGGCACCACGTCGCCGGCATTCCAGTGGTTGCGGTTGCCCACGTCCATGTACTCGATGAAACGCACGACGATGCCGCTGCCGCGGAAGCGCTCCACCAGGTCCAGCACGCTGGCCTCGTTCACCCCGCGCTGTACCACGGTGTTGAGCTTGAGCCCGCGGGGAAAGCCGGCTGCGTGCGCCGCCTCGATGCCGGCCAGCACTTCGTCCAGCGCACCGCGCCCGCCGCTCATGCGATGGAACAGGGCGGGATCAAGCGTATCCAGGCTCACGGTCACGCGGTCCAGACCGGCGTCGCGCAGCTCGGTGGCGTGCCGCGCCAGCAGCACGCCGTTGGTGGTGAGCGCCAGGTCGGTGATGCCATCCAGGCGACGCAGGCGCTCCACCAGTTCGGCCAGATGGGGCCGCAGCAGAGGTTCGCCGCCGGTCAGCCGCAACTTGCTTACGCCGAGGCTGGCGGCCACGCGGCACAGGCGCTCGATCTCGTCGAAATCCAGTCGCTCGTCATTGCGCAGGAAGGCGAAATGCTCGCCGTAAGTCGCCTCGGGCATGCAGTACGGGCAACGGAAATTGCAACGATCCATCACCGAGATGCGCAGGTCGTGCAGCCGGCGTCCGCGCTGGTCCAGCGGCAGCGTTTCGGTGGCAAGCTCACGGGCGGGCTGCTGGCTCATGTCACCACCGATGCAAGGTTGCCACGCTGCCGGCCACGGCCGGCCCCGATGCCGGAGCGAGTTCGATCACCCCGTGCGTGTGGGGCAGCGAGGCGAAATCCCCCGAAGTGCGGGCCGGCACCGGCCGGGCCCTGAGCACGCCATGGGTGTCGCTCTGCACGTGGGCGGGCACGAAACAGGTCAGGGACGGTTGCGTATCCGCCGCCGCGTCGAGGCACACTGCCTCTGGCGCCGGAACAGTCATGCCCATCGCCGCCAGCAATGCCGGACGCACATAGCGGATGGCGCACACCAGCGCAGATACCGGGTTGCCGGGCACGGCAAACACCGCCTGCCCGCGCGGCCCCACGCCGAACCACATCGGCTTGCCGGGCTTTTGCGCGATGCGATGGAACACGCGATGCACGCCCTGCGCGGCGAGCGCGGCCGGCACGAAATCGCGTTGCCCCATCGACACCCCGCCGGAAAGAATCAGTGCATCGTGTTGCGCCAGCAGCCGCGCCAGCGTGTCGCCGATGAGGGTTTCGTCGTCGGCCACGTGTACCAGGCTCAGGCGATCCAGTCCGTGCTGCCGCAACGCCGCCGCGATGGCGATGTCGTTGGAGCGGCGGATCTGCCCTTCCCCGATCGGCGCATCCACCGCCACCAGCTCATCGCCGGTGGAGACGATGGCGATCGATGGCACCATGCCCACCTCTACCGAGGCATATCCGTTGGCCGCCAGCAGGGCCATTTCGGGCGCGCCGAGCACGATGCCGCTGTTGAGCAGTTCGGCGCCGGCCCGGCAGTCCGACGCGCGCGGGTGAATGAATTGCCCGCGCGCGGGCTGGTAGCCGTTGATCAGGCGATAGGCCTCGCCTTCGCGTTGCAACTGCTCCACCGGAATCACGCAATCGCAGCCCAGCGGCAGCATGGCGCCGGTGGCCACTTCCAGGCAGCCACCCTCGCTAGCCAGCGACTGGCGGGTCATGCCGGCCAGTTGCCGCCCCAGCAGCGGATAGCTGGACGGCGGTGTTGCCTGCCAATGCACGGCAATGCCATCCATCATCACGCGATCGAACGGCGGCTGGTCGTGCTCGGCCCGCACCGCCTGGCGCAGCACGCGACCGGCAGCCCGCACCAGCCCGACCCGCTCACTGCCGAAATCCGGCATGTGGCGCGCGATCAGGTCCGCGGCTGCAGCAACGCTGATGAGCTCCGTCATGGACATCGCCATTCGCAAGGATTGCCGTCGATTCGATTATGGTGACGGCCCGCTGGCCGCACAATCGCGTGTTGCACGCCGTTCATGCGCCCAGCGCCACGGCTTTGACCTGCGCCCAGACCTCGCGCCCCGGCGCCAGCGCCAGCGCGTGCCAGGAACGGCGGGTAATGCGCGCCAGCAGCAGGCAGCCGGCGGCATCGAGCTGCACCAGGCATTGCGAGGGGTGGTCGGCATCAGCCATGGCGACCACCCGGCAGCGGATGTCGTTCAGCGCGCTGCTGTCCGGGTGCGGTGCCCCCGTTAACGTCACGTCGCGCGCCCCGATGCGGCAGCGCAGGCGCTGGCCGACCTGCTCGTGGCGATACGGCAGCCACAGGCGCCCGCCCTGGAAGTCCAGCTCGATCAACTGGTCGTGGGCGTCATAACCCACCACCGTACCCTCGATCACCGCCCCCACGGCCTCCGCCAGCGGCGGCGGCAGATCCAGCCGGGTCAGCGTCGCCTGCAGGGAGCCCTGCGCCACCACGTGGCCGGCGTCCATCAGCACCAGATGATCGGCCAGGCGAGCCACCTCGTCGATGCTGTGGCTGACGTACACCATGGGAACCGCCAGCGTGGCATGCAGCCGTTCCAGGCAACCCAGCAATTCGGAACGTGCCAACGCATCCAGTGCGGACAGGGGCTCGTCGAACAGCAGTAGCTGCGGATCGGCGAGCAGCGCACGCACCATGGCAACGCGCTGACGCTCACCGCCGGACAGCCCGCCCACGCGCCGCTGCAGCAATGGGCGCACGCCAAACTGGTCGATCAGCTCGTCACGGCGCAGATGCGCCGGCCGCCCCGCCCGCCGGAAGCCGTAGTCGAGGTTGCCGGCCACCGAGCGATGGCTGAACAGGCTGGCCTCCTGGAACACATAACCCAGCCGGCGGCGATGCGCCGGCACGAACACGCGGTGGCTGTCGTCCTGCCATACGGTATCGCCGAACGACACCCGCCCCGCCGCCGCGCGCTCCAGCCCCGCCATGGCGCGCAGGCAGCTGGTCTTGCCGGCGCCGGAAGGGCCGAACAAGGCCGTGCTGCCACGCGGCGGCAGCGCCAAGTCCACGTCAAGCGCCAGCTCGCCGCGGCGCCAGGCCAGCCGTGCATCGAGACCACGCGGGGATTCAGTCACGGGCATGCCTGCCGGGACGCAGCAGCGACATCGCCAGCAGCGCGGCGAACGACACCACCAGCAGGCACAGCGACAGCACGTTGGCCTGGTGATACTCACCCGCCTGCACGTGGTCATAGATGCGCATCGACAACACCCGCGTCTGGCCGGGAATGTTGCCGCCGATCATCAGCACCACGCCGAATTCGCCCACCGTGTGCGCGAAGCCAAGCACGGTGGCGGTAACCACGCCCGGCACCGCCAGCGGCAAGGCGATGGAGGCGAAGCGATCCAGCGGCCCCGCGCCCAGCGTCGCGGCCACGTCCAGCGGCCGCTGGCCCACGGCCTCGAAGGCGTTCTGCAGTGGCTGCACCACGAAGGGCAGCGAATACAGCATCGAGGCCACCACCAGGCCGCGGAAGGTGAACGGCAGGGCCGACAGGCCGGCGGCGGCGATCAGGCGTCCGATCGCCCCATCGGGCCCCAGCAACATCAGCAGGTAGAAGCCCAGCACGGTCGGCGGCAGCACCAGCGGCAGGGCCACCACCGCGGCCACCGGCCGCCGCCAGCGCGAATGCGTGTGGGCCAGCCACCAGGCCAGTGGCATGCCCAGCACGAGCAGTAGCACGGTCACCGTGCCGGCCAGGCGCAAGGTGAGCCACAGCGCCTGCACGTCCTGGCTGGAAAGAAAGCCCATCGCGCGACTCAGTGCGCCGCCCCAGGCAGGCGGAAACCATAGCGCTCGAGGATCGCCCGCGCCGGTGCCGACTGCACGTATTGCGCAAAATCGCGCGCCAGCGCACTGTCCGCGCCCCGCTTGGTCAGTACGAAGCTCTGCAGCAGTGGCTGGTACAGCGAGGCCGGCACCAGCACATAGCTGCCCTGGTTGGGCATGCCCAGGGCCAGCGACTCGGCGATCACGCCTACCTGCGCATTGCCGCTCTGCGCAAACTGGGCGGTCTGGGCGATGTTCTCGCCGAACACCAGGCGCGACTGCAGGCTGTCCCACACGCCGGCGGCACGCAACGCCTGTTCGGCGCGCTTGCCGTAGGGCGCATGTTGCGGGTTGGCGATGGCAATGCGGCCGAAGCGCGCCTGGGCGAGGTCGGTCACTTGCACCTGGCGCATGTCGATGCTCGCGCTCCACAGCACCAGGTGGCCTTCCGCGTACGGCACCGGTGTACCACCGGCCTTGCCGTGCGCGACAAGCTGCTGCGGGTAATCGCTATCGGCTGAGAAGAACAACTCGAACGGCGCCCCCTGCTCGATCTGGGTCAGCAGGTTGCCCGAGGCACCGTAGACCACGTCGATGTGGCTGCCGGGATGATCGTGCTGGTAAGCCCCGACCACATCATCCATCGCATGGTGCAGGTCGGCCGCCGCGGCCACCGTGATGTTTGCCTCCGCCGCCCACAGCGTTACGGATGCCAGCCACAAGCCCAAAGCAAACAACCACTGCAAGCGCATGTGCTTCACCGCGATTCTCCTTGTAGAAGATAGCCTCGGGCGCGGCCGAGAGTAGCCCAACTCCGGTCCGCGCGATGTCGTCAGTGCGGTCGCCGCTGGCGCACGCTGTCGCGCACGTCCACGTCGAACAGCAGCTCCAGTTCGTCCTTCCCGCCCTCGCCCGCTAGGCGAAAGCCAAGGCCCTCGCGCGTGGGCAGCCGCGTAGCGTGCTCGCGTACCGCCGCATCGGGCAGTACCACCTGCCAGTCGCCAGCACTTCCACTGACCTCCACCCCGGCGCCCAGGCGCAGCGTGCAGGCCAGCGCGAAGGCGCGGCCGAAGCGGGTACGCGAGGCGATCGCCTCGCCCGCCAGCAGCTGCGCCAGCTCCTCCTCGCCAATGCGCACGCGCAGGTGCTGCCCCTCGATCTGCAGTTTCATGCCTGGTTCCCCGGCCGGCGCTCCGCCGGCGCTTGAGTCACGGTAAACGCCTGCCATGGTTGCAGGCTGGTGATTTCGACGAGGGCGCCCGCCGGCACCTCGCCGGCTTCTTCGGGCAATACCACCCAGGCATCCGCCTCGGCGAACGGCTGGATCCGGAAGGGTTGCGGATGGTCGAGCACACTGGCGTGCAGCCGCCCGTCCTCGCCCTGCCGCAGGCGAGCGCGCAGGAAATGGCGCAGGCCCGCCTTGGGCTGCTGCGGCGTATCCAGCACCGCACGCCAGCCCGGCTCGGCGGGCTGGCCCGCCATGGCACGCAGCACCGGCGCCACGAAGAAGCGCAGCCCCACCGCCACCGCCATAGGGGTCCCGGGCAAGGCCAACACCAGCGGCCCCTTGCCAAGCACGGCGGCCAGCAAAGGCTTGCCGGGTCGCATCGCCACCTTATGGAACAGTTCGACGGCACCCAGTTGGCCGAGCATGTCGGGCACGAAGTCGTAGCGCCCCATGGACACCGCACCCGTACTGACGATCAGGTCGGCACCCGCCTCCCGCGCGCGCTGCAGGGCGGAGGCGAAGGTCACCGCCGTGTCGTCCACGGTTTCGCACGACAGCACTTCGGCCCCGGCCAACGCCAAGGCGGCCACCAGATAGGGACCGTTGGAATTGTGGATCTGGCCACTGCCCAGCATGAGCGCCGGATCGGCCACCAGTTCCTTGCCGGTGCAGATCACGGCCACGCGAGCACGGCGCACCACCGGCACCTGCGCCACGCCCAACGCGGCCAGCAGCATCAGCTGGGCGGGTCCAAGCCGTGTGCCCGCGGCCAGTGCCGCCGCGCCGGGCGCCACGTCCGAACCGGCAAGCCGGACGTTGTCGCCGGCGCGCACGCTGTCCAGCAGACGGATGCGTGCCGGTGCCCCATCGTCATGGCGGGCCAGCAGCTCGGTGCGCTCCACCGGCACCACGGCATCGAGCCCGTCCGGCAGACTGGCGCCGGGCATGATCTCCCAGGCCATGCCCGCCGATGCCCGCGAATCATCCCCCGCTGCCTGCGAGCCCAGCACGGCGTGTTCGGAGCCGGCGGCCAATGGCTGGCGGGCATACAACGCATAGCCATCCATGGCGGCATGGTCGAACGAGGGCAAGGCCAGCGGACTGGTGACCGCCTGCGCCAGCACGCGGCCCAAGGCGTCGACTGTCCTGCACGGCGCCGCCGCCAGGGTGGCCGCATGGTCCAGCACTCGGTGCAGTGCATCGGCGTAACGGATCATCGGCGTTGAGGCGATCCACCAGGCGTTGCGGGAGCCCCATGCTCAACGTCGCGCCCTCATGACGCAAGAGGCGGCCCGCACGCCCTATGATCGCGGTGGCGCGATGTGCTTCTCGTGACCCGCGTCTTCACGGAACATGGACATACTGGGCGTGCGCATACGGGCTCCGGCACCTGCCGGCGCGACGAGACGATGAGCGGAGTGTGCTGATGGCCGGCTTGCCTCAGAAAGATCACCCGAAACCCGGCGGCAGCAAGAGCGGGTCGGCACGGCCGGCTTGCGCCGCGAGTGTCGCTTGAGCACGCCGCCAAGCGGCGACATGCCGGGATATGTGCGGCGCTCGGTCGAGCGCTGGCGCCACGGCGAAGCCACCGTCAAGGATGACCTGGTCGCTGAAGAGATTCCGGTGGCGATGGTCTACAACGGCGTCACCTTCGCCGTGATGATGGCCACCCCGCACGACCTCGACGACTTTGCGCTGGGCTTTTCGCTGAGCGAAGGACTGATCGACGAGCCGGCGCAACTGCTGCAGTTGGAGATCCACCCTCTGCTCGAAGGCATCGAACTGGCCATGCGCGTCACCGACAACGCTCCGGCGGCCCGACTGGACGGCACCCGCGGCCGCCTGTTGCCCGGCCGCAGCGGCTGCGGCATCTGCGGCACCCGCGAGCTGGAGCATGCCGTCCGCCACCACCATCCGGTGGGCGAAGGCACCGCCATCTGCCGCGAAGCGCTCGAAGCCGCGCAGCGACAGCTGCAGGGCAACCAGCCGATCAACCAGGCCACCGGCGCTGTGCACGCCGCCGCCTGGGCCGACGCCGACGGCAACCTGCTGCTGCTGCGCGAAGACGTCGGGCGCCACAACGCGCTCGACAAGCTGATCGGCGCCATGCAGCGCGCAGGCGTCGATGCCCAACAGGGCATGGCGCTGGTCACCAGTCGCGCCAGCTACGAAATGGTGACCAAGGCCGCCAGCGCAGGCATCCCCCTGCTCGCCGCCATCTCCGCGCCCACCGCGCTGGCGATAGAACTGGCGCGCGACGCGCATATCACCCTGGTCGGCTTCACCCGACCGGGCAGCCATAACGTCTACACCCACCCCGACCGCCTGGCCTCCCCGGCGCAACGAACGCCCCGCTGATCAGCGGAGGCCCCTCCCAGCACCACCGCGCCACCAATAATGTGCCGTCCGCGATCGCTGACCCACACCCCGGTCATGAACCCATCGTCATATAGACGTCTATATAGCGCCACATGGCCTGTTGCCACTGCCACCCATCGCTTCACGGCGGTTTCACTTCGCGGGGATTGTCCTAAGCAAAGCTTTCCGGTCGAAACGCGATGCAGCGCGAGAGCCCGCCGAGGTACGCATGGGGACCGCACCAGACAAGCTCGTCCAGAAGCGGGAGCGCACCGCCTTCCTGCTGCTGACCGTGGTGCTCTTTCCCGTAGTCACCATCATGATCATCGCGTCCTTCGGCTTCGCCGTATGGTTCTGGCAGATGTTCGTCAGCGGTCCACCGGGGAGCTGAGCATGCGCGACGAGCTTCATATCTCCAGCCTGATGCTGCTGTACCGGCCCGACGCCTTCGATCGCCTGCAGTCCTTCGTGGATGCGCACCCCGAACTGGAAATCGCCACCCACGCGGAGAGCCGCTGCGTGCTGTTGTGCGAGACCGACAACCAGCGCGCCATCGTCGACCACATCGATGCACTGGAGGCGTTGCCCGGCGTCATCAACGTGTCGCTGATCTACCACCATGCCGAACCCCGCGACGAGCTGGATGTTCCGGTACGCCCGACCTTCCCGATCTGAGGACGCGATGTATGAGCATGACGCGACGGGAGTTCATCCGTAACACGGCGGTGGCGATCGCAGCGAATGTCGCCGGCATCGCGCTGCCCGTGGAAGCCAGCAACGTCTTGCTCGAAGGCGACCTCACCCAGCTCAAATGGAGCAAGGCGCCGTGCCGTTTCTGCGGCACCGGCTGCAGCGTCAACGTTGCCGTGAAGGATGGCCGCGTGGTCGCCACCCACGGCGACCAGCTGGCGGAGGTGAATCGCGGCATCAACTGCGTGAAGGGTTATTTCCTTTCCAAGATCATGTACGGCGGCGATCGCCTTACTGCGCCGCTGCTGCGCAAGAAGAACGGCGCCTACGCCAAGGATGGCGAGTTCACCGAGGTGAGCTGGGACGAAGCCTTCGACGTGATGGCCGCGCAGTTCAAGCGCGTGCTCAAGGAGAAAGGCCCCACCGCCATCGGTATGTTCGGCTCCGGCCAATGGACGGTGTGGGAAGGCTACGCCGCCAACAAGCTGTTCAAGGGCGGCTTCCGCAGCAACAACATCGACCCGAATGCGCGCCATTGCATGGCGTCGGCCGTGATGGGCTTCATGCGCAGCTTCGGCATGGACGAGCCGATGGGCTGCTACGACGACATCGAGGCCACCGATGCGTTCGTGCTGTGGGGCTCCAACATGGCCGAGATGCATCCCATCCTGTGGACGCGTGTTACCGACCGGCGGCTCTCCAACCCGCACGTGAAGGTGGCGGTGCTGTCCACCTTCGAGCATCGCAGCTTCGAGCTGGCCGACATCCCGATCGTATTTACGCCGCAGACCGACCTGGTGATCCTCAACTACATCGCCAACCACATCATCCAGAGCGGCAAGGTCAACAAGGATTTCGTCAACCAGCACACCACCTTCAAGCGCGGTGTCACCGACATCGGTTACGGCCTTCGCCCGGACAATCCGCTGGAACTGAAGGCCAAGAACGCCAAGGACCCGAACGCCAGCGAGCCGATCGACTTCGAGCAGTTCGCCGACTTCGTCAAGCCCTATACGCTCGAAAAGGCCGTGGAAATGACCGGCGTGGAAAAGGGCTGGCTGGAACAGCTGGCCGAACTCTACGCCGACCCGAACACCAAGGTGGTGTCGTTCTGGACCATGGGCTTCAACCAGCACACGCGCGGCGTGTGGGCCAACAACATGGTCTACAACCTGCACCTGCTCACCGGCAAGATCTCCACGCCCGGCAACAGCCCGTTCTCGCTTACCGGCCAGCCTTCCGCCTGCGGCACCGCGCGCGAGGTCGGCACCTTCAGCCATCGCCTGCCGGCGGACATGGTGGTGACCAACCCCGAGCACCGCAAGCATGCCGAGGATATCTGGAAGATCCCGCACGGCATCATCCAGCCCAAGCCCGGCTTCCACGCGGTGGAACAGAACCGCAAGCTGCACGATGGCCTGCTCAATGCCTACTGGGTGCAGGTCAACAACAACATGCAGGCAGGCGCCAACCTGATGCAGGAGACTTACTCCGGCTATCGCGACCCACGCAACTTCATCGTGGTGTCCGATGCCTATCCCACGGTCACCGCGCAGGCGGCCGACCTGATCCTGCCCGCGGCGATGTGGGTGGAGAAGGAAGGCGCCTACGGCAATGCCGAACGACGCACGCAGTTCTGGCACCAGCTGGTGAAGGCACCCGACGGGGCCAAGTCGGACCTGTGGCAGCTGATGGAATTTTCCAAGCGCTTCACCACCGACGAGTGCTGGCCCGCCGACATTCTCGCCGCCAACCCGCAGTTCAAGGGCAAGACGCTGTTCGACGTGCTCTACCGCAACGGCAACGTGGACAAGTTCCCCAATGCGGAGATCGAGGCCGGCTACGACAACGACGAGGCGGCCGCGTTCGGCTTCTATGTGCAGAAGGGCCTGTTCGAGGAATACGCCACCTTTGGCCGTGGCCACGGCCATGACCTCGCGCCATTCGACGATTATCACAAGGCGCGCGGACTACGCTGGCCGGTGGTCAATGGCAAGGAAACGCGCTGGCGTTACCGCGAAGGTTCCGATCCTTACGTCAAGGCCGGCACCGGTTTCCAGTTCTACGGCAACCCCGACGGCAAGGCGGTGATCTGGGCGCTGCCCTATGAACCGCCCGCGGAAATGCCCGACCAGGAATACGACCTGTGGCTGTCGACCGGGCGCGTGCTTGAGCACTGGCACTCCGGTTCGATGACCATGCGCGTGCCCGAACTGTATCGCGCCTTTCCCGAAGCCGTGGTGTTCATGAATCCCGACGACGCCAAGTCGCGCGGGCTCAAGCGCGGCGACCAGGTGAAGGTGGTTTCCCGTCGAGGGGAAATGCGCTCGCGCGTGGAAACCCGCGGCCGCAACCACATGCCCAAGGGCGTGGTGTTCGTGCCCTGGTTCGATGCCGGCCAGCTGATCAACAAGGTGACGCTGGACGCCACCGACCCGATCTCCAAGCAGACCGACTACAAGAAATGCGCCGTCAAGGTCGTGGCGGTCTAGGAGGGCAGCGACCATGCGTGACAAGCCGCTCATCGCCATCGCCCTGCTGGTCGTGCTGGTGGCCGTCGCCATCGGCTATGCCGTGGGCCGCAAGACCACACCCGCACCGCCACAACCCGTCGCCACCACGTCCACCGGGCCGTACATGCAGCCGGCGGGCGCGGGCACGGCCGAGGCGCCGCCGGCAGGGCAGCAGATCGACGCCATGCGTCGCGGCATACCCATCAATCAGGAAGGCGATCCGCCGTTGATGGCCCATGTCGAGAACACCGACATCAAGCGCAATCGCGCCTATCCCATGCAGCCGCCAACCATCCCGCACAGCATCGACAACTACCAGATCGACAAGAACTCCAACCGTTGCCTGCTCTGCCACTCGCGCGCCAACGCGGACAAGTTCCAGGCGCCGCCGGGCAGCGTCACCCACTACATGGACCGCGACGACCAGTTCCTCGCCACCATCTCGCCGCGCCGCTACTTCTGCAACCAGTGCCATGTGGTGCAGACCGACGCCAAGCCGCTGGTATCCAACAACTTCAAGGACATCGACACGATCCTGTCCGAGCAGCAAGCCGCCCAGCCGCAGCAGAAGGCGAACTGACCATGTGGAAGCGGATCTGGAACTGGCTGGTCGCCATGTGGCAGACGTTGCGGCGGCCGAGCGTGCATTACAGCCTCGGCTTCCTCACCCTGGGCGGCTTCATTGCCGGCGTGATCTTCTGGGGCGCCTTCAATACCGGCCTGGAGGCCACCAACCGCGAAGCCTTCTGCGTGGGCTGCCATGAGATGCGCGACGACGTCTATCAGGAACTGAAAACCACCATCCACTACACCAACCGCTCCGGCGTGCGCGCCACCTGCCCCGACTGCCATGTGCCGCACAACTGGACCGACAAGATCGCCCGCAAGATGCAGGCCTCCAAGGAGGTCTGGGGCAAGCTGTTCGGCACGGTCGACACCCGCGAGAAGTTCCTCGACCACCGGCTGGAACTGGCCCAGCACGAGTGGGCGCGATTGAAGGCCAATGACTCGCTGGAGTGTCGAAACTGCCACAACTACGCGTCGATGGACCTCACGCGGCAATCGACCCGCGCCGCCGAGATCCACAAGCGCTGGCTGGGTACGGGTGAGAAGACCTGCATCGATTGCCACAAGGGCATCGCACACCATCTGCCGGACATGACGGGCATACCGCAGGGTTGACCGCCGATGTACCGCCCTCCGGGAGGGACCAGCCCCTGATCCGGGCCTGGTCCGCCCCGGATGAAGCGTCCTACGCCAACTTGCCCAGCGCAGCCTGTATCTCCGGCCCCGTGAAGGCACGCAACAATTCCGAGCGCGTGTTCCCTGCAGCGCTCACGGTCAGGCCGAAGGCCAGCGCGGACTGCTCGTCAGCCGCCTCGATGATGGTCACGATGTCGTAGCGGCCAAACGTCCAGTAGACATCCTTGACCTTGGCGCCGAATTTCCCCGCGATGGCCTGCAGGGCCTCGGCGCGCTTGGTGGTGTCCTTGATCGACCGCATGCCTTGCTCGGTCAGATGCGTCAGCGTGATGTACGTCGCCATGCTCGTTCTCCTGTATGGGTTGAACGCGGGAGTGGAACGGTGGGCGGCGACAGCGAACGCAGCTTTCCCTTGGCGCCGGACTCCGGCATGCCAGGGACGGGGCACCACCGGCCGCATGGCATTCGCGCGGCCGGGCCTTACAGCCGCTCACCATAGACAAAATCTTGCGACCACCAGGTGAAAGCGCAGACCGGGGTGCGTTAGGCGCACGGCGGCCCTTTCAACTCGACCATGTTGCCCTGGGGGTCATACAGGTAGATGGACGGGCCCTCGCCCTTGGCCCCGTAGCGCGAGCCGATGTCGCCCACTCTGACGCCATGGGCCTGGAGGTACGCCACGATGGTCGCCTCGTCGTACCCCTCCACCTGCAGGCAGAGATGGTCCATGTTGTGCCCCTGGGCCCCAGGGCCCTCCCCGCCCAGGCGGCCCAGCCGGCCGTCCAGCGATACCAGGTCGATCAGCGAGTCGCCGGCGCGCAGCTGCACCAGGCCGATCTCATCCTGCCGGCGCTCCTCGCGACAGCCCAGCACCTCGCAGTAAAACCGCTGCATGGCCGCCATATCGCGCACCCGCAGCACCACGTGGTCGATCCGGGCCAGCTGGAACGGGGGCTTGTGCATGCTCATGGGCGCTCGCGGACAGTCTTGGACGGAGTGAGACCGTGGCCTCGCCAGCTGAAGCATACCCTCCGGCGGGGAGGCATTCCGGGCGCTGGCCCCTTATAATTGTGGTTTAGCGTGTGGTGGGAGAAGCGGTGCGAGCCGCTGCCGAAGGCGCAACGCCCGTAATCGCTCAGGCCCAAGACCATCACTCGCGCAAAACTCTGGAGAGACCGGTTCAATCCGGCGCCGAAGGGGCACGAAGCCTGGGTTCATCGAACCCGTCGCTTCCAAACTCTCAGGCAAAAGGACAGAGGGGCGCTTTGCGTGCGGCTTGCACGTTACTTTCGGACGCCCCTGCCATGAGTCAGAACGCCAATCCTTCCCTGCGCGACCTCGAGCATCACGACGCCTTCATCGAGCGTCACATCGGCCCCAACGATGCGGAAATCGCCACCATGCTCGGCGTGGTCGGCTACGACTCGCTGGAAGCGATGACCGACGCCATCGTGCCGGGCAAGATCAAGTCGCCGGCGCCGCTCGCGCTGCCCGCACCGATCACCGAAGTGGAAGCGATCGCCAAGATCCGCGCCATCGCCGACAAGAACCAGGTGTTCAAGAGCTTCATCGGCCAAGGCTACTACGGCACGCTGACCCCGAACGTCATCCTGCGCAACATCCTGGAGAACCCCGCGTGGTACACGGCCTATACGCCGTACCAGGCGGAAATCTCGCAGGGCCGCATGGAAGCGCTGATCAACTTCCAGACCATGTGCGCCGACCTCACCGGCATGGAGATCGCCAACGCGTCCCTGCTCGATGAAGGCACTGCCGCCGCCGAGGCGATGACCCTGGCCAAGCGCTCGGCCAAGTCCAAGTCCAACACCTTCTTCGTTTCCAACGCCGTGCACCCGCAGACGCTGGAAGTACTCAAGACCCGCGCCGAGGCGATGGGCATCGACCTGCACATCGGCGCCGACAGCGAAGCGACCAGCGTCGACAGCTACGGCGTGCTGCTGCAGTACCCCAACACCTTCGGCCAGATCAACGACTACCAGGCCCTGGCCGACGCGGTTCATGCGCGCCACGGCGTGGTCTGCGTGGCCACCGACCTGCTCGCCCTCACCCTGATCGCCGCGCCGGGCGAATGGGGCGCCGACATCGTGGTGGGCAACACCCAGCGCTTCGGCGTGCCGTTCGGCTTCGGCGGCCCGCATGCCGCCTTCATGGCCTGCCGCGACAGCTACAAGCGCTCGATGCCGGGCCGCCTGATCGGCGTCTCCATCGACGCCGAAGGCAAGCCGGCCTACCGCCTCACCCTGCAGACCCGCGAGCAGCACATCCGCCGCGAGAAGGCCACCTCCAACATCTGTACCGCGCAGGTGCTGCTGGCCGTGATGGCCAGCATGTACGCCGTGTACCACGGTCCGGAAGGCCTCACCCGCATCGCCCGCCGTGTGCATCGCCTGGCATCGATCCTGTTCGTGGCGCTGCGCCAGGCTGGCGTCGCCGCCAACACGCACTTCTTCGATACGCTGCACGTCACCGGCGTGGACGCCACCTCCCTGCATGCCAAGGCACGCGCCGCCGGCTTCAACCTGCGCGCGATCGACGCCAACAGCGTCGGCGTCAGCCTCGATGAAACCACCACGCGCGCCGACGTTATCGCGCTGGCTGAAGTGTTCGGCGCCAAGATCGCCGACATCGATGCCCTCGACGCCAGCGTGCACGACGCGCTGCCGCCGCAGCTGGTGCGCAAGACCAGCTTCCTCACCCACCCGGCCTTCAACACGCATCACAGCGAGCACGAGCTGCTGCGCTACATGCGCTCGCTGGCCGACAAGGACCTGGCGATGGATCGCACCATGATCCCGCTGGGCAGCTGCACCATGAAGCTCAACGCCACCGCCGAGATGATCCCGGTGACGTGGCCGGAATTCGCCAACATCCATCCGCTGGCCCCGGCCGACCAGGCCACCGGCTACAAGCAGCTCATCGACGAGCTGGAAGCGATGCTGGTGGAGTGCACCGGCTACGACGCCGTCAGCCTGCAGCCGAACTCCGGTGCACAGGGTGAGTACGCCGGCCTGCTCGCCATCCGCGCCTATCACCGTTCGCGTGGCGAAGGCCATCGCGACATCTGCCTGATCCCCGAATCGGCCCACGGCACCAACCCCGCCTCCGCGCAGATGTGCGGCATGCAGGTGGTGGTGACCAAGTGCGACGCCAACGGCAACGTGGACGTCGAGGACATCAAGCGCGCCGCCGAGAAGTTCAGTGAGCGCCTCGCCGCGCTGATGATCACCTACCCGTCCACGCACGGCGTGTTCGAGGAAGACATCGTCCAGATCTGCGAGATCGTGCACGCGCACGGCGGCCAGGTGTACACCGACGGCGCCAACATGAACGCGCTGGTCGGCGTGGCCAAGCCGGGCAAGTGGGGCTCGGACGTCTCGCACCTCAACCTGCACAAGACCTTCTGCATCCCGCACGGCGGTGGCGGCCCGGGCGTCGGCCCGTGCGCGGTGAAATCGCATCTTGCTCCCTTCCTCCCGCGTACCTTCGGCGGCGAAGGCGAAGTGGGCATGGTCAGCGCCGCCAGCTTCGGCTCGGCCTCGATCCTGCCGATCAGCTGGATGTACATCACCATGATGGGCAACGCCGGCCTGCGCCGCGCCACCCAGGTGGCCCTGCTCAATGCCAACTACGTCGCCAAGCGCCTGGCGGATCACTACGAGACGCTCTACACCGGCCGTAACGGCCTGGTAGCCCATGAGTGCATCCTCGACGTGCGCCCGATCAAGGACACCACCGGCATCGGTGCCGAGGACGTCGCCAAGCGCCTGATCGACTTCGGCTTCCACGCGCCGACGCTGAGCTTCCCGGTCGCCGGCACGCTGATGGTCGAGCCGACCGAAAGCGAATCGCTGTACGAACTGGACCGCTTCATCGACGCGATGATCCAGATCCGCAACGAAATCCGCGCCATCGAAGCCGGCAAGCTGGACCGCGAAGACAACCCGCTCAAGCACGCCCCGCACACCGCGCTGATGGTGTCCGCTTCCGAATGGAAGCACGCCTACACCCGCGAACTGGCCGCCTTCCCGCTGCCCAGCCTGAAGTACCAGAAGTACTGGTCGCCGGTGGCCCGCGTGGACAACGTCTACGGCGACAAGAACGTGTTCTGCAGCTGCGTGCCGGTGGAAGCCTTCAAGGGCGAAATCGAAGCTTTCAGCGAGCCGAACGTCGCGTAAGCGTCAGCTCCAAGGTGCAAAAAAAGGGCTCCGCGTGCGGAGCCCTTTTTCTTGCCCGCAAATCTATTTGCGGCAGGTATACGGACTCTCACCAGCCAAGGGCGTCCCGGTCTGGATATCGATGATCTGAACCGTCGCACCGGGATTCGCTGCACACATGCCATTCCTTGCGGCATAGATGCCTGATCCGGTAGCCGTCAGTGCAATGCCCGGCGCCAGATCTTTGCCACTCGCATCAACCACGGACGACCTGTAGGTACCGTGCGTTGTAGCGCATCCGGCGAGCAGTACCACCATGACTGGACCGATTTGTTTCTTCATGAACGTCCCCATTCCATGGTTAAAGAGAACCACCCAACAGGAAACAGTGCCCGCTCCCTTCCGCACTGCCGTAGCCACTCCTGGTTGCCGCTGTCCACTGACAGCGCACTGGCCAATGGTGCCCGTGTGCAAAAAGCCGGGACGCCTCATCGCCCGGGTGAGGACGTCCGTGTCATGAGCCTCCATTGAAAGGCGCCCCCAGGGGAGCCGATGCGCGCGACCGAAGGAAGGCCAGCGCCACTGCGTCGATGTGATACGAGCGCCATCCAGCGCTGCGGGCCCGCTCGAAAGGGGGTAGAGACGGTTCCCGCAGGCTCGATGGCCACGGCGAGCGTAGTGTGCGGCCGTACGCGATGGACTAAGAAAAGCCTGAAAAGACCTTGGGGAAGATGACGCAGCCATGGCCGCCTGCATCAATTGCGGACTGTGGCGACGAACAGTGGCATCGATGACCACCCGGCCCACTCTTGCCGATGGGCGGATGGCAGTTCGTCGGGGCATTCGACATCACGCCGAATGGGCAGGCCGGCCGGGGATCATGCCAGGGTAACCATGGATAACGTTGTCATTCCGGCCAATCGCAAATCCATAGGCGCGGGGCGCGACGCCCCTCGATCGATGCGTCGCAACATCGGCCTATTCGGTTGATTATCAGCAAACCATTGATTTATCGATGCATCGCAGCATAAAAACGCGGCGTTGCACGGAAGGGCCGGCCGCCCAGAACGCAATTACACGCGGCCATTTTCACGGCGATCGTCACAGTTTTTGCGAGTCATTGCAGACAACGTTGTCATCTACGGGACACATAGACGACAGCGCTCCAGCCAGGGCCGATGCCGTGGCGAACAGGATTTGCTGGAACGCATGCCCCTGACGGCCAGCGGGAATCGGCCAGTCGTCTCGAACATTCACCACGACGATGCATTGCCACAGGAGAACCCCTATGCGAGTGAAGCAGTCGGTGATGTCTGTACGTACGGCGCTGCATGCCCTGCTGAGTACGGCGGGCGGCGCAATGGCGATGAGCCTGATGACCCTGGCCCCGGTGCAGGTGGTGCATGCGCAAAGCACGACTACCTGCGCGGCGGCATGGAGTTCCACTACGGCCTACAGCGGCGGCGCCGTGGTGAGCGAGAACGGCATCAACTATGTCGCCAACTGGTGGACCCAGGGCAACGATCCGGCCACCAACAGTGGCGCCACCGGCTCGGGCGAGCCGTGGACATCGGAAGGCGCGTGCAGCAGCAGTTCCAGCGGTAGTAGCGGCAGCACGAGCAGCGGCAGCAGTGGAAGCAGTTCGGGCGGCACCTGCGCTGCAGCGTGGAGTTCGAGCACGGCATACAACGCCGGCGCGGTGGTCAGCGAGAACGGCATCAACTACGTCGCCAACTGGTGGACGCAAGGCAATGACCCGGCCACGAACAGTGGCGCTACCGGCACGGGTGAGCCGTGGACATCCGAAGGCTCCTGCACCGGCAGCAGTTCGGGCAGTGGCAGCGGCAGTAGCTCCGGCTCGGGCAGCAGTTCGGGTAGCGGCAGCGGCTCCGGCAGCGGCTCGGGCAGCGGCACCACCAATCCACCCGGCACCGGCTCCAACCTTCTGTTCAGTCCGTACAAGGACGTGACCATCAACCTCAACTGGAACACCGACGTGATGCAGAGTGCGGCCGCAACCGGCTCGGCCATCCCGGTGGTGGGCAGCGGCAGCCTGTATTCAGGCTATGTGCCCGACCTCAGCGCGATCACTCTCGCCTTCGCCACTGGCGAGTGCGGCAGTGAAAACTGGGGTGGCGTGCCGGGCGCGAGTTTTGCGACGGCGAACATCTCGGCCTTGTCCAGCGCCGGCCTGCCCTACGTCATTTCCACTGGCGGCCAGGCGGGTACGTTCACCTGCGGCAGCACTGCCAACTTCGCCGCCTTCCTGACCCGCTACATGTCGGCACAGCTGGTGGGCGTGGACTTCGACATCGAGGGTGGCCAGAGCCAGAGCGACATCACCAACCTCGTCGCGGCAGCGGCCTACGGTCAGTCGCTGTACCCGAACCTGCGCTTCTCGTTCACCATCGCCACGTTGGGTGCATCCGATGGCAGCTATGGCGGCGTGAACAGCCTGGGCGATGAAGTAGTGAAGGCTATCCTCGCCTCCAGCCTCACCAACTACACCATCAACCTGATGACGATGGACTACGGCTCGCCGAGTGCCAGCGTGTGCGTGGTCTCCAACGGTGCGTGCGACATGGGCCAGACGGCCATCCAGGCCGCGCTGAACCTGGAGCACACCTACGGCATCCCGGCCAGCAAGATCGAACTGACCCCGATGATCGGCGTGAACGATGTTTCCAGCGAGAACTTCACCATCACCAATGCCGACACCGTCACCAGCTATGCGGTGAGCAACGGCCTTGCCGGCATCCACTTCTGGTCACTGGATCGCGACACGCCGTGTAGCCAGACCACCGCCTCGCCGACGTGTAATTCGGTAAGCACCAGCACGCCGCTGCAGTACACCAAGGAGTTTCTGAAGGATCTGGGGCGGTAAGCGTGATGGCCCCGGGGCGATGAGTCGCGTCGCCCCGGGGTTGTGTTGACGATTCAAGGGCGTGGCAAGTCCGTACCCTCCTTCCCTCTCCCCCAGGGACTACCTTCGGGTCGCCGCAGGGGAGAGGGGCTAGCAAAGGCTCCACCAGCGGAATCCTTCTCCCGCCGGGAGAAGGTGCCGGTTCCACGGGGACTTCCTTCGGTCGCAGCGGATGAGGGTGCGGTCGAAGCGAATGCGTTGAAGGCCACGCAAGCCCCGCACCCTCACCCCAACCCCTCTCTCCCACAGAGACTACCTTCGAGTCGCCATGGGGAGAGGGCTTCTTGGGGCTTTGACGGCTAGTGGCGATCAGCCGCCGGTCTTGACCAGCCAGGCATCCACCGCGGGCAGGCGCTCGTTGCGGACCATGATGCGGTACTTGATGTTGGCCACGGCGGTTTCGGCGTCGCGACGCGAGCCGGCAGCCAGGTAGGCGTTCGCGTAGGCGTTGATCTTGTCGATCATGGCCGGGTTGAACGAGCTGGTGCCCAGCGTCGGGTAGTAGCGGCTGCGCGAGCTGCCGTCGACGACCTTGTCGATCTGCTCGCGATGAGCCATTGCGAAGTCGAAGGCCAGCTCCGGATGCAGGCGCGAGACGATACGGATCATGCCAGCGCTGTTGGTGGCGCCGGGTTCGTCCGTCAACGCGAGGTCGAGCGCACGCTTGGCCAGGGCCTCGTCTTCCACCGAGGCAAGCTGGGCGTACAGGCGATCCTTCACCATCGGGCTCTTCTCCGCCTTGGCGGCGGCATGCAGCTTGTCCCAGGTAGCGGCGTCGGCGTGGCTGGTGACCACCGCCAGGATGGTCTTGCGCAGCTCGGCCGGCACGGCCTTCGGATCGGTGTCCTGCGCGGCATAGCGACGACGCGCTTCATTGATGATGGTCGTGTCGCCCAGGCCGCCCAGCACGCTGATCAGGTGGCTGCGCAGGATGGTGGTGGGCACGCTTTCGTCGGGCTTGGCGTCCCAGCCGACGCGGGCAAACACCGGCGACAAGCGCTTGATCGCGAACGCGCGGAGCGCTGCCTGCCGCTTGGCATCGCCGCGGTAGTACTGGTCGAGCGCGGAGAAGCTGCCGGCAATCTCGTCCCAGATCTGCGGGTCGGCATCGGCCGGCGTGGCCTTGGCCAGGTCGAGGAAGTCCGAGGCCGGCTGCAGGCCCGCCATTCCGAGCGCCCAGGCGTCACTCATTACGCCAAGCTGGTCGATCGGGGCGAATTTGGTGAAGCCGTCCTTGATCTCGGCAAACTGCGTCGGCGCGTACAGCGTGCGGTAGTAGCCGCTCTGCCCTGCGTTCACCAAGACCGTGCCGCAACCCGGCACGTTCAGCGAAGCCTGGCCGTCGACGATGGTATTTACCGCCTTGCCGTCGACCGTCTGTGCGATCACCGGCACGTGCCAGTGCAGCGGCTGCTTGTTCGGGCGATCCTTGGTGAACTCGCCCTGGGTCAGCTTGAGCGTGGTGGTGTTGTTGCTGCAGGTGGCCGCTTCCACGCGGATCAGTGGAATGCCCGGCTGCAGCGTGAAGTCGTGCGCAATGGTGGTGACCTGCTTGCCGGGTGCGGCCGCATCCATGGCATGCCACAGGTCGTCGGACACCGTGTTGCCGTAGGCGTGGGCCTTGATGTAATTGCGCACGCCGGTGCGCCAAGCATCCTCACCCACGTAGGCTTCCAGCATGCGGATCACCGACTCGCCCTTGGAGTAAGTGATGGAGTCGAACGCCTGGCTGGCCTGGTCCACCGTTTCCACGTGCTGCACCACCGGATGCGTGGTAACCACGGCGTCGCGGGACATGGCGCCTTCGCGAATGCCAACCGCATCGAGCTTGGTATTCCACTCCGGATGCAGGCGATCGGTGGTGCGCGAGGCCATCCACGAGGCGAAGCCTTCGTTGAGCCACAAGTCATCCCACCAGCGCATGGTCACCAGGTCGCCGAACCACTGGTGCGCCATTTCGTGCGCGGCGGTATTGAACACTTCCTGCTTGTCCGACTGGGTGGAGATGGACGGATCGAGCAGCAGCGCGTATTCGAAGGTATAGATGGCCCCCCAGTTCTCCATCGCGGAGAAGAACTGGCTGCTGCCCGGCGAGGCCACGTTGTCCAGCTTGGGCAGCGGGTACGGCACGCCGAAGTAGTCGTTGTATTCCTTCAGCACCGCCTTGCCCGATTCCAGCGTGAAAGCAGCCTGCGAGGTCAGGCCCTTCTGCGTCACCACGCCGATCTCCACCCCTTCGGAGCTGGTGGTGATGCGGTCGAACTCACCCGTGCCGAAGAACAGCAGGTAGGTGGACATCTTGGGCGAGGTCTTGAAGGTGATGTGCGAGAGGCCGTTGCCGGCGTCGGCCGTCGAGGCCACCGGCATGTTGCTCACCGCCATGTCACCGGCGGGAACCGTCACATCGAGGTCGAAGGTGGCCTTGTAGTTGGGCTCGTCCCACGACGGGATGAAGCGACGGGCGTCGGAGTTCTCGAACTGGGTGTACAGCGCGCGCCTCTTGCCGGCCTTGCTGTCGTAGTCGATGGCGAACAGGCCATTGGCCTGGGTGCCGATCTTGCCGGTGTAGGTCATCGACAGCTGGTACTTGCCCTTGGCGATCGGCTTGTCGAAGGTGAAGGTGGCGGTCTGCGCATCGTTGTCCGTGCTCACCTTCGGCTGCAGCGCCGCGCTGCCCTTGCCGGCCGCCAGCTCCACCTTGCTGAAGCTCATGTCGATGGCATTGAGCGTGATGCTGTTGGTGGGCGTGAGCACTTCCACGTCCACCGTCACCTTGCCGTCGAAGCTCAGCGTGGACGCATGCGGCGTGATCGACACGGCGTAGTGCGACGGGCGCACGGCGCGCGGCAGCTGGGTAGTGGTCTGTGCCGTGGGTGCCGAATCGACCGCCAGGACGGCTCCGGTAAAGCTCACGCCAGCCAGTGCCAGCGCCAGGGCGGAAGCCAGACGAGTACGCATGTTGTATCCCCTCTTTGGTGGGCCAAGGCCGGCCCTAATGGATGCAAAACACCTCGATCTTGCGGCACGAGTGATGCGGCTTGATATGGCCGAAAGTCATGGGGCCTTCCGGCTCCCTGTAGGAGCGCGCCCTGTGCGCGACCGGGCTCTCGCTGGTCGCGCACAGGGTGCGCTCCTACAGGCCCTGAGCGGCGCAACAAAAAGCCCCGCACAGGGCGGGGCTTTTGTGGTCCGGGCTTAGGCTCGCCTGATCAGGCGAACGGGTCGTCCAGCACGATGGTGTCGTCGCGGTCGGCACCGGTGGCCACCAGCGACAGCTTGCAGCCGGAGAGCTCTTCCACCGCACGCAGGTAGGCGCGGGCGGCCGGCGGCAGCTTGTCCCACTCACGGATGCCCGCGGTGGATTCGTCCCAACCCGGGAACTCCAGGTACACCGGCTTGCACTCGGCCCAGCCATCGGCGTCCAGCGGCGCCAGTTCGCGGCGCTTGCCGCGGTACTCATAGGCAATGCAGACCTTGATGCTCGGCAGGCCGTCGAGCACGTCGAGCTTGGTGATGGCCAGGCCGTTGATGCCGTTGATCTGCACGGCGCGCTTGAGCGCAACCAGGTCGATCCAGCCACAACGCCGCGGACGGCCGGTGCTGGCACCGAACTCGTTGCCGACCTTGCGCAGGCGCTCGCCCATCTCGTCGTTGAGCTCGGTGGGGAACGGACCGCCGCCCACGCGCGTTGCATAGGCCTTGCAGATGCCCAGCACGTAGTCGATGTCGCCCGCGCCCACGCCGGTGCCGGCCAGTGCGCCGCCCACGGTGGTGTTGGACGAGGTCACGTACGGATAGGTGCCGTGGTCGATGTCGAGCAGCGCGCCCTGCGCGCCCTCATACAGAATGTGGCCGCCTTCCTTGCGCACGTCGTGCAGGATGGTGGCGACGTCGTCGACCATCGGGCGGATGAACTCGCCATAGGCCAGCGCATCGTCCAGCACCTGCTGGTACTCGACCGGCTCGGCCTTCAGCCACTGGGTGAGGATGAAGTTGTGGTACTCCACCGCCGCCTTGATCTTCTCCGGCAGCTCGTGCGGGTACATCAGGTCGGCCACGCGCACGCTGCGACGGGCCACCTTGTCTTCATAAGCCGGGCCGATACCGCGGCCGGTGGTGCCGATCGCCGACTTGCCGGCGGCGGCCTCGCGGGCCTTATCCACGGCAATGTGGTACGGCATGATCAGCGGCGTGGCCGGGCTGATCTTCAGGCGCGAACGCACTTCCACGCCCTGCGCTTCCAGCTCTTCGATTTCCTGCTTGAGCGCCTGCGGCGACAGCACCACGCCATTGCCGATCAGGCACAGCGCGTCGTCACGCAGGATACCCGAGGGAATCAGGTGCAGCACGGTCTTCTTGCCGCCGATCACCAGTGTGTGGCCCGCGTTGTGGCCGCCCTGGAAACGCGCCACGGCTTTGACCTGCTCGGTCAGCAGGTCGACGATCTTGCCCTTGCCTTCGTCGCCCCACTGCGCACCAAGGATGACTACTGACTTGCCCATGATGATGTTGCTCTCGTCAATTTGAAGAATGTGGTGCCCCGAGGGGCTAAGGAGTTCGAAGTTCCGTCTCGTCGTTCCCGCGCATGCGGTAATCCAGCGCCTTTGGAGCCATTGGGTCCCTGCCTGCGCAGGGACGACGGTGAAGCTTCGTTGGAAATCCCGATGGTTTTGAGCGGCCCATCCACCGCATTAACTCAATGCATCAGTTGCAGCGCCACCAGCCCGATGCCGATGGCCACCGCGCCGCACAGGCGCAGCGTGCGCGGGCTCAGCTTCACCGCCTCGCGCATGGTGGCCTGCCAACTGCGCGGCGCGGCAAACAACACCAGCCCTTCGATCACCAGCACCAGGCACAGTGCCGCCACCAGCTCACGCGACATCGCCCGCCTCTCAGTGCTTCGACGAGGCGCCGTCGTTGAAATACTTCAGGAACTCCGAGTCTGGCTTGAGCACCAGCACGCCCTTGCCGTCCTGGAACGACTTACGGTACGCCGCCAGGCTTCGATAAAACGCGAAGAACTCCGGATCCTGCCCATAGGCCTGCGCGTAGATGGCCGCGGCCTGGGCATCGCCCTCGCCACGCACCTTGGCGGCGTCGCGCTCGGCCTCAGCCTTGATGACCTGGGCCTGGCGATCGGCATCCGCCTTGATGGTCTCGGCCTCCTGCTGGCCGGTGAAGCGCAGCTCGTTGGCCAGCTGGGCGCGCTCGGCGCGCATGCGCTTGTAGACCGACTCGCTCACTTCGTCCGGCAGGTCAATGCGCTTGATGCGCACGTCCACCACGGTGATGCCGAGGTTCTTGCTGGCCGCCAGGTCGGTCTGCTTGCGCACCCGCTCGGTGATGTCCTTGCGACCGGCAGAGACCAGCTCCTGCAGGGTACGGCCGTTGAATTCGAAGCGCAGCGCGTCCTTCACCAGCGGGGTGAGGCGCGCAGCCGCCTGCAGCTCGTCGCCAGCGGTGGCGCGGTAGTAGGCCGCGTTGTCCGCGATGCGCCACTTCACGTAGAAGTCGACGTTGACGCTCTTCTTCTCCGAGGTGAAGTAGCGCTCCGGCGGGGCTTCGAGGGTGAGGATGCGGTTGTCGAAGGTCATCACCTGCTGCACGAACGGCAGCTTGGCATGCAGACCCGGCTTGTCGCCGGTACGCACGATGCGACCGAACTGCAGCACCAGCGCGGTCTGGCCCTCGTGCACCACGAACAGGCTGTTGAAGCCGATCAGCACCAGCAGCACGGCAATGACGCCAGTGGCGAACTTCATGGCTGCTTCTCCTTGCCGGCCAGGCTGTCATTGCCCGCGGACTGCATCACCGCGCCCACGCCCGGCACGTCCTTGCCGGTGGCACGATCCAGCGGCAGGTAGATCATGTTGCGGCCGCCGGAACCGTCCAGCACCTTGGGATTGTTCGACATCACGTCCTCGACCGTTTCCAGCCACAGGCGTCGGCGGGTGACGTCCGGCGCAGCCTTGTATTCCTTGAGGATGAGATTGAAGCGCGCGGCGTCACCGGTGGCGAGGGCCACGCGCTGGGCGTTGTAGCCCTGCGCCTCGGCCAGGATGCGCGAGGCATCGCCGCGCGCCACCGGCACCCCCTGGCTGGCGTAGGCGCGGGCGTTGTTCTCGGTGCCCTGCTTGTCTTCGCGCGCGGCGTTGACGTCGTCGAAGGCATCCTTCACTTCCTGCGGCGGCGCGACGTTCTGGAAGCTCACGTCGGTAACCACCAGGCCGGCATCGTATTCGTTGAGCGTCGCCTGCAGGATTTCGCGCGTCTGCTGCTGCAGGGTGTCGCGCGTCTGCGCGGCAGCCGCATGAGCCGGGGTTGCCGCGGCGGTGGCCACGGACGAGGCCGGCGCAGGGCTGGACGAGGCGGTCGCGACGCTGCTGGCCGGGGCCGGGGCCGAACCGGGCGCGGGTTCGTTCTGGCTGGTGAGGATGTTGTCCATCACGTTGGCGCCCACCACCGTGCGCACCGCGGCCTCGGCAGCCTGGCGCAGGGTGTCTTCCGGCGGGCCGCTCAGCGAGAACAGGTATTTGCGGGCATCGGAGACCTGATACTGCACGTTGAAGTCGACCGTGATGATGTTCTCGTCACTGGTCAGCATGCGTACCTTGTCCGACACCGAACGGATCTCGGTGGTGCCGACCTTGGTCACGGTTTCGATGGGGCCGGGCAACTTGAGGTGGAAGCCGGGCGGCAAGGTACGTGCGTACTTGCCGAAACGCAGCACGACGCCGGCCTGGCGTGCATCCACGATGGTGCAACTGCTGTAGGCCAGCCACACCAGCGCAAAGGCCAGCACGATGGTGAACAGGCCGCCGCTGCCAGTGCCACCCAGGCGGCCAAGTCGACCGCGCAGCTGCTTGATGATGTCATCCAGCCCCGACTTGCCGCCGGGCGGGCGATTCTTGCCCCAGGGGTCGCGCTGCCCGTTTCCGGGTTCGTTCCAGGCCATGGTCAGTCTCCTTGAGGCCGCTGGGAGGCCGGCAACATTGGCCGGAAAACGCGTTGAACGGGTTTGGACATGGTGGCGAGGGCGTGTCGTGGCAAGTGTGCCGCCGAGGCACGGAGAGGCCGCACAAACGGCGACCATTCTATCAGAGCCGGACCAGGGATTGCCCCCCTGCCCCGGAATCGGCCCTGCCGGAGCGGCCCCTGCACACAAACGGCTTCGGATCTGCGGCGTGGACTTCGCCTGGGCGCCGGGCCGGTCACGCACAGGGTACGCGGCTACAGGGCTTGCTCTTCCTCGGTGCCGAGCAGGTCCCGCAACAGGGCCGCCTCGACCGCGCTGCCGCCACTGAGGGGCGCGATCACGCTGCGGGGGGCGTCGATGGTCAGGCGCCAGCCATCCTCGTCCACTTCCTCTCCCGCAATGGCCCCGGCTGCCTTCAGCCGTGCGTGCAGGCGACCGGCGGACAACGGCAGGCGCAGCTCCGACTGCACGCGATCGCCCCCCAGCAGTTCACCCAGCGCCTGCCTCAGCAGGTCCAGGCCCCGCCCGGTGGCGGCAGACAGCCAGACGGTGGTGGGGCGGCCTTGGTCATCTCGGTCGATGCGCGGCTCCAGACCGGCCAGGTCGATCTTGTTCATCACGCGCAACTGCGGCAGGTCACCGGCGTCGATCTCGTCGAGCACCTCGTCGACCACGCGCGCCAGCCGCTCGCGCTCCTCGTCTGCCGCGTCGCTGACGTGCAGCAGCAGGTCGGCATCACGGGCCTCGGCGAGGGTGCCGCGGAAGGCCGCCACCAGGTCGTGCGGCAGCTCGCGCACGAAACCCACCGTGTCGGCCAGCACTGCCGGACCGCAGGAAAGGCCGTCGAGCTTGCGCACCGTCGGGTCCAACGTGGCGAACAGCAGGTCGGCGGCAAACACCTCGCCTTCGGTCAGCACGTTGAACAAGGTGGACTTGCCGGCATTGGTGTAGCCGACCAAGGCCACGCGCGGCACCGTGTTGCGCAGGCGCGCGCGGCGCTGCTGCACGCGTTGCGTCTGCACCTTCTCCAGGCGCTTGCTGAGCATCTTCACTCGCTCGGCGAGCAGGCGGCGGTCGGTTTCCAGCTGGGTTTCGCCCGGGCCGCGGTTGCCGATGGCACCGCCGCGCTGGGCGTCCAGGTGGGTCCAGCCGCGCACCAGACGGGTCGCCAGGTGCTTGAGCTGGGCCAGCTCCACTTCCAGCTTGCCTTCGTGGGATCGCGCACGCTGGGCGAAGATGTCCAGGATCAGGCCGGCACGATCCACCACGCGGATGTTGAGCAGCTTCTCGAGGTTGCGCTCCTGCACCGGCGACAGCAGGTGGTCGATCAGCACCAGGTCGGCGCCGAGCGCACGGGCAGCCTCGGCCACTTCGTCGGCCTTGCCGGTACCGATGTAATAGCGGGGATTGGGCACGTCGATTCGGGCGGTGATGGTGCCCAGGATCTCGGCGCCGGCCGAGCGCGTCAGCTCGGCGAACTCTTCGGCACGGCGGGCTGCGTCACCATCGCCCCGCGACTGCGGGAGGACAAGGACGGCTCGCTCGCCTTTCTTTTGACGATCAAACACGTGGTTGGGAAGACCTGTATGGGGACGCCATGCCGCCGGCGGCTAGCCCGGGGGCATGGCTGGAGTGGGAAAGTGTATGCCGGGACCCTGCCCGGCCGCAGCGGGTCGCCGGGCCAGGCAGTCTCACCACTCACATGGGTCGACAGGTCGGCCGAATCAACCTTCGGTGTCGGTGGACCCGATCGAGGCGTCGCCGTGGCCTTCATGGCCATTGCCCACACGGACGTTGCGGCTGGGCACTACGGTGGAGATGGCGTGCTTGTAGACCATCTGGCTGACCTGGTTGCGCAGCAGCACAACGAACTGGTCGAAGGACTCGATGGTGCCCTGCAGCTTGATGCCGTTGACCAGGTAGATTGCCACCGGAACGCGCTCCCGGCGCAGTGCATTCAGAAACGGGTCTTGCAGTGATTGCCCTTTGGACATTTGTTCTTCTCCCCTCGCATACGGACGGGCCGGAGAAAAGACGCACGAGGCGCCCCGGCCCAAGTTTTGAGGAATATTAACCACTTTTAAATCGTTGATGAAAGAGCAAATGCACACGTTGCGCATGTGTGAAGAAGACGTTTAAAAAACGCAGCCTCCCCGTTACGCACGACCCGCCAGAAACAGCCGCAAGGCGTCGTCGGCGCGAGCCTGCAGGCCAGGCTGCTCGGGGTCCAGCACACGGGCGTCCAACTCGCTGCGCAACCATGTGATCTGGCGCTTGGCCAGCTGGCGCGTGGCGAAGACCCCGCGGTCACGGAACGTCGCGGCATCCGTCTGGCCGTCCAGATGCTCCCACGCCTGGCGATAGCCCACCGCACGGATGGCCGGAAGGTCGGCGTACAGGTCGCCACGCTCGCGCAGCGCCCGCACTTCATCCAGCAGGCCATCGGCGATCATCGTGTCGAAGCGCTGGGCGATACGCGCATGCAGGGGCGCACGATCGGCCGGCAGCAGCGCCAGCTTCAGCACACGCCAGGGGAAACGCTGGCCCAGCCCGCCCTGCTGCTGCTGCTCCGACAGCGGACGACCGGTAAGTTCAATCACTTCAAGTGCGCGCTGGATGCGCTGCGCGTCGTTGGGCCCGATGCGCGCCGCGGCGGCGGCATCCAGCGCCCGCAGCCGCTCATGCAAGGCGGGCCAGCCGAGTTGGCTCGCTTCGGCAGTCAGCCGCTCGCGAATCCGCGCATCCGCCTCGGGCAGTTGCGACAGGCCCTGCTGCAAGGCGCGGAAATACAGACCCGTGCCGCCCACCAGCAGCGGCACCCTGCCCTGCGCCGTGATCTCTTGCATCGCAGCCATGGCGTCGCCACGGAAGTCCGCGGCGGAATAAGGTTCGGCGGGATCGCGCAGGTCGATCAATCGATGCGGATAACGCGCCAGCGTGACCGCATCCGGCTTGGCGGTGCCGATATCCATGCCGCGATAGACCAGCGCCGAGTCGACGCTGACCAGGTCGAGCGGGAACACGTCGCTGAGCGCGCAGGCAAGCGCGGTCTTGCCCGATGCGGTCGGGCCCATCAGGAACACGGCAAATGGGCGCTGATCGATCGGCATCCAGACATTCTATCAACATGCGCCGGGTGCTCGTCGGCAGTGTGCGCGCAGCGCGATCTTTCCCGCGCTGCTACTCCGCGGGCTTTTCGCGCACGGAGTGCGCTGCTTCAACACCGCGTTAGGCGTAGAACTCGACCTGGCCGCCTACGAGGTGATACATCGCGCCCACGATCTTGATCTTGCCGTCGCGCTCAAGCCCGGCCAGCACCTCGCTGCGCTGACGGATCGCCGTGATGGTGTGGCGCACATTGGTGGCCGCCACGGCATCGACGAACGCATCGTTCTTGCTGCTGCGATCCCCGCTGAACTGCGTGGCGTCCACCGCCGGCTTGATCTTGTCGAGCAGGCCGGTGAGGTTGCCCAGCTTTGCGTGGTCGATGGCGCCCTTGATCGCACCGCAGGCGGTGTGCCCCATCACCAGCACCAGCTTGGCGCCGGCCAGCGCGCAGGCAAACTCCAGGCTGCCGATCAGGTCGTCGTTGGCGATGTTGCCGGCGACGCGTGCGTTGAACGTGTCACCAATGCCCGCGTCCAGGATGATCTCGGCCGGAGCACGCGAGTCGATGCAGCTGAGGATGGCGGCAGCCGGATACTGCCCCGCTGCGCTGACGCGTTTCTGCGCCAGGTAATCATGCGTATCCAGCTTGCCGTCACGGAAGCGCTGGTTGCCGTCCTTGAGCATGGCAATGACCTGGTCCGGCGTCATCGCATCGCGCTGCTCCCTGGTCAGGGCCGCGGCGATCGACAGACCGGGCAACCCCCACGCCAGGCCACCTACGGCGCCCACCGCCGCCAGCCCCAGGGTGGACTTGAGCAGGGCGCGTCGGCCCTCATCGGCTGCACCGAGGGTGCAGCAGGCATCGGTAGGCTGTTCCATGACACCCCTCTCTGCGCGAACAGGAGCAGCTACTGCACGCCGACCCCGATCAAGCCGGCGTGAAGCAACAGCTTCGCGGAGCGACGCCCCTGCGCGCGCAGCACGCGGACGGCTCAGCGCTCCGCGTGGGCAGGAACGCCCAGCTCCTTCAGCAGCTCGGGCGCCGGATACACCTTGTCCATCAGCCAGCGCATGTAGCGCAGGTCGACGTGGATGGCCCGCTTGTAGCGCGGATCGAACATCCAGCTGGCGCTCACCGCTTCCCAGTTGCTGTCGAAGTTGAGGCCGACCAGCTCACCCTTGGCGTTGAGCACGGGTGAGCCGGAGTTGCCACCGGTGGTGTCCAGGTTGCTCAGGAAGTCCACCGGCATGGCGCCGCTCTTCGGCTCCGCATAGCCTTCGTAGTCACCCTTGGCGATGGCGTCGAGCAGCGGCTTGGGCGCATCGAACGGCACCACGCCCGTGTTCTTTTCCACGATGCCGGCGGTGGTGGTCAACGCCTCGTAAGTCACCGCATCGCGCGGCTGCAGCGGTGTCACCTTGCCGTAGCTCACCCGCAACGTGGAGTTGGCATCCGGGTACACCGCGCGCCCCTGTTTCTCGCGATAGGCGATCAAGGCCTCCATGTAGGCCGGGCGCAGGCGCAACAGGTCGCCCTCGCGGGCCTTGCGCTGGTCTTCCACGCGCAGCAACGCCGGTTGCAGTTGGCCGGCCAGGGCGAGCAAGGCATCGTCCGATTTGGTCACCGCTGCCGGATCGGCCGTCAGCCACTGCAGTCGCTGTGCCTCGTTGCCAAGGCGGGTAGCCGCGTAGACGCGGTCGAGCCGCGCCTTCAATTCGGCGGGCGTACGCCCGAATGCGGCATCAAATTCCGGCAGGCGCTGTGCTTCGGGCAGCTTCTGGTAGCGCGTCAGCAATGCGCTCAGCAACTGCTTCTCCACCGCGGGATCGTAGCGGCGCTGCACCTGGCGCAGCACGCCGGCCGTGAGGTCGTCGTCACGCTGCTGATAGCCCGCCTCACGCTCCGCATCCGGCTTGCCACGCTCATGGGCCAGCCGCTGCAGGGTCAGCGCCGAGCGCATCAGCTGGGTCTGCGACTGCAGCATGCCCAGCAGCAGGTCGCGCTCACGCGTGGCATTGCCGGCGGCAATCAGCTGGAACACTTCGTTGATCCTGGGGCGCAGGCTGGACGCGGAAGGCTGTTCCGCCAGCCATGCCAGCATGGCCTCTTCATCCTTGCGACGAAGGGTGGCCGCATCGCTGCGCTTGAGCCCATCGAGTTCGCCGATGAAACGCTTGATGCCGTTCTTCAGCGATTGCAGCTGGGAGGCATAGCGAATCGCCGCCTGGCGATCTTCGCGCCCGGTTTCCTCGATCACTTCCTGCAGCTGCTGCATCACCTGCACATGGGTGGGCAGGCGCCATTCCACCTGATCGGCAAACTCGGCCGCGGTGCGATGGCGATAGGTAATGCCCGGATAGCCGGCCAGCATCACGAAGTCGCCGTCATGCACGCCCTGGCGCGCCACCTGCAGGTGCGCCGGCGGGTGGTAAGGCACGTTGTCCTTGGCGTAGTCCGCCGGCTTGCCGTCGCGCCCCACATAGGCGCGCAGCACGGTGAAGTCGCCCGCGTGGCGTGGCCACACGAAGTTATCCACTTCATCGCCGTAATTGCCGATGGCACGCGGCGGCGCGTACACCAGTCGCACGTCGCGCAGCTCCAGCTGCTTCACCAGGTAAAAGTCGCGGCCGTAGAACATGTTGACCACGCTGCAGCGAACTCCCGGTTCACGCTCGCATTCGGCGACCAGCGCCTTGCTCGTGGCATCCACGGCATCGAAATAGGCCCGCCCGGTCTTGCCGCGGGCTGCGCCCAGCACCTGCTCGGTGACCTTGTCGAAACCCGTGGTGACGCGCAGGCGGAAGTCCGGGTTCGCCGGCAACTCCTCCGCACGCTGGTGCGAGACGAACCCATCCTGGATGAGGTCGCGCTGCGCGTTGCTGTTGTACTGAATGACACCGAAGGCGACGTGGTGGTTGGTGAGCACCAGGCCATCATTGCTGACGAAGGCACCGGTGGCACCGCCCACCTTCACCACCGCATTGAGCGGCGCCTTGGTGAGGTCGGCCAGGTCGGCCGGATTACCCTGAAATCCTGCCGCATGCAGTTGCTTGCCGATCGACGGCAGTTGCGAGGGCATCCACATACCCTCGTCGGCCTGGGCGGCCGGGGCCAACATCATGGCCATCGCCAATCCCATCGTGGTGAAACGCATTCGTCTTCCCCTGCGCAATCGCAATAACTTGCGACATTAGAACGAAGGGGGCCTGTGCGGCAACGTTGCACTGCACGGCGGCCTTGCAGCAACCCATGCCCGCCGCCGTTGGCGGCGGGCATGGGCGTCGCTCAGCGGCAAGTGACCGGCGGCGGCAGGGCCAGGAACACGGTGCTCCACAGCTGGGCGGCGTTGGACTCGTCCTCGTCGGCGCCACCCGCACCGAACGGCGCGATGTGGTAGTGGCCATCGCGATACGACCAGGACCACAGCTCCGAGGTGCGCACCGCATTGGCCGCGCAGATACCCTGCCACAACTGGGCCTGCGCGGCCTCCAGGTGGGTTCGGGTCACCGCCGGGAGGTCACCCCGATCCAACTGGCGCTTGAGTCCTGCCGCCATCACCGCTTGCTGCCAGGCCCAGATCACCGTGCCGTGATAGGCGCTGTTGCCGAAACGTGCCCACACGTCGTGGCTGGCGTAGACCGGGTTGGCGACCACCATGCCGACCTCGGTGCGCAAGCCAGCCGGAAACGGCCGCATCAGGTTGCCGACGTCACGTTCCAGCACGGCCGGATCCGGCCGGCCAAACAACAGCCGGAAACCCTCGTCCGAATTCAACACCGGCACCGGATGGCCTTGCGCATCCAGCGCGATGGCCAGGAACTCCAGCGGCATGCCCTTTAACGACGCCATTGCCGGCGTGTCGGACACGCCGATCTCCCGGGCATAGTCGCTGACCTGCCGTGCCGCCTGTGCTCCGGACAGATGCACGGTGAACAGCGCGGTCGCATGGCGCTCCCAGTCACCGGCACCCGCGGCGGCGGCACGCAGGCGCTCGCGCTGCGCCGGCGTGGTGTACTGATCGAGCAGGCCGGCGTCGAGAAACTGGCCAATGGCACGCAAGGCCGCCGGCATCCACACTGCATTGACGTCGTAGGCATAACGGCCGCGGCCGATACCCTCGTTGCTGTCGCGCCACTGCCCCACCTTGCTGCCGGGCTTGAGCGCGACCAGGTTGCTGTACACCGGCTTGCGCGCGAACGCCTCGCTGCTGGCCGCGACGAACATCAGGTTGCGCACCAGCGCGTCACCCTGCCGCTGCCCGTTCTCACCACTACCGAGGAAGGCCTGTGCGCCCTGGCGGCCGCGCGGGTCCTCCAGCAGCCACGCGGCTGCCACCGCAGGCAGCATGTAGTCGTCGTCCACCATCACGTAGTCGTAGACGGGGTCAGCCGATGCCTTGCCCTGCTCCTTCAGGTGCTGCAGCACGGCGAATTCGCCGATGCTCTCTTCATGCGCCACCTGTCCATCCGGCGAGAGTCGCGCCAGCACCGAAGCAATCCCTGCATCGACCGCGGCCGGCTGCAGCACCGGCATCAACAGGCGCAGGGACATCAGCGTATCGCGCCCAAAATACGTGTCGAAACGCCAGGACCCGGCAAGGAATTTTTCGCGGTAACTGAGGAACTGCAGGGCCTGGCGGCTGCGCGGATCATCCTGTGCGTCGCTGTTGAGCAGGTCGGCGAAAGGCGTCAGCGGCGTCTCGCCGGTGCTCGCCTCGATGTGCACGCGCAGCGCCTCGCCGACGCGGTCCGGCCGCAGCACGATGCGCCCGTCCTCGCGCTGGAAGCGGCCGTTGTCCACGGTCAGGGCGATCGCATAGCCCGGGGCCCCATCGACGCGCTGGCGCTGCCAGCGGACGGAGCGCTCCGCCAACTGCGGCTGGGCGACGATCTGCGGCGTGGCCGCAACCTGGGCCGCATAGCCCTGACCCAGCTGATAGTCGCGCAGCACGCGCACGCTGCCCAGCACGGCGTCCTTCAACACCAGTTGGTCGGCCATCACGGTGGCATCCGCCGCGATGCCGTTCCAGGCGTGGCCATCCACGGTCTGCCGCAGCGGCTGCACCTGCCCCAGCGTCCATTGCACCGGCGCCGAGACAGGCTCGAACCAGACGCCTGCGCCGCTGTTCCCGGCCGGGAATGCCACCAGTACCCGCGGCTTCTCGCCCGAGTTGAGCAGCAGATGAGCCGCGACGTCGCGATCCTGCAGAAAGGCGTTTTCGATGTTTCCCTCGGTGATCCGAAACTGCAGGGCGGTCGAAGCCCCCTGCGCAGAGGCCAGGGCCTGGGCGGGCGAAGCCAGCGGCAGCGCCGCCAAGGCCAGCAACAAGGCCGATCGGAGCCGCGCTCCCCGGAAGCCACGCCGGCGGACCATCGCCAGCCCCATCGTCTTCAACCGCATTCGCCTACCCCGTCGATTGCCACACAAACTTGCGACACTAGAACGAGGCGGCCGGAACGGCAACGCTGCACTGCACGAAGGCGGCGCCCCGCTGGGCCTTCTATAATGTCGTTTTACCTGTCGTTCCCCACGGAAATCCCATGCCGCAGATGATGAAAGCCCTGGTCAAGCGCAAGCCCGAGCAGGGCATCTGGATGGAAGAAGTGCCCGTCCCCGAGGTCGGCCCCAACGAGGTGCTGATCAAGATGGAGAAAACCGCGATCTGCGGTACCGACCTGCACATCTACAAGTGGGACGACTGGTCCCAGCGCAGCATCAAGCCCGGCCTGACCATCGGCCACGAATTCGTCGGCCGCATCGTGGAGATCGGCCCGGGCGTCACCGGCTACAAGATCGGCGACCGCGTCTCCGCTGAGGGCCACATCGTGTGCGGCCACTGCCGCAACTGCCGTGCCGGCCGCCAGCACCTGTGCCCGAACACGGTGGGCATCGGCGTGAACCGCAACGGCGCGTTTGCCGAATACATGACCATGCCGGCCTCGAACCTGTGGCCGATCCCGGACCAGATCCCGTCTGAGCTGGCCGCGTTCTTCGACCCCTACGGCAACGCGGCGCACTGCGCGCTGGAGTTCGACCTGATCGGCGAGGACGTGCTGATCACCGGCGCAGGCCCCATCGGCATCATCGCCGCCGGCATCGCCAAGCACGTGGGCGCACGCAACGTGGTGGTCACCGACATCAACGACTACCGCCTGAAGCTGGCGGCGGACATGGGCGCCACCCGCGTGGTGAACGTGGCCAACCAGTCGCTGAAGGACGTGATGAAGGACCTGCACATGGAGGGCTTCGACGTGGGCCTGGAAATGAGCGGCAACCCGCGCGCCTTCAACGACATGCTTGACTGCATGTACCACGGCGGCAAGATCGCCCTGCTCGGCATCCTGCCCAAGGGCGCCGGCATCGACTGGGACAAGGTGATCTTCAAGGGCCTCACCCTGCAGGGCATCTACGGCCGTCGCATGTACGAGACCTGGTACAAGATGACCCAGATGGTGCTGACCGGCTTCCCGCTGCAGAAGGTGCTCACGCACCAGATCCACATCGACGATTTCCAGAAGGGCTTCGACCTGATGGATGCCGGCAAGTGCGGCAAGGTCGTCTGCTCCTGGGGCTGAGCTTCCACGAAACCATCACATAATCGACGCTTCCGCCGCGAAAAACGGCGGAAGCGTCGTGCCTCGATCACGGTCGCCCTAGTACACTCGGTGCAGGGCGCGCCGACAGAATCGCCGGGATTGTGAAGTGGCAGGGCCTCTTGGCCTTGCACGGTCGGCTCGCGATGGCATTGGAGCATCGTCGGCATGGCTGATCTCTTCAGCAACCCCCATATGGCCGCGGGACGCGACCGCGCCCTCGCCGTGTACCGGTCGCACCGGGTCCGCAAGACGCTGCTGATCCTGGCCATCGTGCTGGTGATCTTCGGCCTGCTCGGCTTCCTGGCCGGGCCACCCATCATCCGCAGCCAGATCGAAAAGCGCGCCAGCGCCGCCCTGTCGCGTCAGGTCACGCTCGGCGCGGTCCACCTGAATCCCTACACGCTGCGGCTGGAACTCGACCAGTTGCACATCGCCGACAGCGACGGCAAGTCGCCCTTCGTCGACATCGACCAGGTGGTGATCAACACCTCGTGGACCTCGGTGTTCCGCCTGGCGCCCGTGCTGGACGAACTGAGCCTGCAGCATCCGCGCATCCACATCGTGCGCACCGGCGAGCAGCGCTTCAACTTCAGCGATATCGTCGATCGCTACACCTCGCAGCCGTCCGATCCAAACGCACCGCCGACGCGCTTTGCGCTGTCCAACATTAGCGTGCACAACGGCGACATCCAGTTCGACGACCAGACGCTGAAGACCAGCCATCATGTCGACCAGCTGGAGCTTGGCATCCCGTTCCTCGCCAACCTGCCCAGCGACACCGATGTATTCGTGCAGCCGCTGCTGGCATTGCGCGTGGACGGCAGTCCGCTGCGCGTGGAGGGCCACACCAAGCCGTTCGCCGATACGCGCGAATCCACCATCAACTTCACCCTCGACCACCTCGATCTGGCGCGCTACATGGGCCACGCGCCCACCACGCTGCCGGTGGCCGTCCCCAAGGGCGTGCTCAGCGGCTCGGTGGACCTGCATTTCGTACAGGCCAAGCCCACCCCGCAGCTCCAGCTCACCGGCAACCTGCAGCTGGACGACTTCGTGCTCGACAGCAGCCACGAACAGGCCCTCGTCTCGCTGGCGCGCGCCAATGCCCAGCTGGTGGACGTGCAGCCGCTGGTCTCGCGCTATCACCTGGGCACGGTGAAGCTGGAACAGGCCCAGCTCTATTACGCGCTGGACGCCCAGGGCCACAGCAACTTTGACACGCTGACCGCCTCGTCCTCCACCCCGCCGGCCGATGCCAGCAAGAAGTCCGAGCCGATGGACCTGCGCATCGATACGGTGCTGCTCGACGGCAGCGCGGTGCATTACACCAACCCCACCCAGGACAAGCTCGACCTGGCCAGCCTGCACGGCAGCGTGCACGGCCTGAGCATGCTGGCCGCCCCGCCAGCGCAGCTGGATCTGGCCGGTCAGCTGTTCGGCGGCGAACTGTCCGCCAAGGGCACGCTGGACATGGCCGCCACCAAAATGGCCGTGAACTTCGGCCTGAAGCAGGTGGAACTGAAGCCGCTGCAGGCCATCGCCTATCAGGGCCTGGCTGCCCGCGTCACCCAGGGCAAGCTCGACGCCAACGGCCAGTTGCAGCTGGACTGGGGCAAGGCATTCAACGTGCACCTGGCTGACGCGCACGAAACCGTCACCGACTTCGCACTGGAACCCCAGGCCAAGGGCCATACCGCACCAGTGGCCTGGAAAAAGGTCGAGTTCGACATCAAGCAGATCGACCTCGCCAGCCGGCAGGCCGAAGTGGGCAGCGTGGTGGCCAGCGGCCTCGCGCTGGACGTGCTGCGCGATCCGCGCAAGCGCATCACCCTGCTCGAACTGTTTGCCGCCAAGCAGCCCACCGGCAAGGCAGCCGCGAGCGACAGCGGCCCACCATGGCATTGGAGCGTGGCACACATCGGCTTTGACGATACCGATGTGACCTTCACCGACCAGGCGTCCGGCGACAAGCCGGTGAAGATCCAGCTCAAGTCGCTCAAGGGCGGCATGGACGACCTGAGCGACAAGCTCAACGAGCCGCGCGCCTTCAGCCTGGAAGGCAGCGCCGGCAAGGGCAGCTTCTCCGCCAGCGGCAAGGTGCAGCCGGTGCCGGCCGTGGCCGACGTGCAGCTCAGCACCAAGCAGCTGGACATCGCACCGTTCGAGTCGTACATCAGCGTGCCGTTGAACGTCACCATCTCCAGCGCCCGCATCACCAGCAATGGCAAGCTGCATTTCGACGGACGCAGCAACACGCCCAAGCTCAACTATCGCGGCAATGTGGCGCTCGAGCAGGTGCGTGTGCAGGACAAGCTGACCGGCGACGATTTCCTGCGCTGGCGCACGCTGAGTGGCTCCGGCGTCAATGTCGATTACGGTCCCGGCACGCCCCGCGTGCGCATCGGCAACCTCACCCTGACCTCGTTCTATGCCCGCGTGATCGTCAACGCCGACGGCAAGATCAACCTGTCCGACGTGGTGGCCACGCCCGAGGAAGCGCCCGTCTCGGTGACGCGCGCCGAAACGCCCGGCACCCCGGACGCGACGCCGACGCCGACGCCGACGCCGACGCCGACGCCAGCGAAGCAGACCTCCGGAACCACCACCACCGCCACCGTAACCGCCGCCACGGCAGCGGCACCTGCAGCACCAGCCGCCGATATCCACCTGGGTGGCATCACCCTGGTCAACGGCCAGCTCAACTACACCGACAACTTCATCAAGCCGAACTACACCGCCAACCTCACCAAGGTCACCGGCAAGATCGGCGCGTTCGGCACCACGCCCGGCGACCCGCCGGCCGACGTGTCGGTGCAGGCCGCGCTGGACGACAGCTCGCCGGTGGACATCGACGGCAGCATCAACCCGCTGCAGCCCGTGGCCTTCCTCGACATCAAGGGCAAGGCGGACGAAGTGGAGCTGACCCGCCTCACCGCGTACTCGACCAAGTACACCGGCTATCCGATCACCGCCGGCAAGCTCACCGTCGATGTCCACTACATGCTGGACAACCGCAAGCTCAATGCCGACAACCACATCTTCATCACCCAGCTCACCTTCGGCGACCGCGACGAGAGTCCCGGTATCAAGCACCTGCCGGTGAAGCTGGCGGTGGCGCTGCTCAAGGACACCCAGGGCAACATCGACGTGAACGTGCCGGTATCCGGCTCACTGGACGATCCGCAGTTCAGCATGGGCGGCTTGATCTGGCGCGCCATCGGCAACCTGATCGCCAAGGCCGCCACCGCACCGTTCCGCCTGCTGGGCGCGGCGTTCGGCGGCGGCAACCACGAGGACCTGGGTTACGTGGAATTCGACCCGGGCTCGGACGTGCTCAACGCGCAGGCGCAGGAGCGCCTCGGCAAGATCATGGCGATGCTCAACCAGAAGACCTCGCTGGACCTGGACATCATCGGCCGCGTCGACCCCAGCAAGGATCAGGATGGCCTGCGCAAGTTCACCGTGGACACCATGGTCCGCAAGCAGAAGGTGCTGGACCAGTCCGGCAAGAACGCCGACACCTCCGATGCCGCCCTCGCCGCGGTGAACGTGACCCCGGACGAATACGAGAAATACCTCAAGCGCGCCTACAAGGACGACGACTTCAAGGGCAAGCCCAAGAACATCATCGGCCTGAAGAAGTCGCTGGAGCCCGACGAGATGCGCAGCCTGATGGAGACCAACGTGCCGGTCGACGACAGCGCCATGCGCGACCTGGCCCAGCGCCGCGCCCAGGCAGTGCAGGCCTGGTTCAAGGGCAAGCTGGACGACAAGCGCTATGCGGTGAAGGACCCCAAGCTCAATGCCGAAGGCATCGACGACAAGGGCAAGACCACCCGCGTGGAGTTCGGCCTGCACCAGGGTTGAGGCAGGCCACGCCGCCTCACCTGCAGGAGCCGCGGCCGGGGCAGCTCAGGCCCGCAAGATCCAATTCCAGCCCCCTTCCTTCACAGCCCGCCCCCAAGGGCTCAAAATAGCCTTTTGACCCAGCTGGAATTTCCCCATGAGCTACCCCGGCCAGTCGCGCTTCGCCAGCGAACTCGAATCGATCCGTGAGCAGGGCCTGTTCAAGGCCGAGCGCATCATCACCTCGCCGCAGTCGGCCAAGATTCGCCTGGACAGCGGCAAGGAAGTGCTCAACTTCTGCGCCAACAACTACCTGGGCCTGGCCGATCACCCCGCAGTGATCCAGGCTGCCAAGGATGCGCTGGACACCCACGGTTTCGGCATGGCCTCGGTGCGCTTCATCTGTGGCACCCAGGACCTGCATAAGGAACTGGAGAAGAAGATCGCCGACTTCTTCGGCACCGAGGACACCATCCTCTACGCCGCCTGCTTCGACGCCAACGGCGGCCTGTTCGAGCCGCTGCTGGGCGAGGAGGACGCGATCATCTCCGACGCGCTCAACCACGCCTCGATCATCGACGGCATCCGCCTGTGCAAGGCCAAGCGCTTCCGTTACGCCAACTGCGACATGGCCGACCTGGAGAAGCAGCTGCAGGCCGCCGATGCCGCGGGCGCGCGCACCAAGCTGATCACCACCGACGGCGCGTTCTCGATGGACGGCTTCATCGCGCCGCTGGACCAGATCACCGCGCTGGCCGAGAAGTACAACGCGCTGGTGCACATCGACGAATGCCATTGCACCGGCTTCCTGGGTGACACCGGCCGCGGCTCGGCCGAGGTCAACGGCGTGCTCGACAAGATCGACATCATCACCGGCACGCTGGGCAAGGCCCTCGGTGGCGCGCTGGGCGGCTTCACCACCGGCCACCGCGAAGTGATCGAGATGCTACGCCAGCGCTCGCGCCCCTACCTGTTCTCCAACTCGCTGCCACCGCACGTGGTGGCTGCCGGCATCAAGGTGTTCGACATGCTGTCGGCCGCCGGTGACCTGCGCGAACAGGTCAAGGCCAACACGGCCTACTTCCGCGAACAGATGACCAAGGCCGGCTTCGACATCAAGCCGGGCGTGCACCCGATCGTGCCGGTGATGATCTACGACGCCAAGAAGGCGCAGGCCATGGCGACCGAGCTGCTCGACGAGGGCATCTACGTCACCGGCTTCTTCTATCCGGTGGTGCCGCAGGGCCAGGCACGCATCCGCACGCAGATGAGCGCGGCACATACGCGCGAGCACCTGGACCAGGCGATTGCCGCGTTCACCAAGGTTGGCAAGAAGCTCGGCGTGATCTAACCCGTCCGCCAGCTCTCTTTTGTTGGAGCGCACCCTGTGCGCGGAAGCACGTGCAGCGATGACGTGGCAATGCCGCTCGCGCACAGCGTGCGCTCCTACAGCTCAAATCCCGCCACGGTCCCTTGGCCAACTCGCCTGATCGCCACGCGAATCATCAGCGTGCCCTGAGCACCACCCGTTGTCTTGTAGGAGCGCATCCTGTGCGCGAATGGACGTGCCGCGACGACACCGCAATGCCGGTCGCGCACAGGGTGCGCTCCTACACAGGTCAAATCCCGCTGCGCGACAGGCCTCACGGTGCATGCACCCGTGCAAGCGCTTGTACTTCCTCTGCGCTCAAATGCCGCCACTGCCCCTTGGCCAGGTCGCCGAGCGCCAACGGTCCGATAGCCACGCGGATCAAACGCAGCACGTCGATGCCATGCGCCTCCAGCAGGCGGCGGATGTGGCGGTTGCGTCCCTCGTCCAGCACGATTTCCAGCCAGGCGTTCTTCTCGCCCTGGCGCAGCAGCGTGGCGCGGAGCGCGGCAAGACGCTCACCCTGCTCCACCACGCCGTCGAGCAGCGCATCGAGCAACGCCTGATCGGGAATCGCATTGATCTGCACGTGGTAGGTCTTGTCCACGTGATGCCTGGGTTCGGTAAGCCGCGAGGCCCACACGCTGTCGTTGCTCAACAGCAACAGGCCCTCGCTGGCCTTGTCGAGCCGCCCGACCGGGCCCAGCCAGGGCAGGCCGGCATCCCTGAGCAGGTCATACACGGTGTCGCGCCCGCGCTCGTCCGCTGCGCTCACCACGATGCCGCGTGGCTTGTTGATCGCGATATAGACGCGCCTGGATTCTGAAACCGGCGCGTTGTCCAGCAGGATGCGCTGGCGCTGCGCATCGGCGGGCCGCTCGGGATCGAGCACCACCTTGCCATCCACGCTCACCCTGCCCTCACGTATCGCCTTCTCTGCCTGGCTGCGCGAACACACCCCAAGCTTGCTCAGCACGCGGGCCAGCCCGTGGCGTGGGGCCTGTGGTGCTGCGTGGCGCAGTGGCGGGCGGGATGGAGGCATGGCAGGAGGCAGTGGCACGCGAGGCAACACATGGTAGGCGACAAGGCGCCTGCCGCACAAAAGAAAAGCCCGGCTTGCGCCGGGCTTTTCGGTACTGCTCGGACGAATCCGATTACTGCTGGACCTGCAGCTCGGTGCGACGGTTGCGGGCGCGGCCGGCATCCGTGTCGTTGCTGTCGATCGGGTCGTTCTTGCCATGACCGATGGGGCCGATCAGGCGGTCGGCAGCGATGCCATGAGCGGTCAGGTAGTCGAACACGATCTTCGCGCGACGCTCCGACAGATCCTGGTTGTACGCGTCCTTACCCACCGAGTCGGTGTAGCCGGCGACGGTGACCTTGACCTGCGGGTAACGCTGCAGGGTGTCGACAGCCTGGTCGAGGATGGCAACGGAGTCAGCGGTCGGCTCAGCCAGCGCCTTCTTGATGTCGGTCTCACCCTTCTTCGGGCGATCGAACTTGAAGTTCACGCCGCGCAGGTCGATCACGACCTTCTGCGGGCAGCCGTCCGGACCGACGATCGTGCCTTCCGGCAGATCCGGGCACTTGTTGTCACACAGGTTCACGCCGTTGCGGAACTGCTTGGAGCAGTCCGGAGCAACCGGGGCCGGAGCCGGGGCCGGAGCCGGAGCAGCGGCCGGTTCGCCGAAGCGCGACACGATGCTGAAGCCCAGGAACCAGTCGCCGTAGCCGTTCTGGCTCGGCTGGGTCTTGTCGTCCCAGTCGTAGCGGTAGCCGGCTTCCACGCGGACGTCGGTGCTGTCGGTGACGGTCTTGGACAGACCGACGCCCAGCTCAGCAGCCGGAGCCCAGCCGCGATCGCTTGCGTTCTGGTGGTAGCTGCCCATCACGCCCACGAGGGCGTACGGACGCCAAGCGTTCCAGTCGCCGTAGTAGAAGCGAGCGGCAACGCCGTAGTTGTTGTTCGCCCAGGTACCGCCGCCGAGCGAGTTGTCGACGTCACGCTTGGTGCGGTCGAAGAACAGGTCGATCGAGGTGTACGAGTTAATGAACTTGCCGAAGCCGAGGCCGTAGTAGAACTGACGGCTGTTGGTGTTGCGATCGGTGTCGTTGTAGTAGCCGCCCACGGTCGGAGCGATGTACCAACGGCCGTCGAAGCTCGGCGTGGTCGCACCGGCAGTGGTGTCTTGCGCGTGTGCCGCACCTACACCGCCCAGGGCCAGGGCAATCAGGAAGTACAAGCCCTTACGATTCATCAGGTGTCTCCTCATTTATTGGTATTCGCGTCCGTTCCACCCCAGACGGAAAACGCGCGTCAAAACTGACTTCTACTTGCAGGGACGAAAGGCGCCCCTCGCTTTGCGTCCCGATCGAAAAGTGTCACAAGATCCAAAGCGCGGCGAAGTGTAGCAAAACCGTTAAGGCCATCGCACGCCATGAGAGACGGTACTAGTGAGGCGTGGTTCAGCCAGACAATGCATGTCTTGTTCGCGAACACCATCGATGCGACATCATGTCGCGCCTTATGCATCGCAGTACTTCTTGTGTTGCATACACATATCTGCGCACGCGCGCGACTGATGTAGCTGGCCTGCCGATAAGCCGTCGTGTTGTCGCACGCCTGCATCGCTACGCGTGCAACCTCTCAACACGCGCAGCCAAACTCCTTCAACGTGGCGCAGCCCATTCGTACATATCGATGCGCGCAAGGTTGCCTACACGGACCGCGGGCCCGCCTCTTTCGACGCCCCGCCTCGCCACAAAAGAAAAGCCCGGCTTGCGCCGGGCTTTTCGGTACCGCACGGACAAGTCCGATTACTGCTGGACCTGCAGCTCCGTACGACGGTTGCGCGCACGACCGGCATCCGTGTCGTTGGTGTCGATCGGGTCGTTCTTGCCGTGACCCACCGGGCCAATCAGACGGTCGGCAGAGATGCCATGGCCAATCAGGTAGTCGTACACGATCTTCGCACGACGCTCCGACAGGCCCTGGTTGTACTCCGCCGTACCCACGCTGTCGGTGTAGCCGGCCACGGTGACCTTGACCTGCGGATAGCGCTGCAGGGTGTCGACCGCCTGGTCGAGAATGGCCAAGGAATCCTTGGTCGGCTCGGCCAGCGACTTGGCGATATCCTTCTCGCCCTTCTTCGGACGGTCGAACTTGAAGTTCACGCCGCGCAGGTCGATCACGACCTTCTGCGGGCAACCATCCGGACCGACGATCGTGCCTTCCGGCAGATCCGGGCACTTGTTGTCGCACAGGTTCACGCCGTTGCGGAACTGCTTGGAGCAGTCCGGAGCCGGCGGCGGCGGCGGCGGAGCCGGCGGAGCCGGCGGCGCACCGATGCGCGACACGATGCTGAAGCCCAGGAACCAGTCGCCGTAACCGTTCTTGCTCGGCTGGGTCTTGTCGTCCCAGTCGTAACGCCAGCCGGCTTCCACGCGGACGTCGGTGCTGTCGGTGACCGTCTTGGACACGCCCAGGCCGACCTCAGCCGCAGGATCCCAACCGTTGTCGTTGCTGTTCTGGTGGTAGCTGCCGATCACACCACCGAGCAGGTACGGACGCCACGCATTCCAGTCGAGGAAGTAGTAGCGGGCCGCGACGCCGTAATTGTTGTTGGCCCACTTGCCGCCGCCCGTGTACACGCCGTCGACGTAGTTGTCGCGGTCGCGCTTGGTGCGGTCGAAGAAGAAGTCCAGCGAGAAGTTCGGCGAGAAATAACGTCCGACACCCAGACCGTAATAGAACTGGCGGCTGTTGGTGTTGCGATCGGTATCGTTGTAGTAGCCACCCACGGTCGGCGCAATGTACCAGCGGCCGTCATAGCTGGACGTCGGCGTCGAAGAGGAAGTGGCACTGGCAGTATTGTCCTGCGCGTGAACGGCGCCGGCGCCGCCCAGGGCGAGGGCAATCAGAATGTACAAGCCCTTACGTTTCATCAGGTGTCTCCTCGTTTATTGGTGTACGCGTCCGTTCACCCCAGACGGGAAAAACATCAGTCGCGGATTCCGACTCCTATGGAGCCCACGATCATGACCTCACTACCTTGATGCTTGATTTACCCGAAACGGGCGCGGAGTAGTTTAGCAAAAGTTAAACAATTGCAAATCGACCCCAAACGCCCGTTCATTTTCTGCTCACGCCGTCTTTACAGCGTGAAGAGAGCAAGGAATTGCTGAATGGGCATCGCATCCATCCTGAGCGGATCCGCGGTGACGTCCAGGATGGTCCGCACCCGGTGCGCCGGCAGGTGACCGCGCAGCGCCGACTCGAACTTCTCCAGAAGCAACGGAATGCCCTCTGCACGGCGCTTGCGGTGGCCAATCGGATAGTCGACGGAGATCTTTTCGGTACTGCTGCCATCCTTGAAAAACACCTGGACGGAGTTGCCGATGTAGCGCTTTTCGGGATCGAAATAATCTTCGGTAAACCGCAGGTTTTCACTGACCACAGTCTTCGCGCGCAAGGCGTCGATGCGCGGATCGGCAGCGACCTCGTCGTTGTAATCGTCGGCGGTCAGCCGGCCAAAGATCAGCGGAACGGCCACCATGTACTGGATGCAGTGGTCGCGATCGGCATAGTTGGCCAGCGGGCCGGTCTTGTCGATGATGCGCATGCCCGCTTCCTGGGTCTCGATGACGACCTTGTCGATCTGGTCGAGCTTGCCGGCAACGGCAGCATGCAGCTTCATCGCGCACTCCACCGCGGTTTGCGCGTGGAACTCCGCCGGAAAGCTGATCTTGAACAGCACGTTTTCCATCACGTAGCTGCCGAATGGCCGCTCGAACTCGAAGGCCTTGCCCTTGAAGGCCACGTCGTAATAGCCCCAGGTGTGCGCGCTGAGCGCCGACGGATAGCCCACCACGCCACGATAGACGGCGTTGATGGCGTGGGTCACGGCACGCCGGCAGGCGTCGCCCGCGGCCCAGCTCTTGCGCGGGCCGGTGTTCGGGGCGTGGCGATAGGTACGCAGGGCACCGTTGTCGATCCAGCTGTGCGACACCGCAGTGATGATCTGTTCTTTGGTGCCGCCCAGCATGGCCGTGGCGACGGCGGTGGACGCCAGGCGCACCAGGATGACGTGATCCTGCCCGACACGGTTGAAACTATTCCTGAGGGCATAGCAGCCCTGGATTTCATGAGCCTTGATGGCGTATGCAAGCACGTCGCGCACCGTCATCGGCTGGCCACCCTCGCGCTCGGCCTTGCGGCTGAGGTAGTCGGCCACGGCCAGGATGGCACCAAGGTTGTCGGATGGGTGACCCCATTCGGCAGCCAGCCAGGTGTCGTTGAAGTCCAGCCAGCGGATCTGGGTGCCGATGGCGAACGCGGCCTGCACCGGATCCAGCTCGTAGCTGGTGCCCGGCACGCGGGCCCCGCCCGGCAGGGTCGCCCCCGGGACCACCGGCCCCAGGTGCTTGACGCATTCGGGAAACTTCATCGCGAGCATGGACGTGCCCAGCGAGTCCAACAGCATGTAACGCGCCGTGTCGTACGCCTCGGTGGAATCGATCTCATAGTCGATGACATACCGGGCGACATCGACCATCGGCTGGTCGGGTTCCGGACGCTTCGCGGAGCGGATGTCGGGTGCACTCATGGGCATTCTCGCGGCACAAGGAAAGGACACTCGTTCACCCGCCTGGAACGGTTTGCTGAACAAGCGTGACTTGACTAATTAGCGAACCGGCCGTGAAAATAAATCGAATACTCACTCCAAAAGGGAGTAGTTCCGGACATGCCTTGCAGGCTGTCCTTGCGGTGGTCGTCACCACGAGCGCAACCCGCGCTCCGGTCGCCGCAGCGGCTCTGCCGCGAACGAGACTTTTGCAGTAGCGACGGGCCGCGCGTGTCTGTCTCTGCTGCATTGGTCCGACGCGCAGAGACTGCCCCATGGAACTGACTGGTACCGACTTCCTCTCTGGCCTGCTGGCCATCGTGCTGCTGGACCTTGTGCTCGCGGGCGACAACGCCATCGTGATCGCACTGGCTGCGCGCAACCTCCCCCGCCGCATCCAGAAGAAGGCGGTGCTGTGGGGCACCGTCGGCGCCGTGGTGGTGCGCCTGCTGCTGACCGCCGTGGTGGTCTACCTGCTTGAACTGCCGGGCCTGATGCTGGCCGGTGGCCTGTTACTGCTGCCCATTGCCTGGAAGTTGCTGCAGCAGGATGCCAAGCCCGCCCACGAGGTGGACGCCGCCGGCAGCTTCTGGACTGCCATGCGCACCATCATCGTCGCCGATGCCCTGATGGGCCTGGACAACGTACTGGCCATCGCCGGCGCGGCCAAGGGCCATATGTTGCTGGTGGTCATTGGCCTGGCGATCAGCGTGCCGCTGGTGGTGTGGGGCTCCTCGCTGATCCTGCGCCTGATCGAGCGCTTCCCGATCGTCGTGTACATCGGCGCGGCGGCGATCGCCTGGACCTCGGCCCGCATGATCGCGCACGACCACTGGGTCTCGGTCTGGTTCGAGCAGAACCCATGGGCGCCCTACACGCTGGATGCCGTGCTGGTGCTGGGCGTGTGCCTGGGTGGCTGGCTGGTTCGCCATGGGCGCACGCGGCGCCGTGCCGAGGCTTGAGGCCGCGCCCACCGGCAAGCGACACTGCGCGGCCTTTTCACACCGGAAACTCACCGCATGAAGCTGTTCTACCTGCCGGGCGCCTGCTCACTGGCCGATCACATCGTCCTCGAATGGATCGGCCAGCCGTACGCGGCCCATCGCGTCGCTCGCGACGAGCTGCGCTCGCCCGAATACCTGCGCATCAATCCGTCGGGCGCGGTGCCGGCGTTGCAGGAAGCCGATGGCTGGGTGCTCACGGAGAACGCGGCCATTCTCAACTACCTGGCCGACAAGTATCCGGAGGCCAGGCTCGGCGGCGATGGCAGCGCACGCAGTCGCGCCGAAGCGAACCGCTGGCTGGCCTACATCAACTCGGACCTGCACCCCGCCTTCCGCCCGGTGTTCCGTCCCGAGCGCTTCATCGAAGGCGAGGCCGAGCAGGAACAGCTCCGCGCCACCGCCCTGGTGCGGCTGCGTGGCTACTACGAGCGGCTGGATGCGCAGCTGACCGACAGGGACTGGCTCACCGGTACCCGCAGCTTTGCCGACCCCTACCTGTTCGTGGTCATCAACTGGGCCAAGGGCAAAGGCGTGGATCTCTCCGGCCTGGACCATCTCGCCCGCTTCCACCAGCGCATGCTGGAAGACAGCGGCGTGAAGTCCGCCATGCAGCAGGAAGGCCTCTGAGCCGCTCCTGCCCTTTAAGCGTTCGCCAATGAGGCCTAGAACATCATCGGCACGCGCACAGTCACCGTGGCGTCAGGCGTATCACGCGTGACGCCCACGCCCAGCGTGAAGTTCAAGGTGCGTTTGTCGCTGAGCCGCCACGAACCACCAATCAGCAGCGTACCCAGCACCGTCTTCACCGAACCCGGCACGGTCTGGTTGTTCTCCTTGGTGATGCCCACGAAGCTCTGGTCGTAACCGATGCTGATCGATGCCTTCTCGTTCAGCGACAAGCCCATGCCTACGCTGACATCGGCCACGTCACCCTCCTTCACCTTGCCCAGGTATTCGGTGCCGCCGAGCAGGATTTTGCGGCTCACGTTGTCGCGCGCCACGTTGTACAGGTAGCTCACGTTGCCGAAGAACACCACCGGGTCGGACGGATAAAGCCAGGTGACGCCCGGCTGGATCGACCAGAAGCCCGAACCGGTCGGCTGCTGCAGCGGCAGCCCGGTGCCGGTGGCCTGCAGGTCCACCTCGTTGATCACGTTTTCCACGCAGCGCTGGATGCAGTCGGTGGTGACCTGGAACGGATCGGTGCCGGTGCGCGACTTCACGCGCAGCCAACCCACGTAGTAGGCCTTGTCCGGACCGCCCACGTTGATCTGGTAGCGCGCGGTGGCTTCGATGTCGCCCAGTCCGTGGCCGCTGGAGCCGAAGGCGTTGTCGGTGGCCGAGCCGGTAAAGATCTCGCGACTGACCGTATCCACATGCTGGTACACGTAGGGTACGCGCAACTCCACTTCGAGCCGGTTGGTGATGCCGTAGCGTCCGGTCAACCAGCCGATCTGCGTGGTGGTCTTGACCTCACGCGCATCGATCAGGCCGATCAGGATGGCCGGTATCACGGTGTATCCGACCAGCGCCACGCGGTCCGCCGAGGAGTATTCGAACTGGTAGGCCGGCTCGAGTATGAACCTGCCCTGCGGCGTAAGTACACCGGGCTGCTGGAAGATGGGCGCCACCTCGGGTGGCCGCGTGTCCGACTTGGGCGCCTGTCCCACTGATTGCTGGGCCTGCGGCTGCTGGCCGGTATCGGACGACTGCGCGCTGGGTGCGTTCTGCGCCAGTGAATCGCCGGCCGGCATGGGCAGTGCCGAAGCCCCCGGGCCGGCGGAGGCAATGCTGCCCGCGCGTTGCTTGTCCAGTTCATCCATGCCTACGGCGTGCTTGAGTGCCTGGTAGTCGGCCTCCTGCGCAGCCAGCGCGCGCTTCATCGCATCGAGTTGCTCGATCTGCGCGCTGATCTGGCTGCGCATCGCCTCGATACGCTCGCCCTGCTCTTCCACCTTCTGCTTGAGATCCCCGGATGATGCACCTGGCGCCGCCTGCGCCGCAGCCGGTGCCGGCGCCGTCGATGCAGGTGGCGTGACGGAGCCGGCTGGCGCCGGTTGCGTCTGCTGCGCCACGACCGGTGCCCCCAACGCGACCAGACCCGCCGCGCATCCCGCTGACCACAGGTACCGCCATGCTGCGTGTCGCATCGTGCTTCCTTATCGCTCAAAGGTCGAAGTCGGCCGCGTACGAAAACGCCGCGACATTCCTTCGCGGCTGGTGGCTGGGCAGCATGGCGTTTGCCGTGCGTGTCCCTTGGCTGATCAGTGGCCCAATGAATTCAGCTCGGCCTGTTGCAGGGATTGCTGGAAATTCATCTGCCGGAATACGTCGAGCGTGTTGACCGAGGTGTTGAGGGTGGTGATGGTCTGGATATTCTGGTTGTTGAGGCTGTTCTGGATCACCGTGCCCAGTTGCGTGTGGCTGAGCGAGGCGGGATTGAAAGAGTTGTTGGGGCCGATCTGCACTACGGTCACCGAGTTGAGCGCGGCCTCCATCGCGGCGGCCTGTGCCGCGGTGATGTGCGCGACGTCGGGAATGTTGAAGCTGGTGGACGTCACCAGGTTGCCGTTGACGTAGACCGCCCGGTCGATGCCGAACGAAACCTCCAGCCCTTCGCCCACGTCGTAGCCGCCACGCATGTCGTCCAGAGTGTCGGCGCTGACAGGCGTCCACCCGGCGAGGTCATCCCCGCCACCCTGTACGGCGGCGAGCGCCGCATCGGTCGGCTGCCCCGCCGTGGCTGCGGCTGGGGTCAATGCCGCAGCGGTGGGGGTGGCCTGGGTGCCGGGCCCGACGTCCATCACCGTCGCGCCGCGCGTCCACGGCTGGCTGGCGAGGAAAACCACCCCAAGGAAAATGATCCGTGTCATCGGTTTCATGCGTGCACCTCACAGATCGTCCGGCCCGTATTTGGGCATCACGGTGTTGAACAGATTTCCGCGATCCACGCCGGTACTCACCGGCGCCAACGGCGCGACCTTCCAATCGTTAGGGCTGTTGAACACCGCCAGGTTGCGGCGGTTGTGGATGACGAACACCAGCCCGTTCTGCCATACCTGCATGAAGTGGTCGAGCGCGATCACGCGCGTGCCGCGCGCAGGATCGCCCACCAGCACGCGCCCGTTGCGCATGCCCTTGATCACCACGAAATGGTGATAGCCCTTCTCATTGATCAGCACGATGGCGGGAATGTTCTCCTTCTCCAGCCGGTCCAGCGGTACCTTGTAGCCGTCAGCCTGGAAACCGTTGGCCTCGAGGAACCGCTTGATGTCCAGCAGCGAGAAGCCTTCCTTCTTGATCTTCGCGCGGTCGCCGTGGATGAACATCTGTTCAAAGGCGACCTGCTCGTTGACCGGATAGCCGTACTGGTAGGTGAGCAGCGTCGCGACCGCCGCGGATCCGCAACTGAAGTCGTACTTCTGGTGGACGGTGCTCTTGTAGCGAGCCTCCTTGAGGCTCGTGAGATGGATCGTGTACGTGCCGGCCCCGGGACTGACCACGCCCACGGTCGAGGCATGGCTTCCCAGCGGCAGCGCCGCCAAAGTGATCAGCAGCGCCGCCAGATGCTTCACTGTTTGAACTCTACGTTGAGTACAGTGGCGTTCTGGATCAGGACGTTGCTTCCCGAATTCTGGATCACCACTGGGATTCCGGCGGCACCACTGAAGGAATCGCCGCTGATGATGTTGTCGCCGGAATAGATATGGTTGGCAGTGTCGTTGCTGGTCGTCCCGGTAAGCGTGGTGTTCTGCTGCACGCTGGTGCCGCCGCTCATGCTGGCAAGCGTCGAGCTGTCGACGCCCTGGCCGAAATCACTGGCATCCACGCCCTCGACCCGGGTCGCCGCAACATAAACGGCGATATACGGGCTAGTACCGTCGCTGAGCGTGGCCGGAGGAATAGCCGCATCCTCCGCATAAGCCGCCGCAGACATGGACAACAGGCTGAACGCTGTAAAGCTGACCATCCGCTCTAGAGATCGCACGGCAGTATCTCCCGCAGGCGTCCTGGACTGGTGCATGGACGTCGACTTGCGTCGACCTCCTCCGAACGACTGCTTACGTGTGGTTCCCCGGCCGCACACGGCGGAGCGCTGCGCTCCGCCGTGCCGGACCTCCGTCACTCAATGAACGGTCAGGTTTGCCTGGACATTGACGCCCTGCTGGATGAGGGCTGCAGCACCGCTGTTCTGTGCGATGACCATGATGCCCGCTGCCGCGGCAGCGCCGTTGGTCATGGTGTTGGACATATCGAACGAGCCGCCATTCACGGAGTTCGATCCGCCTGCACCACCTGACGCACCTGCGCCACCGGTGCCAGCGCCACCCGTGCCTACGCCGCCCGTGCCGCTACCGCCCTCGCCGCCTGCCGCGCCCGAACCGGCCGATGCAGTGGAGGAACCACTGGTGCCGCCCGTGGAGCTGGCATAGCCACTGGTACCGCTCGCCGCACCTGCGCTACCTGCGCCACCGGTCGACTCACCACCCGCGCCCGAGCTGTCGCCACCGCCGCTTGCCGAGCCGGAGCCATGGTTGTGGGCGTGGCTGTTGGCGTTGCCCGAATCGCCGCCGGTCGAGCCACCGCCGACCGAGGCACTCAGCCCGCCAGCATCTCCAGACGAGGCACTCGAACCACCGGCCTGGCCGCTCTGCGAAGATGCCCAACCGCCGCCGCCGCCGGAACCGCCATTCGCACCGGTGCCCCGGCCGCCACTGCCCTTACCACCATTGCCACTGCCACCGTTACCACCGTTACCACCGTTGGCATTGCCGCTGTTCTGGGCAGAGTTGCCGATGTCCGATACCGACAGATCGGTCACCGTGCCGCTCAGTACGGTCTGGTTGACTACGGTACTGGTGTTGAACGAATCCGTATTGGTATTCGTCGTCTGGTTGGTCGTCTCGTTGTTGTAGTTGGTGAGGTCGCCCAACCCGTTATTGGTGTTGGTGTTGTTACCTGCGAATGCCGGGAGTGCCAACCCCAATCCGAGCACAATCGCGGTTGCAATTAGAGTCTTACGCATAGTCATTACTCCTGGAACGATGCGGTGACCCCCTGTGAGTGCTGGCCTTGCACATCCAGCACGCAGCTGTCGCAACTTACGTGCCACGTGTCGAATCGGCTCAAGCACGCCTGCGACAGCCGCCAAATCAGCCGTTTGGGCTGACTTCTGCAAGCTGAGATTGGCTTTGGTCAGCCTCTTTGCAGGCCGGGTGATTCAAAGCTGTTACACCCCATCAGGGTGCGCGACCGGCGTCGCCGTCATAACCCGCGAGGCATGAGCAGCCATTTCAATGGGTTCCAGGCACCATTGAATGACGGATGGCGTTGTGGAACATGCGTATCAAAGCTGTTACACCCATGCACACAAAACGATAGCAATGTCGTACAGGGTCCTGAACCGCAACGAAAGTTAAGAAAAAAAGGCGGGAGCCGAAGCCGCCGCCTTTCTCGTTACACCGCGATGTCGCTCAGCGCTTTTCGATCGGCACGTAGGCCTGGTCCTCGGGACCCACGTAGTTGGCGCTCGGGCGGATGATCTTGCCGTCCTCGCGCTGCTCGATCACGTGGGCGCTCCAGCCGGAGGTGCGGGCGATCACGAACAGCGGGGTGAACATGGCGGTCGGCACGCCCATCATGTGGTAGGCGCTGGCTGAGAACCAGTCGAGGTTGGGGAACATCTTCTTCTGTTCCCACATCAGCTTCTCGATCTTCTCCGACACGTCGAACAGGGTGGGGTTGCCGCCCTCGGTACAGAGCTTGCGCGAGATCTCCTTGATGATCTCGTTGCGCGGATCGGACACGGTGTACACCGGGTGGCCGAAGCCGATGATGATTTCCTTGCGCTCGACGCGCGCGCGGATGTCGGCTTCCGCCTCGGCTGCGTTGCGGTAGCGGGCGATGATCTCCATCGCCACCTCGTTGGCACCGCCGTGCTTGGGACCGCGCAGCGCGCCGATGGCGCCGGTGATGGCCGAGTACATGTCCGAACCGGTACCGGCAATGACGCGTGCGGTAAAGGTGGACGCGTTGAACTCGTGCTCGGCGTACAGGATCAGCGACTTGTCCAGCGAGTGCGCGTGCAGCTCGCTCGGCTTCTTGCCATGCAGCAGGTGCAGGAAGTGGCCGGCGATCGATTCGTCCTCGGTCTCGGTCTCGATGCGCTTGCCGTTGTGGCTGAAGTGGTACCAGTACAGCAGGATGGAGCCGAAGCTGGCCATCAGGCGGTCGGCGATGTCGCGGGCGCCGGTGACGTTATGGTCGTCCTTCTCCGGCAGCACGGTGCCCAGCACCGAGCAGCCGGTGCGCATCACGTCCATCGGGTGGGTGGCGGCCGGCAGCAACTCCAGCGCGCTCTTGACCGGGGCCGGCAGGCCGCGCAGGCGCTTGAGCTTGGCGCGATAGGCGTTCAGTTCGGCCCAGTTCGGCAGCACGCCGTGCACCAGCAGGTAGGCCACTTCCTCGAAGCAACCCTTGGCCGCCAGATCGTGGATATCGTAGCCCCGGTAGTGCAGGTCATTGCCGCTGCGGCCGACCGTGCACAGCGCGGTGTTGCCCGCGGCCACGCCGGACAGGGCGACGGATTTCTTGGGCTTGGGAAGGGTTTGCTCGCTCATCGGATACGTCTCCTAAATGCATGCGACTCTGGCCGACCGCGGGTGGATGCCGCGGTCGGCCAATCGGCTGGCCGCTCAGGCCTTCTTGGTGGCGAACAGCTGGTCGAGCTTGTCCTCGTAGGCGTGGTAGCCGAGGTAGTCGTACAGCTCTTCGCGGGTCTGCAGCGTGTTGATGATGTTCTTCTGGGTGCCTTCGCGGCGCACCGTCTCGTAGAAGTTGAGCGCGGCCTTGTTCATGGCGCGGTAGGCACCACAGCAGTACAGGGCAATGTCGACGTTGGCGTCGCGCAACTCGTCGGTGGTGAAGAACGGGGTGGAACCGAACTCGGTGAGGTTGGCCAGGATCGGCACCTTCACCGCGGCCTTGAAGCGACGGTAGTCGTCCAGCGTCTTCATCGCCTCGGGGAAGATCATGTCGGCACCCGCCTCGACGTAGGCGCAGGCGCGGTCGATAGCCGAGTCGATGCCTTCCACGGCGGCGGCGTCGGTGCGGGCCATGATCACGAAGCCGGCGTCGGTACGCGCGTCCACCGCGGCCTTGACGCGATCGACCATCTCTTCCTTGGGCACCACTTCCTTGCCCGGGCGGTGGCCGCAACGCTTCTGGCCGACCTGGTCTTCCATGTGCACCGCAGCCACGCCCACGTTGATGAACGAGCGGATGGTGCGCGCGATGTTGAAGGCGCCGCCCCAGCCGGTATCGATGTCCACCAGCAGCGGCAGCTGGGTCGCGTCCACGATGCGACGGGCGTCGGTGAGCACGTCTTCCATGGTGGAGATGCCAAGGTCGGGCATGCCCAGCGAATTGGCGGCGACACCACCACCGGACAAGTACAGCGCCTTGTAGCCCACGCGCTTGGCCATCAGGCCGGCGTAAGCGGTGATCGCGCCCATCACCTGGAGGGGCTTCTCGGCGGCAACGGCATCGCGGAACCGGCTGCCGGCAGATGTGGATAGGGACATGATGATTCTCCTAAACCTCGTATTGTAGGCGATGCGTCGGCAACGCCATGTCGCGGCGCAGTACGCGCCGTGACCACGGCGATCACTGTGTCACCGCCGGATGTATTGATCAATCTTGATCGAACGGATCAATATGTCACCATGCGCGCCGATTATCTGTCCGCCCACGAAGCCGCCGCCCGACTGGGAGTAAGCCACGCCACGCTGTACGCCTATGTCAGCCGCGGCAAGATCGATTCGCGGCCAGGTGCAGACGGACGCAGTCGTGAATACCGCGCCGACGACGTCGAGCGATTGATCGAACGCAAGCAGGCGGGACGTGGGGCCGCGCAAGGCGCCGCACACAGCCTCACCTGGGGCCTTCCGGTGCTGGAAACGCGCATTTCGCTGATCCGCCCCCATGGGCACTACTACCGCGGGGAGTCCGCTCTCGTACTGGCTCGCGCCGGCGCCAGCCTTGAGGACGTGGCACGCCTGCTGTGGGACAGCCAGGCCGATCCCTTTGCCGCGCCACCGCCGGAGCACTGGCCCGACCCCGTGTCGATGCTGCTTCGCCAACGCGGACTGCCACCACTGGAGCGCACCGCTGCCGCCCTGCCGCTGCTCTCGCTGCACACGCCCTACACGCACAGCACCGATCCCGCGCAGCGCCGGGAATACGCCGCCCTGCTGCTGCGCCAGACCGCAGCCCTGCTCTGCGGCACCCGCCCGGAACGCCGCCCGATCCATCGCCTGATGGCCGACAATTGGCAACGCGGCGACGCGGCCTTCGCCGCCCTGGTGCGCAGCACGCTGGTGCTGTGCGCCGACCACGAACTCAACGCGTCGGCCTTCGCCACCCGCGTGGCCGCTTCCACCGGCGCCAGCCTGCACGCGGCGGTGGTGGCAGGCCTGGCGGCGCTGTCGGGCCCGCAACATGGCGGCGCCGCGGCGCGGGCCCACGCCTTCATCCAACAGGCGGTGCGCGAACGGCGGCCTGCCGATCACGTGCGTGAACGCCTGCGCCGTGGCGATGAGCTGCCGGCCTTCGGTCATCCGCTGTATCCCGAGGGCGACCCGCGCGCCGCCGTGCTGCTGGCGATGATCGAAGAGATCCGCCCGCGCCGGCCTGGCCTGCTGCGCATCCGCCACCTGATCGAGGCAGTGAAGGACTGCAGTGGCCGCGAACCCAGCCTGGACTTTGCGCTGGCCACCATCGCCTCGCTGTACGAGCTGGGCGCCGATGCCGCCTTGTCGATGTTTGCTGCCGGACGCATGGCAGGCTGGTTGGCGCACGCCCTGGAACAGCAGGACATGGGCGGACTGATCCGCCCACGCGCGAACTATGCCGGAAAGCTGCCCGGGCGACACGACTGACGGCTCCCGCGGCCGTTACTGGTCCGGTCCGCGATCCAACGCGCGGCGTACTTCCTCCAGCGCATTGGGGTCATCCAGCGTGGACAGGTCACCCGGATCGGTGTGTTGCACCAATGCCTGCAGTGAACGCCGCAGCAGCTTGCCCGAGCGGGTCTTTGGCAGGGCGTTCACCACGTAGATGCGCGCGGGCTTGGCCACGCCACCCAGTTGCTGTACCACCCGCTGCTGCATGGCCCTGGCCACCTCGGCCGGCGGCTCGGCGACGCCCTGCTTGAGGGTGGCGAACACCACCGGCACCTGCCCTTTCAGGTCGTCCTGCACGCCGACCACGGCGGCCTCCGCACAGGCCGGATGGGTGGACACCGACTCCTCGATTTCACGCGTGCCCAGCCGGTGGCCGGCGACGTTGATCACGTCGTCGGTGCGGCCAAGGATGGTGGTGTAGCCGTTGTCGTCGCGGATCGCCCAATCGAGCGAGCTGTACAGCAGTTCGTTGAAGTGGCTGAAATAGCTGGTGACATAGCGGTCGTCATCGCGCCACACCGTACTGAGGCAACCTGGCGGCAACGGCGGCTCGAACACCAGCACGCCCTTGCGGTGGGGCGGCAGCTCCTCGCCGGTGGCCTCGTCGATGACCTTCATGCGGTAGCCCGGGCTAGGCAGTCCCGGCGAGCCGAATTTCACTGGCTTGAGGTCCAGGCCCGGCATGAGGGTGATCGCAGGCCAGCCGGTTTCGGTTTGCCAGTAGTTGTCGATCACCGGCACACCCAGTCCCCGGGTGATCCATTCGGCCGTGGGTTCGTCCAGTGGCTCGCCGGCCAGGAACAGCCACTTGAGCCGGGAAAGATCGTACTTCTTCAGCCAGCTGGCATCCTGCTTCTTCAGCACGCGGATACCCGTGGGCGAGGAGAACATGGTGCGTACGCCATAGCGCTCGCACAGCTGCCACCAGATGCCGGGATCGGGATTCGTCGGCAAGCCTTCGTAGAGCAATGAGGTGGCGCCGCCGATCAGTGGCCCGTACACGTTGTACGAGTGCCCGACCGCCCAACCCACGTCCGAAGTGGAGAACATCACCTGCCCCGGCGCGATGTCGAACACGGTCGTGATGGAGAGCGCCATGGCCACCGCGTAACCGCCCACGTCGCGCTGTATGCCCTTGGGTTTGCCAGTAGTGCCGGAGGTGTAAAGCAGGTAGCTGGGCTCGTTCGATTCCAGCCAGGCCACCGGGACTTCGACGCCGTCGCAGGACGCACGCAGGGTGGCGTAATCGAGGTCGCGCCCAGCCACGCGCGTCATCTGTGGATCGAGTCCCCGATCGACAATCAGCACGTGCGCCGGCTTCCAACTGGCCTCTTCCAGCGCCGCGTCGACCAGGGGCTTGTACGGAATGACCTTGCCACCACGCATGCCCGCATCCGCGGCGACCAGCAGCGCGGGCTGCGCATCGTCGATGCGCAATGCGAGGTTGTGCGAGGCAAAGCCGCCGAACACCACCGAGTGGATGGCCCCGATGCGCGCGCACGCCAGCATGGCGAACACGGCCTCGGCGATATTGGGGAGATAGATCACCACGCGATCGCCCTTGCCCACGCCCAGCGAGACGAGCACGGCGGCAAAGGTGTTCACTTCGCGGTAGAGGTCGCTGTAGCTGAGTTCGCGCGTCACCCCGGTTTCGGTGGAAACGGCCACCAGCGCCAGCTGGCCGCCACGTTCTTCCAGGTGACGATCAAGCGCGTTGTAGCAGAGGTTGGTGGTGCCGCCGACGAACCAGCGGCGAAAAGGCGGCAGGGAAACATCGAGGATCTGCCGCGGCGGCGAGTGCCAGTGAATGCGCTTGGCCTGCTCTGCCCAGAACGCCTCGGGCTGCTCGACCGACCACCGATAGAACTCCTCGTATTGCATCGTTCCCATCCTCCGGCTGCTGCTTCCGGCTAGCCTAGAGCAGCCATGGAGGATGGGCTGTGCGACCTTGGTCGAGTCACGCAGGACCCGACCAGGACAAGACTGTCATGACATTACAGGCAGGACACGGCCGCGTCGCGATACGCCGGGTTGTAGTCCTTCTTGAGGTCCTGCGTCTCGTACATCATCACTTGCGCGCCAGTGCCATCGGGCGTCACGCTGATCAGCTCACGGGCGCCGGCCTTGTCCGTCGCGGAAAGCGTGCCTTCTTCCTTCTTGTTTTCCAGGCTTACCTGACCCATGCCGTCCCACTTGGCCCGCACGCATTCAAGATAAGTCGGAATGTCCTTGTTGGTTCGGCTGCTCATCTTCGGCGTGGTGTCACGCAGGCCATGGACGCCACCGCAGGCGGTCAGCAGGACACAGCAGGTGGCGATCGCAATTAGTTGCTTCATATCCGGGTTCCAGTCGAGGATCGGCAGATTTAACCATGAAGCGCCGCCCGACGGAGAGGCTTGACCCTCACGTCGCGTAAGCCCCCACCGTATCCGGCACGCAACGAGGACACCCCATGGAACTCACCGTAGGCGAACTTGCACGGCGCAGCGGCATCGCCGTGGCACTCGGACACTTTGTCGAGCAAGCCGTCGTAGCGGCGCGCCTGGGGCATCTTCGTCCGCTACCTGGACGAAACCGGGATGGCCGTGATGCGCGCCACTACGGTAAGCAGATGTATGCCTGGCCCGCGCTGATCGCTGAACTGCGCAAGGCCATGAAGGAAGGCGTTCCGCCCGACGACGCGCGAACCCAGGCTCTGGCTAGCCGCTGGCAGGCGTTGTTCCGCTCCTATGCCGGCGACAACCCGGGCACGCATGCGCGCATCCGCGAGGCCTATGCGAAGGAGCCGGACCTGCGCAGCGGCAGTGCGGTGGACGATGCCCTGCTGGACTACCTGCGCCAGGCATGGACCTGCGCGGCGCGCAGCGTGCACTGATGCAAAAAAAGGGCGGCCCAAGGCCGCCCTTTTTTTGTTCCAGCCGAAGCCGGATTACTTCTTGGCGAACAGGTGCTCGACGCCGGCGCGCTCTTCGCGCAGTTCCTTGTCGGTGGCATCCATGCGGGCGCGCGAGAAGTCGTTGATCTCCAGGCCCTGCACGATTTCGTACTTGCCGTTCTTCACGGTCACCGGATAGCCGTAGATCACGCCCGGGGCGATGCCGTACGAACCGTCGGACGGAATGCCCATCGAGACCCAGTCACCTTCCGCGGTGCCCTGCGCCCAGGTGCGCATGTGGTCGATGGCGGCCGACGCGGCCGAAGCCGCCGAGGAAGCGCCACGGGCCTTGATGATGGCCGCGCCGCGCTGCTGCACGGTCGGGATGAAATCGCTCTCGTACCAGGCCTGGTCGACCAGCGACAGCGCCGGCTTGCCGCCCACGGTGGTGTGGTGCAGGTCCGGGTACTGGGTGGAGCTGTGGTTGCCCCAGATGGTCATCTTCTTGATGTCGGTGCTGTGCTTGCCGGTCTTCTCGGCCAGCTGCGACAGCGCGCGGTTGTGGTCCAGGCGCACCATGGCGGTGAAGCACTTGGGATCCAGGTCCGGGGCGCTCTGCTGGGCGATCAGGGCGGTGGTGTTGGCCGGGTTGCCGACCACCAGCACGCGCACGTCACGCTTGGCGTGGTCGTTCAGGGCCTTGCCCTGCGGGCCGAAGATGGCGCCGTTGGCTTCGAGCAGGTCCTTGCGCTCCATGCCCGGGCCGCGCGGGCGGGCACCCACCAGCAGCGCGTAATCGACGTCCTTGAAGGCGACGTTCACATCGTCGGTGGCCACGACGCCGGCCAGCGTCGGGAACGCGCAGTCGTTGAGTTCCATCACCACGCCCTGCAGGGCGGGCAGCGCCGGAGTGATTTCCAGCAGGTGCAGGATCACCGGCTGGTCCGGGCCCAGCATGTCGCCCGCGGCGATGCGGAACAGCAGGGCGTAACCGATCTGGCCGGCAGCGCCGGTAACGGCAACACGAACAGGGGCTTTCATCGGGGAAACTCCTTCAACTTGGCTAGTCTTACGAAAATGAAACCCATGCGACACGACAACAATGAAAAGCCGTCATTCCCGCAAAAGCGGGAATCCAGTGATTTTCAGGTGTCAAAAGGCAAAAGGCACTGGATCCCCGCTTTTGCGGGGATGACGAGTGAAACGGCCGACCTTTTGAAGTTCCCGTGAGGCATGGGGTCATGAACCATCAGGTCAGTTCAGCAAAGAACGCCTGGATGCGTTCCAGCCCGGGCTGCAATTGTGCGGTCGGGCAGGTATAGGAAATGCGCATGGCTCGTGGCTCGCCGAAGGCCGAGCCCGGCACGCAGGCCACGCCCTTGGCTTCCAGCAGGGCCGCGCACAGGTCGACGTCGTTGTCGATGCGCACGCCGTTGTGGCTCTTGCCGAAGGCCACCGAGATGTCCGGGAACACGTAGAACGCACCCTGCGGGCGCGGGCAGACGACGCCCGGGATGGCTTGCAGCGCGTTGACCACCACGTCGCGCTTCTCGGCGAATTCCTTGCACTTGGCCTGCGGCACGTCCTGCGGACCGCTGAAGGCGGCGACCGCCGCGGCAGTGATCACTTCCGGCAGGCTGGTGATGTGGTTGGAGTTGAGCGTGGTGATGGCCTTGGCCACGTTCTCGGGACCGGCGATCAGGCCCACGCGCCAACCCGGCATGCCGTAGGTCTTGGACACCGAATCGACGAAGATCAGGCGGTCCTTCAGCTCCGGCTTGATGTGCACGAAGTTGTGGTAGCCGATGCCGTCGAACACCATCGAGTTGTAGATGTCGTCGGTGATGATCCAGGTGTCCGGATACTTCACCAGCACCTCGGCCAGCGCGGCGATTTCGTCGCGCGTATAGACCATGCCGGTGGGATTGGACGGGTTGTTGAACAGGAACACCTTGGGCTTGCGCGCCAGCGCGGCTTCGAGCTGCGCGGGCACCAGCTTGTAGTTCTGCTCCGGGCCGCAGTGCAGCACGTTGGCCTTCACGCCCACGATGTCGGCGATGTCGCGGTAGGTAGTCCAGTACGGCGCGGCGAAGGCGATCTCGTCGCCCTCGTCCATCAGCGCCTCGGCCAGGTTGTACAGCACCTGCTTGGCACCGATGCCGATCGACAGGTTCAGCCGGCCATAGCCCTGGAAGCCGAGCTTGCCCAGGTGCGCGAGGAAGGCATCGAGCAGCGCCTCGGCGCCGCGGTTGCTGCCGTACTGGCCGGAATCGTGCTGGAGAGCCTCGCGGGCGGCGGCGTAGACGTGCTCGCCGGGCAGGAAGTTGGGGATGCCGATGGAGAAGCTGATGATGTCCTTGCCGGCGGCCTTGAGTTGCTTGGCTTTTTCGGCGATGGCCATGATCGCGCTGGGCTTGGCGCGGCCGACACGCTGGGCGAGCTGGGGCATGACTTCCTCTTGTGCGGGGACGAAGACAGCAAACCCGGAGATTTTAGCATGCGCCGGCGCATCGTCCCCTTTAGGCGATGGTCGGGGTTGGCACGGCAGTCAGATGCGCGCCGGCGGCCGCACGGGCATGATGGGCCCGCCACCCGGCGCGAGACCGGGAACAGGGGGCGCATCGGGAGGCAACGGGCAGGCCGGAGGCCGCCTGGCATCAGGACTCAGGATCTCTTGCGGACACTCACCAAGGACATACGCATATGCACTGGCTATGGGTGATCATCGTCGGTCTGGTCGTAGGTGTGATCGCCAAGGCGCTGACGCCTGGCAAAGAGGCGATGGGCTTCATCATCACCGCCATCCTCGGCATTCTCGGCTCCATCATTTCCACGTACGTGGGCGAGAAGCTGGGCTGGTGGGGTGAAACCGGTTTCGTGCACTTCCTCGGGTCCATCGGCGGCGCGGTGGTGCTGCTGGTGATCTATCACGCACTGTTCCGTCGCGGCGCCACCTCGTGACGCACGGCTCCCCGACGGTGCCTTGCGCACCGTCGGGGACATCATGCCGATGGCTCAGGCGGCGTTGCCGCCGCCGAACAGCTTGCCCGCCAGCGAGGCCAGCGACCCCAGGTCGAAGCCACCCTGCCCCTGCGCCGGTACCTGCCCGTTGGGCGTGAGGTGATCCACGGCATGCGGCAGCACCTGCGAGAGCTGGCCCAGCAGCTGGTTCTGGTCGACGCCCAGCTTGCCCGCCGCCTCCTGCACCAGCGAGCCCAGTCCGCCGTTCTGCAGCGCCTGGCCCAACTGTTCACCGGATACGGCCTGGTTGGCACCGGTGCCTACCCAGGATTGCGCCGCTTCGCCCAGCCCATGCTGCTGCAGCATGGCCACCAGGCCCTGGATGCCACCTGCCTTTTCGATCAGCTGTCCGGCGACCGACACCAGCGAGGAACCACCGGCCTGATTGCCCTGGCCACCGAGCAGATCATTGAGGAATGACATGACTACATCTCCTTGGAATGGGGAAGACGCACATCGTGTGTCGCGTGGAGCCCTTCGATTCTAGGCCCATGCCGGATGCATCGCCATGACAGCCGCCCATGAAAAAAGCCGCCGTTCGCGGGAACGGCGGCTTCTTCACGTGATGCTGACGAAATGGCTCAGCCGCGCTGGTCCAGCACCGCGTTCCATTCCTTCACGCGGTCGGCCTGGGCGGCCAGCAGCGCGTCGACGTCGCCTTCCACGGTGACCTTCTCGATGGTGTCGCCCTGGCGGATCGCATCGACCACGGCCTGGTCTTCCGCGCTCACCACTTCACCGAACACGCTGTGCTTGCCGTCCAGCCACGGGGTGGCGCCGTGGGTGATGAAGAACTGGCTGCCGTTGGTGCGCGGACCGGCATTGGCCATCGACAGCACGCCCGGCTTGTCGTGACGCAGCGAGGCGTCGAATTCGTCCTCGAAGCGGTAGCCCGGGCCACCACGGCCACTGCCCTCGGGGCAGCCGCCCTGGATCATGAAGTCGGCGATCACGCGGTGAAAGGCCAGGCCATCGTAGTAGCCACGGCGAGCCAGGTTGACGAAGCTGGCCACCGTCACCGGGGTCTTGTCCTCATGCAGACGCAGGTGGATCGGACCGCGGTTGGTGGTCATGGTGACGTTGATGGTCATCGGAAGTCCTTGTTCACAAAGGCAAGGTGCAGCAAGCGGGCGCCCTGCGGGCCGGCAAGGATACTCCAGCTGGCGTGATCTGCAGGTACCCGTCGCGAAAACCCGGGCTCAACCAGGCCCGGCAGTCCAGGGCGCCGGCAAGTCCAGCGCTGCGGGTGCCAGCGGGCCCGCGCCCCTGGGCTGTGCAACCGGGGTGGGCACGACCGTCGGCCACGGCGCGCCGTCGTAGATATGCGCCCACAAGCGGTCCAGCGCCGCATAGCCATAGGGCAGCAACGGCACGTGCTGGTCGCCAAAGCCGGGCAACGCGAGGAAGGCATCGAAATGCTGGGCGTGTGGCACCTTCCAGTACAGCGGATGCCCGCCGTTGCTGCGCAGCCAATCCACATAGGGCTCGGAGGTGAACGAGGTCGGCAGCAGGCCGTCGGATGCGCCGTGCACCACCCACAGCGGCAGGCTGGGGCGCGGCAGTTTTACCGTCGTCGCGGCCACGCCGTCGCGCAGCGCCTGGGTGCTGGGATCGGTGTCCTCCCACAGCGCACGCAGGCACCACGCGCCCTGCAGGGTGGGATCGGCCGTGTGGTCCGTACCGCCAAACAGGCCAATGCCGTTGCCGGGAGGAATGCCCGAGGCATCGGCCCACCAACCGGCCCGCACCGTTTCCGGCGCCACGCCCGGCGCGCCATGGGCGCCGGTGGCCGCGTAGTGGAAGCCGCAGGGCATGTCATCGGGCCCCTTGCGCATGTATGCCGACGCATACGCTGCGGTGATCGCGCGCCACAGGTCGAGCGCCGTGGACGAGGCCGCGGTGGCCAGCGCCTGCTCGGTCCACCCGCCGGCCTTCAGATGCTCCACCGCCTGGGCTGCCTGCTGGCCCACGTGCGGCCCGTTCACCAATCCCCGCTCATGCAGCTGATGACAGCGCTGTGCCCAGGCCGGAGGCACCTCGCCCTGCGGCGTGCGCGCCATCGGCACCTGTGCGAAGCGCTCGTCGGCCAGCGCGCAGGGCAGCCAGAGCGAAGCCTCGGTGGCGTAGTCGAACAGGGCTCGCCCATGCCCGGGCACGCGAACGTTGGGCTCCAATGCCACCACGCCGGCGAGCAGATGCTGGTCGTCCAGCCCGGCCGCCTGCAGCACGGCACCACCGCCATTGGACAGACCGGTGGCAATGATGCGGGTGTTCTGTGCCGTGAACGGTGCCTGATCCGGGAACGCGCGATCGAGCATGGCCAGGCCGAATTGCGCCGCCTGGAGCACGTGTCGTCCCCAATCGGCCTCCGGGTTGTCACCCGAGTGCGCATGCTTGATGCCCAGGTACTCGCCGCCCGCCGCGGGCTCGAATTCCAATGTCGTGCTGCCGCGCCTCGCGCGCGTGCCATCCAGCGCCACACCGGTGTGGTCGGCCGGATCGAAATAGCCCGCCCCCGTGCCCTTGTCGGTATAGGCCACCGCGCAACCGCGGGGCAGACCCCAGGCACCGGCCAAGGCAATGGCACCATAGATGCCGCGCGAACCCGAGGAGGCCGTCACCACCAGGCAACGCCGGCTTGCATCGAAATGATCGGGCACCTGCAGCAGCACGCGATGCGGCGAATGCGCGCCGGGAATCCAGGCAAACGCCTGGTACTCACGCCCGGGCACCATCGGCACGGCACCATACACCTTCCCGTAACCGCCCAGCGCGCCCAGATCGGCAATGCCCTTCCAGCTGGTCTGGATCGCACGCCGCCGCAATTCGGCCGGCGTGGGTGCCTGCGGATTGGCGAACGCCGCGGGACTGCCAGCCAACCCGGACAGGCCCAGGCCCGCGCTGAGCAGGTCGTCATCACCCCGGTGCTCGGTGATGCGCACTTCTCCGCGCACGAAATCGGGGGTGGACATGCCGGACTCCTTGGGCGCTGGCGCGGTGCTGCATGACGCGAGCAAGGGCGCCATCCACAACATCCATCGGAAAGATCGATTGGTCATGCCCGCCACCATAACAATCGGGAGGGCCCCTGCCATCGTACGAAAGTCCAGCACAGTGGCAGTCGTCGTCAGGTGACGTCATGACTTCCCGAACTCGACGCGGGCCTTCGTCATCGCTAACGTCAGCGGCCATGACACGCCTGCTCATCGCCGACGATCACCCCCTATTCCGTGCTGCATTGCGTCAGGCCGCGCGCGAAAGCGTTGGCGACTGCGACGTGATGGAAGCGGCCGACCTGGCCAGTGCGCTGGAATCCCTGTCGGCCGATCCGGACATCGACCTGGTGCTGCTGGATCTGCACATGCCCGGCAGCCAGGGCCTGTCCGGGCTCGCCACGCTGCGCGGCCAGTTCGCGTCCGTGGCTGTGCTGGTGGTGTCGGCGCATGACGAACCACGCACGGTGCGTCGCGCGCTCGACCATGGCGCCGCCGGTTTCATCCCCAAGAGCGCCAGCCCGGCCGAAATCGCCCAGGCCATCCGCAGCGTGCTCGACTGCGGCAACTGGCTGCCGCCGGAGCTGGCGCGAGCGGTGGCGGCGCTGCCCGTCGATCCGGTGGATGTCGACCTGGCCGGCCGCCTGGCACGGCTGACCGAACAGCAGTACCGCGTGCTGGCATTGCTCGGCGAAGGCTTGCTCAACAAGCAGATCGCTGATCGCCTGACCATCCAGGAGCGCACCGTCAAGGCCCATGTGACGGCGATCTTCGAGAAGCTCGGCGTGCGCAATCGCACGCAGGCCGGCGTATTGCTGCGCTCGCTGGAACTGAGTGAAGGCGTGCGCCTGTAGCGCCCTCAGCAGCGCGCCGCAGTCACGCGCTGCAACAGCTGCCGCAACGCCAGCGGCTTGAGCGGCTTGTACAGCACGCCCAGTCCATGATCGAGCAGACGCTGGCGCAGGTCGCCATCGCGGTCCGCGGTGAGGATCACGGTGGGTACCGTGCGCGCAGACTCGCCCAGTGCCTGCAGCACGTCGAGCCCAGTGCATCCGCCATCGAGGTGGTAATCGAAGATATGCACGTCCGGTTGCCATGGCGCGGCCTGCGCCTGTTCCAGCGTGCGCGCCGCATGCACCTGCCAGCCCCAGTTGCCGAGCAGTGCGCTCAGCGCGGACAACGCTGCCGGCTCGTTGTCGAGCACCAGCGCACGGCCCGACGGCAAGGGCTGCGGTTCGATCAAGCCCGCCGGTGCCGGTGCGTGGGCCAGCGCCCGCGGCACCACCAGTTCGAACACACTGCCCTTGCCCGGCCATGAGCGCAGGCTGATCGGATGACCCAGCAACGCGGCCATGCGTTGCGCGATCGACAAGCCCAGGCCCAGCCCCTGCCCGCCCGAGGCGCTGCCACGCCGGAACTCGTCGAAGATGAAACGCTGTTCGCCAGGCACGATGCCAGGCCCGTTGTCCCAGACCTGCAATTGCAGGCGAGCGCCCTGGCGACGCACGCCCAGCAGCACGCGCCCGTGCTCCGCATAGCGCAACGCGTTGGACAGGAAGTTCTGCAGCACGCGGCGCAGCAGCTGCGGATCGGAATGCACCCATTGCCGGTTGGCGACCACGTCGAAGCGCACGCCGCGATCGGCTGCCATCACGCGGAACTCCGCCGCCAGCGGGCCAAGCACATCGGCCAGGGCGAAGTCGCGCGGCTGCGCCTGCAGGCGCCCAGCCTCAAGGCGCGCCATGTCGAGCAGGCCGGCCAGCAGCCCTTCCGTAGCCGCCAGCGCACCGTGCAGGTGGCGTGCGGTGGCGCCGTCGCTGTCGCGCTCGGCCAACGTGTGGGCGAACAATTGCGCGGCATGCAACGGCTGCATCAGGTCGTGGCTCACGGCGGCGAGGAAGCGGCTCTTGGCTTCGTTGGCCCGTTGCGCATCGGCGGTGGCGGCGGCCAGCGCGTGGGTGCGCTCCTCTACCCGCAGCTCCAGCGTTTCGTTGGCGCGCTTGAGCGCCTCCTCGGCGCGGCGGAATGCGGTGACGTCAGTGAACGTGGCCACGAAACCGCCGCCCGGCATCGGATTGCCGCGGATCTCCACGATGGTGCCATCGGGAAAGCGACGCTCGGACAGGTGCCGCGTGCCCGCACGCATGTGCGTCAGCCGCTGCTGCACGCGCGATTCCGTTTCTCCCGGCCCTACCATGCCGCGCTCGATGTTGTGGCGCGTGAGATCGGCCACCGGCCGCCCTACTTGCAGCAGCTCGACGGGATAGCCGAACAGGCTCGCGTAGCGGCTGTTCCACGCCACCAGGCGCAGCTCGGCATCCACCACGCAGATGCCCTGGCTCATGTTTTCTAGAGCCGCTTCCAGCACGCGCTGGTTGAAGCGCAGGTCCTGCGCCGCCTCGCCCACGATGGCGGCCACCGTGTCGAACTCCTCTCGTCGCTGCTGGCGCATCACTTCAAGCAGCAGGCGCGCGGAGGATGCACCGATCACCGCCGCCAGTTCATGCTCCACCGCCGCGATGCGTGCACTGCCGGCCACGCCGCTGGCCGGCGCATCGGCGAACAGGTGCGCGACCCGGTCCGGCGGCAGGAAACGCGTGGCCAGCGCGCGCAACTCCGCCAGGCCGATGTCCCCCATGCTGGCCGATCGTGGCGCCCGGCCAAAACGCGAGCTGGCCACGACGAACATGGTGGTGACATTGGCCACCAGGCTGAGCACCACCGCGCGCCCCAGCCGGCTCCAGTCGTCCAGTCCAAGCAAGCCATCCGGCGACAACCACGACCAGCCGAACGGCCCCGCATGCCACCAGGCCGGCCCATGCGGCTCTATCGACGGCAGCAGCACGTACAGCCATACCAAGGTGCCCACGGCGAGGCCCGCCGCCACCGCTCGCGCCCCCAGCTGCGGCCGGTACACCGCCGCCAGCAGCGCCGGCGCCAGGCCGGCCAGTGCCGAGAAGGAGATCGCGCCGATGTCGGCCAGCGCATCGTTGCGCGCCAGCACCCGACTGTAACCCCAGGCCAGCAGGATCACCGCGAGGATCGCCATGCGGCGCTGGTTGAGCACTTCGCCGCGCAGGTCGCCCTGTTCGTCGCGGCCCCAGCCTGCGCGCACGCGCAAGGGCGCGATGAAATGGTTGACGATCATCAGGCTGAGCGCCAGCGTCGCCACCACCACCATGCTGGTGGCTGCGCTCAGGCCGCCGAGGAAAGCCAGCAGCGCCAGCCCGTGCTGGTCGCGCGCCAGCGGCAAGGCCAGCACGTAGAGATCGGATGGCACGCCACCCGGCCCCAACCACGCATCGCCCAGCCGCGCCAGCGGCAGGATCGGCAGCGAGATCAGCAGCATGTACAGCGGAAACAGCCAGCGCGCCGTGCGCAGGTGCTTGCCATCGCGGCACTCCACCACGCCGGCATGGAACTGGTGCGGCAGCGTGAACATGGCCAATGCACCGAGCAGGATCAGCGCGGGAAAGCCGGTGCTGTCGTGCTGGCTCGCCGCACCTTGCATCAGGTGACGGCTGCCCGGCGCCAGCACCAGCGTGCCCAGCGCCAGCATGGCACCCAGCTTGAACAGCGACTCGAACGCCATCGCCAGCACCAGGCCGCGGTTGTGCGCCATGGCCGAAGCGCGACGCGTGCCGAACAGCATGGCGAACAAGGCCATCAGCAGCGCGACGTACAGTGCGCTGTCCTGCCACGGATCAGCCTCGGACAGCTGGCCACGGCTGAGCATGCCATAGCTCATCGCCACCGCCTTCAGCTGCAGGGCGATGTACGGCACGATGCCGATCAGCACTACCACGGTCACCAGGGCGGCCAGCCCGGTATGCCGCCCCAGCCGCACGGCGATCAGGTCGGCCAGCGAGCCTGCGTTGTAGTCACGCGCCAGCGCCACCAGCCGCCGCAGTATGCCGATGGCGAACACGTACATCAGGATGGCGCCGACGAAGGTGGGCGGCAGCCACCAGCCGGAGCGACTGGCCTGGGTAACCGTGCCATAGAAGGTCCACGAGGTGCAGTGGATGGCCAGCGACAACGCGTAGACGATGGCCCAGCGACGCTCGAACAAGGCCGGGCGCCGCTCGCCGATCAAGGCCACGCCGAACAACAGACCCAGCCAGATCAGTGCGGCGGCGGTAATGGAGCTGGCGGTCAGCATGCAGAAACGTCGCGCCCTCTCCCCTCTGGAAAGAAGACGGGGGTGAGGGGCCGGGCTGGCCCCAGCGTTCCATTCCTGGCGGCGCCCAACTTGGACACGCGGCGACACCGTTCGCGGCGCTCGAGCTCCGCCACAAGCACCCGATCCTCACCCCAACCCCTCCCCCACATGGGAGAGGGTGTGATCAATGAGGCAAGCCCATCGCGCGAACGGCATCGACCAGCCAGCGCAATTGAACGCCCTGGCGGCTGTCGTAGTTGTCGCCGGAATATCCCCACCAGTCCCAGCATGCCTGCGGATTCAAGGGCGCGGTACTCGCGCGGGTTTGAGGATACAGGACGGCGACATCGTAGGCGTCGGCCCAGCGATTGAAGCCGGCGTCCTTCACGAAGGCCTCGCCCACCGCATCCGCGTTCTGCTTGCAGCCATGAAACGCCACCAGCAGTCCGCAGCGCTTGCCTGCCAGGCAGTCGGGTGGCAGGTAAACGTAACCGGAGGGCGCGAGAAACGCATCGGCACCGTCGGGACGATAGGTATCCTGGTTGAAGCGACGCAGCTCGCCCTTCGCCTCCCTGGCGGCATGCGCGGGCGGGCCATAGAGCTGGGCGAAAATCTCGCCCGCTGCATCGAAGTTGCAGTGGCCCAGGTACGGCGATACCGACTTCTCGCAATCATCGCCGCTGGCGGCAATCGGCAAGTTGTGCGCGAAGGCGCGCCCGCCGTCGTCATGCACTTGTAATCCCTTGAGCGCGGGATCGCTATCGCGCAGCAAGGTGTAGAAGCGCGCTGCGGACTCGGCCACCACCGGTGCCACCACCGTATCGTCCTTGCCGTGCAACAGGTACACCTTCCCATGCGCGAGTGCCTGCAGCGAACCCAGTTCACCTGCCTTCGAACGCTGCCTGGCCTTGGCCACCAAGGCCGCAGGGTCGGGTTCGGGCGCGCCCTTCATGCACGTGCTCAACGCCAGGTCGAGCCGCCCAGCCGAGCAACCGAACGGACCGCCGGCCACCAGTGCCGCCGACGGAAACAGCTCCGGGTACGCCAACTGGGCCTGCGTGGCCATGTAGGCCCCTGAAGACAGGCCCGCCACGGCCACCCGCGACGGGTCGAGCTTCAGCGCCGGCAGGGGCGCATCGGCGGCCCATGCGGTGCCTGCCAGCATCAACAAACCCCCCATCAGGCTGGACCAGCATCGCATGGGACTCTCCTTGGAAGTGGATCAGAAGGTATAGCGGGCCGACAGCGTGACCATGCGCGGCGGGCCGTAGAAGCCGGTGACGATGCCGAGCGCGGCGATGTTGTAGCCGGTGGTGCGGTACGACTTGTTGGCCAGGTTGGTGCCTTGCAGGCTCAGCGTCCAGGGCTTGTCGATCTGCCAGATGATGCCGGCATTCCACAGGCCATAGCCGGACTGGTAGATCAGCGGCGACAACGTGGTTTCCGGATAGACGCCGGTCTGGTAGGTGTAGTTGATGCGACCACTGATCGTGCCGCCATTGTCCAGCGGAATGCTGTGCTCCAGGTTCAGGCCGCCGGACCACTTCGGCGCGTTGGTGAAGCGCTGGGTATCGGCGATGTTGACGCCGCCGCTTTCGAAGTCGGTGTACTTGGTGTGCAGGTAGGCCCAGTTGCCGCTGAAGGTCCAGTTCTCCGCCGGGGTCCAGGCGAACTCCTCTTCCCAGCCGTCGATGTGGCCCTTGCCGGCATTGGTGAAGTCGCCGAAGAAGCCCTGTGTGCCATTGGCCAGCGTATAGGAGGTGAACACCGAGAGCTGGATGTTCGAGTACACGTTGTGGAAGAACGCCGTATTCATCATCAGCGAGTCGTCGAAGAACGACATCTTGCTGCCGAGCTCGTACGAGGTGACCTTCTCGTCGGCGATAGGACGGCACGACTCCGGAATGGCCGAGCAGTTGGCGCGGATGTTGTAGCCGCCGGAATGGAAACCCTGGCTGAAGCTGGCGTACAGCTTGATCTGGTCGGTGGCGGCGTAGTCCAGCGACACCTTGGGCGAGGCATTGTGCGAAATATGCGAGCCGGAGAAATCGGCCAGCGTGGCGATGGGCGTGCTGAAGGTGGCATCGGAGAACGCGTAGTTCTGGATCACCGCCGACTTCTTCTCGCTGGTGTAGCGCAGGCCCACGTCCAGGCTCCACTGCGGACTGAGGTCCCAGGTGAAGTCGCCGTAACCGGCATAGCTCTTGGTGCCGATGCTGCCGCCGGTGCTGCCGTATTGCGAATACAGCGGGTAGTACGGCGGCGAACCCAGGAAGATGTTGTGGATCTCGCCCTTGGCGGTGCCGTCGAAGTAGTACAGGCCAAACACGCCGTGCACCGCGCCACCGTTGTCGTAGTTGGCCTGGAATTCCTGGCTGAACTGGTGATCCTTGTAGACCGCGTTCACGTCCGCAATGGCCTGCGGCAAGGTGTCGAAGTCAATGTTGGAATCGGTCGAGGAACCGCGATAGGCCGAGATCGACTTCAGGGTCCAGTCCTGGCTCACGATCCAGTTGAGGGTCAGCGCGGTGCCCCACAGCGTGGTGTGGTTGAGCTGGGCCATGCCGCTGCGCGTGTCGTAGTCGCTCGACAGCGGCGCATAGCCGGGGTCGAACGAATTGGGCGTCAGCATCTTGGCGCCACGCGGGTTGGAGTTGTCGCGCAGGCCATCCACCGACAACTCGGCGTTGAAGTCGCTGCTGGGAAAAAAGCCCAGCGAGGCGCGCGCGGCGTTGCTGTTCTTGTTGCCGTTGCGGCTGTCGGTGAGCAGGTCCTTGCCGTAGCCGTCGTTGTGCTCGCTGGCGTAGGCGATGCGGCCACGCCACACGCCATCGGAGGTGGCGCCGCCGATGGCGCCCTTGATGTCCTTCTCGCCGTGCGTGCCCACCGTGCCCTCCAGCGAGCCCTGGGTCTGCGTGGGCAACGGGTTGGACACGTACTTGATGGCGCCGCCGATGGTGTTCTTGCCATACAGCGTGCCTTGCGGACCACGCAGCACCTCGATGCGGTTCACGTCGAACACGTCCAGCATGGTGCCCTGCGGACGAGCCATGTACACGTCATCGAGGTAGATGCCCACCGCCGGATCGAAACCCCAGGTCGGGTCGGCCTGGCCGATGCCGCGCAGGTAGGCGGTGAGCGTGGTGTTGGAGCCGCGCGCCGCATAGATCTGCAGCGACGGCACCTTGCCCTGCAGGTCCGACAGGTTCTGCACGTTCTGGTCGAACAGCGTCTGCGCAGTGAAGGCGCTCACCGCGATCGGCACGTCCTGCAGGGTTTCCTCGCGCTTGCGCGCCGTGACCTTCACGCCCTCCAGCTGCTTGGCATCCGCCGGTTTGGCGGCGGTGGCCGAACTGCTGTTCTGCGGCGCGTCCTGCGCCTGTGCCGATGCCAGACAGGACAGGCCAACCGCCAGGCCGATCGCCAGACTCAGATGCGTGCGTTTCATAGCTCCCCTCGCTTTGACGCATCCTGCGGACCCAGGATGCCGAATGCCGTGGAGCTTAGGCAGCACCCCGTGCGACCACACTTGTACCTTCGTACAGTGCCGCCGCCGCGCGCCGCTCCGGATACTCGCCGCCCAACGACGCCCGCTTCAGGCGTCCAGGGAATCGACGATGGCATTTCTGATCGTGCTGGCCGCGCTTTGTTTTCTGATGCTGGCAGCCTACCGCGGCTATAGCGTGATCCTGTTCGCGCCGGTCGCCGCGCTGGGTGCGGTGCTGCTCACCGATCCATCGCTGGTGGCGCCGATGTTCACCGGCCTGTTCATGGACAAGATGGTCGGTTTCCTCAAGCTCTACTTCCCCGTGTTCATGCTGGGCGCGCTGTTCGGCAAGCTGATCGAGCTGTCGGGGTTCTCCAAGGCCATCGTCGCGGCCACCATCGGGCTGGTCGGCCGCGGCCGCGCCATCCTCTCCATCGTGATCGTGTGCGCGCTGCTCACCTACGGCGGCGTGTCGTTGTTCGTGGTCGTGTTTGCGGTGTATCCGTTCGCCGCCGAGCTGTTCCGTCAGTCGGATATTCCCAAGCGGCTGATCCCGGGCACCATCGCGCTGGGCGCGTTCACCTTCACGATGGATTCGCTGCCGGGCACGCCGCAGATCCAGAACATCATTCCCACCTCGTTCTTCGGCACCAACGCCTGGGCCGCGCCCTGGCTGGGCACGCTGGGCGCAGTCTTCATCCTGCTGACGGGCCTGCTCTACCTGGAGTGGCGCCGGCGCGCGGCCGCAGCGGCAGGCGAGGGTTACGGCAGCAACCTGGTGAACGAACCCGCGCCATTCGAGGACGCCCGCCTGGCCCACCCATGTGTGGCCCTGCTGCCGCTGGTGCTGGTGGGCGTGTTCAACAAGCTGCTGGGTGATGCGATTCCGCGCTGGTACGGCGCCAGCCACAGTTTCGTGCCCGCGGTGATCGGCGAGGCCAAGCCGGTGGTGCAGGAGATTTCCAAGGTGGCCGCGATCTGGGCCGTGGAAGGGGCGCTGCTGCTGGGCATCGTCTGCGTACTGGTGTGCGCCTGGCGCCCGGTGGCGCGGCGCTTTGCCGAGGGCAGCCGTGCTGCCGTGGGCGGTGCCCTGCTCGCCTCGATGAACACCGCGTCGGAATACGGCTTTGGCGCGGTGATCGCCGCCCTGCCCGGCTTCAAGCTCATCGCCAATACCCTGCACGCCATCCCGCACCCACTGGTGAACGAGGCGGTGACCGTCACCGCCCTGGCCGGCATCACCGGCTCGGCCTCGGGCGGCATGAGCATCGCCCTGGCCGCCATGGCCGACACCTTCATCCGCATCGCCCAGGCCGCCGGTATTCCCATGGAAGTACTGCACCGGGTGGCCGCCATGGCCTCCGGCGGCATGGACACCCTGCCGCACAACGGTGCGGTGATCACCCTGCTGGCGGTCACCGGCCTGACCCACCGGCAGTCCTACCGGGACATTTTCGCGGTCACCGTCATCAAGACCGTGGCGGTGTTCGTGGTGATCCTGGCCTACGGGCTGACCGGCCTGGTCTGAACCCTCTCCCCGGTGTTACTCCCCTTCGGCCCGCCCCTGGCGGGCCGCTTTCTTTGCGCCCGTCAGGGGCCCCGATGGGTCGCAGAAAGGCGCTGGATTCCCGCTTTCGCGGGAATGACGGGATCGTATTTCTTGCCGTTTCGCCCCCAACTTGCCTCACCGTCATTCCCGCGAAAGCGGGAATCCAGCGCCTTTGGCCCCCAGTGCGCCGCACCGCCATCCATGCCCGCCGACCACCCTGAACGGATTTGTTAAGAGCTTTCAAGCAAGCTGTCACATAACCCCGTATAATTCTCGGGTTATCCCTTCAGAAACCTCACGCGACGGCCTACGCGCCGCCCGAGCTGACCTCATGTCCATCGAAAATCTGCGCAATATCGCCATCGTCGCCCACGTCGACCATGGCAAGACCACGCTCGTCGACCAGCTGCTCAAGCAGTCCGGCACCCTCAACGAGCGCACCGTGCTCGCCGAGCGCGTGATGGACAGCAACGACCAGGAAAAGGAGCGTGGCATCACCATCCTGGCCAAGAACACGGCCATCACCTGGACCAACCAGAAGACCGGCGCCAAGAACCGCATCAACATCGTCGACACCCCAGGCCACGCCGACTTCGGCGGCGAGGTGGAGCGCGTGCTATCGATGGTGGACACCGTGCTGATCCTGGTCGACGCGATGGACGGCCCGATGCCGCAGACGCGCTTCGTGACGCAGAAGGCGTTCGCCATGGGCTTCAAGCCCATCGTGGTGGTCAACAAGGTCGACCGCCCGGGCGCCCGTCCGGAGTGGGTGGTGGAGCAGGTGTGGGATCTGTTCGACAAGCTCGGCGCCACGCCGGAGCAGATGGAATTCCCGATCGTCTACGCGTCGGCCCTCAACGGCTACGCCTCGCTCGACCAGGACGCCCGCGAAGGCGACATGACCCCGCTGTACGAAGCGATCATGGAACACGCTCCCAAGCCGGACGTGGATCCGGAAGGCGCCTTCCAGATGCGCATCAGCCAGCTGGACTACAACAACTTCGTCGGCGTCATCGGCATCGGCCGCATCCAGCGCGGCACCCTGAAGAAGGGCATGCCGGTCGCCGTGATCGACCGCGAAGGCAAGAAGCGCCAGGGCAAGATCGGCCAGGTGCTCGGCTTCCTCGGCCTGGAGCGCATCGAGCAGGATTCGGCCGAGGCCGGCGACATCGTCGCCATCTCGGGTATTCCGGAGCTGACCATTTCCGACACCGTCACCTCGCTGGACACCCCCGAAGCCCTGCCGGCACTGAGCGTCGACGAGCCGATGATCAGCATGACCTTCCAGGTCAACAACTCGCCGTTCGTCGGCAACAAGGACCTTTCGGGCGGCAAGTTCCTGACCAGCCGCCAGCTGCGAGAGCGCCTGGACCGCGAGAAGGTCCACAACGTGGCGCTGCGCGTGGAAGACGGCTCCGACGCCGACAAGTTCCTGGTCTCGGGCCGTGGCGAGCTGCACCTGTCGGTGCTGATCGAAAACATGCGCCGCGAAGGCTACGAACTGGCCGTGTCGCGTCCGGAAGTGATCATCAAGGAAATCGACGGCCAGAAGATGGAGCCGATCGAACAGCTGGTGGTCGACATCGAAGAGCAGCACCAGGGTGGCGTGATGGAGCGCCTGGGCATCCGCAAGGGTGACCTGAAGAACATGGTGTCGGACGGCAAGGGCCGCGTGCGCCTGGAGTACCTGATTCCGGCGCGTGGCCTGATCGGCTTCCAGAACCAGTTCAAGACCCTCACCCAGGGTTCGGGCCTGCTGTTCCACGTGTTCGACCATTACGGTCCGTACACGCCGGTGGCCATCGCCAAGCGTCCCAACGGCGTGATGATCGCCAACGCCGGCGGCACCACCCCGGCCTACTCGCTCGGACCGCTGCAGGAGCGCGGCAAGCTGTTCGCCGCCGAAGGCGACTCGGTGTACGAAGGCCAGCTGATCGGCATCCACGCCAAGGACAACGACCTCACCGTCAACGCCATCAAGCCCAAGCCGCTGACCAACATGCGCGCCTCCGGCAAGGACGATGCGATCCAGCTCACCCCGGCGACCAAGTTCTCGCTGGAGCAGGCGCTGGACTTCATCGACGACGACGAGCTGGTCGAAGTCACCCCGAAGGAAATCCGCATGCGCAAGAAGCACCTGACCGAAAACGATCGCAAGAAGGCGTCGCGCAGCGCAGGCTGATTGCCACGTAAAGGTATCGGCAAAGGCCACCGCAGGGTGGCCTTTTGCTTTTGTCCGCTGACAAAAACATGCTTCAACGACGAATGGCACGGCAACCTACGCCATTCAGCCGATAGGCCGGTGCATCCGGCCGTGCTGGACTGTCGAGGACGGATACCTGCCGCAGGGGAGGCGCCAGGTACCCCATGCCCGGAACCTGATGCGACTGGCGTGGCGCATGCCACGGGGTCTTGCAGATGACGACCCACGAGCACTGGAAGCCCGAAGACGTACTGCAGCCTGACGAGCTGAAGGCTTTCCGCGCGCGCCGGGCGAAAGCGGCGGTGGCGAACGACGAACCGGCGATCGGCCTGGCCCTCTCCGGCGGAGGCATACGCAGCGCTACGTTCTGCCTTGGCCTGTTGCGCGCCTTGGCGAAGAACAAGGTATTGCACCGCGTCGACTACCTTTCGACCGTGTCGGGCGGCGGCTATATCGGCGCCTCGCTGGGCCGTTTGTACAACGGCACGACGGGCACCCCTTCCCGCGTCGAAGCCGGCCTGGCTGACGACAACTCGCTGCTGCTGTGGTGGCTACGCAGCAACGGTCGCTACCTGACCCCTGCCGGCTGGGCCGACATGCTGGTGGCCATTGCCGGACAGCTGCGCAGTTTCGTGGTGACCCAGTTCGAGGTGCTGATCCTGGCCCTCATGCTTGGTTGCCTGATCACCCTGCCCCACATGCTTGCCGGCCTGCTGATCGTCCCCGGGTCGGGGGCGACCTTGCTCGCGAGCCCATGGTGGATTCTCGCCATCCTGCTTGCCGCGTTTGCCTTGACGGCGGCCTATGCGTACTGGTTCCTCGGCCAGCAGCATGGCGCAGGCCTGTCCACCGCGCTCCTGGCCGCGGTGGTTGGCATTTACTGCGCGTACGTCTCAAGGCCGCTTGCAGACGCGCTCAGACTCGCACCTGGCTCGCCGCTTGCCGTTGACGTCCAGAGCCCCATCGCGCCGCTGGTCTGCTCGGTGGCGCTGGTATTGGCTGTTGCGTTCCTGCTCGCGCCGGCTGGCTGGGCGTGGGCGAAGATCGCCGATGCTACGCGCGGAGAGGAGCGCAGCCGGCTGCAACTCACGCGCCTGCTCGGCCAGTGCCTGAAGCTGGGCATGGCGGTCGTGATGCTGAGCGCGATTGACACCTTCAGCTGGTACATCGCCTACGTGGCCAACTCCGTGCTCAGCGGCCAGATCGCATTGCACCTTGGCACGAGCGCCGGGCTCATCGCCCTGCTGGTTGCTGCCGCACGAATTGCCTTGCCAGCCATACAAAAAACAAGCACGGCGAAGAAACTCCCCCTGACCAAGATCGCCAACGCCATCGGCTTGCTGCTGGTGTTCTTCATTGCACTGTTGTGGACATCCCTGGTCCAGCTGTTCGTGCTGTCCAGGGACGCCAACTTCGCCGGCCTCCACCTGGGCACGGCGTGGCAACGGTGGTTTGGCCTCTTCGGTGTCTGCCTCGGCTACGTGCTGTGCAATGGCTTCAGCCTGCAACAGCTGAATCGGTCTTCGCTGCACTTCTTCTATCGTTCGCGACTGGCCCGCGCCTATGTGTCGGTCGGCAACGATGGCGCGGGCTCCCAGTCCGCGTCCAAGCCGCGCTTTCCCACCTCGGTGTTGGGGGAGCGTACACGCATCAACACCACCGAAACCGAAGAAGTCACCGAACTGCTCGATGGTGACGACGTGAACTTCGTGGCCTATTCGCCGCATAGCCACGGCGGCCCCATCCACCTCATCAATTGCTGCATCAACCAGACCATCGACGACCGTATTGGCGCCTACAACGCCGACCGCAAGGGCATCAGCCTCACAGTCAGCTCGCTTGGCGTGGAGACGGGTACGCAACTGCCTTCCACGACGGCCGCCCCGACGTGGGCCCGCGCCACCCTCGCCCAGTGGGTGGCGATTTCGGGCGCCGCCGTCGGCACCGGCATGGGCTCGAATACCCTGCCGGGGATGGCCACGCTGATCTTCCTGAGTGGGCTGAGGCTCGGCTATTGGCAGCCCAGCCTGACTGCCCCTCCGCCCAATCGCAGCCGGCCTTATGACAAGTTCGAAGCCATCCGGCAGGAGATGTTCGCGCAATTCCCCGGACTACGGGATCGTCGCTGGTATCTGTCCGATGGCGGGCACTTCGACAATACCGGCGTGTATGCGCTGCTCAAGCGCAAACTCCCGATCATCATCCTTGCCGACTGTGGCGCCGACCCGGGCTATCTGTTTGCCGACGTCGAGAACCTGATACGCAAGGCGCGCATAGACCACAACGCAGCGATCCGCTTCATCGATCCGGCCAGCCTGTCCCCGCTGGATGGCGCGCTTGGTGCAAGCTTCGGCACGCCTGACAGCATTCAACCAGGTGCAAGCAACGAATACCTGCTGCTCGCGCAGATCACCTATGACGACGGAACGATCGGCGCCCTGCTGATCGTCAAGCCCCGCTGCACGACCAGCCTGCCGCTGGACGTGGCCGGTTATGCCGACCGTTTCCCGGGCTTTCCCCAGCAGAGCACCACCAACCAGTTCTTCAGCGAAGAGGAGTGGGAGAGCTACTCCCACCTCGGCTCCGCCCTGGGCGAGGCCATCAACATGACCACGCTCAACTGGGCCCATCAATGGGTCCGCGTGGGCGCCACCATCGGCACCAATGCGGAAACACTCTCGCAATCGGACACCGCACCGAAGTTGACCCGCGCCCAGCGCATCGCCGCCACCATCGGCACCTCCATCGGCCTGGGTGCCGTCCTCACCGGACTGCTGGCAGGCTGGCAAGTATGGGATGGCCATCCCGGCAAGGACACGACGCAACTGTCCACTTTCGCCACCGAGGCGCATGGGGTTCTCCAAGCGCTCCAATCGCACTCGCCCGAGGTGCATGCGTTCGATACGGCGCTGGACGCCCGGATCAAGTTGCTCACATCGATGGCGCGCAACTTCGCCATCGACGACGACCAGGCCCAGGCCATGCGGGACATCGCCTTCCTGCTTCAGGACCAATGCACGGACTCACTGACCAACGACCTCAGGAAGCTGTGCGACGACGATGCCATCGTGCTCAATAACGGCGCCCAGTCCAATTGGTACTGGGACGACGCCATGAACACCTATCGCGCGTTCGCCACGGCCGTTACCCAACCGCCCCCTGCCACCGTCGCATCCACGGAAAAGAACATGGCGCCAGCTCCCGGCGAGGCCGCGGGAACGCCAGCGGACACGACCGCAGCAGCCTTGCCTTCCGCGCCCATGGAAGCGCCCTCGCCCCCACCGCCTCCGCCGCCGCCCGAAGGCGTCGCATCCGCGCCGCCTGCCACCGTCATCGCGCCGATCCCGACCCAACGGTCGGCCACCCTCAGGTGTGGTGGCAATGCAGCGGAATCATTCGTGCTCTATGCGCACATCTACAGCGAAGCGCAACGCCCCATGGTGGCGGAACTCCTCTCCCGGGTTCGCCAGGTCGGTATCGCGACACCCGGCATCGAGAATGTCACCGAAACGGCAAAATCCGATAATCGCTTCGGCCCGGCCCGATGGGCGCACCCGGCCATCCTCTACCACTCGGCCAGCCAGGGCTGCGCCGAGGCGCTCGCCGATTTCCTGAGGGCGGACGGAAAGCTGCCCGACCTGCGCACCTTCGCCTTGCCTGAATCCATGGGCGGGGCATCCAACGTACTGCAGCTGTGGATTCCGTCCGCAGCCGGTGTTGCGCAAGCGAGCCCGTGACCTCAGATCAGCCGGTCAGCTGCGCCCGCTCCAGCGCCGCCACGCGACGCTCCAGCCTGGGCCCCAGGTAGCAGTGGGAGCCGCAGGGCAACAGGCCGGCTTCGCCGAAGGCCTTCAGGTACCACGAGGGCGCACGCGAGTGGAAACCCTCCAGGTCGCCGGCCACGCCATCCTTGCTGGTGAACACTTCCAGGAAGGCCACGCCCTCCAGCATGTCGCTGATGCCACCCAAGCCGGCACGAATCTCGGCAGGCCTCAGGTAATGCAGCACATCGGTGCAGACGATGATGTCGAAGCGATGGTCGAAGCGAAGGTATTCCAGTTGCCCGAAGCGCGCCAGGCCAATGTTGCGACTGCGCCCGTAGCGCGCCACCGCGTATTCGCTGGCGTCCAGGCCCTGGTAGTGGATGCCCGGACGCAGCGCGCGCAGCGGCGCCCGCCACACGCCCTCCCCGCAGCCCACGTCGAGCACGCTGCGCACCGTGCGCCCCAGGTAATACTCGGCCTGTGCCACCACCATCGCCACCTTGCGCTTGAGTTCGGCCGGCGACGCCATCGAATGGTCGGGGTGGCGGTACCACTTGTCGAAGTAGGCGCGGTCGTAGATTTTCGGCACAAGGGATCTCCGGCAAACGCCTATTCTAGGCCGTGCGCGACCGTTCGAACGGTGCCCAGGGGAATCACCTGGCCTGAACATGGCTTGGACCAGCATATCGGTGCAGGAACCTGGGAGCCGCCCTGATGCCCACGATCCGCATCCGCCTGACCGGCAGCCGCGATGACGCGGATACCTTGCTCACGACCCTCCATGGTATCGACGGCATCGAGCACGTCGAGGAGCTGGACGACGAGACCGCCTATGAGCGCGACGATTCCAGTTCCAGCGAACTGGTTGACGACAACAGCGCAGAGCTGTTCCTCATCGAGGTGCAGGCATCGGACAACCTGCATGCCGATGCGGTGCGCGCCGTCACCGAAGTAAAAGCGTCGTTGCTGGGCGCGGTGGTGGAGTTCGTCGACGAGTTTTGAGTGAACCGCGTCACAGCCCGCAAGCGCTCGCTTGCGTACACCTGACGAATGACGCAAATGCCGGCTCCGCGCATGAATCTGCGCCGAACGAAACCGCGCCCTGCCCCGCTTCACGGTAAGCGGGCCGACAACTATCGCGTTGACACTGCCGAGCGACCGCGGTCCTTCACCCTTGCTTCCAGGAATCCCGACGCATGCGCGACACCCCGCAACGGCTTTCCCGTTTTACCCGGCCCCTGCTGGCCTTATTCGGCCTGTTGCTGGTCCTCGGACCTGCCGCGGCCATCGCCCGGGACCCCCGCCCGCTATCGCCCGATGACGTGGAATGGCTGCGCCGCGATGGCTTCGACATCGACAGCGCCACCGTCGCCCGCTACCGCGACCTGGGCCGTTCGCGCTTCCTCGACTGGCAGCTTGAAGACCACGACAGCGACCAGCTGCCGCCGCAGATCAGCGCACTGATCAATAGCTACGAGGCGGCGAACACGCCCACCGAACAGCTGCTCACCAACCTGCGCGACGAGCAGGAGAAGATCAAGAACATGCCCGACGGCGACGACAAGAACGCCGCCAAGAAAGCCCAGCAGCAACATGCGAACGACCTGCTGCAACAAGCACAGCAGATCGAGATGCTGCACGCCGTGTACGGCGAGAACCAGCTCAAGGAGCAGATGGTGTGGTTCTGGCTGAACCACTTCAGCGTGTACGGCGCCAAGGGACGCGTGCGCTGGGTCGCAGCCGACTACACCCAGAACACCATCCGTCCGCATGCGCTGGGCAAGTTCCGCGACCTTGTGATGGCGACGCTGGAAAGCCCGGCCATGCTGGAGTTCCTGGACAACGCGCAGAACGCCAAGGGCCACGTCAACGAAAACTACGCGCGCGAGTTGATGGAGCTGCATACGCTGGGCGTGGGCTCGGGCTACACCCAGCAGGACGTGCAGCAGCTGGCGCTGATCCTCACCGGGGTGGGCGTGGCGCCGCTGCGCGACCGCCCGGGCCTGGAACAGCACCCGCGCTATGCGGCCATGTTCGTGCGCAACGGCATGTTCGAGTTCAACCCCGGTCGCCACGACTACAGCGACAAGGTGCTGCTGGGCGAGAAGATCAAGGGCAGCGGATTCGATGAAGTCACCCAGGCGGTGGACCTGATCACCCGCCAGCCCGCCTGCGCGCAGTTCATTTCCAGGAAGCTCGCCGAGTACTTCGTGGCCGACAACCCGCCGCCGGAACTGGTGGCCAAGATGGCCAGGACCTTCCAGCACACCGACGGCGACATCGCGGCGGTGCTGCGCACCATGTTCGAATCCAGGGACCTTGCCGCCAGCTACGGCAAGAAGTTCAAGGACCCGATGCAGTTCGTGGTGTCCTCGGTACGCATGGCCTACGACGGCAAACCCATCGTCAACGCCAAGCCGCTGCTCAACTGGCTCAACCAGCTGGGCGAGCCGGTGTTCGGCCGCCTGACGCCGGATGGCTGGCCGCTGGACGGCAGCGGCTGGTCCAGCTCGGGCCAGATGGCCAAGCGCTTCGAGATCGCCAACGCCATCGGCACCGGCAACAACCGCCTGCTGACACCCGAAGGCCAGCCCAAGACCGGTGGAGACTTCCCGATGCTGACCACACGGCTGTACTACGACACCTTCGACCCGCGCCTGAGCCAGCCCACCCGTGAGGCGCTTGCCAAGGCGACCTCGCAGCAGGAATGGAACACCTTCCTGCTCTCCTCGCCCGACTTCAACTATCGCTGAGGACACCTCGTGAACAGACGCGAATTCCTGCTCGCCGCCGCCACCGCTGCCGTGGCCGCGCCCGCGCTTTCGTTCTCCGGCAAGCTGTTTGCGGCGCCGGCCAGTTCGCCGCGCTTCCTGCTGGTGTTCCTGCGCGGCGGCTACGACTGCAACAACCTGCTGGTGCCCTACAGCAGCGACTTCTACTACGAGTCACGCCCCACGCTGTCGATCGCCCGGCCTGATCCGTACAACCAGAACAGCGCCCTGGGCCTCGACAGCAACTGGGGCCTCAACCCCGTGCTGCGCGACACCATCTTTCCGCTGTGGCAGAAGCGCCAGGTGGCCTTCGTGCCGTTCGCCGGCACCGACGATCTCTCGCGCAGCCATTTCGAAACGCAGGACAACATCGAGTCAGGCGAGCCCAGCAGCGAGCGCAGCGACTACCGCTCCGGTTTCCTCGCGCGCCTCTCCGGGCAGATGACCAGCGTGCCTTCCATTGCGTTCACCGACGCCCTGCCGCTGAGCTTCCAGGGGAGCAACCGCGACATTCCCAACATCTCGCTGCGCGGCAACACCAAGCCGGTGTTCGACGACCGGCAGGCCGGCATCCTGGCCGGCATGTACAAGGACACCACGCTCGCCTCCGCCGCGGTCGACGGCCTGGAACTGCGCCAGACCGTGTCCAAGGAATTGCAGGACGAGATGATGAAGGCCAATCGCGGCGCACCCAACGCCAAGAACTTCGCCGAGGAAACGCAGCGCATCGCCACCATGATGCGCGACCAGTACCGCCTGGGCTTCGTGGACGTCGGCGGCTGGGATACCCACGTCAACCAGGGCAGCACCAGTGGCCAGTTGGCCAACAACCTCGACAATCTCGGCAAGGGCCTCGCCGCCTACGCCGACGCGCTGGGCGACGAGTGGAACAACACGGTGGTGGTGGTGGTCTCCGAGTTCGGCCGCACCTTCCGCGAGAACGGCAACAAGGGCACCGACCACGGCCATGGCACCGTCTACTGGGTGCTTGGCGGCAAGGTGAACGGCGGACGCATCGCCGGTTCGCAGGTGGCGGTGAACCAGCAGAGCCTGCTGCAGAACCGCGACTACCCCGTACTCACCAACTACCGCGACATGCTGGGTGGCCTGATGGGCCGCATGTGGGGTCTTTCCGGCAGCCAGCTGCAGACGATCTTCCCCGGCGCCAAGCCAAAGGACCTGCAACTGGTCTGAGCCACCGCCACGCCCATGTAGGAGCGCACCCTGTGCGCGACACCCCGCGAGTGCCACGGCAAGTCGCAGACAGGGTGCGCTCCTGCAGGCGATGGCCCCAAGGCCTGCTCATCCACCAGGCGCACCAGCAGGCCCTTGGCATTACCGCCATGCAACTCGTACACCCCACCGACCTCTTGCTCTTGTAGGAGCGCACCCTGTGCGCGACCGCTCTCCACGCCGCTATCGCCGCGGCGGGTCGCGCACAAGGTGCGTTCCTACAGGCGATGGCCCTCAGGCCTGGTGATCCACCAGGCGCACCAGCAGGCCCTTGGCGATGCCGCCATGCAGCTTGCCCAGGCCACGCACCAGGTGCAGCGTGGCGAACAGCAGCAGCACGCCGATCACGCACAGCATAACCGCGCCCCACCAACTGCCGTCCTGGCACAGCCAGTGCGGAATGCCGCAATTCCAGATCAGCACATCGGCATCATCCAGCGCCTTGAACACGGGTGCCGCGATGAAGCTTAGCGAGACGCTCATCAGCGTCACCGTCAGCGTGAAGTAGATGATGCCCAGTGGAAGCATCAGGATCATGTAGAACAGCGTCGTCCAGGTGTGCCCATCGGTGAACAGCGCGCCCACCCGCTGCCACAACGATTGGCCCGCCGGCGCGGGGTAAGGCGGGCGACGCGGCATGCGCACGCCCAGCATGGTCTCCACGATGCGTCCTTCCAGCAGCGACAGCGCTCGCACCGTTGCCAGGAACAGGATCACGAACGGAATGCCGATGATCAGCACCGACAACCCGATCGACAGTGAAATGCCGGTCACCGCCCACACGAAGTAGAAGATGCCGGTGGCCAGCGCCAGGATCATGTAGAACAGCGCGCCCCAGGTGCGCGAATCGGCGGCGACCCCGAAGAAACGGCCTGCCAGCGACTGCCGGCGCGGTACCGGCGGCGGACGCAGGGCGCGCTGGATCTTGATCTCCTGGTCGCGGTAGATGTCGGCCACTTCTTCTGGCGCACCATAGGTGCCCACCACATGGGCCAGCATGTCCGCCTCGCTGCGCCCGGGACTTTCCGCCAGCTCCGCACGCAGGTGCTCTTCGGCGTCATACAACGCGTCCTGGATCAGCGCCGGGTCGGCCCCCTTCAGGGCATTGCGCAGCTGCTTCAAATACTCGGCGATCGTGCGTGGCGTGTTCATTACACCCCTCCTTGCAAGACGGCGTCGACGGAGTCGCGCGTGGCGTTCCAGGCTTCTACCCAGTCACGCAGTACCTCACGCCCCTGCCTGGTGATGCGGTAATAGCGTCGCGGTGGTCCACTGACCGACGGCTCCACCTCGCTGGCCAGCAGGCCAGCCCCCTCGAGGTTGCGCAGCACCGGATAAAGCGCACTCTGCTTGCCTGCCAGCACGCCCTCACCCACCTCTTCCAGCCGCTTGGCGATCTGGTAGCCGTACATCGGCTGCCGCGACTGCCCCAGCACTGCCAGCAGCACCAGCGACACGGTGCCCGCCGAGAGCTCCTTCTGGAATTTCTTCAGATGGCCGGTGACCTCGTCCACAACCCACCCGCACTGCTACTTACCTTGGAGTAAACCATAGTATGAAGTTAGTAGTAGTGCATGGGCATGAAGTCATGCCTCCGGGGCTAACCGCGGGTTGGACATGGCGCCGAGGCATGTCCCGGTCCTGCCACCCTTGGTGTCGGGGGCTATGTGCAGGAGTGGCGCCAAAGCGGGGCCACTCGCCCTGAACCACGATCCCGCAGGGATGAACCACGTTGCTTCGCGTGGCGAGCCATTTGCTTGGTCTCCGCGATGGCCTTTTCGATGGTGTCGAGGGGAAATGCTGCTGCGCAGAAGCATGATTTTTCGTGGCATTCCCCAACGATCCGTCGCTGCGCGCAAGCGAACTTGACTTGATCAAACAAGCGGCGGGAGAATCGAAAACCCCCTTCGCAGCGTCGTCCCGTGGCGGCGTGCTGGTGTTCACGTGCCTTCATTGGAGGTTCGTATGAGCTATCACCTGGAAGGTCGTCTGCTTGAAGTCTGCAACTGCAACGTCTTGTGCCCCTGCTGGATCGGCGAGGACCCGGACAACGGCACCTGCGACACCATTGTCGCGTGGCATATGGACAAGGGAACGGTCGACGGCGTCGATGTCGCCGGCAATACCATCGCGGCCGTGGCCCATGTGCCCGGCAATATCCTGCAAGGCAACTGGACCGCCGCGATCTACATCGACGAGCGGGCTTCGAAAGCGCAGGAAGAGGCGCTGCTGAAGGTGTTCACTGGCCAGGCCGGCGGACCGGTCGCGGATCTTGCCAAGCTCATCGGCAAGGTCGTATCGGTGGAGCGAGCGCCCATCCGGTTCACGGTGGTTTCGGGCAAGGGCGAACTCGAGATCGGCACGAACTACTACGCCGAACTCGAACCCTATCTCGGCGCGACCGGCGGCCAGACCACCCTTTCCGATACCGTGTTCTCGACCGTGCCCGGCGCGCCGGTGTTTGTCGGCAAGGCCCCGAGCTATCGATCCAGAAACGCCGCCATCGGCATCAACGTCGACATCAAGAACCACAACGCCCTGCAGAGCACGTTCGTCTTCGACGCATGAACTCGACGGCAGGCCCGTTGCCACCTGGCGCCTCGCGCCATGTTCGCGTGTTCGTGCCGATCCTTGCCGCGCTGGTTGCTTTCGCGTGGATTGCGTTGTGGGGGTGGACGCGCAGTCCTTATGGACGCTATGTCGAACAGGGTAACTGGATAGCCTCAGGCTCCATTGCATTTCTGTGCCGTGTCGTTCCAGGTGGCGACGTGATCGTGCCCGTCGTGCTGGAGGCCGTCGCCTGGATCCTCATGACAACGGCCATGATGCTTCCCACCGTCTTGCCGCTGTTTGATGCCTTCGACCGGTTGACGCGCGAGCGACCCGACCACGGACGTCTTCTTATGCTGCTCGGCCTGGGTTACATGGCGGTGTGGGGCGCCTTCGGACTCCTGGCGCACGCACTTCACGGTGCACTGCTGTCCGGACTCGCCCGCGTACCCATGCTGGCATGGAATGGCTGGCTGATTGGTGTCGCCATCATCGCGCTGGCCGGCGCGTTCCAATTCAGCAAGCTCAAGTACCGGTGTATGGAAAAGTGCCGAACACCGTTGAGCTTCGTCATTGAGCACTGGCGAGGGCAAGCGCAGGCCCGACAGGCATTCGCGCTCGGCGCGCAGCACGGCCTGTTCTGCGTCGGGTGCTGCTGGGCGCTGATGCTGCTTATGTTCGCTCTCGGCACCGGCAACCTCGGCTGGATGCTCATGCTTGCCGCGGTGATGGCGATCGAAAAGAACGTGCGCTGGGGCCGGCATCTCAGCGCGCCCCTCGGCGTAGCATTACTCTCGTGGGCCATCGTGCTGGTGGCGACCCATGCATGAAGCGCGCAGTGGACTGCGCATCCTGCAGACCACGGTCCTCACCACGGTGGCGATGCTCGCCTTCGCGGCCAACTCGCTGTTGTGCCGGTTTGCGTTGCAGCGACGGCAAATCGATCCGGTCAGCTTCGCCGCCATCAGGCTGGTTTCCGGGGCGATCATGCTGGCCCTCATCGTTCGGCTCCGGCCGGCGCGGTCCTCGTCCCGCCGTGCCGACTGGATCGCTGCGACCATGCTGTTTGCCTATGTCGGCTTCTTTTCCTTCGCGTATCTCACCTTGCCCGCTGGCACGGGGGCTTTGATTCTGTTCGGCGCGGTTCAATTGACCATGCTAAGCGCCGGCTTGCGCTCGGGCGAGAAATTCGGGGCCGTCGCATGGCTCGGTTTCGCTTTGGCCGTCGCCGGGCTTTTCTACCTGGTGTCGCCGGGGATCGCAGCGCCACCATTCCTTGGCGCCTTATTGATGGCGATCGCTGGCATAGCGTGGGGCGTGTACTCGTTACGCGGCCGCTCGCTAACTGACCCGCTTGCCGCAACCGCGGGAAACTTCGCCAGGGCAGTGCTGCTCACCCCTGTGCTGTGCCTGCCGTTCATCATCAACGCCCCCGCTTACGCCCATGCGGCCGGCGTCACCCTGGGCATGGCCTCGGGCGCACTTACGTCGGGCATCGGCTATGTCATCTGGTATGCCGCGTTGAGCAGGCTTTCTGCCATGCGCGCCGCCACCGTACAGTTGTTGGTGCCACTGTTCACGGCATTTGGCGGCGTGGTGTTCCTTTCGGAAGCGATCACCCTGCGCCTGGTTGCCGCTTCTGCCGCGATTCTCGGCGGCATCGCGCTGGTGATGAGCAGCAGGTCACGCAACCATTGAGGGCGGACAATGAAGGTGACGCAGCGCGAACAGGCGTTTGAGATCGAATTGCGCTTTTCCGCCACAGTGTCGCGTGCATGCTTTGGCCATTGGCCGACCATAGCCGACATCGATGACTTCAATCCGGCATTTGACCGGGATCGACGGCACAGGAGACGTCCAGATCTTTCGACCCGCAGGCACGGGCTTTGCGTCCGGACCACCAGCAGGCACTAGCCGCTGATGGCGTACTTCGACAGCAGCGTCTTGAATCGAGGATCGTCGCGCAGGGGATCCCAGAACGGGTCTAGCCGGAGGATCTCGCTCGACAGGATGACGCCACTAGGCATGGCCAGCACGCGTTCGATCAGGGCAATCGCCTGGTCGGGCTGCCCGACTCGCACATAGAGCTGCGCTTGGTACGCGAGCATGTCCACGCCGGTGAGGGCGTCCTCTGTCACCGGCATCAGGGCGACAGCCCGTTCGCCCTCGGCGACCGCCTCGGGCTTTCGCCCAAGGCCTGCATAGGCAAACCCGAGGGCGAGATGCAGGTCTGCGTCGTCCGGTCGCTCGATGAGGGCCGCCCGCGTACTCGCCTCCACCTCGGCATACGCGGCGGACGCCTTGGCCGTGTCGCCCGTCGCCTGCAAGGCCCAGGCCAGATACAGGCGGCGGGGCAGGACAACGTTGTCGGTGTCGTCCCAATTCTCCGCCGTGTCCGCCTCGGCGACCTTGACGACCGCGGCATAGTCGCGCGCCAACCAGTGCTGGAAATACATCGCCATGACATTGCCGGCATAGGTGTCGCTGCCGGGCGCCAGTGCCGCAAGCGCGCTACGCAACGGCTCCGTATCGCCCTTCCACATCAGCCGGTTGAAGGCCAGCGAAATGCGTTCGGCGGCAGGATTCCGGCTCACTGCCATGGCTGCGGCATACGCCTGCTCGGCCTCTGCATAGCGATGCAGGCTCTCGTAGGTCACGCCGAGCTGGCTGAAGGCGAATTCGCTGTGTGGATCGAGCACGGTGGCGGAGCGAAACAGCGTCACCGCCTCATCCCAACGTCCCTGGCGTCGCGCGACCGAGGCGATGAGGAGTTCCACGGTGGCGCTGTTGGGCAATGCCTGGCGGGCCAACTCCAGTTGGGTGGTCGCGCCGGCATAGTCCCGGTGTCCCCAGTAGTCGTACAGGCCCAGCGCGTAATGCGCCTGGCCAAGGCCTGGCTGCATGGCCAGGGCTCGATCGGCGGCGGTCTTGGCCTGCGCCAACCGTGTGTTGGTGCGATCGGGCCCAAAGAAATACATCTGCATGTGGGCGCGCGCCATCGCCGCCTCGGCCATGGCGAAGCGCGGGTCTTTGTCCAACGCCTGTTGATACAGCGATATCGCCAAGGGCAACTCGGACGATGACAGCGCGGGGTCGTCGTAGGCACGATTGGCATGCGCGGCAGCCTGCAGGTACAAGTCGTAGGCTGCGGCGTTCGAGGTTGGCACCTTGTCGATACGCGCGGACTCGGCGGACGTCAGCTGTACCTTCAGCGCCTCGGCCACGTTCTGCGCGACCTCGCCTTCCACGTTGAAGACGTTGTCCAACGTGCGTGTGTAGGCTTTAGCCCAGAGATGGTTTCCGCTGTTCGCATCGATCAACTGCACATTGATCAGCACCTGGTTGCCGGATCGCTGCACCGTGCCTTCGAGCAGCGTCGCCACACCCAGTTGATGCGCGATGGTCCGGGCGTCCTCCGGATGGCTCGGGTACTTCTCCGTCGAGGTACGCGAGATCACCTTGAGCCCGCCAATGCCCACCAGCTCGGTAAGTATCATGTCCTGCATGCCACTGGCGAAATACGCGTTGTTCTCGTCCGTGCTGAGATTCTCGAAGGGCAGCACCGCAACCGATTTGAGATCGGCAACCGGAACCGTGGCCGCAGGATGACGCACGAACTGGTGGCCGAGCAGTATGGCCACCAGCAGCAGCGCCACGATCCCGGCGGCGAGCCGCCATGCGATCCGACGTCGCCGGCCTGGCTGCGAATACGCTGCCGGACGCGTTGCCGGGGTGACCGGCAACGACGCGGCATCGATGATGCGTACGGGCGCAGATGCGGACGCTGGCCCCGCGGCAGGAAACGTACTGTCTGCCACCAGCTCCTCGCGCGACGCGGCGAATCGCACCTGGGCGTCAAGGCGAAAGCCGACGCCATGCACGGTGTGCAGATAGCGGCATTCCTCACCGCTCTCGCCGAGCGTATGGCGCAACAGCGCGATGACGCGGCTGAGTACGCTGGGCGTGACGTGGCTATGCCCCCACACCACGTCGAGAATCTCGTCACGGCTCAATACACGGCCGGGTTCGCGCGCCAGCAGTACAAGCACGGCGAAGGCCTTGCGCTCGAGCCCGACCTCCTCGCCGTCGACGAACAGGCGATGGCCAAGGGTGTCGATCTCGACGGCACCGAACTTGATCCACGCAGCAGAGGCGGGCTCTGCAGCCATCTGTTCGACCTCCCCGGCCGCTCCTGGTCTCGTTCTGGTTATACCAAGTCTCCCGCGAGCGTCGGTGTACGCAAAGTGTGGATTCCGTTGCCTGCCCGGCCACGTCCCCGTGCCTCGGAGCCCGCGCCCCATGCACTCGACGCCCCGCGCTGGCCGCCGCCGCGATGCCCCGCAAGCGGATGCCAGCGCCAAACCGCAAGACCTTGCGCAAAGGCGCGCGGGCGCCGTTCCTCGATGGGGATCTGGGTGCATGCATCGGCCACCCAACGGCTGCCGTCTCACCCGGGCCTGCCGCTCATGGTCCCCGCGCCCGTCGCCGTAACGCATGGCCTCGAGCGTGCCGCGGAAGGCCGGTCGATTCATCCCGTCTCATGGGCTTCACGCCAGCGCATGCACATAGGTCTGGCATGCACGGGAGCATCGGGTTGGTCCAGCGAAAGAACGCAGCCGTCATCTGGCCGGGCCAGTTGTTGCCGCGGGCCTTCTTTGATCGAACCTCCCCCACCGTGGCGCCGCAGCTGCTCAACAAGATCCTGGCGAGTGCGGACGGCAGGGCCGGTCGCATCGTCGAAGTGGAAGCCTATGTCGGCGCCATCGATCCGGCCGCGCACACCTACCGTGGAAAGACACCGCGGAACGCGACCATGTTCGGTCCACCGGGGCACATGTATGTCTATTTCACCTACGGCATGCATTGGTGCTGCAACTGCGTGTGCGGTCCGGCCGGTGCGGGTTGCGGCGTGCTTATCCGCGCGCTGGAACCGTTACGCGGCGTCGCGCTGATGCGTGCGTCGCGACCGCGGATCGCGTCGGACCGCGATCTGTGCCGTGGTCCGGCCCGACTGACCCAGGCGATGGGCATCAGTGGAGAACAGGATGGTGTTGACCTGGTGCTGGCCCGCGACGGCTTTGCGATCGCCGACGATGGGACCGAGCCGCCCGGCCATCCATTGGTCGGACCACGCATTGGCCTCCGCGTCGGCAAGGATTTCCCCTGGCGCTGGAGCGTGCCCGGCAGCCGCTATGTCTCCGGTCGCATGCCACGGCAAGGCTGACGCAACACCTCGAATGCGCGGCTTCGCCTGGTCACCGGGGCTGGAACCGGGCTCCCGTTCGCGCCACGCTCAGCTGGCGTCAAGCGCGCTGACGTGTACGTAGTAGCCGTCCGGATCCCTCAGCGAGAACTCCATCGAACCCGTGTTCGGATTCCGGTGGGGCTCCTCTTCGAGGCGTTCCACCAAGGTACGGGCCCGCTCCAGCGCCGCATCGAAATCGTCCACGCGAAAGAACAGGAGCAGGCCGTTGCCCGGTGTTCCGCTGCCCGGACTCGTCAGGGAAGGATGTTCGTGCGCGCCCCATTCGTGCAGGCAGAGCAGCACCGTTCCATCGGCATCGAGAATCTGCCCCCAATAACGGTGTGCAGGATGCGACTCGGGCTGGCCAAACAGCGACTGATACCACCCGAAGCTTGCCGCGACGTCGCCCACTCCAATGATGGTCCAGGTGCGTTTCATCGGTTCGCCGTCGCCTGATCCGAATGGGCCTGCCCTACGCTCGCAGGTTATACACCTGCCGTCCGCAGGCGGCATGACCGCGCGCCGTACCAAGAGAACCGCCGCCCGTCGTTCCAGCGGCTAGCCGGGCACGTTCGCCCCCGCCGCGAGCGGGGCCGACCTCTGCCGGCCAAGGTCGCGCCAGCGCAGGAACGGACGCTCCACCAGGCCATGCAGCAGCGCACCGCCCGCCAGCGTAGCCAGCGCATACGCCGCGAACAGCATGAGGCCGTGCTGCTGGAGACGCTCGGCCCAGGCAAGCTTTACCAGATGAAAGACACCCTTGTGGCACAGGTACAGGCTGTAGGAGACGCCAGCCAGCCAACCAGTGCCGGGAACACTTACGCGCGCCAGCCACGAGGACCCACCGCTCGCGGCTGCCACAATGGCCATCAGGGCCAGCGACAGCAGTGGGTAACCGACCACGGTGGCGGCGAATCCGGCGCGCTGGGTGAACAGCGCGATGGCAGCGGCAAGCAGGGCCAGCCCCAGCAAAAGCACGAGATGCCCATGCCGCTGCACCCGGGCCAGCCATGCCGGGCGGAAAACCGCGCACACCGCCAATGCAACACCGGCCAACAAGCCATCCAGGCGCGACCATGTCGGGTAGTAGATGTAGCGCAGGAACATCAATCCCGATGTGCCGTCGTCGCGGGCCTGCGCCGGCTGGTAGTAGTGCAGCCACAACCCGGCGCGCAGCACCATGCCGCCGACTACGATCAGGCCACACAGCATGCCAAAGCGACGCGCCGAGGGCCTGCGCAACATCGACAACGCCGCGAAGGGAAACAAAAGATAGAAGTGTTCCTCCACGCACAAGGACCAGACATGGGAGAAGGCGTAGTTGTCCGGCTGGTCGTACAGCAGGTTGAAGGTGAAGGTGGGGAACTGCCACCACGGCTGCATGCCGGGCGTCTCGCGCCATGCCGGCCACAGCACATACAACGCGAACACCACGAAGAACGCCGGCAGGATGCGAAATGCCCGCCTGCGATAGAAGGCCAGGAGATCGAGCGACCCGCCGGCGGCAAGCGGCCGCAACACCTGCACGCCAATCAGGAAGCCGCTGAGCACGAAGAACAGGTCCACGCCCATCCAGCCGTAGCGCTCCGCACCGGCGAGATGATCGCCGACACCGCCGACGAGATACGAGTGGAACAGCATCACCCAGACAATGGCGACGGAGCGAAGCAGATCGAGACCGGGAAGGCGCATGGCGTAGTGTCGATAGGTGGAGTCAGCGTGCGGCAAGGGCCGCTCGCAGCGGGTCGATGTAGGTGCGACTGGCACGCAAGGGCGTGCCGTTCTTCAGGCGCAACATGCAGTCGCGATTGGGCAAGGCTTCCAGTTCGGCCACGCGGTCCAGTCGCACGATGGCAGAACGGTGAATGCGCAGGAAGCGGCGGGGATCCAGTCGCAGGCTCAGCTGGTGCAGCGGCTCGCGCAGCAGGTACAGCTGCGTGCCCACATGCAGGCCGGCATAGTCGTCATGGGCCTCGATCCAGTCGATGTCATCGGCCTCGACCACCACCGTCCGCAGCCCCAACCGCACGCTGAAGCGCTCGGCCCATGCCGCCGGCGGCGTGGGCCGGCGAGGTTGCATGGCGGTGCGCGCGCGATCCAGGGCCTCGCGAAAGCGCTGGTCGTCGATGGGCTTGAGCAGGTAGTCCAGCGCGGGTAGCGCGAATGCATCCACCGCGAACTCCTCGTAGGCCGTCAGCAGGATCGCGAGCGGCCTGCGTTCCGGCGCAATGCTGCGCAACGCCTCGATGCCGCTCAGGCCGGGCATCTGCACATCCATGAACACCAGATCGGGTTTCAATCCATCCATGGCCTGCATGGCCGCCTGCCCGTCGCCGGCTTCGCCCACCCACCGCAGGTCACCGTGCGCCGCCAGCCGGCTCCGCACGCCATCGCGCGCCAGCGGTTCGTCATCCACCACCATCACGCGCATCATGCGACCGGGGCCTCCCGTGGCAGGTCATGCGTGCCCAACTTGAGCGGAAGCGTGAGCCGGACCGTGCACGCCCCCTCGGCGTCCACGGCAAACACCAACCGATGCCTGCCCGGATAGAGCGTCTCCAGGCGCTGCCTGACATTGGCCAGGCCAATGGCGGTCGACGACTCGCCCTTCCCGTCCGCAGACGGCGGCACCCCATCGTTGCCCAGTGCGATGACCCACTCCTCCCCCTTCCCTTCCATCTCCAACTGCAGCGTGCCGCCGTCGGGGCGCAGTGCAATGCCATGGCGAATCGCGTTCTCGACCAGGGGCTGCAACAGCAAGGGCGGTATCCGGGCCTGCAGCAGGCCTGGTCCGATGCTCAGCCTGACATGCAGGCGGGTGCCAAGTCGGGCCTTTTCGATGTCCAGATAGTGTTCGATCAGCGACAGCTCCTGGGCCAGCGTCACCTCGTGCTGGTCGCTGCGTGCGAGCGTGGCGCGCAGCAGGTCACCCAGCCGGGCGATCATGCGGGTGGCGTCGTCGCCCCTGCCGCTGGCCACCAGCGAGGAAATGCTGTTGAGCGTGTTGAACAGGAAATGCGGGTGAAGCTGGTACTGCAATGCACGCAGCTCCGCTTCGCGCGCCAGCGCCACGGCCTGTGCCTCGCGCTGGCGCGCATGCTGCAGGGCGTCGTAGTGCTGCAGCAGCGCGTGGGCAGCGCAAAAGGCGATCAACGCCAGCCAGCAGCCATCCAGCCCGACGAAGACGCGGCGAAACTCGAAGCTGGCCACCAGCTTCCAGTGCACGGCGGCGGCCAGCGCCACGGCACTGTTGATGGCCGAGGGCACATAGGTGGCCAGCAACAGCAACGGCACGCTGATGCGCGCCGGCACGGCGCGGCGCCACAAGTGGCGCTGCAGCAGGCTCAACGGCAACACCCAGCAAAGAAAGCACGCCGCGTAGAACGCCCGGTAGATGCCTGCGTAGGCACGACCGAGTTCGGGCAGGGCCAGCACCGCCATGCACAAGGCAATGGGCAGCGCAGCCAGCAGGGACACCCGCAGCGGCAGGCCCTGGCGCTGCGCGGGCAAGGAAGGACGTGTCATGGAGATACCCGTGATGCCGCCCCCGTAGGCAACGGCGCGGCCAAACGTAGTGGGTTGGTCAGTGGATGTCATCCAGTATGACGGAATACAGCATGGCGCTGATCTTCCATGCACCATCGGCATGCACGACCTGCCAGGTCTCCACGCCGTGGTTGGTCGCCTTGCCATCGACCAGGAAGCGGTAATCGAAATAAACCGTACCCACGGTCCCGTCGGTCTCGATGCGCACGTTGTCGAAGACCTCCTCGATCTTTCGGTCGGCTGTTCCCACGAACCCCGCGAACTGCGTGTAGCTGCCCGGCGAGAACTGCCGGGCCTCCGGCTTCCTGGCGCGCACGGCATCCAGCGACGCCTGGTCCAGCCCCTGCAACCAGGAGCCGCCCGGCATGAACATGCCGCTCATGGCATCGCCGTCCTTGTCGAGGATGGCCTGGCGGAACCGATCGACCAGCTGCTGGATCTGCGCCCGCTCGGCGGCATGCGTATCGGCGTTGCGCTCCCCTGCGTGCGATGGCGTGGCCAGCGCGAGGGCGAACAGCAACCTGGGCTTCACCGGGCGATTCCTTGGCGACGTGGATGTCGCCATTAGGCCCACCTTGCGCGGTGCCAACCAGAGCGGATGCGGTGGACCGTGCGCTGGCTGCGGCGAACCGTTCCAGCCTGGATGCAAGCAGCCCGCCCGGCTCAAGTCGGCGCCGAGGTGGCCGACAGCAAGGAGAGGACCGGCATCAAAGGAATGAACATGTCTCTCGCCATCAACGCGACCGCCGCCGTCGGCATCGCTGCGCAGACCACTTCGCTTGGCTCGGCTGCGCTCAACTCATCTACTTCGACCATCAACGCGACCAACGTCACCGTGCAGCAGGCGGCGCCGGCCGCGCAAAGCGCTTCGCTGGCCAGCGCGTTGAAATCGCTGGGTATGGTTGCGGGGCTCGCCGGCGACTTGCAGAAGGTTGCCGCTGCGCTCGTGCCCAGCATGCAGACGACCATCCAGGACAGGCCCGACCTGGCCACGGCCTCGTTCGACTTCCAGTCCGACCACGGTGCCATCAAGGTGGTCTCCTCCTCGCTGGGCGACAGCGACAAGGCGTGGCTGGAAAAGACCCTCAACGCGAACCAGGGGCTGGTCGATGCAGTGCAGGTATTCCATGACGATGCCACCACCAGCTACGGCCTATGGGCCGATGCAGGCGGTCAGTCCCTGTCCCCGTCGGATACCGACAAGGTTTCGGCACTGGCCGACCACAGCTTCAGTTTCATGAGCATGTTCCAGGGCGCCAGCGAGGCCATGCTGCAGAGCGTGGATCCCCACGCCAGCTACGTCACGTCCCATGGCGCGCCGATCAACTTCCACCAGGGCGTGAACTCGGCGCTAAGCTTCCTGGTCTTCCAGAAGAGCAACCAGGCCGTGCTCGATGGCACCAACACGTCCACCAACGGCAGCCACGTCTCCCACGGCGCGCTCAAGGGCAACCTGTTCTCCGGTGGCGGCATTCCCAGCTTCCTGCCTTCGCTGTCGTCCCACTCGGTGGGCCTGAGCGCGACGGCGTGATGACGCTGCAGGCGCCTTGTCGCCTGCCCTTCCACCGCCGCTGATCACGGCCCTGCGTCGGCCACCTTGGCGGGCACATCGGGCACGTTGCCCACGGCCTTGTTGACGGCGACGAACTGGATGTCCAGCTGTCCCTGGCTGGACACCAGGTCACGACGGGCCTGCAGGTAGGTGCGGTGGCTGTCGAGCAGGCTGAGCATGTCCACCGTGCCGGCGTCGTATTTGACCTGGATGAGCTGGTACGCCTCGTCGGCACTATGCACGCGCTGCATCAACTTGTCGGTGGCCTGGCGATACGACGCGTACCCGCTCAGCGCGTCATCGATCTCCTGCCATGCCTGCAGCACGATGCGGTGATAGTCGACCGCCGCTTCCTGCTGCTGCAGTTCCCGCAACTGCACCACGCTTTTCCGTCGGCCATGGTCGAACAGCGGCAGGTTGAGCGATGGACCGATCGACCAGGTGCGACTGGCCCAGTCACCGAACTCCCCGCTCAGGTAGGACTCGTAGCCGAACTGCGCGCCGATGCTCACGCTGGGATAAAGATCCGCCTTGGCCACGCCAATGCTGGCCGTTGCGCTGCGCAGCTGCTGTTCGGCGGCGCGGATGTCCGGGCGTCGCCCGGCCACCTCCGACGGAATACCTGCGGAAAGGTCGGGCAGCGTGCTGCGGCGGTCGTCGACGACCGGCTGCAACGCTTCATGCAGCGCGCCCGGCCGCTCGCCGAGCAACAGCGTGATCTGGTTTTCGTAGGTGCCCGCCTCCGCCAGCAGACCGGGCAACTGCGCCTGCAGGCCTGACAACTCGGCGCGCTGCTGCGCCAGGTCCACGTGGTCGAGCACGCCCGCATTCACCCGCACCTCGATCAGGTTCAGGCGCTGCGCCAGCGCGTCGATATCATCGCGGGTCAACTGGATCTGGCGCTGCGCGGTGCGCAACTGAAAATAGCGACGCGCCACGTCGCTGGCCACACTCAGCCGGGCCTGGTCCAGCAGCGCGGCTTGCTGGGCCACGTCCGCGTCCGCGGCTTCGATGGAGCGGCGCACCTTGCCCCACAGGTCCAGTTCCCACGACGCATCAAAACCCGCTTGATAGTCGTTGAAGGGCTGGCTGAGCAGGTCGATCAACGCTGTCTCCTCCGGGCCCAGGCCCTTGGCGATACGCGTGCTCGCGCTGTACTCGCTGATACGCTGGCGATTCTCGCCTGCGCTGAGGTTGACGCTGGGCCAGCCCTGCGCCGCCACGGTGCTGCGCTGCACACGCGACTGCGCAAAGTGCAGCGCCGCCTTCTCCAGGTCGGGACTGGCGGCAAACGCACGCGCCTCCAGGCTGTCCAGCACCGGGTCGTGGAAGGCCGTCCACCAGTCCGCCTGCAACGGTGCCTGGCTGTCGACCGGCGCCGCCAGACTCGGGTCGCCGCCATGCCAGCTCGACCAGTCGGCCGGTGCCGCTGACTTGGGCGCCATGAAATCCGGACCGACGGCACAGCCAGCCAGGACGATCGACAACGCACAGGCGAGGCTTCCGAGCGTTCGGCCGGCAAGGGGTGAAAACGGAAGAGTGCTCATGACGAAAGCCTCGACGTCAGGAAAGACGATGGCGGAACAGCCACGCCGCCAGCGGCAGCGTGACGGCCGCAATGACCAGCAGCGGGATGAAATCGGTGGCGACGTCGGCCAGCCCGGCGCCTTCCAGGTAGACCCTGCGCACGATGCTCATGCCGAACCGCAAGGGGTTCACATAGGTGGCCACCTGCAGCACTTCGGGCATGTTGCGCACCGGGGTGAGCAGGCCCGACAACAGCATCAGCGGCATGATCAGGAAAAACGTGTACAGCATGGCCTGCTGCATGGTCAGCGACAGCGCGGAGATGGACAGGCCGATGCCAACCGATGCGCCGGTGAAGGTGAACAGCCCCAGGTACAGCAGCCACACCGAACCCATCAGCGGGATGTGGAACCAGAAGCGGATCACCAGGAAAATCAGGGTCGATTGCACCAGGCCTACCGCGATCGCCGGCAAGGCCTTGCCGATCAGGATCTGCATGGGCGTAAGCGGCGTGACCAGCAACTGGTCGAAGGTGCCCTGCTCCCGCTCGCGCGCCACCGACAGCGCCGCGATCAACAGGGTCTGCAGCATGCTCAACGCCGCGATGAGCGCGGGCATGATGTTCCAGCGCGCCTCCAGATTCGGGTTGAACCAGGAGCGCCGCTCCACCGTCACGCCGCCCGATGCATTGCCCAGCGATTGGTTGTACGAGGCCACGATGGAACCCATGTACGCACCGGCGGTACCGGCCGTGGTGGAGTTTCGACCGTCCAGGATGACCTGCAGCGGCGCCTGTTGCCCGGAGGCCAGCCTGCGTTCGAAATCCGCGGGAATGCTGAGCACCATCAGGGCCTCGTTGTCGTCGATGACCTCGGCGATCTGCCGCGGCGAGACCAGGGTGTGCTTGCGCTCGAACACGCCCGTGCCGTCCAGGCGCGCCAGCAGTTCGATGGACGCAGCGCCGCGACTCTGGTCGAGCACGGCATACGGCACGTGGTTGAGGTCGTAGGTGGCGCCATAGCCGAACAGCAGCGACTGCAGCAACGCCGGCGCAAACAGGATCGCCCGGCTGGACGGCTCCTTGAGCAGCGCCAGCAGCTCCTTGCGGCAGAGCGAGCCCACTTGTGCGAGGAAGGCGATCAGCTTGCCCATGTCATCGATCCAGCGTCTTGCGCAGCGTGCGTTTCGCCGCGAACACCAGCACCACGCCGTACACCAGCAGGATGCCGCACTCCTGCAGCACCTGGGCCGCGTTGTTTCCGGCGAGGAACAGCGTCTTGATCAGGTTCATGAAATGCGTGGCCGGCAGCACCTCACCGATGTAGCGGATGACCACCGGCACGTTGCGCAGGTCGAACACGAAACCCGAGAGCATCATCGCCGGCATGAAGCTGGTCAGCAGTGCCATCTGGCTGGCCTGGAACTGGTTGCGGGTGACGCCGGAGATGAAAAGCCCCATCGCCAGCGACACCACCAGGTACAGGAACGAGGCCAGCACGATCAACAGCAACGAGCCGCGGATGGGCACCTCGAACAGCCATCGCGCCGCCACCAGGCACATAGCCATGTCGATCAGGCCGATCGCGACGTAGGGCGCGAGCTTGGAAAGCACCAGCTCCAGCGGCCGCACCGGCGTGACGAACAGCGATTCGAGCGTGCCGCGCTCCCACTCGCGGGCGATCAGCAACGAAGTGAGGAAGGCACCGGTCAGGGTCATGATCAGCACGAGCAAGCCGGGGACCAGATACCAGGTGCTGATGCCGGCCTCGTTGAACCACATGCGCTGTTGCAGCACCACACCACCGCCATCGGGCTTGTCGCCCATGCGATCGGACTGCTTGAGTGCCTGGTTGGCCAGCGCGCCTCCGACGTAGCCCTCGACCGAGGTGGCCGTGGTGGAATTGACGCCGTTGAGCACCAACTGCACGGTGGCGTCGCCCTGGGCCGCGCGACGGGAGAAGTCCACCGGTACGCGCACGATCGCATCGAGGTCGCCCGCCAGCATGCGACGCTCCGCCTCCTGCATGCTGCCGGCCCAGCTGGGGTCGATGTACATGGTGCCCTGGAAGGCCGTGAAGACTTCGCGCGCCGTGGGCGAGGTGTCTTCCATCACCACCGCCACGGGCGAGTGCTCCACATCCAGTGACAGGCCGTAGCCGAACAGCAGGATCAGCGCGATCGGCAACAGCAGGCCTACCGCCAGGTTGCTGCGGTCGCGCAGCATCTGCCTGACTTCCTTGCGGGTCAGGGCGAGCATGCGCTGCGCGAAGCCCGAGCGGCTCATGCCACCTTCTCCGCACCGGATTGATGGCCCTGGGCACGCGCCTGCTCGACGATGGCGATGAAGGCGCTGTTCATGTCGCCTCCGTGCGCCGTGCCGGCCTGCTCACGCACTTCCTTCGGCGTGCCCAGCGCCAGCACGCGACCCGCATCCTGGATGGCGATGCGATCGCAGTATTCCGCCTCTTCCATGAAGTGCGTGGTGATCACCACGGTGACTCCGCCCTGCACCAGCGCGGTGATGGTGCGCCAGAACGAGCGACGGGCCAGCGGATCGATGCCACTGGTGGGTTCGTCCAGGAACAGGATGTCCGGCTCGTGCAGCAGGCCGACCGCCATGGCCAGGCGCTGCTTGTAGCCACCCGGCATGTCGCCGCTGACAGCGACCGGATCGAGCTGGAACTGTGATTGCACGGCCTTGATGCGTGCACGCAGCGCGGTGCCCCTGAGCCCGTAGGCGCCGCCGAAGAACTGCAGGTTCTCGTGCACGCTGAGGTTGCCGTACAGGGCGAACTTCTGCGACACGTAGCCGATGCGTCCACGGGCCTGCGCACGCGCGGTGCGCAAATCCAGGCCTGCCACTTCCAGGTGGCCGCTGGTCGCCGGCAGCAACCCGCACAGCATGCGGAAGGTAGTGGTCTTGCCGGCGCCGTTGGGTCCCAGCAGGCCGAAGATCTCCCCACGCCGCACGTCGAACGAGGTACTGGCTACCGCGGTGAAGTCACCGAAGCGGCGCACCAGGTCGCGCACGATGATCACGGGTTTCTCGTCTCTCGACCGCAAGACGGCCTTGGGGGGCATGAGATCCGACGCGGGCGGCGCATCCTCCTGCTCGGCGTGGTGTTGCCGCAGCAGCAGCATGAAGGCGTCTTCCAGTTCTTCCGGCCGGCCATGCGCCGGAAGGCCTTGGAGCAGTTCGGCGAGTTTGCCCGGGGCGGCGTCGGGCTGGCGGATGAAACGCACGCTGCCGCCACTGGGCACGGCATCGACGATCAGCTCGGTGGCGTCGATCAGCCGCGCCTGAAGGTCGCGCGCCGGCACGCCATCCGGCGGCGTCACGATGCCGGTGAGGCCGCGCGCCCGTTCGCGCAACGCCGCGGGCGTGCCATCGGCCAGCACCTTGCCCTGGTGCATCACGAACACCTGCGCGCAGCGTTCGGCTTCATCCATGTAGGCCGTGCTGACGATCACGCTCAACTGCTCGTCGTCGACCAGTTGCTGCACGATCTCCCACAGGTCCCTGCGCGACAGCGGATCGACGCCCACGCTGGGTTCATCCAGCACCAGCAGGTCGGGCGAGCGCACCAGGGTGCAGGCCAGGCCCAGCTTCTGCTTCATGCCGCCGGAGAGCTTGCCCGCCGGACGGCTGGTGAAGCGCGCCAGGTCCGTCATGGCCAGCAGGCGTTGGAAGCGTTGCTGGCGCTGTTCCTGGCTCACGCCGTGCAGGTCGGCGTAGAGATCCAGGTTCTCCTGCACGCTGAGGTCCTCGTACAGGCCGAAACGCTGCGGCATGTAGCTGATGCGGTCCTGGATGCCCTGCGCATCCTTCGCCGCATCCATGCCCAGCACCTGCAGGCGTCCCTCGTCCGGCGCGAGGATGCCGGCGACCATGCGCAGCAAGGTGCTCTTGCCGGCGCCATCGGGCCCCACCAGCGCGGTCAGCTCGCCTGCGCGAACCGTGAGCGATACGCCGTCCAACGCGTGCACCGGCTTGCCGCCGGGCCCGGGAAAGACCTTGCGCAGGCCTTCGGCGACGATGGTGGCAGCGGCTTCGGTCATTTCACCGAGCCGAGATCCAAGCGCACGGTGGCCGGCTGCCCCAGGCGCAATCGGTTGTCGGCATCCTGCACCACCACGCGCACCTCGTAGAGCAGGCTGGTGCGCAACTCCTCGGTCTGCACGTTCTTGGGCGTGAACTCGGCCACCGAGGAGATATAACCCACCTGGCCAACGACGGGATGATCAGGATAGGTGTCGGTGGTGACGGTGGCAGCCATGCCCGGCTTCACCTTGCCGAGCTGCGTCTCGCTGACGTAGACGCGTACCCATTTGGGTTGCACCAGTGCCAGCGCGAACACGGGCCGCTGCGGCGTGGCCATGTCGCCCGGCTCCAGCAGGCGCGATCGAACGACCGCATCGGCCGGAGCGACCAGCACACCCAGGTCGATCTCGTGCTCCAGCACCGCCAGCTGCGCCTGCGAGGACTTCAGTTGCGCGTCTGCACCGGCGATGTCCTCCTCGCGCGGTCCCAACTCGGTAAGACGCAGGGCCTGCTGTTGCTCCTCGGCCTGCGCGCGGGTGACCTGCGCGTTGCTCCGGGCGCTGTCCAGATCCTGCGGACTCACGCCATGGCCTTGTGTCTTCGCAGCGATGTCCTCCAGGCGGGCCAGATCCCGTGCCGCCTTGGCGGCAGTGGCCTGCGCGGCGGCGAGGCGACTCTTCGCCTGCGCCAGCTCCTGCGGACGTGAACCATGCTGGAGGCGCAGCAGGTTCTGCTGCTGCACCTCGATCTGCGCCCGGGCCTGTGCCGCCTCCAGCGCCAGCGTTCGCGTATCGAGCAGGCCCAGCACCTGGCCGGCCTTGACCCGGTCGCCCTCCTCCGCACGCAGCTGCAGCACCCTGCCACTGCCGTCGAAGGCCAGCGAGATCTGCCGGATGTCGACGTTGCCGTCCAGCACGAGGTGGTTCGGGTCAAGGGCACCGCGGCTGTGCCACCAGAACACGCCCGCCACCGCGGCAAGCAGGACGACGACCAGCGCTGCAATGAGCGGCTTCTTCATGGGACAGCTTCCGCAAGGGATCGGAAAACGCCAACCACGCCGGGCGGCGTGGTTACTTTAAATTGAGTTTAAACTATGTATACCGCATCATCGACCGGTCGGCAAACCGACAAGATCAGAGATCCACGCATGAGCAAGCCCCGCCGCGCCGTCCGTACGGACGGAGAAGTCACGCGCCAGCGCATCCTGGAAGCCGCCGGCGAGCTGTTCGCTGCCGAGGGCTATGCCGAGGCCACCAGCAAGGCGATTGCCGCCCGCGCCGAGGTCGACCTGGCGTCGATCAACTATCACTTCGGCAATCGCAGCGGTCTTTACCAGGCCGTGCTGGCCGAGGCCCACCGGCAACTGATCAGCCTGGTGGACCTGCGTGCGCTGGCCGACAGCGGGATGTCGGCCAGCGACAAGCTGCGCAGGATCTTCGAGCGCCTGGTGGAGCGCGCGCAGGGCGACAGTGGCTGGAACATCCGTGTACTGGCCAGGGAAATCCTCGCGCCCTCGTCCCATCTCAGGACCCTGCTGCAGAAGGAAGTGCTGCCCAAGATACAGGTGGTGAGGCAAATCCTGAGTGATGTCTCGGGCATCCCCGCCGAGGATCCGGCGCTCACCCGCTGCCTGATCAGCATTGCCGCGCCCTGCGGCATGCTGCTGGTCGCGCGCAAGGGCGTCCCCGGCCCGCTGGGCGACATCGCGCAGATGCCAGGGCCGGTGCTGGTGGACCATCTGCACACGTTTGCGCTGGCGGGGCTCGAGGCGGTACGCCGCGATCACGCCATCGCCGACGCGGGTCGCCCGCATGGCGGGGCAAAGGGAGACAAGCGCCCTTCACGCCCAAGCGCCTCGCGCACGCCTCGCCAACGCTGAGCCCACCAACGCCGGTCCCGCGCGCCATGTGTCCATCGTGGCCTTGCCGTGGACATGCCAGGAGAAACGTCCACGGCATCGGCAACGCATGGCGCCCCGGCCGCCGCCGGGTGGAAAGCCCCTTGTCCAAGGACATCCGACCCAGCCTGCGCGCGAACGTCAGCCCGGTTCGGCCCAGCCGAGGCCGAGGCTCTTCTGCAACGCAATGTAGTCACGCGTCAGCTGTGCCTTGGCCTGCAGCAGATCCGACTGGGCGGAGACGCGCTGCCGCTCGACATCCAGCTGGTCCAGCGTGGTGGCGGTGCCGCCCTGAGCGCGCAGCTGGGTCATCGTCGAGGTGCGCTCCGCCGAAGCCAGCACGCCGGCAAGGCTCACTACGCTCTCACGCTGGTGGCCGAAACGGGCCAGCGAGGTTTCGGCATCCTGCAAGGCGCCCAGCACCGTCTTCCGGTAGCTGGCGAGCGCCTCGGCATACTCGCCCTTCGCTTCGTTGATGCCCGCGCGGGTACGGCCGAAGTCGAACGGACTCCATTGCAGCAGCGGCACCGCGATATAGGTCAGGCTGTCGCCCTTGAACAATTGCCCGGGTTCGGTGGCGCCGTAGCCCACCGTGCCCAGCAGCTCCACCTTGGGAAACAGGTCGGCGGTGCGTTGCCCCACCAGCGCGTTCTTCTCGATCAGGCTCTGCTCGGCCTCGCGCACGTCAGGCCGGCGACGCAGCATTGACGCGGGATCACCCACATCGACCCGCACCGGCGGCAAGGGCACGGCCATCGTGCTGGCGAGCGCGGCATCGAGCTGCCCCGGCAGGCGACCGGTGAGGATGGCCAGGCGATCGAGTTGCTCGGCGATCTGTGCCTGCAGCGGAATCGCCTGCGCGCGCGTGGACTCCAGCTGGTGGCCCAGGCGTTCCACGTCGAGATCGGTGGCGGTACCGCCAGCCCGGCGCGCCTGCTCCAGGGCCAGCATCTGGCTCTGCACGCGGATGTTCTGCTGGGCCAGTTCGACGCGGCCCTGCAGTTCGCGCAAGGTGACATAGGCGTCGGCCACTTCCGCCGCCAGCGACACGTGCGCATCCTGCAGCGATGCGATGGCCGAAGCCTCGCGCGCACGTGCGCCCTGCACGGCGCGGCGCTGCCCGCCGAACAGGTCGATCTCCCAGGTGGCATCGAAGCCCACGTCGTAGAACGACATGGTGTCCGAAGCACTCGAGGATGATCCTTCCGAACCAGACTCCTGCGAGCCGCCCAATGCCGTGGTGAGGCCCTTGCTCTGCATGTACAGGGCGCTGGAACCCGTGCTGGGCAGCAGGCCCGCGCGCGACTTCTTCAGGCTGGCGCGCGACTGCTGCAGCTTGGCCTCGGCCACCTGCAGGTCGGGGCTGGCGCCGAAAGCGTCATCGATCAGCCGATCGAGCTGTGCGTCGTCCAGCGCCTTCCACCACGACGCCGCGGGTGCGGCGGTGGAAAGCGCATCAGCGCGATGGAACGCCTGCTGCGAGGCCGCGCCGGCCACGTCGGGCGCACCCTTGTAGTTGGGGCCCACCATGCAACCGGTGAGCAGCGAGGTGGCGATCGCCAGGGCAGCCATTCGGGGGCGGATTGCGTTGTTCATGGCGGGCACGTCAATGGGCCATCTGCGAGGCCGCCGCACCGGCAGGCCGGGTGCGCAGCAGGAAAGTCAGGGGAATCATGGCCACCATGGCCACGCCCAGGAACCAGAAGCAGTTGGTATAGGTGATCACCGTGGCCTGCTCCTGGATGGCGCTGGCCAGCTGCGCCACCGCCACCGTATGCGCGGCCGCGGCATCGACCCCGGTTTGCGTCGCCACGTTGGCCGCCATCGCCGCCAAGTAGTCCTGGCCGGTGGCGGAGTTCGCGGTGATCGACTCGCCGATCGACTGCACGTGCTGCGTCACCTGGCGATCGATGAACACGCCCAGCAAGGCGAGGCCCAGCGAGCCGCCGAGGTTTCGCGCCATGTTGTAGAGGCCGGCCGCATCGGCGGCGTCCTCGCGGCTCACCGAGCCCACCGATGCCTGGTTGAGCGGCATGAAGGCCAGGATCTGCCCGACGCCACGCAACAGCTGCGACCACACGAAGGCCTCGCCGGCTGATTGCGCCGTGAGGCCCACGTCCATGAAGCAGCTCACGGCAAAGCACAGCAGGCCGATGATCACCATCACGCGCATGTTCAGGCGCAGCAGCCTGGGCAGCACCGGCATCAGCATGATGGCGGGAATGCCCGAGAGGAACAGCACGCGCCCGGACTGCTCCGCGTCGTAGCCGGAAATGCCGGCCAGGAACTGCGGGATGACGTAGAGAATGCCGTACAGCGCCATGCCCACCGCCACCACGATGACGATTACCGCCGCGTACGAGCGGTTGAGCATCAGCTTGAGCTTGAGCACCGGGCGCGCGCTGGTTTTCTGCGCGATCGCCAACAGCACGAAGCCGATGGCGGAAATCACCGTGAGCCACACGATGATGGGCGACTCGAACCAGCGCTCGCGCTGGCCCTCTTCCAGCACCACGGTGAGGCAACTCAGGCCCGCGGTCATGCCGATGATGCCCAGCCAGTCGGCTTCGAGCAGCTGGGCGATGTCCATCTTCTCCTTGGGAAGGCCAAGCAGCAGCAGGGTCACCAGCGCAATGGCGATGGGCAGATTGAGGAAGAAGCACCACTGCCAGCCCACGCTCTCGGTCAGCCAGCCGCCCACCACCGGGCCGACCAGCGGGCCCAGCAGCACGATGAGACCGAAGATCGACATGCCCACCGGCAGCTGCCGCGCCGGCAGGCGCGTGCGGATGATGGTCTGTGCAGCGGGAATCAGCGCGCCGCCGAAGAAGCCCTGCCCGACGCGCCCCAGCACCATGCTCTCCAGCGAATGACTGATGCCGCACAGCATGGAGAACAGCGTGAACATGGTGGCGCAACCGAGCAGCAGCGCACGCTGCCCGAACACGCGCGAGAGCCAGGCAGTGAGCGGGATCATCACCACCTCGCTCACCAGGTAGCCGGTGGAGATCCAGGTGCCCTCGGTGCCGCTGGCCCCGATCTCACCCTGGATGCGCGGCAACGCGGAGTTGACGATGGAGATGTCGAGCGAGGCGATCAGCGCACCGAGGGCGCCGCCGATCACGGCAACCCAGTCCTGCGTGGTGGCCTTCTCGTGATGGTCGGTCACGACCGGCTCGCCTGCGCCGCCTTGGTGTCCACGTCCACCGTGACCGAGTAGCCCGGCAGCAGGCGGCCCTTGAGGTCATCGGGAATGATCACGCGGATGCGTACCGGCACGCGCTGCACGATCTTGGTGAAGTTGCCGGTGGCGTTCTGCGCGGGAATCAGCGCGAACTGCGCGCCGGTGCCGGGCGAGAAACTGTCCACCACGCCGTCGATGGCGCGGCCGCCCAGCGCGTCGACCTTGATCTTCGCCGGCTGCCCGGCATGCATGTCGGCCACCTGTGTTTCCTTGAAGTTGGCGACCAGGTACACCTCGTTCATCGGCACCACCGACATCAGGCGCGTGCCCGGTTGCACGAACTGGCCCACCTGCACCGTGCGGTCGCCGATGCGGCCGGCGAAACTGGCGCGAATCAGCGTGTCGCCAAGATTGATGCGCGCGGTAGATACCTGCGCCTGCGCCGCTTCCAGTTGGGCGCGTGCCTGCTCGGCCTGGGCCTTGAGCGTATCGAGCTGGCGTTCGGCCTGGTGCAGCGCGGCCGCATTGGCCTGTTCCTTCGAGCTGGCCTGCTCCTGTTGGTTGCGCGCATCGGCAGCCTTCTCGGCGGTTTCCACGCCCTGTGCGCTCAGGCCCTTGAAGCGCTCGGCCTCCTTCGACGCATAGGCTGCGTTGGCGCGCGAGCCGTCCCACTGCGCGCGGGCCTGCTCGATGGCGGCCTCCTGCTGCGCGATCTGGCGCTCGGCCGTGCGCACGTCCGCCTTGCGCGCATCCAGCGCGGCCAGCTGCTGGTCGAGCGAGGACTGATAGTTGCTGGCGTCGATGCGCACCAACGGCTGGCCGGCCACCACATCCTGGTTGTCGCCCACCAGCACCGCCGCGATATAACCCTGCACCTTGGGCGCCACGGCCACCTGGTCGGCCTTGAGGTAGGCATCGTTGGTGCTCTGCACGAAGCGGCCATGGGTCCACCAGGCCACGCCCCAGCAGGCCGCCATCACCAGGGCCACGCCTCCGACCACCAGCAGGATCACGCGCGCACGGCGCGACTTCGGCGCAGCCGGCGGATTCGGGGTATCGGAGGCGTTGGGTTGGGCTTGGGGCATGATCTGGGCCGGCGCATCGAGGTGCGCTAAAGTCTTCCAAACGGAAGATGTCTGTCAAGTGGAAGATTTGTTGCCAAGGAGCCCCTCTTGTCATCCGATAACGTGAGCACTCCCCGCCGCCGCCCCAGCTCGGGCGGCTACGCGCGTGGGGAAGAACAGCGCGCACGCCTGATCGAGGCGGCGCTCAAGGTGTTCGGCGAGGAAGGCTACGAACGCGCCTCCACCCGGAAGATCGCGCAGGAGGCCGGCGTGCGCCCGCCGGCCCTGCAGTACTACTTCGACAGCAAGGAAGGCCTGAGCCGTGCGTGCGGCGAGTACATCGTCGAGCAGGCCATGCAGCTGCTGCATGCGCCGCTGGAGCTGGCCAGCTCGCTGTCACGCCAGGCACCGCCCGAGGCGGCGCTGACCACCCTGTGCGACCTGCTCGATGCCCTGGTCGATGCCTCGCTGTTCTCCAAGGCCACGCCGGAACGCGCCCGTTTCTCGGCGCGCACCCGCACCGAGGACAGTCCCGCCTCTGCAGTGATGCGCGAACACCTGTCCAGCCCCATCGCCGACATCGCCACGCGCCTGGTCGCGCAAGTGCTCGGCTGCGAGCCCGGCGACGAAGTGCGGCTGCGCACCGGCCTGATCCTCGGGCAGCTGTCCGCGGTCCAGCCCTTCCACAGCACCACGCTGGAGCGGCTCGGCTGGTCCGATGCCGACGGCAAGCGGCGCGAGAAGATCAAGGCGGCCATGCGCGCACACACCCGCGGCGCGCTGGGCATCACCACCATCTAGGTCGCCCCGTGCACGGCTCGCCGCTGCGTCGGCCGTGCATCTGCGGGCATCACGCCATGGCAAGTAAGCTCGGGCCACCGCACCGTCCCTGGTCCGTGCAGCGCCATGGCCTGATTGCCCGATGCACCTGCCCTCGCGACAAGACTGGTCCTTTGCCTTGGTCACCTTCGCGGCGGCCATGCTGGCGCTGTACATCGCCTTCGCCGCCAACCTGGACCGGCCCTACTGGGCCGCGGCCACGGTCTACATCGTGTCGCAGCGCACCTCCGGCGCACTCAATGCGAAGGCGCTGTGGCGGCTGGTCGGCACGCTGTGCGGCGCCGCCGTGGCAGTGGCGGTCATTCCCAACCTGATCGACGCGCCTCCCTTGCTGATCATCACGATGACGGCATGGATCGCCCTCTGCCTGGCCGGTTCGCTGCTCGAAGGCGGGCTGCGCGGCTATGCCTTCATGCTGGCCGGGTATACCGCGGCCATCGTCGGCTTTCCGGCGGTGGACACCCCAGCCGCGATCTGGGACACCGCAGTGGCGCGCGTGGAAGAGATCGGCCTTGGCATCGTTTGCAGCCACCTGCTGCACAGTGTCTTCCTGGCGCGCAGCGTCAACCCCACCCTGCATGCGGCCATCAACGCGTGGATGCGCGACCTGGTCGCGCTGGCCCAGGCCACGCTGGGCCACGCGCACAAGGCGCATCCCTCGCCGGCCGAGTGGCGCCGGTTCGCCTCGCATGTGGGCGCGATCGACCAGATCGTCGACCAGGCCCGCTACGAGCGCGCCGACACCCGGCTGTTGTCCGACATGCAGGTGCTGCGCAGCCAGGTGCGCCGCTGCGGGCTGCTGATGACCTCGGTGACGGCGCGACTGGCCAACCTCGGCGAGCACGCGCCCGCGCTGTACCAGCAGGCCGAGCCACTGGTGAACGAGATCGGCGGCTGGCTGGTGGCGAGCATGCCCGACGGACGACCATCCTCGCAGGTGGGCCCGGCGCCGCTGCTGCAGAAACTGGAAGCCGAACTGGCCGCGCAATCGCAATACGCCGACTGGGGCCATCTCATCTACGCCGGACTCTGCGATCGTGGCCTCGAACTGGTGCGGCGCTGGCGGGACTGCATCGATCTCGCCCAGGGCGTACCGGCCAGCGGCCCCGCACCGCCGACACAGCGTGGGCGTCGCGGGCACCTGGATCCCTTGCTGGTGATGCTGTCATGCCTCGCGGTGGCGATCAGCCTGGTGGCCGTGTGCACGTTCTGGCGCTACAGCGCGTGGCCGTCGGGCAGCGTCGCGGTGATGATGGCGGCGGTGGCCGGCAGCATCTTTGCGCACATGGACGACCCTGCCCCCGCCATCGGCACCTTCCTCATTGGCAATGCGATATCGGTGGTGGTGGCCGGGGTGTTCCTGTTCGGCGTGTTTCCCATGATCGACGGCTTTCCCCTGCTGGCGTATTGCCTGGGCCTGTTCTTCATTCCCGCCGCGGCCTTCCTGGGCAACGCCAGCATCGCGCCATGGCTGACGCCGTTGCTGATCGGCATCTTCCCGTCGATGAGCCTGCAGGAGAGCAGCAACGCCGACTTCGTGAAGTTCGCCAACAACGGCCTCGCCACGGTGCTCGGCATCGGCTGCACGCTGGGCGTCACCCTGGTCATGCGTTCGGTGAGCGATCGCCAGCGCATCGCGCGACTCAACAAGGCGGATCGCCGCGACCTGGCCCGCATCGCCGCCGGCCGCCGTGCGGAAGAACACGACGAAGTGCTCGACCGCATGCTCGACCGTTTCGAGGCGGTGGCGATCCGCATGAGCAATGAGTCGACCGAGGCAGCGGGCGGACTGGCGCTCGGCGACCTGCGCGCCGCGCTCAACACGCTCGGGCTGCAGAATTGTTTTGCGCGCATGGATGGCCATCACCGGGGGCTGCTGGGCACGGTGCTGGAAGCCATCGCCGGGCATGCCACGGGCGAGCGGCCACCCGCCGATACGCTGCGCACGCTGGACCAGGCCATGGCCAGCGGCGCACCGTGGCAGGGCGCCGGCGAACGCGAAGCCCTGCTCGACCTGGTGGGCCTGCGGCTGGCCCTGTTTCCGCAGGATGCGCCACCGACGCCCGAGGCTTCCTGGCCATGAGGCGTCTCGCCGCGGGAAAGCCGCAGCCCTGCGGCAAGCGGGGCAGTTGTGGCATGATCCCTGAAGCCTGGTCCAGACTTGCCAGCCCGGAATCCCTCTTGCACCGCAGAAGCCCCCGCCGTCGGTTCGCTGCCTGGCTGGCCCTGGTCGCCATCGGGCTGCTGCTTTTTGCGCCCACGGTTTCGCGCACCCTGCTGGCCATGTCTGCGGCGCCCGACCTGGGCGCCTGGTGCACCGGGCACGGCCTGGATCGCCCGCACGGCCAGCCGGCGACGCCGGAACAGTCCGTCACCGGCGATGCCTGCGACTACTGCGTGCTGCTTGGCCACGGCCCGGCCCTGGCATCCACCTTCGGCGTAGCCATCCATGCGCTGGCTCCCGCGTCGCTGGCGTTGCCGGCCGCTACCGCACCTGCCCCGCCGCCCACGCCGCTGACGCTCCACTCGCGCGGTCCACCGCTGGCCTGATCCGCAGCGTCCCCTGCAAGGGACGCAAGCCACGCGCCCGCACCTCAGGTGCCCGCGCAAGTCGCGCCCATCACCCGGCGCAACGTTCGGATCATTGCCGATGACATTCGTTTCCCTGCGCGAGGCGGCTCCCGCCACGCGGTCCGCGCCGTCGAGGGTGCGCCCATGAGTGCCCCCCGCGTCGGAGGCACGCGCCAGCGCGATGCCTATCGCCTGTTGTGGCGCTGGCATTTCTACGCCGGCGTGTTCTGCCTGCCGTTCGTACTCTGGCTGGCCTGCACCGGCCTGATCTACCTGTTCCGTCCGCAGGTGGAGCCGTGGCTGGACCGCAGTTATGCACACGTCACCGATGCGCCGGCCCAGCCCGCATCGGCGCAGGTCGCCGCGGCGCTGGCTGCCGTGCCCGGCACCGTGCTCAATGCCTACGAACTGCCTGCGTCGCCCCACGCGGCCACGCGCATCCTGGTGGGGCAAGGCGGCGAGCTCACCCGTGTCTACCTCGATCCGGCCAGCCTGCGCGTGCTGCACGTGGTGCGCGAGAACGATCGGTTCATGCGCGTCATCTTCTACCTGCATGGCGAACTGATGCTGGGGACCGCAGGTTCCATGCTGGTTGAACTGGCCGCTTCGTGGACCATCCTGCTGCTGCTCACCGGCCTCTACCTGTGGTGGCCCCGCTCGGGTCGCCCGGGCGGCACGCTGTACCCGCGACTGACCCACGGGGGACGCGTGTTCTGGCGCGACCTGCATGCCGTCACCGGCGTCTGGGTGTCGCTGTTTGCACTGTTCCTGCTGGTCTCGGGCCTGCCGTGGGCCAAATCCTGGGGTGGCCTGTTGCGCGATGCACGGCAGTACATGGCGCACGCCGCCGTGGTGCAGGACTGGACCATAGGCAGCGCCGACGAGCGTCGCCAGATCGCGACCGCGAACACCCCGGCCGATGAGCACGCCATGCATGCGGACATGGCCGGCATGGCTGGCATGAAGGGAATGCAGGACGCCGGCATGCACCCTGTCGCGCCCGTCGACTACTCCGCACTGGATCGCCTGCTGCCGGCCGTGGTCGCCCAGCAGATGGCATCGCCGGTGCTCATTTCCCCGCCATCGGCCAAGCGGCCAACGTGGTCGGCACGCTCCGATGCCGACAGCCGCCCGCTGCGCGCCGACCTGAGCCTCGACCCGGTGCAGGGCCGGGTGATCCAGCGCGTGGATTTCGCCCAGCGGCCGCTGCTCGACCGCCTGATCGGCTACGGCGTGGCCGTGCACGAGGGCGTGCTGTTTCCGCCACTGAACCAGATACTGAGTGCGCTCACGGCGCTGGGCCTGATCACCATGGTATGCAGCGCCACCGTGCTGTGGTGGCGCCGACGCCCGAAGGGCACGCTGGGCGCGCCCGGGGCGCTGCACCGGCCGCGCTATGCACCGGCCTTCGTCTGCCTGGTGTGCGCGCTCGGTGTGCTGTTGCCGCTGCTGGGCGCGTCGATGCTGCTGGTGCTTCCCATCGAGCGACTGCTGTTGCGACGCCTGCCGCGCGCCCACCACTTCCTTGGGCTGGCACCTGCCACCCACCCGCACGCTGCACAATGACCAACGATGGGGAGATCGTGATGTTGTTTCGTGTTGCCTTGACTACCGCCTGCCTGGCCCTGGCGGTATCCAGCCAGGCCCTTGCCGGCACCGCCGACCACGTGCATGTCAGCCAGGCATGGATCCGGCTGCTGCCGGGGGATTTGCCCGCCGGCGCCTATGCCGAACTGGCGAACGACGGCGATGCGCCTGAAGTGCTCCGGCAGGTCAGCTCGCCCCGTTTCCGGCACAGCATGCTGCACCGGAGCCGCACCGAGGGCGGCATGAGCCGCATGGACATGGTCGACGAACTGGTGGTGCCCGCGCATGGCCGCGTGGCGCTGTCGCCGGGTGGTTTTCACCTGATGCTCGAAGGGCCGGTACAGCCGCTGCAGGTGGGTGAGCAGATCCCGCTTCGCTTCGAATTCGCCGACGGCAGCGCGGTCACGGCCGTCTTCACCGTGCGCCCCGCCAGCGCACTGGGCCCCGGCGACTGAGCCGATACAGGAGAGCCACCATGCACGAACCGGCAGCGATCCTGCTTTTCACCCAGGCCTGGGCCTGCACCTACGTCATCATTTTGCTCGGTGTCTTCACGCAGTACAGGCTGCGGAAAGGCAACAGCAGGCATGCTTTCACGTTGTTGGATTGAAGGTTGATGCTCTTGGATGGGTTGTCTTTGTCCCGTAGAACCCGCTGGTGCCTGCACCTGGCGGCGCTGTCGCTGATATGCGGCGTAGCCCAGGCCCAGGATGCGGGGGCCTGGACCGCCGCATGGATGACCTCGCTGCAGTCCATTCCGCAGCGCGAAGCCCTGCCCCCGCTTTACCAGGCGCCCGACGTGGCCGGCCGCACCGTGCGGCAAGTCGTGTACCCCACCCTGGCCGGCGACAGCATCCGGCTGCACGTGAGCAACCACTACGCGTCCACGCCGCTCGATATCCAGCGGATGCGCGTGGCGCGGGCCTCTGGCGGTAACGCGGCCACCGCCGATGCCGGCGTCGCGGTCACCTTCGGTGGCCAGCCACGGCTCCGCCTGCCACCCGGCGGCGAGGCGGACAGCGATCCCCTGCCGCTGAAGGTCGCCAGCCACCAGCCCTATGCCATCAGCACCTTGCTCGGCGCGGGGCAGCGCCTGCAGGCCTGGCATCGCGTGGCCAGCCAGACCAGCTACGTTTCCGCGCCGGGCGACCACACGCAGGACACCGCAGCTGATGCCTATCGCGTGCACTTCACCCAGTTCGCCTGGGTCGACTCGCTCGCGGTGACGCAGGCCCCTGCTGGTGCCGTGCTGGCCATCGGCGATTCCATCACCGACGGCATGCGTTCCACGCCAGGCACCAACCGGCGCTGGCCCGATGCACTGTCGCGTCGCCTGGGCGAGAACAACGCGCACGCGCCGGCCGTACTGAATGCCGGCATCAGCGGCAACCGCCTGCTGTCCGATTCGCCCTGCTATGGCGAGCGCCTGGTGGGCCGCTTCGAGCGCGAGCTCAGTGCGCAGCCGGGCGTACGCACGGTCATCGTGCTGATCGGCATCAACGACATCAACTTTGCCGCCATGCCGCCCCATCGTGGACTGGACTGCGACGAGCCGCATACCGCCGTGAATGCCGATGCGCTGATTGCCGGCTACCGGCGTCTCATCGACACGGCCCGTCGGCACCACGTGCGCGTGCTGCTGGGTACGCTGACACCCGCCGCGCTGCCCGCCCCGCGCGAGTCGCTGCGCCTGGCGGTGAACCAGTGGATGCGCAACACCCGCGAGGCCGACGGCGTGGTGGATTTCGACGCCGCATTGCGCGACCCCGCGCATCCAGGCAGCCTTCGCGCCTCCTACGACAGCGGCGACCATATCCATCCCAGCGATGCCGGCTATGCCGCCATGGCGCAGGCCGTGCCGCTGTCACTGCTCAACGCCCCCAACCATTCGACCGCTGCGCACTGACGCGCCCCCTTTCCTGCCGTATCCCGCAAGCCCATGACGCACCCACTTTCCCGCTTTGCCAATCCTTCCCTCCGACGCCGCGCACAGGTACTGCTCCTGGGCGCCTTGATGGCCTGCTCGGGCGTTGCCGCCGCCGCGACGCGCGTGATCGTGCTGGACTCCGCCGAGGCCCAGCTGACCCTGATCGACCCGACCACGCACAAGGTGGTGGACACCCAGCCGACCGGCAAGGAACCGCATCACCTGATGATCACGCCCGATCGAAGCTCGCTGATCGTGGCGAACTCGGTATCCAACAGCCTGCTGTTCATCGATCCACGCACCGGCCAGCTGCAGCGACGCATGGAGGGCGTGGACGACCCCTACCAGCTCGGCTTTTCGCCCGACCATCGCTGGTTCGTCACCGCCGCGCTGCGCCTCAACCGGGTGGACGTCTATCGCTATGACGGCCACACCATGGCGCTGGCCAAGCGCATCCCGATCGGCAAGACGCCGAGCCACCTCAATTTCTCCTCCGATGGCAAGACGGTGTTCGTCACCCTGCAGGACTCCGGCGAGCTGGCGGCAATCGACCTGGCCACGCAGACGATTGCGTGGCGCATGCCGGTGGGCAATGCGCCAGCCGGCCTGTGGATGACGCCGGGCGACAAGTACCTGCTGGTGGGCATGACCGGCGAGGACGACGTGGCAGTGGTCGACTGGCACAAGCGCCAGGTGGTCAAGCGCATTCCGACCGGCCGCGGCGCGCACAACTTCCGCTCGCTGGATGACGGCCGCCACGTCGCGGCCAGCAACCGCGTGTCCAACACCATCAGCATCATCGACTACGTCGCCCTGACCAAGACGCGGGACATCACCGGCCTGCTGCCCGGTCCGGACGACATGGAACTGACTGCCGACAAGCGCTACCTGTGGGTGACGTTCCGCTTCGCGCGGCATGTCGGCGTGATCGACATGAGCAACTACACGCTGGTGGACACCATTCGTGTGGGCCGTTCGCCGCACGGCATCTATTTCGCCGATCGCGCGCCGGTGCTTGGCCCCAATCCGGACTGAGCACCGCTCCTTGCCATGATCAACGAAATCATCAATCACCTGGAAGACGGCATCGCGGCGCTGCAGACGCTGCTCTACGTCGATGCCGTGCAGCCGCTGCTGTTCCGCCTGGGCCTGATGGGCTACGACGAGGATACCTATGACGCCCTGTACTGGGTGATCGTGGGCGTGCTGCAGATCGTGGTGATGTATGCGTTGCTGCGCCCGCTGGAGGCGCTCATCCCGGCCGAGCCATGGCGCGACCGCCGGGAAACCCGCGTGGACGTCATCTATACCTGGATCGCCAAGCTCGGCGTGTTCAACATCGCGTTCTTCTTCCTGCTGCAACCGGTGTTCGACCATCTGCAAAGCCTGATGGCGATCCACAACGTGCCCAATATCGAACTGGACGCGCTGTGGCCGGGCGTCACCGACCAGCCGCTGGCATCGTTCCTGATCTACCTGGTCGTGCTCGACTTCGCCGGCTACTGGTACCACCGCTGGCAGCACCGCTTCGGCGTATGGTGGGAGCTACATGCCGTGCACCATAGCCAGCGCCAGATGTCGCTGTGGAGCGACGACCGCAACCACGTGCTGGACACCGTCATCCAGGCCGCCTTCTTCGCCGGGCTGTCGCTGTTCATTGGCGTGGAACCGGGCCAGTACGTCATGCTCACCGCCGTGGGCAACCTGCTGCAGAGCGTGCAGCACGTGAATGCGCGCCTGCCCTTCGGCCCGGTGCTGGAGCGCGTGCTGGTAAGCCCCGCGTTCCATCGTCGCCACCATGCCATCGGCTACGGCCACGAAGGCACGCGTTACGGCTGCAACTTCGGCGTGCTGCTGCCGTGGTGGGACATGCTGTTCGGCACGGCATCGTGGAACGCCACGCTGGAACCCACCGGCATTCGCGACCAGCTGGCGCCGCCGGCAGGCGGGCAGCGCAGCTACGGCGAAGGCTGGTGGTCACAGCAGACCTATGCCATCGCGCGCATCGTCGAACGACTGAGGTAAGACCCGTGATCGACACGCGCCGATCGAGGCGCGTGTCGATATGCCACAGCGCGTGCACTCCTGTGCCACGGCGATTCATGGCAGCATGCCGAAAGTTCTTGTGGGGATCGGCATGCATCGCACGGGCACCCGACGCAACGTCGTCGCTTGGCTCGCCTTATGGGCGGCATGCCTGCTGCTGTTTGCCCCAAGCATCTCTCGCCTCGCCATGGCGGCGAACATGGACGCCACCATGGCGGACATGTGCGGCGAACATGCGCAGGCCGACGAACACTCCCCAGCCGCGCACCCCGGCACCGACGCCATGGACGCCTGCGCCTACTGCGCGCTCGTGTCGCACGGCACGGTGCTTGGCGGCACGATCGTCTTCACCGTCCCAGTCCTGCCCGGCGCACCGGCGATAGCTCCCGAGTCGGGTCGTCGGGCCGCGGCGACCGCTCCAAGGCGCCGCCTGGCTCGCGCCCCACCCCCACTAACGCAGAGCCCGCGCGCGAACGCCTGAGCGCGCGTCAAACGCCCTCGCCTCTATTCCCCGACTCACCTGCGGTCGGCTCACGCGCGTGTCTGGTGCCCGGCACCCACGCGCGGCGCCATTGCCTTGCCTGCTGGAAGTACGGCGGCAGCCGATCGCCCGAAGGACTCACGATCCATGAATTTCCCCATCCATCGTCACCTCACCGCGCAGCGCGCGCTGGCCCTGGCCGTAGGCCTCGCCCTGGCCACGCCCGCACTGGCCAGCGACCCCTTGCCACAGGATTCCAAAACGCTCACCCCTGTCGTGGTCACCGCGACCATGCAGGACAGCCCGCTGACTGTCGTCACCGATCCCAAGCAGCCGCGCCAACCGGTGCCGGCCAGCGACGGCGCCGATTTCCTCAAGAGCATCCCGGGCTTTTCCACCATCCGCAAAGGCGGCAGCAACGGTGATCCGTTGTTGCGCGGCATGAGCGGTTCGCGCCTGAACATCCTGATCGACGGCGGACAGATCGCCGGTGGCTGCCCGTCGCGCATGGATCCGCCCACGGCCTACATCGCTCCCCAGCTGTACGACCGCGTCACCATCATCAAGGGCCCGGAGACCGTGCTGTACGGACCGGGCAATTCGGCCGGCGTGGTGCTGTTCGACCGCGAATTCAACCGCTACACCGAGCCCACCGTGGGTGGCGACGCCAGCCTGCTGTTCGGTTCGGCTGGCCGCAACGACCAGAACCTCGACCTGCGCGCCGGGGATTCCACCGGCTACATCGGCCTGAGCGCCAACCACACCCATTCGCAGGACTACAAGGACGGCGACGGCAACCGCGTGCATTCGCAGTACGACCGCTGGAACGCCGATGCCACGGTCGGCTGGACACCCAATGACGACACCCGGCTCGAGCTCACCGCCGGCAAGGGCAATGGCGATGCCGCCTACGCCTTCAGCGGCATGGACGGCGCACAGTTCCTGCGCGAGAGCGCGGCGTTGAAGTGGACCCAGCAGCACCTCACCCGCCATTGGGATGAGCTTGAGGTGCAGGCATATACCAACTACGCCGACCACGTGATGGACAACTACACGCTGCGCCAGCCCGACCCTGACAGCATGATGCCGATGGCCATGGCGGCGGACGTCGCCCGCCGCACCTCCGGCGGGCGTGTCGTGGGCACCTGGCGCTGGGACGATGCCGTGGAGCTGCAGGCTGGCGTCGATGGCTCGGTCAGCGTGCACACCAGCCGCTCGGGCGGCCCGCCGGGTAGCATGATGGGCTATTACAAGGACCAGCCGCGGGAACGCGATGCCCGCATGCAGGACATCGGTGTCTTCGCCGAGGCGCGCTGGACGTTTGACCCCGGCCAGCGCATCGTCGCCGGCGCGCGCGTGGACCGCGCCCAGACGCGCGGTTACGCGCTGGACGTGCCGGACTCGGGCATGGGCGGCATGGGCTCGATGTCGATGGCCACGCGCCAGGTTGCCGCCGATCGCAGCGACACCCTGCCCGCAGGCTTCGCCCGCTACGAGCATGACCTGTCGGGCATGCCCGCGACCCTCTACGCAGGCATCGGCCACGTCGAGCGTTTCCCTGATTACTGGGAGCTGTTTGGCCAGCACGTGCAGGGCACGCTGGACAGTTTCAACGCGCTGCGCCCGGAACGCACCACGCAGCTGGACACGGGCATGCAGTATCACCAGGACCGCCTCAAGGCCTGGGTGTCGGCCTATGTCGGCGTGGTCGACGACTTCATCCTGATGCACTACCCCGCCAACTCCATGGGCGTGGGCTATGCGAGCAACGTCAATGCGCGCATCGCCGGCGGCGAAGCCGGTGCCAGCTACGCCATCACCGACCACTGGAAGACCGACGTGACGCTGGCCTATGCCTGGGGCCAGAACCGTACCGAAGGTCGTCCGCTGCCGCAGATGCCGCCATTCGAAGCGCGCCTGGGACTGTCCTACGAGGCCTCGCACTGGTCGCTAGGCGCGCTGTGGCGGCTCGCCGCCGCACAGGACCGCGTGGCCAAGGGCGAAGGCAACATCGTGGGCCAGGACCTCGGACCCAGCGGCGGATTCGGGGTGTTCTCGCTCAATGGCGCCTACCGTATCGACCGCCGCTTCACGCTCAGTGCGGGCATCGACAACGTGTTCAACAAGACGTATGCCGAACACGTCAACGCAGCCTCCGCCGGCCTCGCCGGCTACGTCAACACGGTGCGCGTGAACGAGCCCGGCCGTACGTTGTGGATCAAGCTCGACAGCAAGTTCTGATACTTGCATGCCACGTTTCCGGTCGGGCCCGGCACGCCCGGAAACGTGGCCCTGTGCGCGCCTAACGGGAGCTGGAGGTATCCAGCTTCCACAGGAACACGGCGAAGAAGGCCACGGTGAGGCCAATGATCACGGCGACCCGCACGCCATGATCTCCTGCCGGTGCCACCAGCCGGGGCAGGAAAACCATCAGCACGCCGTAGGCCAGCGTGGTCAGCCAGCCTTGCCAGCTGCGCGGCCCGAAGCCCCAACCAAGACGCTTGCGTCCGAACCAGTACTTGCCCCCAGCCTTCACGCGCCCACCTCCGCGGAATTCACCGCGACGGATTCTAAGCCTTGCGCCCGGCTTGCGTCGCCCCTCCCCCATGCCGCCGACGCCTGCCCACCCAAACGGCCAGAACTCAGTCCGGACAGCGCAACGCGGGGGTCGTCTCCGGCATGGTCACCAGCACCGGCAGCACGGCCAGCGCCGTCACTGCGATGAGTGCCCCCGGCACCGCGTTCCAGCCGGTCAACTTGACCAGCAGTTCCGCAAGAAACGGCGTCATGCCGCCGAAGATGGCCGTGGCGAGCGTGGCGCCCAGGGCCAATCCACTCAAGCGTCCTTCGCCGGGAAACTGCTCCGCCGTCGCCGGCGCGCCCACGGCACTGAAGGCACCCGCCACGCAGGCCAGCACCACTGCACCCAGCACCGCCTGTGCATAGGTACCACCGGCCATCAGGGCGAACATCCACAAGGGAAGCACGGCGCACAAGGCGGCCAACGCGGCGAGCACCGGCTTGCGCCCGATACGGTCGGACAACATGCCGGCCAGCGGCGTGACCAGGATCACCGCCACCGCGGCCACTGTGGAGAGCTTCAGCGATGCGCTTTCACCCAGCGTCCCCGTGGAGTTGAGGTAGACCGGCACGTAGGTGATACCGACGTAGTACGTGATGGAACCCAACGCAGAAATGGCAAACGTGCGCAACAGTGCCCGGCGGTGATGGGTAAGCGCGTGCCGTACGGGGGCCTCCGGCACGGTGCCGTGGTCGCGCTGGCGTTCGAAGTCGGGGGACTCCTGCATGGTGGAACGCGCCACCCAGATGCTGGCCGCGAGCAGCGCCCCGACGAAGAATGGTATGCGCCAGCCCCAGGCATCCAGCCGTGCCGCGTCCAGCATGCCCACCGTCAGCGCCGACACCGCCACCGCGAGCAAGGCGCCGATTTCACTCGCGGCGGAAGCGAACGAGGTGACCAGGCCGCGTCGCCGGACGTGCGCGCCTTCGAGCAGATAGGCCACCACGCCGGTGTATTCGCCGCCTACCGAGAACGCCATGGCCAGCCGCAGCACCAACAGCAGCACACCGGCGGTGGAGCCGATCCGCGCGTAGGCAGGAAGCAACGCCGTGGCCAGCATCGCCGCCGTCATCAGGGCCATCGACAACAGCATCATGTGGCGGCGGCCGAGACGATCACCGATATATCCGAACACCACGGCGCCCAGCGGGCGCATGCAGTACGACACGGCGAAACCGGCCAGCGTGGCGAGCAGCGAAATCTCGCCGCCGCCAAAGAACACCCGGGAAAGCACCGTGGCGAAATACAGGTAGAGGGTGAAGTCGTACCACTCCACGATGGTGGAAAGGGCCGCGATGACCAGCGAGGCGCGGGAGATCCGTGGTTGATCGTTCATCGCGGCGTCTGTCATCGGATAAGCCAAGCTCCACGCTGGAACGACTGGGGCAGCCCGTGCGCAGGGGACATCTGGAAGCCTGCGTCCACTGGCAACGGCGTTACCGTCATCCGCAGCCGGGGTCACTTTGCTGGACTGTACCCGACCCTGAAGGCGAATCCAGCGAAGAGAGGCTTACTTTTCAGACAAATCCGATTCATCGGCGAGTCGTCGACGCCTAGCATGGGTGAACCATTGCCGTTCCCACTTCTGCGATGGGCTTTCCTTCGCAGCGGCGGATGCATGGGCCAGCACCACAGCCTCTCACCACCATGCGGCAGTGCCAAGGAGTCGGCCGGCTTTCACGAGTACCTCACCATGAACATCAATACAGCCGTCTACAGCGTCACCGAGGGTCCACACGGCCGCTGGATCCTGTACCGCGAGGGTATCGCGATCGGCCGGGACCTGCAGCTTGGCTTCGCCATCCAGCAAGCCCTGCTGCTCGCCCACCGGGAGAACCTTGAAGGCCACGCAGGTACCCGCGTACGACTGGTCAGCAACGGCAGCAGCTACGACCTCACCCACTGAGCCGACACCACCGCGACCCGGCCGATCAGCCTCCTGCCGACTCCGGCGGGAGTTCCAGCCGAAGCACGGCCTTCAGCATGGGCCAGCGCAGCATGGCCGCGAGCAGGTCGCCACGCGCCTGGCTGTCGTAGTAATGCCTGGCGTCGATGCCTTCCACGTGATCGGCATAGGTATCCACGTCATCGGGCGCCAAATGGCCGTTCTTTCCTTGCTGAACCGACATCACTTTCCCTCCACCCAGACACCGTCGGACGTGTGTATCACATAGCCGTCGGGCGTGGTCATGGTCACCGTGTTCTCGTTCTCGCCGATCATGCGCGTCTGCGGCAGATCGGCCGCGTACTGCGACAAGGGTGGCGCGCCATCGCGGAACGGGCTGTCCGCCACCAGCTTGGACAACAGCTGGCCCAATGCAAGATAGCTCGTCGGCGTATCGATCGTCACGGTCTTGCGCGTGCCATCGTTGTGCCCGGGCAAGCCCACCAGGGTCACGCCGACGGGTACATGGATGATGCGCGGCGTAGGAATCTCGCGCATGCCGGCAATCTGGCGCGAATCGCCGCGCAGCGCCGCACCGTGCTCCGGCACGAACACGATCGCCGCCTTTCGACCCGACTGGGCGATCAGGTCGATCAGGCGATCGATGTCGTTCACCAGCTTGCTCATGCGCACCGGATAGGACTGCAGGCTGCTCATGTTGCTGTTGAGCAGTCGATTGCCGTCATGCAGGGTCACCGTGTTGTAGTACAGGGCCACCGGACCGCCGCCCTTGGCCAGGCGCTGCTTGTACCAGCGCTCCAGCGCATCGTAATCGCCGACCAGGCGTGAACCGTCGAATTCACGCATGGCCATCGGCAGGCCTTCATTGGATTCGAGCTGCACGCCGGGCACAGCGATCTCCCTGATCACCAGCCCGCGGAAGTCGTCGAACTGGCCATCGTGGTTGAGCAGGGCCTGCACGCCGTAACCGGCGGCGGCGAGGTCGGCGAACAGATGGCAACCGGCGTCCTCCGGGCTGTACAGGTCACGATGCTGCTGTTGCCCGCAAGCTGCGCGAAGCACTCGGATCGCCGCCGGTCCGCTGTAGCTGGCGGCGGAACTGAAGTTCTTGAACACGAAATCGAAGCGCTGGAACAGCGCATTGTCGTGCATGTTCACCACGTCGAGGTCGTCCCACGACAACGAACAGATGTGCAGCACGATGATGTCGAACTGCGCGTTCGGGTCCGAACTGGCCGGGGAGAAGTTCACCTTCCGGCCCTTTTCCGCTGCATAGAACGCGGCCAGCTGCTGGTCGTAGCCACCGGTCGCGTCGTTGGCGGCAGCGCCGGTGTTGGCGTGCGCCACCGCCACGCCCGGCTGCACTCCCGACTTGGCCACGAGCGCGTCCATGCCCTCCCACAGGCACACGCCAAGCATGGCCACCAGTACGAACGTACTGACCCGCACCCAGCGATTGATCAGCAGGTAGGCCAGCACCACGATGATCGGCACGTAGATCACCGCAGGCGTCACGATGCGGTGGGCCAGCTCGATCATGTAGCTCGCCGAAAACGTGCTCAGGCCGGGTATCTGGCGAAGCACGTAGGAGAACGGCGGAAGGTCCGACTCGTGGTAGATCAGCACCGTGCCCGCGACGATCGCCAGCACGAGCCGCGTCACGCGCATCCAGCGCTTCGGCAGCGGCACCAGCAACAGCAGCGCGAACAGCAGGTTCAGCCACCAGATCGGCCTGAGGTCGCCGACCGCGTACAGGTAGAGCTTGACGGCGAAGTAGAGGTTCCAGAATCCCATGAGCTGTCCTGTCAGCCGCTCTCGCGGGTCCGGCGTGAAAACAAGGAATCGATGGCGTCCATGCAGGCGTCGTACAGGCGCAGGAAACCCTGGTAGCCCATGTCGACCACCTCGAAGAAACTGTGCAGCGGCGCATCCGGCACCAGTTGCTCCTGCCAGCGCACCCAGGCGTCGGCGCGTCCGAACGTGCACTCGATCAGCTGGCTCTCCTTCTCCTGCGTCATTTGCTCGAAGCGCACGCCAAGATGCACGCCGCGGCAGCGCACGACCACGGCGGGAAACTGGTAGTCGACCGGGCCGCGCGAGAGCGCGACGTCAACTGCCTCACCCTTGGTCAGGCGCATCTCCAGCGGCAACAGGATGCCCAGGCCGCCGGTCGAATAGTTCTCGGCGTGGCAGGCCAGGGTACGACCGTCCGGGAATACCAGCGTCGCCGGCACCCGCAGCGGGATATGGTGCGCGACCCGGATCTGCCGCGCCTCCGTCGCCACGCCGACGGCAGCGCCCAGCATGGTGAGGTTGAACATGGCCCACACCATGTTCATCCAGATCGTCGCCGGCTCACCGGTATAGCCGAACAGCAGCTTGCCGAAGCCGACCAGGATCGCCACGAGGTTGAGGGCCAGCAGGAACAGGTAGGGCTTGGAGATGGTCCAGTCAAGGTACTGCTCCTTGATCACCCCGCCCTTCGACGTCACGTTGAACTTGCCCAGGCGCGGATTGATGAAGGCCAGCGTCGTTGGCAGCACGATGTACCAGGCCAGCACCGACTCGTAGATCTCCGCCCAGAACGAATGTCGGTATTGGCCCTGTATGCGCGAGTTGGCCAGGCCGGCGATGAACAGGTAGGGCACCACGTAGGCGAACACCGAAATCGCCTGCGCGTTGAACACATGCAGCCCGAAGTACAGGTACGCACACGGCATGGCCAGGAAGATCAGGCGCGGTATGCCATAAAAGAAGTGCAGCATCGCATTGCTGTAGCAAATGCGCTGGAAGAACGTCAGTCCCTTGCCAAGCAAGGGATTGTCGATGCGGAAGATCTGCGTCATGCCTCGCGCCCAGCGGATGCGCTGGCCGACATGGTCGGCGAGGCTGTCGGTAGCCAGGCCGGCCGCCTGCACGACGCGCAGGTAGGCGGTGCGATAGCCGCGACGATGCAGTTTCAGCGAGGTATGCGCATCCTCGGTGACGGTCTCCACGGCGATGCCGCCAACCTCCTCCAGAGGCGCGCGCTTGAGCACGGCGCAGGAGCCGCAGAAGAACGCGGCGTTCCAGAAATCGTTGCCGTCCTGGATCAGCCCGTAGAACAGGCTGCCTTCGTTGGGCACGCGGTGGAACGTGTCGTAGTTGCGCTCGAATGGATCGGGCGAGAAGAAGTGATGCGGCGTCTGCACCAGCGCGCACTTGGGGTCGGCCAGGAACTCGCCCATGGTCGTCTGCAGGAACGAGCGGGTGGGAATGTGGTCGCAGTCGAAGATCGCGATGTATTCACCCTGGGTGAGCGGCAACGCGTGGTTGATGTTACCGGCCTTGGCATGGTTGTGTTCCTCGCGGGTCAGGTAACCCACTCCCACCGACTCGGCGAACGCACGGAAGTCCTCGCGCGACCCATCGTCGAGCAGGTAAACCCGTAGTTTCTCGCGCGGCCAGTCCATGCTGTTGGCGGCGAGCACGGTAGGCACCACCACCGACAGGGCCTCGTTGTAGGTGGGAATATAGACGTCCACGGTGGGCCAGCTCGCCGGGTCGGGGGGTAGTGGCCGGGGCTTGCGGTTCAGTGGCCAGATGGTCTGCGCATAACCGAAGAACAGCACGATCCAGGTATAGATTTCCGCCGAATACAGGATGTAGCCGACGATCGCCTCGGGCACGCTGTTGAAGTTGAGGGTCTGGGTCGTGCGCCACCAGATGTAGCGGCCTGCCATCAGCACGGCCAGCGATACCATCAGCATGGTCGGCCCCCGACCCGGCACGCGCCGCGCCAGCACCATCACCAGCCACACGCACAGGAACAGGCGGAACTGTTCACCCAACTGCAAAGGCGTGGTGCAGAAGACCAGGCCGATGACCAACGCGAGCAGCAGGATCAGCTTCTTCAGATACGGCAGCCGGTCGATGCCGGCCGAGAAGCGGTGGGCGTGGTCGCTGAGCTTGTCCCAGTCGACGCCCGGCAGTCGCTGGCGCAACAGCTCGCCATAGTGGCTGGCGACACCATAGACCGGCTTGAACCAGCTTCCCACTTTGCCGAGCAGGGCCCGCCGGCGTGCCCGCTTGCGTTCGCGATGCTGAAGACGCAGGTTCGCCGCCAACCGCGCACGCCGGTGCCGGGGACGAAAGAACAGGCGGCGAAGCCATACGCCGAACCCGGACTCACCCGCGATGCCCAGCTCATGCTCCAGATGTCCGCCCAGGCTGGCCATCCAGAGTGCCGGCAGGTCGCGACGCCCCGTGCGCGGCGGCTGGAACAGCAGGCGGGCCAGCCATGTGCTGGCCGGCGCATCCGGCTCCAGTCCCAGGCCCTGCGCCGTGCTGTGCCTCAGGTAGATCTTTGCGCGGGCGATCAGCGACGCCATCAGGATGCCCCTCCCGCGATGGATGCCTCGCCCTGCCTTGCCACCCAGCCCGCGAGCCATGACGCCAGGCCCTGCATGTCATGCGCCGCCTGCGAGTGGGGGGCGCCGCGGCAGAAATCCTCGTCGCGCGCCAGCGCCTCCGGTATGCCGGTATCGGCGTGGATGCGGTAGGACGACATGGCCGTGCCCAGCGACGCCCGCAGCAACGTGAGTATGTCCATGTGCAGCTGGCGCCCTGGCATGACGCCATTGGCGACAAAGACGCACGGCTTTCCCGCGAGCGCCGCGCGCAGGCGTGGCAGCGTGGCGCAAACCAGGGGTTCGGGCGCCAGTACCGCCAGCACCAGGTCCGCCGCCGCCAGCGCCTGCGTGGTCTGGACCGATGGCCAGGCAGGCGTATCCACCAGTGCCACGGCACGGCCCGGCAGGTCGATGCGCGCAATCAGGTCACGCAGCCAATGCGGCTCCTGCAACAGCCTCGTCGCGATCGCCATCTCCGGCGAGGCATCGCCGCCCTGTCCATTTGCCGCGGCATCGCCCCAGGGCAACAGCAGCACGCCATCGTCCCCCTGCAACGCGGTATCGCGCCATGGCGCGGCGGGTGCCAGCAGATGCGACACCAGTCCCGCGCGCGCAGGCTGGTGCAGACCGTAGTGCGTCGCCAGCACGTTGCCCGGATCGCACTCGATCGCCACCACGGCGTGCCCGCGGGCCTTCAACAGGCCGGCCAACGCGACCGTCAAGGTCGTGCGCCCCGCGCCACCTGTCGAGGAGACCAGTGCGATGGTCTTCATCGAGCCCCTCCACGATCGGCACGCCAGCGCCGGCCGCGTATCACCAGCGGATGCAACTGGGGCGGCAGGCGAACCGGGCGACGGCTCAGCAACGAGGTCCAGCGCGGCACCCAACGCCGCAGGCGCAGCCGCCAGCCCAGCCATGCCAACGGCGCCGCCAGGATCAGGCCCCACACGAAGTAGCCGAGAAAGATGCCCATGTACGCCTACCCCTGTGCCTTCAGCGGCAACGACACCGCCTGGGGCACGCGTCGCGCCACCTGGCTCCGAACGGCTTCGTCGGCGGCGCCGATCCCCGGCAGCTTGTCTGCGGCGGTTGCCGGCGAAACCGCCGCCCCTGGCGCGGCCACCGGCAACGCGTTGCCAGCCGCATCACTGGCCATGGTGTCGAAGTGATCGTCCGTCGCCGTGGCGTCGACATAGCCCGAATAGTCCGGCGCCGGCAACTGGCTGATCTCCTGCTCGATGCTCGCCAGCAGGTCCATGATCGACGTCCGGTCACCACAGCGCAGCTCCCCCTGGAACAGCTCGCCCAACGGAAGCTTGAAGGCGCGCTGGCAGGCCTTGCCTGCGTCTTCCACGTGGCAGGCGAAGAAGAACACATACACGCTGTCGCCGCTGGCGGTGCACAGGTCACCCGAACGACGCATCGTGCAGGCACGCAACGCGTCGATCGCGGCCACGTCGGTCTGCAGCAACAGGCGCGTCACCACGTTGGGGAGGCGGATCACGCGACTGCGGTCAACCGCAGCGCGCACCAGCTCCACGAAGCGCGGGGTGGGCACATAGCCGCTCACCGGGTCGCGCACGGTAGCCGACAGCACCGACCGGTAATCGGCGGGCACCGGGCGCGAGAACAGCTGGCCCTGCACGCCGTCGACCAACACCTCGACCTGCGCCACCGGCAGGCGGCTGGGGATCACCATGTTCGCGCCGAGATTGAGCATCAGCAGCTCGTAGCGCACCGTGATGTTCTCTTCGCGCACGATGATCTTCAGCGCCTTGCCACACTGGCGGCGCAGCTGGTTCACCTGTTTCGCCAGGTCGGCCATGTTTTCCCGATGATGATGGTGCAACAGCACGGTGGCGGCCACGGAGCCGGCCGCGGCCGCGGCCAGCGCGTCGTTGTTGTCGAACACCTGCCAATCGCGCGGCACCGTGCGTTCGTTCATCACCTCATCGCGCGCCAGCATCACCACGGCCTCGTCCGGCGCCAGCAGTCCGGGCCCATGGCCATCACCCTCCTCGCCCTGCGTCTCGGCCACCGCCACCAGCCGATGATCGTCGGGCGAAAAACGCAGGGGAATCGACTCGCTGGCCGCCAATGTCTGGCGGTTGCTGCGCCAGAACGACACCTCCCAACGGTATTCCCCTTCGACCTGCGCCAGCTGGGCCACGCCGGCAAAACGCATCTGGAATTCGGCCAGCGCGGGCGCCGGCTTGTCCTCTTCCACCAGGGGCGGCGACATCACCAGCAGCACGCTGTGGCGATGCTCCGCGCACCAGCGGGCCAGCCGCTCACCCTGCCGCACCAGCACCGGCCCGTCCTGCCAGTTGAAGAAGGCCGCCGCGCCTTCGATGAGGAACTGGCTGCCCGCCAGCGCGCACTGGTCCGACAGCGCCTGCAGCGCCTCCATCAGCACCTCGCCGCTGTCGCGTCCTGGCAGCGTGCTCAGCGTGCACACGTTGGCCTTCGGATGCACCGAGCGCGGCACGTCGATATCGACGCCATGCTCGCGCAGCGAGGCAATCAGGTTTTCCGGCTCGCGACCGGACAGCACGGTCACCGGGCTGTGCACGGCATTGGCCGCCGTACCCCAGAACATCGCATCGCGCGCCGGAGACCGGTTGGCGTACACCACGTAGGCCTGGCCCGCCGCCAGGGTGGACAGGCGCAGCGGCAAGCCTTCGATGGCAAGCGTCTGGCTCATCCGCAGCAAGGCGGGCGAGACCAGGCTCGACGGGTTGGTGCTGGCTTGGGCGGGATAATTCTTCACGTGGTTGTCTCTAGCTTCCTTCCGGGCGGTCAGTACGCCGAATACGGCTTGACCGGGTTGGGCGGGAATGGCACGGGGAACCGCTGCTCGTCGAAGAAATAGCGCAGGTAAAGCATCCCAAGATTCGGGGCGTAGTCGTGTGAACGGTCGATCTTCAGGCGGGTGCCGGCCACCCAGTGCGGGGCGATCCGGTATTCGAGCGCGGCTTCCACGGTGTAGCTGAAGCCGCCGCCGGTGCCGCCGCCGAAATACGGCGAGCCAAGGTCGGCCGCCGCCATGCGCGCCACGGCCAGCGCCTGCAGGTCGGGCCGGGTGGGGAAGAACGGTGACTCGTCCTCGCGCGTCCAGGAGTTGCCCACCGACCCGTCCAGCTCCCACGACCAGCGCCCGTAGCGCCCCATCCAGTCGAGCGGGATGCTGATCGACTTGTACTGTTGCGGGCTGTAATAGCCGCCGTTGCCAAAGGTGTAGTAGTGCTGGTTGTCGCTGTACTGCCAGTAGTTGATCACCAGGCCGGAGACCAGCCGCTGGTTGGGGTGCTCGAATATCGGCAGGTCGAAGCCGGTGCGCACCTTGAACTCGTGGTTGTCCTCCACGTTGCGTCCGCTGAGCACTCCATAGCCGACCGAAGCGAACAGCGTGGTGCGTCCCCAATCCTGCGCCCCCCGCACCGTGACGCCACTGCGCACCACCCCGCCCCAGGTTTCCCCCGTCACCGGATCGCGGGCGCCGGCGTAGGACAGCATGCTGCTGGTGACCGGCCGCCGCGACACGTCGACCGTCAACGAGGAGTCGTAGAAGTCGTGCCGGTAGAGGAAGCCGCCGAGGATGTTGCCGACGGTGAAGCCCACCGGCGAACGTCCGATGTCGGCACGCCAGCTGTTGTTGGCCCCGCTGAACTCATAACCTGCCGCCAGCGCCACGCCCTTGTCGGTCTCGCTGATCTTGTCGGGCAGGCCCGCGGTGCCATAAGCGGCGATCTGGCCGAACTTGTAGGACGACGGAAAGTAATTGGCCGGCAACTCGCCCGCATCGAGCAGGACGGTATCGGCGTGGAAGAAATAGTGGCCGGTATAGCCATCGGGGATGCGCACATACAGCGGGATCTCGGTGGCGTTGAGGCGCGAGATGCCGCCGTCGCCGGACTCGTCGGACTGGATCACTGCCGTGGCGACCTGCCCCTGCCGGCGATCGTCCAGTCCCTGCAGGGCACGCTGGGCCGAGGTGAGGTTGTCCTCCGGACTGGGCAGTTCGCCCTCCGCCTGCTCCTGCACCCGCGCGGCACGGTACAACGCCGCTGCATCGTCGTAGCGGCCACGTGACTGCTCGGTGCGCCCCATCTGCAGGGTGATGTCGGAGCGGTCGGGATATTGCTGCCGCAACGACTGCACGATGGCGAGCGCTTCGGCGTTCTCGCCCAACGCACTGTAGCGGCGTGCAATCGCCAGCTGGGTATCGATGTCGTCCGGCGCGGTGTCCGCCTGCACCTCGCGCACGATCCGCAGCGACTCCTTGCGATGCCCCATGCGCTCTTCCATGCGCGCCACCGTCAGGCGCGCGTCGGGATCACCGGGATGCGTCGCCAGCACCTTGCGGGCGTAGGCCTCGGCACCGCGGTAGTCGCGCTGAGCCTCCAGCAGGTCGGCCTGCGCCAGCAGCCAGCGCGGATCGGACTGCAATGGCGCTGGCACGGCGTCCAGGGTGCGTGCCGCGCCCCTGTAATCGCCGGCATCCATCTGGCGGCCGGCGGTACGGATGGCCAGCCGCAGCAACTGGCTATCGAACGACGCCTGCTGGTCGGCCGTGACGCCAGGGCGTGCACGCGCATCGGCGATCCACGGCCCCAGTTCGTCGTCGCGATTGGCGGCGGCAAGCAGGTCGCCATAGCGCAGCCGCACGCCGATCGCAGGATCGTCGGGATGCGCGTCCAGCCAGTCGCGCACCAGCTTGAGCCCCTTGTCCGGTTGGCCCAGCGTGATCCATTCGCGGCCCACGCTGGCGAGCATCTGCGGATCGTCCCTGGATTCGGCGGCAATGCGGTCGAGCAGCTGGCCGGCCTCGTCGCGACGCCCCTGCGCCATCAGTTCGCGTGCCTGGCGCAGGTCCGCCTGGGCCCTGAGGCTGGTGGCCAGCTCGCGCATGCCGCTGGAGCGTTCTGCAGGCGGCACCTGGCTCAGTTGCGCGTTGGCACCGGCGATATCGTCCAGCGAGTTGAGATAGAGCGCAGTGGCGTAGTGCATGTCCGCCGATGGCGCGACACGGAGTCCGTCCTCCATCACCCCGCGCCCCAATCCAGGCAGGCCAAGGTCGCGATAGAGCCGCGCCAGGGTATAGCGCAGCCACGCATCATCCGGCGTGAGTCGGACTGCCGCCTCCAGTTTGCCCAGCGCGGCGCCCCGCTTGCCTTCATCGAGCAGCCGATCCGCCTCGATCGACAGCAACTCGGCACGCTGCTTGCGCGCATCCTCGCCGCTGCGCCCCACGCGCGGCTCGACGCTGGCGATGAGTGGGTCGATTTCGCGGTCGCGATGGGTGGCGTGCAACACCTGAATCAGGTCGCGCAAGGCATCGAGATCCGGCGCGGGCGCGTTCACCAGTGGCCGCAACACCGCTTCGGCCTGGGGCCACTTCTGCTGGGCGATCAGCGCCGAAGCGAGCACCCGCTTGGCCTCTGCGTTGTCCGGCTCGATTCGCAAGGCCTCCCGCGCGAGCGCCTCACCCTGTTCCGGATGAGCTTGCGCGTTGGCCTGCCGGGCGCGTGCGACGATGCCCCAGAACTGCGCCGTCTTCATCAGGCTGCGCCATTTTCCCGCGTTGTCCGGGTCCAGCTTCAGCGCGCGTGCAAACAACGCCTGCGCCTCCTGGTGATGGCCTGCGCGCAGCTGCTGCAAGCCCTGCTCGCCCAGCGCGGCGCCCTCGCGCGCCGATCGCGACGGTCCGGATGACACCGTTGTGCTTGTTCGCGAGGGCGACTGCACCACGGGCTGCACCACCGGTTGCGTGCCCGCGACCTGCGATGCAGCCGGCGGCGGGGGCGGCTTCGCGCCGCCCTTCTTGGCGAGATCGGCGAGCGCCTGCTTCGCCCCCACGTCGTCGGGCACTTCCTTGAGATAGCGCTGGTACCACACGTAGTACGCCGTATCGCTGCTGCCGGCGCTGTTCAGCGCGCGCCGCCACAGCTCCAGTGCCCTCGCGCGATTGCCATCGGGACGCAGGTACACCCGGTAGATGATGCCCAGCCCCTCCAGGCGGGTACCGTCACGGTCAGTAAGCAGGTCTGCCAACACCAGGGCGAGATTCAGGTCGTCGGGACGCTTCGCGATGCGCGATCGCAGATCGCTGATGGCACGATCGCGCTGTCCCGTCGCGGCGGCCCACAGGCGATAGTAATCGCCCGCCACCGGGCCAGTGGGCGCACCGCGCGGGAACAGTTTCTGCATGCGCACCCACGCTTCGTCCGCCTTGCCTGCACTGGACAACAGGCGAATCTCCGCTAGCTCCATCTTGTCGGTGGTGGCCAGACGGTAGGCGTCTGCCAGCTCGATCGTCGCCGGATGACCGGGATAGCGCTGCTGCAACTGCTGCAGGATCTTCGCCGCCTCGGCCGGGCGATTCGAACTCAGCTCCACCTCGCCCATCAGGGCCATGGCATCGGGCTGGTTGGGCTGGATCAACAAGGCCTTCTGCACGACACCCCGCGCCATGTCCGGCCGCCCCTTGTCCTGCCACATGCGGCCGGAGGACAACAGTTGGCTGACCTGCGGGCTGGGCGCGGCCGCCTGCGCCAGCACCACGCAGGGCGTGGCCGCCATCAGCAGCACGACCGGCGCAGCCAGCAGGGAGCTCAGTGTGCCGGGCATGTCGTGGTCCAGGCAGGAATGACAAAGCCGTTTGCATCGAAGCGGTACTGCTGATCCAGGTAACCCAGGCCAAACAGCGCCAGCACGCTGCTGTAGTAGCCCGGCGGCGCCTGCTGGGCCAGGGCGTGTGCACGCTGCACCTGCGCGGTGGCGAGATCGTTGCGGCCGAGTGCGGCCAGATACGGTGCGACGGCGGCGGAGAAGCCAAGATTGCCCTCGTTCGGGCCTACGGTGCCGGTGCGCGTGTCCACGCGCTCGGGCGGATACCCATGCGCCGCCACGAAGTCGGCCAGCGGACGAAACACCGGCAACAACGTCGCCCTCGCCGGGTCGTCCGTGGACAGCATGCCCGCCCACAGGTACACCCGGATGGCGTTGTACGCGCCCTCGGCGTTCGATGCTGCATCCGGCCGGAAGCCACCATCGGCGCGGTATTCGACCCAGTCCGGCGAATAGCCCTGCGGCGCCGTCTCCGTCACCAGCCGGATAGAACTATGCAGCAACGCCTGCCAGCTGGCCGCGGCACCTTCGCTGCCTGCCAGCCGACGCATCACCTGCAACGGCACGTAGCTGGGGTTGAGGCGCCAGACGCCCTCGGACGGCTTGAAGCCGACCGGCCCGGGCAGCAGCGTGCGGCCCAGGCCCGGCAGGCTGGCGGTCTCCCTGGCCGCGATGTTGCGCATCATCACAGTGCCCAGCGCCACGTAGCGGCGCTCCCGCCACAAGCGGCCCGCTTCCAGCAGGGTGTAGGCGATCCATACGTCGGAATCCGAGGCGGAAGCGCTGTCGAGCACGCCCCACGCCTGGCGATCGGGGGGCGTCGCCGACGTACTGCTGTTGGCGACGCCGGTAGCCGGTCGCCGGCCCCACTCCCACGCCGGCAGGTGGGTGGTCAGATCGCCTTGCGCCAGGTTGTCCTGTGTCCAGTCCAGCACCTTGTCGAAGGTGGCGCGATCATTGGCCACCAGCGCGAAGAACAGTGCGTACGATTGCCCTTCCGACACGGTCACCTGCTGCGGCGAGCTGGCGTCGATGACGCGGCCGTCCGCGCTCAGCATGCCCTGCTTGAATGCATCCCATGCAGGCCATGCGCAGGTCTCGGCCAGGGCGCCCTGCGAACAGAGCACCATGGCCGAGGCGATGAGCCCGATAAGCCGCGGTATCAACGCCCGTCGCATGGCTCAGCCTTCGATGCGTCGTGAGGCAAGCCGGCTCAGCGCCCAGAACACGGTCAGCGCGACGAACAGTCCCGCCAGGATGCCAGCCAGCGCCATCAGCACCGGATAGCGTGAAATACGTACCCAGATCCACGCGTACCACGGCAGATGCCCGACGTAATACGTGTCTCCCAGGCGCAGGCCGGTGACCAGCTTGTCGCGCACCACGGTGAGGTCACCGCGCACGTAGGGTACCTTGCCGTTGTCCTCGAGCACATCGAGCAGGCTGTCCAATTGCGCCGATGAGGTGCCGCTCAGCGCCACCACGCTGCGGCCGCCGCGCAGCGGCGATTCGAAACCGATGAAGGCCGCGATGGGGCCGTTGGAACTGAGCACGGCGCGTCCCACCGGCACGGACTGCGCCTGGTCGCCTCCCAGGCGATCACCCCAGCCCCAACCTTCGCTGTGCTGGTCGCGCAGGGTCAGGTCGGTCTGGCTGCGCTGGATCAGCATCGGCAGTGACTTGCCCCACTTCGCCAGCAGGTCGTTGCCCGTGCCGGTGCCGATCACCAGAAGGTCGCGATCGCCCACGCTGTCCACGGCGCTCACCGGCACCACGGCGACACGCAGCGCAGGCAGGCCGCTCCAGCCGCCCAGCCGCCCCAGCAGGGTCAGTGCGGCTTCCGCCTCATGCGCATCAGGCTGGTCGGGGATCACCAGTGCCGTATCGGCCAGGTCCGCCATGCGGCTGAACGGGAAGCCGCTGCGCGCGAAGAACGTCAGGTTCGGCATCGCCGCGTAGTGCACGAAATCGCTGAAATCGATGGTGGACTCCGGATCGATCGAGGCACGCGCGCTGTCGGTGGCGGCGGAGACGCACAAGCCCGTCTTCTGCGAATCGATATGGAACTGGAATTGCAGCTGGTTGTTGCCCGCCACGCGCAACCCTGGCAGCGGCACCTTTTCGTTGGAGGGTACGTCGGTGGAGCTGAGCAACGGCACGTTGAGATGCGTCTCGTCACCGGTCTTGTTGAGCGGCTTGAGGCGGTCGGATCGCAGCAACTGGTCATTGATGCCCACGTTGAGCACCGAGTCGTTGTAGCTGGACGGCGCGGTATAGCGATAGCGCACATCCATCGGCACGGTGTAGTGCGCCCATGCAAACAGGTCCGGCGGGACCATCATGTCGATGCGGATGGTTGGCGGATTGAAGCCGGTGACCTCGAGCTGCTGCGGATCGGTAACCAGCTCCTTGAATGGAACCACGCGATCGGTGGGCACCCAGTTCGGCGCGTCGTAGGGCTTGCGCTCCGCCCCCAGGTCGACCTCGTGCACGATCGCCGAATCGCCCGACATGCCCGCCTGCCCAAGCGCCAATGCATTCGCCGCCAGCTGCAGCTCCTTGGCGTCACGCCCGGCCACCACCAGCAGCTTGCGGCCCGACTCCGGCGGACTGGCCGGGTTGGCCATCACCAACACGGTGGGACCCTTGATCTCGGGCAGGTGCACGCCTTCGGGTTGCGCGTTCGGCAAGGCGAACGCGATCGCATGCTGGTCGGCAGGCGGTGCATTCAGCACGGGGAAGCGCTCGCCACGCCATGCCGCGAGCGAACCCAGCCATGACGCCACCACGCCCGCCGCGCGCATCACCTGCGCGTCGGCGTGGACCGGCAGCACGAACGGCACCACCACCGGGCGCTTGTCGTGGCGGTCGAAGAACGGGTTGGGCAGCAGCGCGAGATTGTTGGCGAGGGCGACGTCCGAGGTGGTCAGGGTCAGCGAGGAGTCCTGGCTGATGTCGGTCCACAACGAGGAGTGGTACGGGTCCTCGCAATGGTCGAGCGTGTAGTGCGCGATCATCTGCACGCTGATGCGATTGAAGTCGGTGAACAGGCGCGGATCGAGGTCGATCTCGCGGGTGACGCGCTGGTCGGCCTCGTCCTTGCTCATCGGCAGCGTGGCCACCAGCTCGCCGTTGAGATACACCTTCAGGTGCGAAAGCTGGTAGATCAGCGCGGGCGAATAGCTGTAGTTGAGCGTCAGCCTGGCCGCGGTCACCACCTCGTCGTTGCGGATATCGACGCTCATCACGCCAGTCGGATCCAGGCCCCGCAACTTCATCGGCCCGTACACGCCCAGCTGGCTGAGGTTGAGCACGCGCACACGGCCGGGTGCGCTCGCCGGCGGCGCTGGCGTCCCGGCACTGGACGCCGACGCCGGCTCCGCCGCGGTCGAAGCATGCGCCGGCAACGCCGGCTTGGTGGCGGCCCCTGTCTCCGCAGCGCAAGCCAGACTCGACCACAGCAACCACCCCGACAGGAGCACACCGAGACAAGCGAAAGGGGATGACCGCATTGCAATACGCCTTGGGCAATTGGTAGGACCCCGCGGGCGGACACTAGCTCCCGCGGACTCAGCGTTTCGCGAACATGCCTCGGCAAACCGTCACTGCGTGCTGCCGCGCCTGCCACGCGTTCGACCATTGCGACATCTGCCCCGGCGTCGAGCGTCCCCTTCACCGGCCCCTCTTTCCGCCAGCTCCCGTGGGCGGTGATCCGGTTGGCACCCCTCGACCACGGACATTTGCCCCACGGCACTGCTACACACCCGCTCCACACGCCCCATCGCGATCCATCCGCCGTGACCTCAACGGCCCTGATTTGCCTCTACGAATCAGGAAGATCCGATGAAAAAAAGGTGAAGCGATCTTCACGCCAGCCGCGTGAAAAGCGGGCGCAAGCCCGGCGCACCGCGCGGCAGCGCAGTTCCGTCTCGTCACCAGCGCGCCGGCCGCACGAATCCGCCCCTGTCCCGGGGCAGCAGCTGCAACCCGATAGCGTGTAAAATGGTTAATTTTTGGCCAGAACCAGCATGGTGCAAGCACCTCCCAGGACGACTGTCCATGGCCCGACGTTCGTGCGCCTGCTGGCACGCCTGGCGGACGTCGAGGTGGCCCCATCCAGGCAAACCCTGTCGGACCGGTTGAGCCAGTGGCTCGACTGGACCCATGCCATTGCCCTGTCCACGGCGTTGGACGGCCGCCCGGCCTCAGCCGAGACGCCGGCTTTCGGCAGCGCCGAAGAAGATGAGTGCGCCCGCGTGCGCGCTGCGCTGGCCCAGTCCATCGTCGGCCCGCGCGACGCGGAACCGGCTGCGGACCTGACGAGTCCGGAAGCCATCGACTACGCGCCGTTTCGCCAACGCTATCTCGCCATGCAGCGCTCCATGCAGGCGGCCACCGGCAACCTGCGGGGCCGCTTGCGCGACCTGCTCGCCGCCTCGTCACGCGACATGGCAAGGCTCGCCGAGGTGGATGCCGTCATGGAGCGGGCCCTCAGCCCGCGCGAGCAGACCCTGCTGGCCTCGGTGCCCGGCCTGCTGGGCAAGCATTTCGATCGCCTGCGCGACGCGGCCGCACAGGTGCTGCCCGGCGAGGCCGCAGACCCGCAGGCCATGCCGGCCACCGCTGCGTGGCTGGAGGTGTTTCGCAAGGACATGCAAAGCGTGTTGCTCGCCGAACTGGATGTTCGTTTTCAACCGGTCGAAGGCCTGCTTGCAGCGCTTCGCACTCGCTAACTGGTAAGTCATGCTCAGAAATCTTCTCAATCTCGCTGTGTTCCTCGCCGGTCTCGCCGCGGTGTGCTGCATCGCCGTGGGCTATATCGGTTCCAATCCGCTGGGCGCCGTCGTTGCGACACTGATTGGCGCCGGCTACCTCGCGGGCGGGCTCGAGTTGCTCCGCTTCCGCCAGGCCACGTCCACGCTGCAGCATGCCCTCGCCGGCCTGTCCTCCGCACCGGACAACCTGGATGCCTGGCTGCAACGCCTGCACCCGAGCCTGCGCAACGCGGTGCGCCTGCGCGTGGAGGGCGAGCGCGTGGCCCTGCCGGCACCGGCGCTGACCCCTTACCTGGTTGGCCTGCTGGTGTTGCTGGGCATGCTCGGCACCCTGCTGGGCATGATGGCCACGCTGCGCGGCACGGGCCTCGCCCTGGAAAGCGCCTCCGACCTGCAGGCCATCCGGGGTTCGCTTGCCGCCCCGGTCAAGGGCCTGGGTTTTGCCTTCGGCACCTCGATTGCCGGCGTGGCCAGTTCGGCCATGCTTGGCCTGTTGTCCGCACTGTGCCGTCGAGAACGGCTGCAGGCCGCGCAGCAGTTGGATGGCAGCATCGCCACGACCCTGCGCACGCATTCGCGCGCGCACCAGCGTGAAGAAATGTTCCGCCTGGTACAGCAACAGGCTCTGGCCATGCCTACGCTGGTCGATCGCCTGCAGGCGATGATCGCCGCCGTCGAGCAGCAGAACCAGGCCGCAAACGAGCGGCAGCTGGCCAGCCAGGATGCCTTCCATACCCGCACCGAGGCCGTATACACGCGCCTCGCGTCCTCGGTGGAGGCTTCGCTGAAGGACAACGTGGCCGAGGGCGCACGCGCCGCCAGCGCTGCCCTTCAGCCGGTGGTGGAGGCGACCATGGCCGGCCTTGCACGCGAAAGCGGCCAACTGCGCGACAGCGTCAACCTCGCCGTGCAGCAACAACTTGAAGGGCTCGCTGCCGGCTTCGAACGCAACAGCGCCAGTGTCGCGAAAATCTGGAGCGAGGCACTCGCCGAGAACCAGCGCGGTCACGCATCGCTCATCCACGCCATGCAACAGCAGCTGGACAGCGTGGCCACCGGCTTCGAAAGCAGCACCGCGTCGGTGGCGAAGATCTGGAACGACGCACTCGCCGAAAGCCGGCGTTCGCACGAGGGACTCACCCTCGCGGTGAAGCAGCAGCTCGAGGACGTGACAGCGGGCTTCGAAGGCACGACCACCGCGGTCGCCCGGATCTGGAACGCCGCACTCGCCGCAAGCCAGCGCACGCACGAGGGGCTCACGCTCGCGGTGAAACAGCAGCTTGAAGGCGTGACGGCAGGTTTCGAGAGCGGCACCGCGTCCGTGGCAAAGCTCTGGAACGAGGCCCTGGCTGAAACGCGCCGCACCCATGAAGCCCTGACCGGCGATCTGCGCGGCAGCCTAGCGCAGTTCAGCGATACCTTCGGCGAGCGCTCGGCGGCCCTCCTGCAGGATGTCTCCGTACGCCTCGATGCCTCCGGCGCAGCGACCACGCAAGCCTGGAACGACGCGCTGTCGCGACAGCAGGCCATCAACGCGGAGCTGTCCAGCCGCAACCAGCAGGCGCTGGACGAAGTCACCGCCCGTTTCAACGAGCGTGCGGCGTCGTTGGTCGGCGTCGTGCAGCAGTCGCATGCGGACCTGCAGGCCACGCTGGAAGCACGCGACGAGGCGCGCCTGAAGGCCTGGGCCGATAGTTTCGGCGCGATGAGCGCGGCAGCCGGCAAACAGTGGACCGAGGTGGCGCTCCAGGCCGCCAGCAGCCAGCAGGCCATCTGCGACACGCTGTCGAAGACCGCCGCCGAGATCTCCGCACAGGCGCAGGCACATGCTGGCGAAACCATCGCGGAAATCTCGCGGCTGGTGCAGGCCGCTTCGGAAGCGCCCAAGGTGGCGGCCGAAGTGGTTGCCGAACTGCGCCAGAAGCTCTCTGACAGCATGGTGCGCGATACCGCCATGCTGGAGGAACGCAGCCGCCTGCTGGCGACGCTGGAAACCCTGCTCGATGCCGTCAATCACGCATCCACCGAGCAGCGCGCGGCCGTCGACGCCCTGGTAGGCACGTCCGCCGACCTGCTCGACCGCGTGAGCACCCGCTTCACCGACCACATCGAGGCCGAAACCGGCAAGCTCACCACGGTCGCCGCGCAGCTCACCGGCAGCGCGGTCGAGGTGGCCAGCCTTGGCGAGGCCTTCGGTGGCGCCGTGGATCTGTTCGGCAAGTCCAACGAGGCCATGGTCGAACGCCTGCAGGACATCGCCGCGGCACTCGACAGATCGCAGGTTCGCAGCGACGAACAGCTGGCCTACTACGTGGCGCAGGCCCGCGAGGTCATCGACCTGAGCATGCTCTCGCAGAAGCAGATCATCGAGGAACTGCAGCTGGCGGCGCGCCAGCAGGCGGCCGCCGGGGCTGAAACGGCATGACCGACGAGTACGAGCTGGAGTCCGAATCGACGGCACCGATCTGGGCTGCCTTCGGCGATCTGATGTCGGTTTTGCTCGGCGCGTTCGTGCTCATCCTGGTCGGCGTGATCGCCGTGCAGCTGCAACTGTCGAACCGGCTGGATGCGGAAATGAAGCAACGACAGGCCGAGGCGCAGCGTCGCGTGTCGTTGGAAAAGGCACTGGCCGCACCGTTGGCCGCCGGCCGCGTGACCCTGGTCGACGGGCGCATCGGTATCCGCGGCAACGTGCTGTTCGCGCTCAACTCGGACCAGCTGCAGCCGGAAGGTCGCGACCTGCTCAACAGCCTGGCCGGTCCGCTAGCCGAGTATCTGCGTTCCCGCGACGAGATCCTGATGGTGAGCGGCTTTACCGATGACCAGCAGGTCCGCGATGGCAATCACCAGTTCACCGACAACTGGGAGCTGTCGGCCGAGCGCGCGCTCACCGTGACCCGGGCCCTGATCGCCGATGGCGTGCCTGCCTCCTCCGTGTTCGCTGCGGCGTTCGGCTCGGAACAACCGGTGGGCTCCAACACCAGCGAAGAGGGACGCGCACGCAATCGCCGCGTGGAAATCGCCCCGGTGCCGAAGTCGTCCACCACATCCGCGGCCAGCCATGACTGACCACGGCAGCGCGGTCCAGGCGACACTCGATGCGTGGCGGGCGCGACAGGCCGACCGCATGGATCCGCTGCGCTTCCTGCTGATCGAAGCACTGCTACGCCGCGCCGGCCACCACCACGGCGAAGCCCGGCAACGGCTCGCGCATCGGCTGCAGACCCTGCTCGACGCCTATGCCCACGACCTTGCCCGCCGGGACGCTGCGGTGGTGGGCACCGTGTCTGAAGTCCGATCGAGACGCGGTGCGCTGGGCGCGCTGGCCGATGGCATCCCCGAACGTGACAGCGGCACCGGCGTATCGTCCACGCCCTATCCGGAATTGGCCCTGCTCGACGAGTTCCGCCATCGCTGGACCCGCTTGCGCGGCGCCAGCCAGCTGCGCCAGTCGCTCCAACAGGCGCCCACCAATGCCGGACCGCTCAACTCCAGCGCCCTGGTACACCGCTCCATCGCCTTGATGCGCGAACTGTCGCCCGGCTACCTGCAGTACTTCCTGTCGTACATCGACAACCTGTCGTCGCTGGATCAACTAGGCGGCGAGTCCTTCGTACCGAGGGAGACGGCCCCAGCCGCGCCGCCGCGCAAACGCAGCAAGAGCCGGGCGCGCACCCCGCGCGAGTGATCCTGCGCACAGCCTCCGGGCTGTGCAGAGCCACCCGGCGTGGCTGACTCAGGTTTCCCGGCGCTTGCCCGGCGTACGCTTGGCCGGCGCACGCCCTGACGCAGACTTTTTCGCTGCGCTGCTCTGCCCGCGGGAATGGTTGTAAGCGATGGCGGCGCGAATGAGCTCCTTCAACGCGCGCTGATCGATAGTGTCGCCTTCCAGGAAATCGATGGCACGCCAGGCGCTGCCGCCGAGCCCGGCATTGAAGAGTCGTTGCGGATCGACAAGCTTCGCGCCATGGGCAAAAGTGAGCTTTACCTTGGCCTTGTGCGCGTTGCCCACGGCGAGCATGCCGTCGCACGACCACACCGGGCTGCCCTTCCACTTCCATTCCTCCACGATGGCAGGATCCGTTTCGAGGATGGTCTTGCGCAAGGCCGCCAGCATCTCGCCGCGCCAGTCGTCGATCCCGGCGATTAGCTGATCGATGTGTTCCGATGGATGGTCGCCAATGCTCATGCCTTCCGTCCCTGCTGCCTGCGGGCCCTGCGCCGATGAGAACACGCGACAAGGGCTCCGTGCCATCTCGACCTGGTCAAGCAGGCGACCGAGGCGGGCTGGGCGCAACAAGCCGCGGCTCCCGCACCCGTGCGGAGCCGGTTCCGGAGATGGTCGATGACGGACGTACCCTGGGCCGTCGATCACATCTGTCGCCACCAGACCGTGTGGGCGACGACCTTGGCACTTGCCCGACGATGCAACCGTTGCTGCGCCAGAATCTCCTTGGGCAGAGACTGTTGCGACACCGGGAGCTCGGCTTGCGCGACCCTCGCCGTGGGAACACGGCCCTGGCACCCCGCAGCGACGCACACCCCGAACCCGATCAAGGCGAATACATAGCCACGCATGACACCCCTCCTTCCCTCGCGCGTCGGACTTTCGAGACCAGACAACGCCGGCCCCGGATACATGCCTCCGGAATGCCGACGCCCGCGATGGAGTGAACATGCCTCCACGACGCATAAGGCAGAGGCTAAATATCGTCAACAATATGTTTTTTCGCTTGAATGCCGCGTCATGCCCCTCGCGGCGGTTTGCACGACATATGCATCAAGGCATATGCATCCCAGTGATCCCTGCGATGCAACGATGCCCACCATCGTGGCCTTGCCTCCAGATCGCAACAGGGCCGCTTTTCCTGCCCTTGCGCACAGACCCTCGAAGGAACCGTCATGGATTTCACGCATGCCGTTGGATTCATCGCCGGATTCGGCACCACCGTGGCCGCCGTCCCCGACCTCCTGACCATGCTCAAGCGCCGCTCGAGCACCGGCATGAACCCCAGGATGGCGGCCGTGCTGGCGTGCTTCCAGGTGGTATGGGTGTACTACGGGCACCTGATCGGTTCGGCCCCCATCATGCGCTGGAACATCATCGCCGTAGTCATCAACACCGTGACCGTCGCCGCCTACTTCCATTTTTCCCGTGCGGAAAGCCGGCAGCTTTGAGCGGCGAATTGCGGGGGCGCGCACCGCGATACGGCAACGACATCGCCCGTAGCCAACTAGGGAGCCGAGCTTGTTCGGGCATTAAGTAGTTTTACTGATCGCACGGCCGTAATTGTTCCGACGAGAAACCTACGGCGATGTGCTGCCATGGGCGCATCCCACCCAGGGCAGCCGCCATGAATACCCGCATCAAGCTCGCAATCTCAGCGTGCCTGCTCCTGGCGATGGCAGTGCCCGCCGTCGCGCAGGAGTACAACTTCAAGGGCGGCTACCCGGACCCGCAGACCATCCAGAAGGCCTATGATGCGGCGGATCTCAATCGCGCCATCGAGGCGTACAAATTCTTCTATCCCACCGTGTCGGGTGAGGCGATCTTCGAGGGCAACCTGCAGATCGGCCTGAAGGTCAACAAAGCCTTTGGCACGCTCGATACCAAGCCCAAGCACATCGGTTACACGCTCAACTCGGACACACCGTATGCACCCGTGCTGCTCGACCTGAGCCAGGGACCGATGGTGGTGGAAATCCCGGCCGGCCCGCTGATCGTCGTGGCCATGGACGTCAACCAGCGATGGGTAGCCGACATGGGTCTTCCCGGCCCCGACGCCGGCAGGGGCGGAAAGCACCTGCTGCTGCCGCCCGGATACAAGGACACCGTGCCGGACGGGTACCACGTGTGGCATTCCTCATCGAACTATCTGCTGGTAGGCGTGCGCTCGCTGCCGGTGGGTGGTGATGTGCCCGCCGCGATCCAACGCATCAAGACGGTCAAGGTGCATCCGCTCAATCCGCCGCCGGGCTGGACCGATCCCACCTGGGCCGACCTGACGCCGAAGCCGCAGGACACCACGCCCTTGAAGTGGGAAGACAACATGAAGTATTGGGAGGTGCTCGCCAAGGTGATCGATCGCGAGCCGGTATTCGAAGGCTATCGCAATTTCTATGGCGAACTGGCCGCGCTGGGCATCGTCAAGGGTAAGCCGTTTCATCCCGACGCCCGCATGACGCGCATCCTCACCGAGGCGGCGAAAACCGCCAATGCGCAGATGCGCGTGCAATCGTTTGCCGACCGACGGCCCGATCGCATCGTGTGGCCCGACCGGCAATGGGAATGGGTCGGCCTGATTTCCGACAACGGCAATTTCGATGCGCCTTCGTACACCGACCTGGAAGCGCGCGAACTGTGGTTCTACCAGGCCATCGGCGCCTCGCCTGCCATGTTCCGCCGCGGCGCCGGTGCGGGCTCGGTCTACTGGCTGGGCCTGCGCGATGCCGGCGGCGCCTACCTGGACGGCGGCAAGACCTACAAGCTGAGCGTACCGCTGCCCGTGCCCGACAAACTGTTCTGGTCGGTGACGGTCTACGACAGCGAAACTCGCAGCCAGATACTCACTGACCAGGGCAAGGCCGCACTGCGCTCGCTGTTCGAGTTGAAGGGAAGCGCATCGGCCACCAGTGGCAGCGCCGATCTCTACTTCGGCCCCACCGCGCCCAAGGGCCACGAAGCGCAATGGATCAAGACCATACCGGGCAAAGGCTGGTTTGCGTACTTCCGTGTCTACGGTCCCGAACAGGCTGCGTTCGACGGCACCTGGAAGCCCGGTGACTTCCAGGAGGTGAAGTAGCCTCTCGACGGGTTCCGCCGGGTAGCGGCATGAAACTGCACCCTGCGCCTGCGAACCACTCTAGATGAATTCATCCGCGCCTAGGCCAACGTGGTGTTCGCCCGGAGACGTTGACCGTCGTCGGCACACGTCACGGGCACCCGGGCGGCCGTGCACGGGGATTTCAATTACACGCGACCTGCGAAAAATCAGCCGTGCGCCTTGATGCTTGAAGGAAGCACGACGAAGTCTTGGGTTCTTTCCAGCGACTCCATCGCCGCCATGAGTTCCTGCGGTGGTGCCACGAGCCTGCGCTCGTTGAGATCCAGCCATCCACCCGCGCTTGTCACCCGCGCGCTGAGCTTGCCGTCCGGCCGGAATATCTCGTGTCGCAACAGGAACCGGCTTCCGTCGTCGGAGTGGCCGGCGAGCGCGTACGTCACCGTGATCTGCTGTTGCAGACCGACCTCCTTGAAGTATTCGACTTCATCCTTCATGACCACCGGCCCTATCCTCAGGCGCATGAATTCCTCCATCGGAAACCCATGCTCCATCAGGAACATCTGCCGCACGTCCGCCGTCTTGTCCAGGTAAGCCGTATTGCGCATGTGGGAGTTGAAGTCCATGTCACCCCAGCCTGCATAGAGAGTCTTCGTGTACATGCACGTGCTCCATTGGCTGTGAACAGCTGGCTTCGGGCCATACCGCTTGCGTCATCCCGCAAACGCACATCCCTTGCCCAGAGCCTGCGACCTTACTCGCTTTTTGCCGCCAAGACCCCCATCGCCCTGCCGCGCAGGCAACTGGCCGGCTCTCTTGCGCATGGGTATCACCGACCGTCACGGCTTGTGCATGTGCGATTCCATAAGCATCGGGCAGCCCAGCGACCACCCGGCTCGCCCGCCATGGCGAGAAAAGGCTACGCACGGGTTCAATCAGTACAAAGCCGCGCCGTGTCGCCTGGCCGCTCAGGTGGCGAAGTGATACACGCCGGCCCAGATCACCAGGAAAAGCAGCACACCACCAACGGCGAATGAGCCGATGGCTTCCGCCACCGTCTGGCGGCCGTCGCGAACACCCGCGACCACGACCATGAGGGACACCGGATAATAGATGAGCGACGACGTGATCAGGCCGGGCGAGTAGTATCCGGTGAGCACGGTGTACAACAGGTGCGCGCCAAAGTTCCAGAACAGATTGCCGCTCGCCCAGGCCATGAGCAGGAACGCCGACAGGCGCGACTGGCTACGGCTGGCCCACGTGCAAAGGCTCAGCAGTATCGCCATGAACGCGGCGTTGTTGGTGAAGAACAACGCGGGCGGCATTGGCGAGCCGTGCATGTGGTCCACGACGTAGCGTGGAAATCCACTGAACCACTCATCGCAGATATGCACCGCATAGGCTGCAGGCATCAGCCAAATCAGTTTACGGAAGGGTGCACGCATCCAAACGGCTCCAGTGCCATTCATCGATTCCGACCACGTTAGCAGCGCCGCTGCCCGGAGGTTATCCCCTGGAACGTCCCAACCGTGCGATTCGGAAAGGGCCCGCCCAAAGGGTTCCGAAGTGGGGCAAAGGCAGGCCAGGAGCGTCCTCTGACAGCAACACACCAAGCATTCGTGGAGTGCCTTCAGGCCAAATTCGCATGGGCAGCGCGCGATGGGACCTGAAACTCGTCCTCGCAGCGCGAGGCATGCGGCCCAATCGCCCGTGCGGCCTGCCACGCCACAGGCTCACCTGCGATCGCGAACAGAGCCAATCCAAAGCACGCCAGCACCCTGCCGTTATGCACCTTTTGTCGCATCACAGGCCCACACTTCATCGTGAATTGTCCGCTGGAGGTCGAAAGCGAGCAGCGTCACCCACCGTATCCGGGCACCCATGCCAGGCTCCAAAGGCTCTCGATACGCCCCTCAGCCAGCTTCCCCCAAAGCCCTAAAATGCTGTCGAACGACAAACCACGCATGTGCCACGGACCGTCTCCAGTCTCCACATTTTCAAGCCAAACGATACCTGAGCGGAAGGCGCTGATGGACCACCCAGACTCATGGGTCAAAGACACGTCGGGGTGCTCATTGCTGGCAAGACGGAGAGATTCAAGCAATGCGGCCATTTCCTCGATCGAAGGCTCGCGAAGGGTCTCGCCAGACCTGTTGCACGCAAAACAGCTCATCGCCTCCACCTTTTCGTCCAATCCGCTTCGGGAAGAGAACGGACCTTGCCAGCGACCGTGTCCGAGCAGCACATTCCCACGCTCAGGCTTTGCGCAGGGAACGTTCCATTCAGCAAGGAGCGCGTCATCACCATCGTCACCCGCCTCCGAAGGAGGCGCATGGCGCCTAGTTCAAAAAGCCACGGAATTCCTGCCGCGACGTTTTGCTTCGTACAGCGCAGCGTCTGCACTGCAATAGGCCTCGGTAAACGTGCCGCCGGATGGCGTGAAGCTGACCCCGAAGCTTGCCGTAACGATGCGACCGACCGGCATGTCGAACGGAGAGGCGGCAACTTGTGCGCGCATACGCTCGGCCAGGGCGGCGGCGACTTGCAACTCCATTCGCGGCAACACGACGGTGAATTCTTCGCCGCCGACACGGCCGATTTCCACGGGTTCAGGGGCGATGGTGCGCAACCGAGCAACGAGTTCCACGATCACCGCATCGCCGGCCGGATGACCATGCGCATCGTTGATGCGTTTGAAATGATCGATGTCGAGTACGATCAGCGCGACCCCATCGCTGCGCAGGTGCGCCTCGGTCAGTTCGATGACAGCCAGCCGGTTGAAAGCACCGGTCAAGGAATCATGCCTCGCCTTGTAGTCGAGTTCGGCGGCGAGTTGGGTCAGCCTGGCGTTGAGGATGTTGAGTTCGCGTTCCTGGCGGTCGCTATGCATGATGACACGCCTTGTTTCGCGCACCAGCCGGCGAAACTGGGCGATGAGAGTACCCAGCGCGTCGCGATAGCTCCGAGCATCGAGCGAATCCAGCGCATGCGTGTCCGTAGCGGCACGCAGCGCCAATTCCTCGGCTTCAAAGAGATCGTGCTCACCCATCAACTGGCAGTTGGCAGGTCACGGAATTCAAGCGCGCTGAAATCGTCACGCAACTCACTACCGAAATCCCCGATGGTGTCGTCTTCCGGATCGTAATGCCAGTTCAGAACAACATGCACGCCGCGCTCCGCCGCGCTGTTTAGCGCCTCGAAGAAGGCGAACAGCATTTTTGTGCTGGAGCTGTTGAAGTAGATCAACGCGATATCGACCTTGATCGTGGTGCTTTCGTCGCAGCCGGCCAGGTAGTCGTTCAGTTGCCTCATGATGCTGCCATAGAACGCAGCAGCGTTCTCCGGATACGACTCGCCCTTCAGGGTGAGTTCGTGCGCATCGAAGCGGAAGTCAACCTCGGGCGAGTCCGCCGTTGCCGGCAGGTAAAGATTTTCCATCGTTGCATCATTCATGTCAGACAGTCACTTTTAGATAGAAAATCATGTCATCGTGGTCATCGAGGGGCGCGAACTCGAATTCGAGCGGCTTGCTGGCATCGCGTGCGACCGTGAGGAATCCGAGCCCAGCGCCCTTGCTGCCCTCCGGCTGCTCGGCGCGCAACGTATCCTGGTAGGCACGCTTAATCTCTTCCAGCGTCATTGACTTGAGCGGCTCGAGCTTTTCGCGCAACGGACTTATGTCATTCGCGGCAACTCGATTGGAACACATCAGGTAGAAGCGACCCTCGGCATGGCCGATGCAGACCGAGCCCTGGCGGACTTCGGCGTCGTCCTGCGTCACCGGAGTGAGCGCCTCGGACGAGTAGTGGATGATGTTCTGCGCCATCTCCACAAAGCAGGAGAAGAGCTTGCGCTTGACCGACGCGGTGGTGTCCGCCTGCTTCATGCTCAACTTGATCGTTTCAGCCATGGCCGAAACGATGGTCTGCGAGAAGTAGCCGTAGTAGTAGAAGACGATCCTGCGCTCTTTGACAAAGTCCGAAAATATGCGGTATTCGGAATGGTTCATGTGGGTTCTCAGGGTACTCGCAGGCAGATAAGGGAAACGTCGTCACGGCGCCGGTGTTGCCCTTGGTATTCGACATGCGCCTGGACGATCGCGTCAGCCTGTACTGGCGCAGGCATTTCACGGTAATCGTGCAGCAATTGGCGCAGGCGGCGCTTGCCGAAGCTGATGTTCCGGGGGCCGCCGATCTGGTCGGTCAGGCCATCGGTAGCCGCGTACAGCAGGTCGTTCTGCTGTAGCGACAATGTGCGGTTCGTCCAACGGTAGTCGATTGGCGTGGCGACGTAGCCGACGCCGACACGATCCGTTTCGTGGGTGGAGGCCATCTCCGCACCGACCGAAAGCACATGCAGCGGCATGCGCGCCCCCGCATAGGTCACCACACGGTCCCTGAGATTGATCCACATGAACAGGGCATCCAGCCCATCGTCGGATTGTTCACCGACAGCCCGCGAACCGATTTGTCCGAGTGATTGCTTGATCTTGTGGTTAAGCGTGCCAAGCAACTGCGCGGGGTTGGCAGGATCGTCGCGTTCCAGTGCCTGAGCCAGCCATGACGACGAGATCAGTGTCATGAAGGCGCCCGGCACACCATGCCCGGTGCAGTCGCCCATCGCGATGAAGACGCCCTGGTCGAATTTGGCGCACTGGAAAAAATCGCCGCCAACCGTATCGCGCGGCTGCCACACGATGGCCGAATTCGGCAGCTCCGCCTTCAGGACTTCTTGCGAGGTCTGCAGCATGGCGCGCTGAATGACACTCGCGTAGTCGATGCTTTGCATGATCTGACGATTTTTGGCCTCCTGCAGGTCGGCAACCTTGCCCATGAGGTCAAGGCCAAACCCGATGCCGAGGAATTCGTTGTCGCGCACCACCAGGAATCCGTCGGCGAGCGCATTCGTCTGGCTGTCGGCCACTAGTTTCGCGGTACGCTCAAGCGACGTATCCGCTTCGATGACTAGCGGTTGCCTGTCCATGAAGGCGACGCAGCTCTTGTGTTCATGCAGTTCCTGCCGGAATGGCTTGGCCATCTCGGACTGGAACGTGTGCCGCTTGATGAGTCCGCGCACGCGCGTGCCATCGACCACCGGCAGACTGATCAACTCCCGGTGCTGGTCGAACAGGTCGCGTACCGTTGCATTCGTGTCCGTGGACGCGACCGTGGGCACCGGTCGACAGAGGTTTGCGGCGCACTGCATCTCAGCTTGCCCGAAACTCCGAATTATCGGCGTGATTTGTGATGAAGTCGCCATTCCACCCCCTTGCTGCGGGTAGGATCAAAAGGTTTGATGACGAATTAATGACAGGCCATGCGGCGCAAAGGTGCTCGGAAATTGGCCGAAGCAGGGGCTGTTTTGCCGGTTCGGTCAGAGACCGATCGTGATGTCGTTGCCATCGTGCACATCGCAAGGCGCGCGCCGTGAACTTGGCCCCTGCTTCGTCCGGGCCCTTTTGGATGACAGCCTTTCTCGCCCGGGTGCGGTTTGAGGTCGGAAGCGATCTGGGCGGTCCAATCGTCCTGACTAATCGCGCGCTTTCCTTGGACAGACCTTCGAGAGCAGCAGCATGACTACCCCCATGCCAAGAGCCCAGGCGAATGGCCTGGGCCGGTAGAACCCCGAGCGCGATTCACCGGCCTGGCCTCCACGCTCCTCGCCCATCGCTCATCGCCCATCGCAACGATATGGTCATCTCTGACGCCCGGCAGAACTCGCTGCCGCTTGTCGAGCCCTGGCGGATACCCACGCGTTCGAGGGGATGAAAGTGGCAAGTGCTTTCCATCACCCGCCGTGTGCCATGCGGTGGATGATGGCCATGCAATCCGCCCGTCGCGTTGCAGCTCAGTTGTCGTCACCGCTGAGCAGCGAACCCATGATGCCGCCAAGCAGCGCCCCGCCAACGGTCGCCCGCGCGCCACCGCCTTCGTTGCTGGGCAGGTATTCGGCCACCTGGTGCGCAAGGCGCGCGATGGGCAGCGTTTGCAGCCACACCGTGCCCGGGCCGGTGAGCGCCGCAAGGAAAATGCCGTCACCGCCGAAGATGGCGTTGCGAATGCCAGGCACTGTGGTGATCTGGAAGCTCACCGAGGACTGGAACGCACCCACGTGCCCCGGATGAACCCGCAGGGTTTCGCCCGGTGCCAGGTCCTTGCGGATGAGCTCGCCGGAAAGCTCCAGCCATGCCGTGCCGGTGCCGCCCACGCGCTGCAACACGAAACCGTTGCCGCCGAAGATGCCCGCACCCAGCGACTGCTGGAAGCCCACGCCCATGGTGACCTGCGGCGTGGCACACAGAAAGCCGTGGCGATGCACCAGGAATTCGTTGCCCGGGCTTACCGACACCGGCACGATGTGGCCGGGAACCTTGGTGGCGAACGCCACTTCCCCTCGCGCGCCCACGGCCCGGTACTCGGTCATGAACAGGCTGCCGCCGCTGACCACACGCTTGAACGCGCCGAACAAGCCGCCTCCGCCGCCCATCTGGGTGTGCGTAGTCATCTGTACCGAGGCGGTCATCCACGAGAGCTCACCGCTCTCGGCGAAGACGCTGTCGTTGGGTTCGAGCTGCACTTCCAGCACGGGCATCACCGTGCCCTGGATACGTGTCTGCATGGGGTTCCCCTTGATGATTGGATGCGTAGCGGGCGTTATCAAACCGGCGTTGCCGCCTTGGTCGGGCAACGGACGCGCACAGCCTGCCGAGCCCGGCGCCTGCCCGCAAGCCGTCCCACGCCACTGATCACTGCTGCAGCGGTGGCTTTTCCTCTACCCCGATAGACGGAACGAAAGATCCTGCGCCCGTCACACGCGCAAGCCGCATGCGCAGGCCCTGCACCGGACCTTGTGACGCGACCGAAGACGCGAGTGTGCGGACACCCGGGACGCAACACTCGGCTACTTGTCGTTATCCGCGCTATCCCATCGATGCGTGCCGCTTTCGATAATCGGTCGGTGTAACGCCCATGTGCTGCACGAAGGCACGCCGCAGATGGTTCACGTTGGTGAAACCACACAGCGCGGCGACCTGCTTGGGCGCGCGGCCACCCTGCTCCAGCCACTGCCGTGCGGCCGCGACCCGCGCCGACTCCACCCAGTCTGCGGGCGTAGTGCCCACCTCGCTGCGAAACAGGCGCGCAAAGTGGCGGGGGCTGAGTCGCATGCGTTCGGCCAGACGTGCCACGCCGTGGTCCTCGGCCAGGTTGGCCAATACCCAGCGCTGCAACTCCTGCAGAGACGATCGCCCCGCAGGCGCCGCCTCACCCTGGCGGCTGAAAGGGGCCTGACCTCCGGGCCGCCTGAAGTACATCACCAGTTCGCTGGCAACCCGCATCGCCAGTTCGCGCCCAAGGTCTTCTTCCACCAGCGACAAGGCCAGGTCCAGGCCGGCTGTTACGCCGGCGGCCGTCCTGAGCTTGCCGTCCGCGATATGCAGCGCGTCTTCCTCGACCCGTATGCCCGGATACCGCTCGGCAAGCGCACGCGCCACCGCCCAGTGCGTGGTAACGCGGCGGTTTTCCAACAGACCGGTTTCCGCCAGCAGAAACGCACCGCTGCAGATCGAACCGTATCGCCGCGCGCGCCTGGCCTGCTGCAACAGCCACCGGGTGAGCGCCTTGGGTGGATCCTGCTCGGCGACATGGGGCGCGCCGGCCACCAGCAAGGTATGCACCGGCTCGGCTTCGTCCGGCGTGGCGTGTATGGCCTGGTCGGGCAGCAGTTGCACACCCGAGGAACTGCGGATCGGCGCGCGGGAGAGGCCGATCACGCGCGGCTGATAGAACTGCCCGCCAAGCTGCGCGTTGGCCTCGGCAAACACGTCCAGTGGCCCGGCCACATCCAGCAGCTGCACTCCCGGAACAGCCACGATGGCCATGATGCGCGGCTTTGGCATGGTTCACCTCGCGGCGTCTGCAAACGGCTCGATATGTCTTTAATTTGAACATTATTCAAATTGAAGACGGACGACGGCGAATCCTAGCATGGCTGCACCCCAACCTCCGCCAGGTATCTCGCCATGACACGCACCATCGAAGGCATCCAGATTCCCGACAGCCAGCTCGCCCGTGAAGTCACCCAGTTCGTGCGCGACACGGAAACCGAGCTGCTGTTCAACCACTCCAGCCGGGTGTACTGGTTTGGTGCGTTGGCGGGCAGGCAACGCCGCCTGTCGTTCGATGCCGAGCTGCTGTACGCCGGCGCGATGTTCCACGACGTGGGGCTGATGCCAACGCATAGCAGCCCGCACGACCGCTTCGAAGTGGACGGTGCCAATGCGGCCGCCGCATTCCTGCGAGCCCGCGGCATCGCACCGGCCGATATCGACACGGTATGGACGGCCATTGCGCTACATACCACTCCGGGCATTCCGCAATACATGCACCCGGTGGTGGCGCTGGTGACGGCGGGCGTCGAGATGGATGTACTTGGACTCAGCTATGACCAATACGACGATGCCACGCGCAACGCCGTGGCCGGCCTGTATCCGCGAACGCCCCACTTCAAGGAAGACATCATCCAGGCGTTCTACGATGGCATTCGCCACAAGCCCGAAACGACCTTTGGCAATGTGAAAGCCGACGTGATCGCCGACAAGGAGCCGCACTTCGTCCCCGGCAATTTCTGCAAGGTGATCCGCTGCTCCCACTGGGCCGGCTGAACGGTTTCCGGGCCGATCGCAGAAGGCATGCGCCGGAGGTAACCCTCGCCGGCAGCCAGGCGAAGTATCCGCGTCGGGCCGCGGTCATGGCTGCGCAGGCAACGATGTAGCGCGCCTGCCATCTCCGCCCCACCTCCAAGGCCATCCCCACCCAAGGACAAGGAACCATGAAGATCACACTGTTGAAACACGCTTTACTGGCATCGGCGCTGGCGCTCGGCGTGACCGGCGTCACCTCGGCGCAGGCCACAGGCAGGGTCAACAACATCGTGCTGGTGCACGGTGCCTGGGTGAACGGCAATGGCTGGAAGCCCGTGTACGACATCCTGGGGAAGGATGGCTACCACGTCGCCATTGCCGAGCATCCACTGACTTCATTCCAGGACGACACCACCGCGGTCAAGCGCATCGTCGACATGCAGGATGGGCCCACCCTGCTCGTCGGCCATAGTTACGGTGGCGCGCTGATCACCGATGTCGGCAACGACCCCAAGGTGGTGGGCTTGGTCTACATCGCGGCACACGCGCTCGACGAGGGCGAAACCGAAGTGGCCAATGGCAAGCGCTACCCCAGCGCCACCAGCCAGACGGCCGACATCAAGAAGACAGCGGACGGGTTCCTGTATCTGGATCCTTCGAAATATCCCGCCGATTTCGCAGCCGACCTCCCGCCGCCGCAGGCCACGTTCGAGGCGAATGCACAGGAGCTGACGGCAGCCTCCGTATTCACCTCCCCGGCCGGCCATCCCGCCTGGAGGGACAAGCCCAGCTGGTACGCGGTAGCGACCGCCGACCGCATCATCAACCCCGACCTCGAACGCATGTACGCGAAGCGTGCGCACAGCCATACCATCGAGATCCAGGGCGCCAGCCACTCAGTGTACGAATCGCATCCCCGCGAGGTGGCGACACTGATCGAACAGGCGGCCAGCCTCGCCATGCCATGATCGTTCCGCATGCGTGAAGACAACGATCGTCATGCAGTGGAGTGAGCGGGCAAGCCGGCCTATCGAGGCCGGCAGATGACGGGGATGGCCGCCAAGCGAGGCGCTACTCCGGGTGGCTGTCACGGAAGTGTGGCGCCACCCGGCCCAGCGCTACTCGGTGTCGATCCGAATCAGCCGGGCGCGACTGACATTGCCGCGTGCCCCCGCGTGGAATTTCCAGGTCTGGCCCGGATCGATGTCATGCACCTCGGCCACGGCGCGACCGATCACCCGCCAGTGCACGTCATAGAGGCGAAAGCTGATGCGTGCGGTGTGCACGCGCTTCCTGCTCACATTGGTCAATGTACCCACGACCTTGTTGCGACCCGGCGTCACATCGCGCTCGACGCGATAGGAGTCCATGCGCAATCCATGGGGGTCTGCACGAACCACCGGCGCGGCCATGCCTGTCGTCGCCAGGCCAAAGCCGAGCAGCGCCTGGAATACCATCCAACCCGGATGCATCGAGAGCCGCGAGCCCCGCGCGGTCGATTCCAACGTCTTGCCTTCCACCCAACCTCCACTTGCAGGCGCGTTCAGTCGCGCCCTCGTTGACCGCAGCACGAATTGCCGCCGGCGAATTCTCTCGCGTGCGGCAAGGTGAAGGGAACAGGTACCACCCGGTTGACGCTCATTTCACCCGCGGAAGAGGATGGTTGCGCGACGCAGATCGGCTCCTGTCCAAGGGTGGCAGCGGGCAACAGGTCACCCATCGCGGCCACCCCCGAAACATCGTGACCAGGCTCCGGCTACGCCCTTCACCGGCCGGCTTGCAGTACGCGCCCGGTGGCACGTGTGAACCGCTGCGCCCAACGCTCACCAGCTCTCCCGCGCACCCTGCGCTCGCCGCGAGCGTCCGGGATGCACCTCGTCTCCACCCAACCAGCGCAGGTACGCCCATGGGAAGCAACTACATCAAGACCAAAGACGGTGTCGAAATCTTTTACAAGGACTGGGGCAAGGGCCAGCCCATCGTGTTCAGTCATGGTTGGCCGCTTTCGGCCGATGACTGGGACGCGCAGATGAATTTCTTTCTCGCGCACGGCTACCGGGTCATCGCCCACGACCGCAGGGGACACGGGCGTTCCACACAGACCGAAAGCGGCAACGACATGGAGCATTACGCCGCCGACCTCGCCGCACTCACCGAAGCGCTGGACCTGCACGACGCCATTCACGTCGGCCATTCCACCGGTGGCGGCGAAGTCGCCCACTACGTGGCCAGGCACGGCCTGAAGCGCACCGCGAAGATTGTGCTGATCAGCTCGGTGCCGCCGGTGATGGTCAAATCCAAGAGCAACCCGGAAGGCACCCCGATCGAGGTCTTCGACGGCTTCCGCCAGGCCCTGCTGGCCAATCGCGCGCAGTTCTACCTCGACATTCCCACCGGGCCCTTCTACGGATTCAACCGGCCGGGCGCGAAGGTCTCCCAAGGTACCATCTGGAACTGGTGGCGCCAGGGCATGATGGGGGGCTCCAAGGCGCACTACGACTGCATCAAGGCGTTCTCGGAAACGGATTTCACCGACGACCTCAAGAAGATCGACAAGCCTGCCCTGGTGATGCATGGCGATGACGATCAGGTGGTCCCGTACAAGGACGCCGGGGTGAAGTCGGCCGAGATCCTCAAGAACGCCACGCTCAAGATCTACCCGGGTTTTCCGCATGGCGCGCTGACCACCGAGCACGAAACCATCAACGCCGACCTGCTGGAATTCATCCGCAAGTAACCCGGCCGCGCCCTGCCGCCAAGGCAGGGCGCGCTTTACTCGAGCGCGTGCAGGTGCACGCCAAGCAGCAGCTTGATCAGCACCATGAAGGCGAAGCCGGCCACGGTCACCGCCAGCACCACGCCCAGCACCAGCCGGGCCACTCCGGCCAGCACGATTCGCCAGTTGAACTTCATGGGGCGGCGTCTCCGTCCATTTCGATGTACCCCCGAGCCGGCCGCAAGCTCCTGCGAACCCTGCGCGCAGCGCCCGTTGTGCAGGTGCTGCATGCATCGCGCGGCCATCCTGTGGATGATGTGGGCAGTTCACCACGGCTCAGGGCCCGATGTCACCGCTGTACCCTCGCTTTTGCTTTCCGCTTCGCGTCCGCGGTGACACCGCGTGACGTCGCCGTGGCCTGGGCCCACCATCGAGCCACTGGCGGAAGACGCGCTGCTGCTGCGCTTCGGTGACGCCATGGACGCCGTGCTCAACGCCCGCGTGCATGCCGCCGCGGCGCGCCTGCGCACCTTGATCGCTACCGAGTGCGTGCCGGCATACGCCAGCCTGTTGCTGCGTTTTGACCCGCTCTCGTGGCAGGGTGCCGACGGCCAAGCTGCGCTGGAACGGGTGCGCGAGGCGGTATTGGCGGCGCTGCAATCAGCGGAGGAGTCGCCCGTACCGCCACGGGAGATCGTCATTCCCGTCTGCTACGGCGGCGAGCACGGCCCGGATATCGAGGCCGTGGCCCGCCATGCCGGCCTCGAGGTGGCGCAGGTCATCGAGCGTCATGCGGCGGCGCGCTATCAGGTGGCCATGCTCGGCTTCGCGCCCGGCTTCCCTTATCTGCTGGGCCTGGATGAGACGCTCGCCATGCCACGTCGCGCCGATCCACGGCTGCGCGTGCCGGCGGGCAGCGTCGCCATCGGCGGCCGACAGACCGGCATCTACCCGCAGGAGCTGCCTGGCGGCTGGCACCTGATCGGTCGCACGCCATGGGCCGTGTTCGATCTGCGGGCCCGCGCACCGGCCTTGCTGCGTCCCGGCGACCACGTGCGCTTCCAGCCGATCGACGCCGTGCAGTACCGACAGCTGTCGCAAGCCACGGATGCAGCCCGATGAGCGTGCACGTGCTCAAGCCCGGCCTGCTCAGCAGCCTGCAGGATGGCGGACGCAGCGGTTACGCCGCCCTGGGCATCGGCCGCGCGGGCGCCATGGACACGCCCGCGTGGCAACTGGCCAACGCGTTGGTCGGCAACCGCGGTGACGAGGCGGCGCTGGAGTTCACCCTGGTCGGCCCGACACTGCAATTCGACCAGCTGACGACGATCGCCTTTACCGGTGCGCCGGTGGATGCACGCGTGGGCGAGCGATCGCTGCCCGGCTGGACCTGCTGCCTGCTGCCCGCTGGCAGCGTGCTGCGGCTCGGCGGCATGGCGCGCGGCTGCCGCGGCTATCTCGCCGTGCGCGGCGGCTTTTCGGCGGAACCGGTACTGGGCAGCCGCAGCATCGACCTGCATGCCCGGCTGGGACCGTTGGGCGGCCGCGCACTGCAGGCCGGCGACGCATTGAGCGTGGGCGAACACGCGCCGTGGCACGGCCTGCGTTGCCATGCGAAAGCGACACCGCTGTCGTGGGGACTGGACCCGCAACCCTGGTTCGATTTCGGCCAGGAACCACTGGCGCTGCTGCGTGGCCATCACTTCGACCAGTTGGACGACGCCTCGCAGCGCGCGCTGTTCGGCGCAGGCTTCAGGCTCGGCAAGGACAGCAACCGCACGGCCACCCGGCTGGACGGTCAACGCCTCAACCTGCGTGCGCCGCTGGAACTGATATCCGAAGCCACCCTGCCCGGCACGCTGCAGTTGCCACCGTCGGGCCAACCGATCCTGCTGCAGGCCGAGGCGCCGGTTACCGGGGGCTATCCGCGCATCGGCCAGCTGTCGGCAGTGGACCTGCCACGGCTGGCCCAGCGCCGCCCCGGCGATGCCGTATGCTTCCGCGAGACCACGCTGGAAGAGGCGTCGGCACGGCTGGCGCAACGCCAGCAGCGACTGCAGCGACTGCTTCAACGCATTGCATTACGACTGGAATCCGCATGCCCTCCCTAGCCACCAAGACCATCGACATCAACTGCGACCTGGGCGAATCGTTCGGGGCGTGGCACATGGGCGACGATGCGGCGCTGCTCGCCGTCGTCAGCTCGGCCAACATCGCCTGCGGCTTCCACGCCGGCGACCCCGACATCATGCGGCGTACCGTGGCGTTGGCCGTACAGCATGGCGTGGCCATCGGCGCCCACGTCTCGCTGCCCGACCTGCAGGGCTTCGGGCGGCGCGAGATGGCGGTGACGCCGGCCGAGGCTTATGCGATGACGCTGTACCAGATCGGTGCCCTGCACGCCTTCGCGCATGCAGCGGGCACGCGCCTGCACCACGTCAAGCCGCATGGCGCGCTGTACAACATGGCCGCGCGCGATGCCAGGCTCGCACAGTCCATCGCCGAGGCCGTGCGCGATTTCGACGCCTCGCTGTGGCTGTTTGGCCTGGCCGGCTCCGAACTCGTCGACGCCGGCCGCAACGCCGGCCTGCAGGTGGCGTCCGAGGCGTTCGCCGACCGAGGCTATCGCGCCGACGGTTCGTTGCAACCGCGCAAGGAGCCCGGCGCGCTGATCACCGAAAGCGACGAGGCCATCGCGCAGGCCATGGCGATGGCGCGCGAAGGCCGGGTACGCGCGGTGGATGGCAACATCGTGGAACTGCAGGCCGACACCTTGTGCGTGCATGGCGATGGCGCGCACGCGGTGGCGTTCGCGCGTAACCTGCATGCCGCGCTGGAAGCCGCCGGCATCACCATTGCGGCGCCGGGTGCCAACGCATGAACTACTGGCCACTGCTCGGCGTCGCGGTGATCGTGGCCGGCTTCGCGCTTCGCTTCAATGCGGTTCCGGTGGTGGTGTGCGCGGCACTGGTCAGCGGACTGCTGGCCCATCTACCCGTACCCGCCCTGCTTGCGCTGCTCGGCAAGAGTTTCGTTTCGGCGCGCATGCTGTTGCTGTTCGTGCTGACCCTGCCAGCCATCGGCCTGCTGGAGCACGCCGGCCTGCGCGAGCACGCGCAGCGCTGGATGACCCGGCTGCGCGGCATGACGCTTGCGCGCCTGCTTATCGGCTACCTGCTGGTGCGCGAGCTATTGGCCATGCTGGGGCTCACCGGCGTGGCCGGCGCACCGCAGACGGTGCGCCCCCTGCTGGCGCCGATGAGCGAGGCGGCCGCGGAGAAGATCCTGCCCACGCTCGATGCCCGCGACCGCGATGAATTGCGCGCCGTGGCCGCCGCCACGGACAACATCGGCCGTTTCTTCGGCGAGGATGTGTTCATCGCGCTGGGTGCCGTGCTGCTCATCCAGGGCTTCTACGCACAGCACGGCATCGACCTCACGCCGCTGTCCATCGCACTGTGGGCCCTGCCCACCGCCATCGCGGCGTTCGTGATCCAGTCGGTGCGCATCTGGCTGTTCCAGCGACGCCTGCGACAGCGCGCGGCCCGCCTTCAACGCGACCCGGTGGCCTGAGCATGCTGCGCATCCAATACGCCTACTGGCTGATCGCCCTGTTCCTGCTGTTCACCGCCTGGCGCAACCTGCGCGAGGGCCACGGCTGGCGCAGCGCGTTCTGGGGGTTGCTGGGCCTGCTGTTCGGCGGCGGCGACTACGTGCTGGCGCAGCAGGCGGCGGGCCATCCGCTGCCCGCGCAAGGCGCAGGCCTGACAGTGATCGCATTGGCCCTGCTGGCACCTCGGCTGCGTCGCCACGCGCAGGCCGACACCGGCAGCGCCGAACAGCGCATGCAATCGGCGATCCGGCTCGGGCATCGACTGTTCATGCCCGCCGTGCTGATCCCGCTGGTGACGCTGCTGGTGGCGTTGTTTGGCGCGCACCTGTCGATCGCCGGCCACGCGGTATTCGCGCCCCAGCAGATGACGCTCACCGGTCTCGCACTGGCCTGCGTAGTGGCGCTTTGCGCGGCGGCGTGGGTAACGCGCTCGCCATTGCGCGACGGCCTTGCGCAGGGACGCCGGCTGCTCGATGCGATCGGCTGGGCCGCGCTGCTGCCGTTGCTGCTGGCCGCGCTCGGCGAAGTCTTCACCCAGAGCGGCGTGGGCGCGGCCATTTCCGCGCTGGCCAATGCGGTATTGCCCAGCGGCAACGCGTTCGCCTGCCTGCTGGTGTTCGCATTGGGCATGGTGCTGTTCACGGTGATCATGGGCAACGCCTTCGCCGCGTTCCCGGTGATGATGGCCGGTATCGGCCTGCCATTGCTGGTGCACCAGTACGGGGCCCACCCGGCCATCCTCGGCTCGATGGGCATGCTGTGCGGCTACTGCGGCACCTTGCTCACGCCCATGGCGGCCGACTACAACCTGGTACCGGCGGCACTGCTGGAGCTGCGCAGCCCCTATGGCGTGATCCGCGCGCAGGCGTGGAGCGCGGCGTGCATTTTCGTTGTCACCTTCCTGATGATGTGGCTGCTGGTCTTCCGCTGAGCAGCCCGTAGCGAGCATCCACCATGAGCAAGACACCACGCATCCTGCTGACCGGCTTCACCCCCTTCGGCAACGAGGACATCAACCCGTCGTGGGAGGCAGTGCGCGCGCTGGACGGCCGGCACGTCGGCGACCACCGCGTGGTGGCACGGCTGCTGCCCACCATCTTTGCCGACGCCCAGCGCGAACTGGCGCTGGCCGTGCAGGACATCGAACCGGTGATCCTGCTCGGCGTGGGCCAGGCCGGCGGGCGCAGCCGGCTGTCGATCGAACGCGTGGCCATCAACGTGCAGGACGCGCGCCTTCCCGACAACGCGGGCGCGCAGCCCATCGACGAACCGGTGCTATCGGAAGGCCCCGCAGCCTACTTCAGCACCTTGCCGATCAAGGCCATGCTTGCCGCCCTGCAGGCGCAGGGCCTGCCCGCCGAGATCTCCAACACCGCCGGCACCTACGTGTGCAACCACGTGGCCTATCTCATGCTGCACCACGCCACCCGGCGCCAGGGCGCGCGCGCGGGCTTCATCCACATTCCCTACCTGCCGGTGCAGGCGGCGCGCCTGCCGCAGGCGCCCAGCATGAGCCAGGAAGACGTGGTGCGCGGCCTGGGCATTGCGCTGCAGGCCGCCGTGGAGCACCGCACCGACACCCGCCTTGGCGCCGGCGCGCTGGACTGAGCGCAACCGCGGTCAGTCGTCGACCGGATGCTGGAAACGCGCCAGCTGCTGGCGCAACGCATCGTTGTCCTTGGTCAGTTCTTCCACCTGGGCGGTGAGTTCGGCGACGCGGCGACGCAGGGTCGGTACATCCTCCTCCACGGCCGCATCCGGCGAGCCCCCCTCCTTCGGCGGCTTGCGGCGGCTTTCGCGCACGCGCTTGGCCACCTGCTTGAGCTCGTCGCGGCCACCCATGGCGGCGGCGCGCTGCTCTTCTTCCGGCAGGCTGGCCACCACCGCGGCGGCATTGATCGACAGCTCGCCGGATTTCACCGCTGCCACCACTTCGGGCGTGGCCTGCTTGTGGATCTTCTCGATCGCCGTCACCTGGCTGCTGCTCAGGCGCGCCTCGCGCGCGATGGCCTGGCGACTGGGCAGTGGCACGGGCTTGGTGCGCGGTTCGACCCGCGCTTCGGTGGATGCCGGCTCGGGCGTGGCGTTGTCCTCTTCGGCCTCAGCCGCCGGCGCAGGGGCGGCAGCCTGCGGCTTGGCCTGTTCACGGCGCGCGGCGAGGATCTCGCGCTTGCGCAGGGCCAGCACGCCACGCTGGAAATCGGACACGCTGCGGCGTCCCAGGTGCTGCTCGATCATCCACAGGTGCACGTCTTGCATGGACCGGAAGCGGGTGTTCTGCACGGTCTGGAACGGCAGGCCATGCTTCTGGCAGATGCCGTAGCGGTTGTGGCCGTCCACCAGCACGTCGCCCCACAGCACCAGCGCGTCGCGGCAGCCTTCCGCGAGCAAGCTGCGCTCCAGCGATTCGTATTCCTCGGCCGTCAGCGGGTCGATATAGGCCTTGAGTTCTTCGTTGACGACAATGTCCATCGGATAGCAGCGGTACAAATTGGGGGCGCGCATTGTAGAGAAAGCGCGGCGCCGGTGCCGCATGCATCGCCGTCGGGCCGATACCCACGGGCCGCTGCTCACCTCGCCCCCCGGTGCGGGCAGGCTTGACGGGCGAGACTCCGCTAGGGTTGGAACGCCGTCACCGCGCCGCTGACCTCACGCCCCCGGTGCCATACCGCGTCAATCCGGTCCACCGCGCCGATGTCCTGCGTGGGGTCATCCGCCAGCACCACGAAATCCGCCCGCTTGCCGGGTGCCAGCACGCCCCGGTCGGACAGGCCCAGCAGGCCGGCCGCGCTCTGCGTCGCCAACTGGATCGCCTGCAGCGGCGTGAGGCCGGCGTCGGTGAGCAGCTTCAGCTCCCGGTGTTCGGCAAAACCCGGCACGCGCAGCGGCGTAGCGCCCGAATCGGTGCCGAAGCCGATCTTCCCCCCGGCGTCGTAAAGCGTCTTGAGGTTGTGCTCGTTGGTGGCCAGCGATTGCCTGTTGGTGGCGATGTCGGCGCTTTTGGCCAGCGTGGCCTGCCGCCAGTCCGGGCTGGCCAGTTGTTGCCGCAACGGCGGCTGCAGGGCGTGCGCCACGAAAGGCTGGTCCAGCAGTTGTGGCTGTTCGGCAAACAAGTAGAACGACTCGTCCAGCCCCAGCGTGGGGATGTACCAGGTGCCGTGCACCTTCATCGCGTCGATGAAGGCCTGGTCCACCGGCCGGTCGCGTACGCCATGGGCGAGGATGTCCACGCCATCGGCCACCAGGCGCTTGGCGTCTTCGAGGTAATACACGTGCGCGGCCACGCGCAGGTGCTGCGCATGCGCCTCGTCGATCACCGCCTTGTAGACCTCGGGGCTCATCCTGGCTGGCAGCGTGCCGTGGAAATCGTCCAGCCACAGCTTCACCAGGTCGGTGTGCCGCGCGGCCATCTCGCGCACGTCCTGGCGCGCCTGTTCCGGCGTGTCGGGGCGATAGAGCTGGTCGGGCTGCACCTTCACCGGCGGCGCGCCGCCCTCGACGCCAATGCCGCGATCGGCGCCGAACATGTCGCTGCCCGCCAGCGTGCCCGCATGGGCCTGCGGCCTCAGCTGGTAGAACACCGGCCCGTTGAGTCCCAGCGACATCACCGTGGTCACGCCATAGGCCTCGAACTGGCGCAGCTGACGCTCGATGTTGGCCACCGTCGCGTTGGCGCCATCGGCACGCGTGCCATCCACCAGGCCCAGATGCGAGTGATCGCTGATCAGGCCGGGCATCACTGTCTTGCCGGCGAGATCGACCACTTGCGCACCCGCAGGTGTCGCCATCGAGGCCGGCCCCACGGCGGTGATGCGCTCGCCCTCGATGACCAGGGTGGTGTGTTCGCGCGGTGGCGTACCGGTGCCGTCGATCAGGCGAGCGTCCTTCAGCACGGTGACCGTCGATGCGGCCGCCGCGGCAGGTATCACGCCAAGGGCCAAGGCCAGCGCGGCAACGGCACACATCCCGCATCGCATCTCGATCACCTGTCGCGCCGACCGGTCGGTCGTACCGCTGCATCACACCATGCCGATCGTCGCGGTCACGTGCAGGTCCTGCTCTGGTAACGTGGTCCTTTCATCGAATGGGGGAATCTATGCTGCGTCACTGCCTTGCCACCGCCCTGGCCCTTGCACTCGCCCTGCCCGCCCTTGCGCAAGCCGCCGGCGACGCCACGCCCGCGCATACGCCAACGCCAAAGGAACTGCTGGCCAAGTCGCAACCGCAGGAGTGGCGCACGCCCGCACCGGACAACCTGATCGTGATGCAGCTGCCGCAGGGACAGGTGCTGATCGAGCTTGCGCCGGATTTCACCCCGCTGCACGCCGCCAACATCCGCACCCTGGTGCGCGAGCACTACTTCGACGGGCTCGCCGTGGTTCGCGTGCAGGACAACTTCGTCACCCAGTGGGGCGACCCGGAGGACGACGATGACGGCAACAAGAGCAAGCTGCGCCCGCTCGGCACCGCCAAGGCCAAGCTGCCGCCGGAATACACGCGTCCGCTCGATCCCACATTGCCGTTCACGGCGCTGCCCGACGGCGATGTCTATGCATCGGAAGTGGGCTTCTCCGAAGGTTTCCCGGTGGGCCGCGATGCCACCCTGGGCCAGGAGTGGCTCACCCACTGCTACGGCATGGTCGGCGTGGGCCGCGACAACGAGCCCGACACCGGCAACGGCAGCGCGCTCTACGTGGTGATCGGCCAGGCCCCGCGCGGGCTGGACCGCAACCTCGCCGTGGTCGGCCGCGTGCTCAAGGGCATGGAATACCTGTCCGGCCTGCCGCGCGGCACCGGTCCGCTGGGCTTCTATGAAAAGCCCGAGCAGCGCCTGCCGATCCGCACGGTACAGCTGGCTTCGGCATTGCCGCCGGTGCAGCGCCCCACGATCGAGGTGCTGCGCACCGACAGCGCCACCTTCGCCGCGCTGATCGAGGCCAAGCGCAACCGCCGCGACGATTTCTATCGCAACCCGGCCGGCAAGATCGACCTGTGCAGCGTGAACATCCCGGTGCGCGAGGCTGCGGCCAAGCCCTGATCCGGCGACGCCCGCCATGCACCCACGACGCCGGCCTTGTGCCGGCGTTTTTGTTTTCACGTGTGCTGCGAAGTATCCCAAGCAGAGCCGATCCCTGTAAAAGCGCACCCTCTGCGCGAACGCTCTTCGCTCCGATGAATCGCGCGCAGGGTGCGCTCCTGCAGAAAAGCCCAAGGCAGGGGCGCCGCCCCTTGCACTTGCGACGGCCACCAATTTCGATATATCGTTTTTAGATCGATATATCGAAATAGTCCATGACCCCGTCCTCCGACAGCACCCACAACACGCCCCGCGGCGGCAGTCGCCTGCTCGGCCATGGCGACTTGCGCCTGCTGCTGCTGGCCCTGATCGAGCAGCAGCCGCGCCACGGTTACGAGCTGATCCGCCTGATCGGCGAGATGTTCCATGGCCACTACACGCCCAGCCCCGGCGCCATCTACCCCACCCTGACCCTGCTGGAAGAGCTGGGCCAGATTCAGGTTGAGCAGGCCCACGGCAACCGCAAGCGCTATGCCATGACCGAGGCCGGCCACGCCTTCCTGGCCGACAACCAGGACGCCGTCGAGGCCATGACGCTGCGTACACGCCACGCCGCGCGCACCGCCGCCAAGATGGCCCTGCCGCCCGTGGTGCGGCAGGCCATGCACGAGCTCAAACACGCGCTGATGACACGCGGCAAGGCATGGAATACCGCCGAGGCACGCCGTGTCGCCGCGCTGCTGGACGATGTCGCCCAATCGATTGCCACCCCACCCGAGCACTGAGCGCCCCGCGCGCCCCCAACGCGAGACTCCCCATGACCCGTCATGCCCATCAAATGCAGCGCCACACCGTAGTCCTTCGCCAGATCGAAGTACTGCGCGTGGAACGACTGTCCCCCTACATGCAACGCATCGTCTTCGGCGGCGAGGCCCTGCGCGGCTTCCTCAGCGCGTCGCCGGACGACCACGTGAAGCTGTTCTTCCCCAACGACGACGGCAAGCTGGTGCTGCCGACGCCGGGCCAGGGTCGCCTGGAATTCCCCGAAGGCGAGCAACCTTCGCCGATGCGTGACTACACCCCGCGCCGCTACGACGACGAGTTCAACGAACTCACCGTGGACTTCGTGCTGCATGGCGACGGCCCCGCCGCCACCTGGGCCGCACAAGCGCAGCCTGGCCAGCACATCGGTGCGGGTGGCCCGCGTGGATCATTCATCGTGGCCAACGATTTCGACCATTACGTGCTGGTCGGCGACGAGACTGCGCTCCCCGCGATCGGCCGCTGGCTGGACGAAATGCCGTATGGCATGCACGCCATTGCACTGGTGGAAATTCCAGGCAGCGCTGATCGACAGGCACTGAGCTCACGTGCCGACATCGAGCTCACCTGGTTCGAACGCGAGGGCCAGGACGCCGCCAACAGTCGCCTGTTGGAGCAGGCGCTGGAACGCTTGCCTCAGCTGCCGGGCGACACCTTCTGGTGGATCGCCGCTGAATCCGGTCGTGCGCGCCGCATGCGCCAGTACCTCACCGACGAGTTGGGTGTGCCCAAGGAATGGGTGCGTGCCACCGGCTACTGGAAGGCCGAAGGCACTGTCGACGAAGAGTGAGCGGATGAACTTCGCCTGAGCCAAGCACGTTTTCACCACGAAAATTTGCCACTTGCACGGCTAAGACGTAAGGCAACGACCGGCCTCGGCCGGTCCTGCCGGAGATCGTCATGCCCTGGCGCAGAAGCAGGCTGACATGGTTCGTCTACATGCCGCTGGCCATCGTGCTGCTGTTGATCGTGGTGTTGCTGGTCGTGATCGCCACGTTCGACTGGAACCGGTTAAAGCCGACCATCGACGCTCGCGTGAGCCAGACCATCGGACGCCCCTTCACCATCAACGGTGACCTGCACGTGGGTTGGTCACGCCAGCCGGGGGAAAGCGGCCTTGCCGGGCTGGTGCCCTGGCCGACACTGGAGGCGCGCGATATCACCATCGCCAACCCCGACTGGGCGGCGCAGCCGCAGTTCGCCCAGCTCGATGCGCTGCGTTTCCGGCTGGCACCCCTGCCCCTGCTGCTTCATCGCGTCGAGATACCCACGCTCTACCTGGTGCATCCACGCATCGACCTGGAGCGCGACGCACAGGGCCACGCCACCTGGGACTTCACGTTTGCCAGCAACACCGAGCCCTCGGCCTGGACGCTGGACCTGCGCGCGATCGGTTTCGACCGCGGACATATCGCGCTCGACGACGCCAGCAACAAGGTGAAGCTGGAGGTGGCGGTGGAGCCGTTGCAACATGCCGTGGCCTATGAGGACATCGTCGCCCAGCAATCATCGGAGGCCCGCGATCAGGCCACGCGTATCGTGGGCGCAGGGGCACGCAACGCGCTGGCCGCGTCGGCGAAGGAGAACCAGGCTCAACCACGTGGCACCCGCATTCCCTACCAGTTCGCATGGCAGGCCGAAGGCAGTTACCAGGGCGCCACGACCAGGGGCAAGGGCAAGATCGGCGCGGTGCTCGCCCTGCAGCAGACCGACCAGCCGTTCCCGGTGCAGGCCGATGTGTTCGTGGGCGACAGCCATATCGCGCTGGTCGGCACGCTCACCGATCCGCTGCACCTGGCGGCGCTGGATATCCGGCTGTGGTTCTCCGGCAGCAACATGGCCAAGCTCTATCCGCTGACCGGCATCACCCTGCCCGACACGCCACCGTACGCTACCGAGGGCCACCTGAAGGCGACACTCAAGCGAGGCGACAGCCATTTCACCTACGAGCACTTCCGTGGACGCATCGGCGGCAGCGACGTTGCCGGCGACCTGGCCTTCGACACGGCCGGTCCACGTCCGAAACTGAGTGGCCAGGCACGCTCCAGCACGCTGCGCTTCGTGGACCTGGGTCCGCTGATCGGCGCCGGTTCCAACGCACAGAAGCAACAGCGCGGCGATGCCACGCCGCAGCCGTCCGGCAAGGTGCTGCCGGTGGAGCCGTTCCGCACCGATCGTTGGCGCGCGATGGATGCCGACGTGCAGTTCAGTGCGGCGCACATCGTGCGCGAGGCGGCGTTGCCGATCGACGCGCTGTCCACCCACCTCGTGCTCGATGCCGGCGTACTGACGCTCGACCCGCTGTCGTTCGACCTGGCCGGCGGCAAGGTCGACAGCAACCTGCGCCTGGACGGCAGCCGCACGCCCCTGCAGGGCGCGATCAGGCTCAAGGCACGCCATCTCAAGCTCAAGCAGCTGTTTCCCGCCCTCGAGCCGATGCGCACCAGCCTGGGCGAGATCAACGGCGATGCCGCGCTGGATGCGCGCGGCAATTCGGTGAGCGCGCTGCTGGGCACGGCCACCGGCGAGGTGAAGCTACTGATGAACGATGGCGCGATCAGCAAGACCCTGCTGGAGACCGCGGGCCTCAATGTCGCCAACGTGGTCATCGGCAAGCTGTTCGGCGACAAGACGGTGAAGATCAACTGCGCCGCCTCCGACCTCACCGCCACCGATGGACTGTTCCAGACCAACCTGTTCGTGCTCGACACCGAGGACGCGACCATCACCGTGGACGGCACGGTCAACTTTGCCAACGAGCAGTTGAACCTGGATGTTCGTCCGGACGCCAAGGGTGTGCGCATCTTCTCGCTGCGCTCGCCGCTTTACGTCAAGGGCACGCTGAAGAATCCCGACGTGGGCGTGCAGCCGGGGCCGCTGATCCTGCGCGGTGGCGGCGCGGTCGCCCTGGGCGTGCTGGCCGCGCCGGTGGCGGCGCTGCTGCCGCTGGTGGCCACCAGCAAGGGCCAGCCGGACAACACCTGCACCACCGTGCTGGAGCAGATGCGCGGTCCGTCGAAAGCCCGGCCGGTACCGGCCCCGGCGAAACCCGCCACCGGCGCACGCTGAAACCACCCGCCACGAAGCGCCGGCCATTAGAATGCGGCGCTCCCTTTTCCTCGTGCCCGTCCATGCAACCCGTCGCCAAAGCCCGCTGGCAGATCCACTTCTGCGTACTGCTATGGGGCTTCACCGCCATCCTCGGCAAGCTGATCACCCTGCCCGCCCTGCCGCTGGTGTGGTGGCGCATGCTGCTGGTGACGGTCGCGCTGCTGCTGATGCCCAAGGTATGGCGCGGCCTCAGGGCCATGCCGGTGCGCCTGCGCTGGGCCTATGCCGGCATCGGCGTGGTGGTGTCGCTGCACTGGCTGACCTTCTACGCGGCGATCAAGCTGGCCAATGCCTCGGTGGGCGCCACCTGCATCGCGCTGGGGCCAGTGTTCCTCTCGCTGCTCGAGCCGTGGATCGCCAAGCGCAGGTTCGATCCGCGCGAGCTGCTGATTGGCGTGGCGGTGGTGCCTGGCGTCGCGATGGTGGTAGGTGGCGTGCCGGTGGACATGCGCGCCGGCATCGCCGTGGGCGCGCTATCGGCGTTACTGGTGGCCTTGTTCAGCTCGCTCAACAAGCGCCTGGTCGAACACGCGGACCCACTCACCGTCACGTTCGTGGAACTGGGCACGGGCACGCTGTTCCTCACCCTGCTCGCCCCGCTGCTGCCGCATGCGGGGCCGGCCTTCGTGCTGCCGAGCCTGCACGATGCCGCGCTGCTCACCCTGCTCTCGTTCGGCTGCACCCTGCTGCCGTTCGCGCTGGCCCTGGTGGCGCTGCGCCACCTGAGCGCGTTCGGCACGCAGATGGTGACCAACCTGGAGCCGGTCTACGCGATCGTGCTTGCCATCGTGCTGCTGGGTGAGCAGCGCCAACTGGACATCTGGTTCTATGCAGGCGTCGCGGTGATCCTCGCGGCGGTATTCGCCCATCCGTTGCTGACCCGCCAACGCGGCAAGCCGAGCCAACCCGAACTGCTGGGCACCGCCGAAAGCCACAGCGTGGTGGAATAAGCCGCAGTTTTTTGCGGCGGCATACGCCAAACGGCGGCCTTCGCCATGCCGGCGCCGCGATTTAGAGTACGTCGGGCCGATCAAGCCGGCGTCCGCCGCGCCGCATGGGGTGCCAGCGATGAAGTCCAGCCGAGTGCCCGCGCTGCTCAGGGCCGAATGGTTCCTCGCCATCAGCGTGGCCACCTCGCTGGCCTTCCTCTGCTTCGGCCAGCGCCTGCTCTCCGGGCTGGACTGCATGAGCTGGCTGGCCCTGGTCTTCGTATGGCTGTTCGCAGCGATCCTGGGCTCCGCGCTGTCGGTCGTGCGACACGCCGAACGCCTTGGCGAACTGCTGGGCGAGCCCTATGGCACGCTGGTGCTCACGCTCTCGATCACGGCCATCGAGGTGATCAGCATCACCGCGATCATGCTGCACGGTGCGAACAACCCCACGCTGGCGCGCGACACCTTGTTTGCCGTCACCATGATCGTGCTCAACGGCATGGTGGGACTTTCCCTGTTGACCGGCGGCTGGCGACATCGCGAGCAGCACTACAACCTGCAGGGCGCCAACGCCTACCTGGGCGTGGTGATCCCGCTGGGCATCCTCGCGCTGGTGATGCCCGATTTCACCACCACCACGCCGGGCCCCACGCTGTCGCCGTCGCAGGAGACCTTCATCGCGGTGATCTCGATGGGCCTGTACATCGCCTTCCTCGTGCTGCAGACGCGGCGGCATCGCGCGTACTTCGCCACCGAGGACGAGGAGGAAACCTCACTGGGCCTGCATGGCGGCGCTGCTCGCACCGTGCTGCATGCGGTCCTGCTGCTGGCCTACATGGTTCCGGTGGTCTATCTCGCCGAGCAGCTTGCCCACCCGGTCGACTATGTCGTGGAGACGCTGCAGGAACCCGCCGCGCTCGCCGGCCTGTGCATGGCCGTGCTGGTGGCCACGCCCGAGGCGATCGGTGCGGTACGCGCGGCGCACGGCAACCACCTGCAGCGCTCGGTCAACATCTTCCTCGGCTCGGTGTTGTCCACCATCGGCCTCACCATCCCGGCGATCCTGCTGATCAGCCACCTCACCGCGCACCCGATCGTGCTCGGGCTGCAGCACACCGACCTGGTGCTGTTCCTGCTCACCTTCACGCTGTGCCTGGTGACCTTCTCCAGCGGGCACACCAACGTGCTGCAGGGCGCGGTGCACCTGATGCTGTTCGTTGCCTACCTGTTCTTCATGTTCCAGGGCTGAACGCTTCAGGCATCGGGCGTACCCAGCCAGGCGCGCATGTGGTCGATGAAGGCACGTACCTTGGCCGGTGGCTGGCGGCCGGAGTACACCGCATAGATGCCGCACTCGGGCAGGCTGTATTGCGCCAGCACCACCACCAGGCGTCCCTCGCGCACGTCGTCGGTCACCAGGTAATCAGGCAACACGCTGATGCCGGCGCCATGCGAAACCAGTGCATGCGCCGCCGCCACGTTGTTGGCCTGGGCCACCTGGCGCATGCGCACCGTGCGGCGCGAGCCATCGGGGGCAGTGAACGTCCAGCGCAGCGGCGAAGACAGCAGGGCCAGCGACACCCAGTCGTGGCCGGCAAGCTCCGCCAGCGTGCGCGGCCCACCGTGGCGGGCCAGATACGCAGGAGCGGCCACCAGCAACTGGCGGAATCCACCCAGTCGCGCCGAGCGCAGGTTGGAATCGCGCAGTCGCCCCATGCGTATGGCCAGGTCGAAGCGCTCGGCGATCAGGTCGCTCACGTGATCGGTCAGCGACAGGTCCACCTGTATCTGCGGATGCGTGCGCATGAATTCCGCCAGCGCCGGCGCCACCACGGCGGTGCCGTAGTCGCCCGTGGCGGTCAGTCGCAGCGTGCCGCTCGGCATCTCCTGGTTGCGTCCCACCTGCTCGATCGCCGCGGCCGCCTCATCGAGTATGCGCACGCAGGCGGCGTGAAACGCCGTGCCTGCCTCGGTCAGCGTCATGCGCCGCGTACTGCGCAACAGCAGTGTCACACCCAGTTCGCGCTCCAGCCGCGCGATGTGCTGGCTCACCATCGCCTTGGTCATGCCCAGCGCCTCGGCGGCGGCGGTGAACGATCCGGCGCGCACCAGCGCCACGAATACCGCGAGCCGGTTGAGATTGACCTCGCCTGCCATGCACCTGTCCATTCACGTCATTGTCAATTAGAACTTTACAGTGATTTCCCTTTTGATGCGTTTATCCGCCCGTACGGCTGGCGCATGATGCGCTCCCAACGCATGCAGGCGGCACGTTCACGCAGCAGGCGTCATCGTGCCCCGTCACCCCGTCCCCACTGGAGAGCTGTATCCATGAAGATCGCCCTGTTCGGCGCCACCGGCCATATCGGCCATGCCATCCTCGACGAAGCCCTGTCGCGCGGCTACGAAGTCACCGCCATCGTGCGTGATCCCTCGCGCCTGGCCACGCACAACGCCCACCTCAAGGTGGTCACCGGTGACATCGCCAAGCCGGACAGCTGGGTCGATGCCGTGCGCGGCGCCGACGTGGTGGTGGCGAGCATCTCGGCACGCCGCGATGGCAACCCGGACAGCATTCCGGCCAACGCGGTGACCCTGCTCGACCATCTCTCCCAGGCTGGCGTGAAGCGCCTGGTGTGGGTGGGTGGCGCAGGTTCGCTGGAGACCGCGCCGGGCGTGCGCGTGATCGACGACCCGCACTTCCCCGATGCCTGGAAGCCGGAGGCCACCGGCCAGGCCAAGGCGCTGGATGCGTTCCGCGCCAGCAAGGCCGACGTCGAATGGACGTATATCAGTCCAGCCGCGTTGATCGAGGATGGCGCACGCACCGGCAAGTACCGGGTGGGCGGCGACCAGCTGCTGGTGGATGCCCAGGGCAAGAGCCACATCACCGTGCCCGACTACGCCGTCGCCCTGCTCGACCGCGTCGAGAAGAACGACGCGCGTCGCCAGCGCATCACGGTGGCATACTGAGCGATGGGACGGGCGGCCCTGCCGCCCGTCTTTCCCGCACACCGTGCGCTCGAACTAGAACCACAGGCGCACGCCAGCCACCCAGGTGGTTTCACGCGCGTGCCATGCTGGCGTGCCGGCTTGGTCAAGGTCGCCCCAGCGGCGCATCCACTGCACGCCGATGTAAGGGGCGAACTTGCGGCTGAACTCGTAGCGCAGGCGCAGCCCGGCCTCCATGTCGGACAGGCCCGAACGGATGCCGCGCTGCGGATCGTCCTTGCCGTACAGGTTCATCTCCAGCTTGGGTTCAAGAATCAGCCGCTGGGTGAACAGCCATTCGTAGCTCGCTTCCAGCCGCAGCGCGGTGCGCCCCTCCTCACCGGCATAGAAGGTCGCCTGCGTTTCGAACCAGTACGGCGCCAACCCTTGCGCGCCGAGCGCCAGCCACTGGCGGTTCGGGCCCTGCCCGAAGTCCTGCCGCACGCCGAGCTGGCCATCCCAGAATGCGCTCAGCGCATGGCTCCACAACAGGTCGATCCGGCCATCTTGCGTTCCGTCGCTGCCACGCTCGCCTTCGGTCTTGAACCATACGCGATCGATCGCATTGCCCCACCAGCCCTCGGCCTCCCAGTTGGTGGCGTAGTCGCCATCGGTGCTGCGGCTGCGCTCCAGCCGATCCACCAGCAGCATGCCCAGGGGCGCCGCATCGTCCATCTGCATCAACTCAGTCATCTGGGCCGGCGTCATGTCGTGCATCACCAGCGCAGGCGGCGGTGGCGATACGTGGCCGTTGACCGGCATGACCATGTCGTGCATGGAATGATCGTTGCCGGACGTTTCCTGCGAAGTGGCGTGATCGTGCGCAGGAGCCGACGCCTCCGTGCTGTTTCCCGGCTGGCCTGGCATCGCCATGCCGGGCATGCCGTCCATCGGCGCGCTCTGCGCATGCAGTGCCAGGGGCAACACGGCGAGCGCCAGGGTGGTGAGAATGCGCCCGCTCATGCCACCACCACCTCGCGGAACATGCCTGCCTCCATGTGGTACAGCAGATGGCAGTGGTAGGCCCAACGTCCCACCGCATCCGCACTCACGCGATAGCTCAGCTGCTGTGCGGGCTGCACCACCACGGTGTGCTTGCGTACCTGGAATTCGCCATCGGGTGACTCGAGCTCGCTCCACATGCCGTGCAGATGGATCGGATGCGTCATCATGGTGTCGTTCACCAGCACGATGCGCACGTGCTCGCCATGGCGCAAACGCAGTGGCGATGCACTGGAATAGCGCTGCCCGTCGAACGACCACAGGTAGCGTTCCATGTTGCCGGTGAGGCGCAAGGTCAGCTCACGGTCGACCTTCGGCGAGATCGGCGTATCCAACGCATGCAGGTCGGCGTAGCTGAGCACGCGCCGGCCGTTGTCGCGCAGACCGACACCCGGGTCGTCGAGGTTGCGGCGCGGCATCGGCACACGCATGTCCACTTCAGGGCCGGTCTTCAATGGCGCAGGGGGCGCCATCGGCATGGCCGACATGTCCATGCCAGCCATGTCATGGGGCATGCCGTGGCCCATGCCGGCGTGATCCATCGACCCCATCATGTCGCCCATGTCCAGCAACCGACGCGGATCGAGCGGAGGCACCTCGGCCACCATGCCTGCGCGCGGCGCCAGCGTGGCGCGCGCATAGCCGCTGCGATCCATGCTTTGCGCGAAGATGGTCCACGCGCGGTCGGCCGACGGCTCGACGATCACGTCGTAGGTTTCGGCAGTACCGATGCGGAACTCGTCCACCGTCACCGGGTCCACCGGCTGGCCATCCGCCGCCACCACCGTCATCTTCAAGCCCGGGATGCGCACGTCGAAGAAGGTCATCGAGGCGCCATTGATGAAACGCAGCCGCACTTTGTCGCCCGGGTCGAACAGGCCGGTCCAGTTCCCTGCCGGCGTAGCGCCGTTGACCAGGTAGGTATAGGCCGCCGCCGAGACATCGGCCAGGTCGGTGGGATCCATGCGCATCTGGTTCCACATGCGGCGCACGGCCAGTGCCTGCGATACGCCGTCGCGCCCCGCGTCACGCAGGAAGTCACCCACCGTGCGCTTGCCGTAGTTGTAGTAGTCGCCCTGTTTCCTGAGGTTGGCGTAGATGGTTTCCGGATCGAGGTCGGTCCAGTCGTTGAGCAGCACCACGTAGTCTCGCTGCACCGCGTGCGCCTCGCCGTCCCGCGGCTCCACCACGATCGGCCCGTACAGGCCGGTCTGTTCCTGGAAGCGCGAATGGCTGTGGTACCAGTAGGTGCCCGCCTGGTTCACCGTGAAGCGGTAGACGTATTCGCCACCCGGCGGAATGCCGTCGAAGCTCAGGCCCGGCACGCCATCCATGTCTGCCGGCAGCACGATGCCATGCCAATGGATGGAGCTGGTCACTGCCAGGCGGTTGCGCACGCGCAACGTCACCGACTCACCCTGGCGCCAACGCAACAGCGGCGCTGGCAGCTGGCCGTTCACCACGGTCGCGATGCGCCGGCGCCCGGTGAAATCCACCGGCAGTTCGCCGATTTCCAGTTCGAAATGATTGCCGCGCAACTCCGTGCGCGGGGCCGCCTGCGCGAATGCGTTGCCGCGCCAGAGCCCGAGGCCGGCGGCAACGCCACCCAGCGCCAACCCTTGTACGAAACGCCGCCGCGGCAGCTGAAAGCCGCGCGGTTCCTGCTTGTTCATGCACTTGCTCCGTCATGCGCGCCGTGTCGCAGGCGCGTTCCGTCGGCCGGCGAACCGGCTCCCTGCTGCGAACAGAGACTCAGGCGACCGGTGGTCGCAGTGGCGGCTCGTAGAGCGGTTGCGGGGCGACCTCGCGATGGCGCGCCCAGTCGACGCTGGCAGGCGCCAGCGGAATCACGTGCGGCACGATGCCGGCCGGCACGTTGGCCGAGGCCGGCGCGCAGCAACTGTCGCCGGCACTGGCCATATGCCCCATGCCGTGAGCATGGGAATCCGCACCATGCGGCATCGCCATGGCCGGATAGGCGCCCATCTGGCCACAGCAATCGGGTTGCGCCCAGGCCACGCTGGAGAGCGTCAGCCACGCGCATAGCGCCAGCGCGAACAGCACGCGGCAACGATGCAAATGGCGGGACAGGTGGCGGAACATGGGCGCGAGCATAGCCAGCCGGGTGTGGCCGGCTCAACTCTGGAGCAACCTCCACCGGGGCCGCAGCCCGCGCGATACCGCCCTCCCCTATAATTGCCTACCATCCGGCGCCCCTGGTCGCACATGAACTACCGTCACGCCTACCACGCCGGCAACTTTGCCGATGTCCTCAAGCACTCGGTGCTGTTTGCGCTGATCGAGGCGCTGCAGGCCAAGCCCACGCCGTTCGCCTTCATCGATACGCATGCCGGCAGCGGCTGCTACGCGCTGGACAGTGCCGAGGCAGGCAAGACCGGCGAATACCGCGACGGCATCGCCCGCCTGCTGTTTCCCGACCTCAATCCTTCGCAGGCACCCGCCAGGCCGCTGCCTCCGCTGCTGCGCCGCTGGCTGGACAGCATCCTCAGGCTGCCCGGCAACGAGCACGGCCTGAAGCTGTATCCCGGTTCGCCGCTGCAGGCCGCCCGCGCCATGCGCGAGACCGACAGCGCCCAGCTGTGCGAGCTGCATCCGGAGGAAGCCGTGCGACTGCGCGAGCTGTTCCACCGCGATCACCGCGTGCATGTACACCAGCGCAACGGCTACGAGGCACTCAAGGCCCTGTTGCCGCCGAAGGAAAAGCGCGGCCTGGTATTGATCGATCCGCCCTACGAGGCACAGGAAGCCGAGTACCGCGTGATCGAGCAGGCGCTCAAGGCTGCGCTGCAGCGCTGGCCCACCGGCGTGTATGCGGTGTGGTACCCGATCAAGCTGCGCAGCCAGGTGCAGCCGTTCCATCGCTGGCTGCAGCACTGCGGCTCGCGGCGCGTGCTGCGCGCCGAACTGCTGGTGCATCCGGACGACTCGCCGCTGCGGCTCAACGGCTCGGGCATGGTGATTCTCAACGCCCCGTGGAAACTGGACGAGACCTTGCGCGAGGCCATGCGCGCGATGGCACCCATGCTGTCGCAGGAGCAGCCCGCGCAGTGGCGGCTGGACTGGCTGGTCGAGGAAACCGCCAGCTGAACGCAAGACGATGCGTCCGCGCATCGCCTATCGCACCACTGCAACGCGGGCTAAGCTCATGGCTTCCAAGCCTGGGGAGCCGGAGCCTGCCATGTCCATTCGACTCGTCGTCCTGCTGCGCCACAGCCTGCTCCCGGCCAGCCTGCTGGCACTGGCCGCCTGCGCACCCGCACCGATCTACAAGCCCACGCCGGCCACGGTGGCGGTCGCGCCGAACATGGTCACCCAGTCGCCCGACCGCTATGCCAACGCCGACGTGATCTGGGGTGGACGCATCGTCGAGGTGCGCAACCTGCCCGACCGCAGCGAAGTGGAGATCGTCGGCTATCCGCTGGACAGCTCGCAGCGCCCCAAGGTCGACAACAACGGCGGCTGGGGGCGCTTCATTGCGGTGATGCCCGGTTACGTCGAATCGTTCGACTATCCCACCGGCGCGCTGATCACCCTGGCCGGGCGCATCACCGGCGACCGCCCCGGCCACGTGGGCCAGGCCGACTATGTGTTCCCGCTGGTGAGTGTGGCCCAGTCGCACGTATGGACCGCCAGCGAACTGCAGGCAGGACGCTCCAACGTCAGCTTCGGCGTAGGCGTAGGCGTCGGCATCCGCTAGCCGCGCCAGCCACTACACTGTGGCCCTCGTCCAAGGGAATGCACGATGTCCGGCCACGCCAATTCGCTCAGGGCCATCCTGCTCGCCCTGGGCGCCAATTTCGCCATCTTCCTCAGCAAGCTGGTGGCTGCGCTGATCACCGGCTCGGGTGCCATGCTGGCCGAGGCGGTGCACTCGCTGGCCGATTGCGGCAACCAGGGGTTGCTGCTGTTCGGCATGCGCCAGGCCGACCGACCGCCCTCGGATGAATACCCGCTGGGCTGGGGCCGCGCGCTGTATTTCTGGTCGTTCCTGGTGGCCATGCTGCTGTTCAGCGTGGGCGGCATGTTTTCCATCTACGAAGGCATCCACAAGCTCGGCCACCCCGAACCGCTGCGCTGGCCATGGCTGGCGATCGGCGTGCTGGGCTTTGGCGTGGTCGCCGAGTCGTTCTCCATGCATGGATGCCTGCAGGAAGTGAACAAGGCGCGCCAGGGGCGCAGCCTGTGGCGCTGGTTCCACGAGACGCGTTCGAGCGAGCTGCTGGTGATCTTCGGCGAAGACTTCGCCGCCCTGCTCGGCCTCAGCGTGGCGCTGGTGGCCGTGCTGGCCACCATGATCACCGGCAATCACCTTTACGACGCCGCCGGCACCATCGTGATCGGCGTGCTGCTGGTGGTGGTGGCGGTGGCGGTGGCCAACGAGGTGAAGGACCTGCTGATCGGCCAGGGCGTGGAGCCCAGGCGTCGCGAGGAAATCATCGACTTCATCAACGCCCGCCCCGAGGTGGACGTGGTGCTCAACCTGATCACGCTGCAGATGGGGCCGGACGTGATGGTCGCGGTCAAGGCACGCATGGCGCCAGCTCCCGACCAGGCCGCGCTGATCGCGGCGATCAACAACGTGGAGCGCGCCATGAAGGCCCGCTTCGGCGACATCCGCTGGAGCTTCTTCGAGCCGGACGTCACCGACTGAGGGGCGCCGCTACAAGGCCTTGAGCTGCAGCAGGTCCCACTTGTTGCCGTACAGGTCCTGGAACACCACCACCGTGCCGTAGGCCTCCTCGCGCGGCTCTTCGCAAAACGTGGCGCCGGCCTCCTTCATGCGCTGGTAGTCACGCCAGAAGTCGTCGGTATGCAACAGCAGGAACACCCGGCCGCCGGTCTGGTCGCCCACGCGTGACTGCTGCTCCGGCGTGCTGGCCTTGGCCAGCAACAAGCGTGTCTCGCCGGCACCCGGCGGCGTCACCACCACCCAGCGCTTGCCGCCGCCCATGTCGGTGTCTTCCAGCAGCCTAAAACCGAGGACCCGGGTGTACCAGGCAATCGCCTCGTCGTAGTCGGCCACGACCAGGGCAATGCTTCCGATGTATTGCTTCACGTGTCCTGCTCCGGGGGCCAGGGGCCAAGGGCCGCCTGCATCTTCTTGGTGAGTTTCCCGCGCACCAGTCCGTAGGAAGTACGAATCAGGCCGGCAAGCTCCTCGGTGGCAAACCGCTGGGGCTCCACCACGCCGACCCAGTGCGAGCGCGCGAGATAGGGGGACGGGATGATACCCGGCTGGTCGGTCAGCTCAAGGAAGCGCTCGTCCGCCACCTTGAACGTCAGCCTGCCGCCGACGTCGGCCGGGGTGATGACGAACATCTTGCCGCCCACGCTGAACACCAGTTCCGCGCCCCACTTGATGTCCCGGGTCACCCCAGGCCAATGGCCGCACAAGGTTTCCAGCTGCCGGATGGTCATGCCCTTCGATGTCGCCATACCCTTCACCCTCCCTCGACGCCCGAGGCGCCTGGATGACGCATTGTGGATCACTCGCGCATCGCTTGCCGTGGCGCAATGCGGTGCGGCAGACCACCGCCATAATCCACCGTATCCAAAGGGATTTTGTTCATGTTGCAGCGCACACAATACGGTAAAGTATGGCAATGAGCCCCGCCATCGACTACTCCAACGCCCGGCACGCGATGATCCCCCCGCGCAGCACGGAACGCTTTGCCCGCCCGCGACTGGTCGAACTGCCGCGGCCCAAGGGTGAAATCGTCCACACGCATGATGGCCGCGAGCTGCGCCTGCGCAACATCGAGCCGGGTGACGAGGCCGCGCTCAAGCGCCAGTTCTCGCGGCTGTCGCCCGAGGACATTCGTCGCCGCTTCCTGCACAGCATGAGCGAGCTGCCCGACTCCATGGCCCGACGCCTGTGCCGCATCGACCCAGCCATCGAGACCGCCTACGTGCTGATGGACGAGACGGTGCGCCCAGCCGAGCTGCGCGCCGTGGCACGCATCTTCGTGGACGAGTCCGCCAACAGCGCCGAGTTCTCGATCCTGGTCGAGCATGACTGGGCCCGACAGGGCCTCGGCGCCCTGCTGATGCAGCGCCTGGTCGACGACTGCCGTCGCCGCGGCCTGGACGAAATCTGGGGCTACGTGCTGATCGAGAACCGCCCCATGCTGCAGCTGTGCAAGGAGCTCGGTTTCGTGCGCCGCCTGACCCCGGACGAACCGGGTACCACGCAGATCGCATTGCAGCTCTGAGGCTGCACCCCCACATGCAGATGTGAACCACCGCCCCGGCTTGCCGGGGCGGTCGCGTTACACTTGCCCGCTTTCCCGGTGCGGCCCCGGCGCCGCGCCCCTGAACCTGGCGTCTGCATGGCCAAAACGATTCCGCATCCGTCCCTTCCCACCAGCCCCAAGCAGCGTCGCTTCTGGACGTCGCCGCATGGCTCCTCGCGTGCCCTGCTGGTGGCCGAGGCGGCCCGCTCGCACCACGGCCTGCTGGTGGCCATCACCCGCGATACCCAGCGGGCCCACGCGCTGGAAGACGAGCTGCGGGTATTTGCCGGCGGCCTGCCGGTGCTGCATTTCCCCGACTGGGAAACGCTGCCCTACGACGTGTTCAGTCCCCACCCGGAAATCGTCTCGCAACGCATCGCCACGCTGTTCCAGTTGCCGACTACCCAGCGCGGCGTGCTGGTGGTGCCGATCGCCACGCTGATGCAGCGCATCGCCCCGCGCAGCCATATCACCGGCAGCGGGCTGATGGTGCAGAAGGGCCAGAAGCTGGACCTGGCCACCGAACAGCGCAGGCTGGAAGCGGCCGGTTACCGCAATGTGCCGCAGGTGGGCGAGCCAGGCGACTTCGCCGTGCGTGGCGCGCTGATCGACATCTTCCCGATGGGTGCCGCCGAGCCCTATCGCATCGAACTGTTCGATGATGAGATCGAATCCATCCGCAGCTTCGATCCGGAAACGCAGCGCTCGCAGCAGCAGGTGGATCGCATCGAGCTGCTGCCCGCGCGCGAGTTTCCGCTCACCGAAAACGCCGCCAAGGATTTCCGCGTCCGCCTGCGCGAGCGCTTTCCCATCGACGTGCGCCGCTGTCCGCTGTACCAGGACATGAAGGAAGGCGTCACGCCCGGCGGCATCGAGTACTACCTGCCGATGTTCTTCGAGCAGACGGCTACCCTGTTCGACTACCTCGCTGACAACGCCGTGTTCCTGCTCGGCGAGGGTTCGCTGGAATCGGCCGAACAGTTCTGGACGCAGACCGGCGAACGCTACGACCAGCGCGCCCACGACATCGAACGCCCGGTGCTGCCGCCGGCCGAGCTGTACCTCGCGCCCGAACAGCTGCGCGAGCAGCTCAACAAGCGCCTGCGCATCGAGCTGGTGGAGAGCGGCCACGAGCACGCCCTGTCCAGCGAGACCCAGGTGGCGCCGGAGCTGCCGCTCAACCGCAAGGGCGAGGAACCCGGCACCTCGCTGCGCCATTTCCTCGCCCATTATCCGGGACGCGTGCTGATCGCCGCCGACTCGGCCGGCCGCCGCGAGGCGCTGATCGAGCAGCTCGCCAGCGCGGGCCTCAAGCCCGAGACGATCGACGGCTGGCAGGCCTTCCTGGCCAACGACAAGCTGCGCCTGGCGATCACCATCGCGTCGCTGGAACAGGGCTTTGCGCTCAATACCCCACCGCTCACCGTGCTTACCGAGCGTGAGCTGTTCGGCGAGCGCGTGCGTACCGACCGCAAGCGCCGTCGCGGTGCCGCGCGCGATCCGGAAAGCATCATCCGCGACCTCACCGAGCTGACCATCGGTGCACCGATCGTGCACGTCGACCACGGCGTGGGCCGCTACCAGGGCCTGGTGTCGATGGAGCTGGGCGGCATGGAGGGCGAGTTCCTCACCATCGAGTACGCCAAGGGCGACAAGCTCTACGTGCCGGTGGCGCAGCTGGGCCTGGTGAGCCGCTATACCGGCACGGCGCCTGAACTGGCGCCGCTGCATTCGCTCGGTGGCGACGCCTGGGAGCGTGCGCGCCGCAAGGCCGCCGAGAAGGTGCGTGACGTCGCCGCCGAACTGCTGGCGATCTATGCGCAGCGCGAGGCGCGCGGTGGCGAGTCGATGCCGATCGACCGCCAGCTGGTGGAGGAGTTCGGCGCGAGTTTCCCATTCGAGGAAACGCCCGATCAGTTGCAGGCGATCGACGCCGTGCTCAGCGACCTGGCCGCGCCACGCGCGATGGACCGCGTGATCTGCGGCGACGTGGGCTTCGGCAAGACCGAGGTGGCTCTGCGCGCCGCCTTCGCCGCGGCCACCGCCGGCAAGCAGGTGGCAGTGCTGGTGCCCACCACCCTGCTGGCCCAGCAGCACTACCGCAACTTCGCCGACCGCTTCGCCGACTGGCCGGTGCGCGTGGACGTGCTTTCGCGCTTCAAGTCGACCAAGGAAGTGAACGAGGCCCTCAAGCGCCTCACCGACGGCCAGATCGACGTGATCGTGGGCACGCACAAGCTGCTCGCGCCGGAGATCAAGTTCAAGAACCTTGGCCTGGTGGTGGTGGACGAGGAGCAGCGTTTCGGCGTGCGCCAGAAGGAACAGCTCAAGAAGCTGCGCGCCGAGGTCGACCTGCTCACCATGACCGCCACGCCGATCCCGCGCACGCTGAACATGGCGATGAGCGGACTGCGCGACCTCTCGCTGATCGCCACCCCGCCGGCCCATCGCATGGCGGTGCGTACCTTCATCTCGGCGTGGGAACCGGCCTTGATCCGCGAGGCGTTCCAGCGCGAGCTGCAGCGCGGCGGCCAGGTGTACTTCCTGCACAACGAGGTGGACACCATCGAACGCGCCGCGCGCGAGATTGAGGAACTGGTTCCCGAGGCCCGCATCGGCATCGCCCACGGCCAGATGCCCGAGCGCGAGCTGGAACGCGTGATGGCGGATTTCCACCGCCAGCGTTTCAACGTGCTGGTGTGCACCACCATCATCGAGACCGGCATCGACATCCCCACCGCCAACACCATCATCATCAACCGCGCCGACCGCTTCGGCCTGGCCCAGCTGCACCAGCTGCGTGGCCGCGTGGGCCGTTCGCACCATCGCGCCTATGCCTACCTGGTGGTGCCCGACCGCAAGGCGATGACCGCCGATGCGGAAAAGCGCCTGGAGGCGATCGCCTCGCTGGAGGAACTGGGCGCAGGCTTCACCCTGGCCACGCACGACCTGGAGATCCGCGGTGCCGGCGAGCTGCTGGGCGACGAGCAGTCGGGCCAGATCCAGGAGATAGGGTTCGGCCTGTACACTGAGCTGCTTGAACGTGCGGTGCGCGCGCTGAAGTCCGGCAAGCTGCCCGACTTCGACCTGAGCAGCGAGCACGAGACCGAGGTGGAACTGCACCTGCCGGCGCTGATCCCCGACGACTACCTGCCCGACGTGCATACGCGCCTGACGTTGTACAAGCGCATCGCCAGCGCCCGCAGCGAAGAACACCTGCGCGACCTGCAGGTGGAGATGATCGACCGCTTTGGCCTGCTGCCCGACCCCGCCAAGCAGTTGTTCGCCGTGGCCCAGCTCAAGCTGATGGCCACGCCGCTGGGCATCCGCAAGCTGGACTTCGGCGCCAACGGCGGGCGCATCACCTTCCGCGACAAGCCGGAGGTCGACCCGATGGCGATCATCCGCCTGATCCAGAGCCAGCCGCGCGTGTACAAGCTGGATGGACAGGACAAGCTCAAGGTAAACCTGGAGCTGCCCGGCGCCAGCGAACGCATCCGCGCCGCGCAGGAAGTGCTGGTGCAACTGGGGGCTCGCCGGCCCGGTTGATCCACGCCGGCGTCCGCGCCGGCAATCACCCGCGGACGACGGCGTGCAGGGCATGCTTCGCTGTTTGAGAGTCGATCGCACAGGGGGATTCGTGCATGCCCATCAACCGCTCCATGCCACCGGGCGACATCATTCCCGAGCTGGCTTATGACGAGGTGCCGATAGCGGCCGACTGGCTATGTCGCGCATTCGGCTTCCGCGAGCGCCTGCGCATCGGCGATCACCGCGTGCAGCTCGTGTTCGGCAACGCATCGATCGTGGTCACGCAGGGCGCCGGGCCAGCCGGCGCCTCGCACACGGTCATGCTGCGGGTGGCCGATGTCGACCGGCACTACCGCGAGGCTCTGTCATGCGGCGCACAGGTGGCGGCCCCGCCGGCCGACCAGCCGTACGGCGAACGCCAGTACGCCGCACTGGATATCGGCGGCCACCGCTGGGTGTTCTCGCAATCGATCGCGGACGTTCACCCCGCGGACTGGGGCGGCGCGCTGTACAACGTTTCCTAACGCGTCGTCCTGTGCCACGCTGGCGCACGGCGGCGGACACCCTGTCATCGCCATCCGGGTCACCAGGAGGTTCACGCATGACCACAGGCGCGCAATCGCTGGCCACCGAGCAGCCGATGTTCCAGCCGAAAATGCTCATACGCCCGGCCATCGCCTGGCTCACCGTCACCCTGTTCCTGGTGTTCGGCTCGGACTGGATGGCCCACCTGAGCCGCCACGAGATCGGCCTGTCGCTGTTCGCCTGGTTGTTCTTCGTGATCGTATGGGGCGCGTTCGGCGTGGTGCATGAGGCGGAGGAGCTGGCCAGCCTGCTGGGCGAGCCGGTGGGCACGCTGGTACTCACGCTGTCCATCGTCATTATCGAGGTGGTACTGATTTCGGCGGTGATGCTGGGCGCGGGCGATACCGCCACGCTGGCGCGCGACACCATGTTCGCGGTGCTGATGATCGTGCTCAACGGCGTGGTCGGGCTTGGCCTGCTGATCGGCGGCATCCGCCATCACGAGCAGGCATTCAACCTGCATGGCGCCTCGGCCTTCCTGGCGGTGATCATCCCGCTGGCCACCATCGCGCTGGTGCTGCCCAACTTCACTGCATCCACTTCGGACGGCTCGCTCACTTCGGTGCAGGCCGTGTGCTTCTCCCTGCTCACCATCGCGCTGTACGGCCTGTTCCTGTGGCTGCAGACGGGACGCTACAAGGGTTATTTCGTGGCGCCGCGCTCCGACACCGACGCCAACCTGCCCGCCGAGCCGCCGGCGCCGCCGCGCAAGCCGCGCAAGGGCGAGATGGCGTTCCACCTGCTGTTGCTGCTGGTGAACATCCTGCCGATCGTGATCCTGTCCAAGAGCCTGGCCAAGGTGCTGGACTACGGCATCGCCGCCACCGGCGCGCCGCATGCGCTGGGCGGCATCATCATCGCCATGCTGGTGTTCACGCCGGAAGGCATTTCCGCGCTGATCGCCATCCGCCGCGACGAACTGACCCGCGCCATCAACCTCTGCCTGGGCGGTGCCGCCTCGACGGTGGGCCTGACCGTACCGGCCGTGCTCGCCATCGGCCTGTTCACCGGCAAACCGGTGGTACTCGGCCTGCCGCCGGCCAGCATCGTGCTGCTCGCCTCGACCCTGGTGCTGAGCACCCTCACCTTCTCGGGCTGGCGCACCACCATGCTGGAAGGCGCGGTGCACCTTTCGATGTTCGCGGTGTTCCTGGTGCTGGTGTTCAGCCCCTGAGGCGGTGCAGTCCGCCGTCTCACTGTGCGAGGCGCGCGCGGGTGCCCGCACGCATCAGGTAATAGACGGCAAACATGCCCTGCGGATCGGTCCAGGCACGGATCACCTCCAGCCCTGCCTTGCCGGCCAGCGCGGCGAAGTCCGCGGGCGAATACTTGCAGCTGTATTCCACCTGCATCGCCTCGTCGTGTGCGAAAGGCACTGACTGGCGGCCCACGCGCACGCGCTGGTCGCGGGCACTGACCAGGAAGGTCTCGATGCGCCCGGCCATCGCGTTGTAGTGCGAGCGATGGCGGAATGCGCCGAGGTCGAAATCGCTGCCGATCTCGCGATTCAGGCGCACCAGCATGTTGAGCGTGAACTCGGCGGTGACCCCCGCCTTGTCGTTGTACGCCGCCTCGATGGTCGCCGTGTCCTTCTTCAGGTCGGCGCCGATCAGGATGCCTCCGTTGTCGCCCATCTCGCCGCGCATCTTGCGCAGCAGGCTGGTGGCGTCACGCGCGTCGAAATTGCCGATGGTCGATCCGGGGAAATAGAGCACTGTGCGCCGCGGCGCGCGTGGCGGGATGGGGAGTCGCAAGGCGCGGGTGAAATCGCTGTGCAACGCCTGCACCGGCAGCTGCGGGAAACGCACGGCCAGGTCCTGCACGCACAGGCGCAAGGGCTCGGTCGAAATCTCCACCGGCACGTAGGAAACCGGTGCATGCATGTGGGCCAGCAGCATCTGCGTCTTGAGCGCGCTGCCGCTGCCGTACTCCACCAGCCGCACGTCTTCGCCCAGCACCTCGGCCATCTCGCCAGCGTGGGCCGCCATCAACGCGATCTCGCAACGGGTCAGGTAGTACTCCGGCTGCTCGCAGATGGCTTCGAACAGCTGCGAGCCACGCTCGTCGTAGAACAGCCACGAAGGCAGCCGCTTGGGACGGGCACGCAGGCCGCGCTGCACGATCCCCACCAGGTCGTCGACGGGCGGGCGACGGTCGTCGTCTCGGAGGTCGAAGGCTTGCACGTTCATCGGTCCTGCCCCAGGCGTATCCCCATGAACTGCCAGCGCGCATGGGGTGGGAAGAAATTCCGGTAGCTTGCGCGGATGTGGTCTCGCGGCGTCACGCAGGCGCCGCCGCGCAACACCCACTGCCCGCACATGAATTTGCCGTTGTATTCGCCCAACGCCCCTGCGAGCGGACGGAACCCGGGATAGCTGACGTACGGCGAGGCGGTCCATTCCCAGACGTCGCCGAACATCTGCAGCAGCCCCAGCTCCGGAGCGGCCGCCCGAGGGTGATAGGCCTGCTCATCCAGCAGGTTGCCCTGCACCGGCATCGATGCTGCCGCGCTCTCCCACTCGGCCTCGGTGGGCAGCCGTGCGCCGGCCCAGCGCGCAAAGGCGTCCGCCTCGTAGTAACTGACATGGCTTACCGGTGCATGCGGATCGATCGGCTGCACGCCGGCCAGCGTGAATTCGCTGGCCAGGTCCGGCTGCCAATACAACGGCCGCTGCCATTGTTCGCGGGACACGACGTCCCAGCCATCGGACAACCACAGCGACGACTCACGATAGCCGCCATCGTGCACGAAGGCGGCGAACTCGGCATTGGTAATCAGGCGATTGGCCAGCGCATGCGGCGGCAGCAGCACGCGATGGCGGGGCGACTCGTTGTCGAAACCGAAACCGGGGCCGTCGTGTCCGATGGTGCCGAGACCTTCGGCCCCAACGATGAACTCCAGCGCCGCGGCGGTGCTGCTCGACGGTACTGCCAGTCGCGCGGTGTACGCGGGCAACAGCGGGTTGGTGGAGAACGCGTGCTTGATGTCGGTGAGCAGCAGCTCTTGATGCTGTTGTTCGTGCTCGAGCCCGAGCTCGACCACCGCCAGCGTGGCCGCATCGGCGCCCCGCAACAGCAACTCGGCCACCGCATCGTCGACCCGCTCGCGGTAGTCGCGGATCTGCGCCGTGCCCGGTCGCGACAGCAGCCCGCGCTGCGGGCGGGCATGCATCGGCCCCACCGATTGGTAGTAGGAGTTGAACAGGTAATGCCACTCTGGATGCGGCGAACGGTACTTGCCGTCGCGCTCCAGTACGAACTGCTCGAAGAACCAGGTGGTGTGCGCAAGATGCCATTTGGCTGGACTGGCGTCCGGCATCGACTGCACCATCATGTCCTCGGGGCTGAGCGGCGCGCAGAGCGCCACGCTGCGTGACCGGATGTGCCGGAATCGCAGTGCCAGCGCCTCGGCCTGGAGGGCCGATTGCGCCAGGCTCATAGCCGCCTCCGGCGGGCATGCCGACCTTGGCCGACGAGTGTCCTTTGCATGCGGGTGGTGTCGGGCAAGCACATGCCGCGCACCATGCCGGACCGGCCGTTCACATATCGTGATGCGCTGATGGCGGATGCTTGACAGCGCCGTATGCGACCACCATGGTCGTGCGTCCAGGCCGGTGTCCCTTCCACCCGTGAGGTGACCTATGAAAGCGCATGCCTTCTTTCTGCTGGCAGCATCCCTTGCCGCCACCGGCGCCCTCGCCGCCGACCAGCCCCCTCCCGCCTATACCCCGCTGCGCCCCGTAAGCGAGTGCCTGCGGCCTGACCGCATCAACGAGTGGTATGTGGTCGACAGCCAGACCGTGGTCGCCCGCACCGGGCCCGACCATTACCTGGTCAAGTTGCAGGCCACCTGCCCGCGGCTGGGCATCGGCCAGAGCCTGCGCTTCAACCCGAATCGCTCGAACCTTGCGGTCGGAATGGGGGCTTTGTGCGGCGAGGCGGGAGAGACGCTGTCATCGCGCAGCCAACCCCCGTGCGCGGTGCAATCGATCGCCAAGATCGACAAGGCCCAGTATCAGCAGCTCAGCGCCAAGGCGATCCAAAGCGGCAATCCGTGATCGTCCCTGAAACGACAAGGGCCCGGCATTGGCCGGGCCCTTGTTGCGCGTACATCAGTCGCGATCAGTGACCGTAGTAACGGTAGCCGCCGCGATAGTAGTAGCCGCCGCGGTGGTAGTAGCCCGGGTGGCCGCCGACCACGACCGTGGCACCCACGGCCGGGCCGTAGACGACCGGCGCGGGAGCCGGAGCATAGACCACCGGGGCCGGCGCGTAGACGACCGGGGCCGGCGCGTACACCACCGGGGCCGGCGCGTAGTAACCCGCGCCCACGACCGGCAGGCCGACGCCGATGTTCAAGCTCACATGGCTACCGGCGAAGGCTGGTGCAACGGTGGCACAGCCGATCAGCATGGCAGTGGCCAGTGCAACGCGCTTGACGGTGGAAAGCTTGGACTTGTTCATGAGTTGTCTCCCAAGGGAGGCTTGATTCCGGTGGGGGATTCGCGTCACCCCCATCGCTCTTTGCCTGGATCAATGCTCTGACTTTTGCGCTGAATCCGCACTGAGTAAAAAACGGTAAAACAACTAGCGGCGACCCTGATTGCGGACGTGGTTCACACTGCCGCCCCAAGGCGACTCCTGCGGATGCAGGCGCAGCAGCCAACAGCCATGGATGTCCGAACGCCGGCTGAAATCGAAGGGAATGCTGGGCACGCTCCAGTCCTCGATGCTGAACCGTTCAGCCAGCGCTTCATGATCCAGTTTGAAGCGCCGGAAATTGTTCGAGAACACGATCACGCCATCGCCCGCCAGCCGCTCGGCGCAGGCCAGCAGCAGCTGAACGTGGTCGCGCTGGACGTCGAAATCCTCCGCACGCTTGGAGTTGGAGAAGGTCGGCGGGTCCACGTAGATCAGCCCGTAACGCTCGCGATCCTGCTTCAGGAACGCCACTGCGTCGGCCTGCATCAGGCGATGGCGCGAGCCGGTGAATCCGTTCAGCGCCAGGTTGCGCGAGGCCCACTCGAGGTAGGTGGCCGAGAGATCCACGCTGGTGGTATCGCGGGCGCCGCCAGCGGCCGCGTAGACGCTGGCGGTGGCGGTATAGGCGAACAGGTTGAGGAAGCGTCGCCCCGAGGCCAGTTCGCGCACCTTCTGGCGCACCAGCCGGTGGTCGAGGAACAGGCCGGTGTCGAGGTAATCGGTCAGGTTGACCAGGAACTTCAGGCCACCCTCGGCCACCTCAATGAAATCACCGCGCTGGTCGAACTGGCCGTACTTGGAGCCACCCTTGCCGCGTTCTCGGGTCTTCAGTGCGATGCGCTCGCGCGACACGCCGAACACCTCGCCCGCCACCCGGACGATCTCGCGCAGGCGATGCCGCGCGGTCTCGGCGGGGATCTCGGCGGGCGCGCGGTATTCCTGGATATGCAGCCAGGGCTGGCCACCGTCGTCGGCGTAGACATCGATCGCCGCGGCGTACTCGGGCAGGTCCTGGTCGTAGGCGCGCCAGCAGTGCACGCCTTCGCGCTCCAGCCGCTTGCGCAAGTGGCGCAGGTTCTTCTCCAGCCGGTTGCGCAACATCTGCGCGCCCTCGGACAGCGGCTTTACCTCGCGCGGCGTTTCGCTGCGCGCGTGCAGCTCGAAGATCAGCAGCACGGTTTCCAGCGCGCCGTTGTACAGCGCGTACTTCTTCTCGGCACGCAACGGAATGGCATGGCCAAGCTCGGCATCACCCGCCAGCACCGCGGCGCGCCAGCCTGCAAAACGCTCGCGCAGGCTTTCACCCAGCGCGCGATAGAGCTTGGGCATCTCGACGCGATCGCCCAGGCGTTCGCCATAGGGGGGATTGGTGATCACCAGGCCGCGGGTGTAACCCGGCGGCGGCGCCACATGGGTGGCATCGTGCTTGTCCAGGGTGAGGAAACCGGCCACGCCGGCCTCCTGCGCGTTGCGCTTGGCGGTCTGCACCATGCGCGGATCGGCATCGCTGCCGAAGAAGCAGCTGCGCAGCGCCCGCAGACCGGCCTCAGCGCGCTGCCGGGCCTCGTCCAGCAGGCCACGCCACAGCCCGATGTCGTGCTTGGCCCAGCCCAGGAAACCGTAGTACTCGCGATGCAGGCCGGGCGCCACGTCGGCGGCCATCCAGGCGCCTTCGATCAGCAGCGTGCCGGAGCCACACATCGGGTCGAGCAGCGCGCCGCCTTCGGCGTAGATCTCCGGCCAGCGCGCACGCAGCAGCATGGCCGCGGCCAGGTTTTCCTTCAGCGGCGCCTCGCCCTGCAGTTCGCGCCAGCCGCGGCGATGCAGCGGCGCACCGGCCAGGTCCAGCGACAGCGTGGCGCGGTCACGGCGCAGGCGCAGGTTGATGCGTATGTCGGGCTCGTCGGTGTCCACGCCGGGCCGCGAACCGTCGCGCTGCCGGAACTGGTCGACCACCGCGTCCTTCACGCGCTGGGCGATGAACTGGCTGTGGGTGAGCTTGCTCTGCGCCGAGTTGGCATCCACCGCCAGCGTGGCGTGGGAAGCCAGGTGCTGCGACCAGTCGATGGCCTGCACGCCGGCATACAGCGCGTCGTCGGTGGCCGCGTCGAACTCGGCCAGCGGCATCAGCACGCGGCTGGCCAGGCGGGACCACAGGCAGGCGCGGTAGGCCATTTCCAGCGAACCGGCAAAGTGTACGCCGGCCAGCGCCTCGCGCACGTCGCTGGCACCCAGCGCGACCAGTTCGTCGCGCAACAGGTATTCCAGACCTTTCGGACAGGTGGCGAAGAAGGCGCTCATGCGGACGGCGCCAGTTGCGTCAGGAACAGGCCGAACTGCTCGACGATGCGCTCCACGCTGTCGCCCAGGCGGTGATCGTCATCGACCATCAGCAGCGGCAGGCGACGGCGCGAGGCAAAGGCAATGATGCCCTCGGGCGGGCACACGTCGTCCTGCCAGCCGTGGTACAGCAGGGTGGGCACCCCGGGACTGAGGTCGAAGGCCTGCCGATAGCCGGGAATTTCGCTGGGCGTAGCGAGCAGGAACAGGCCGGCGACCGGCCGCTGCAGCGAGGCCAGGCCGGACACGAACGCGCCCATGCTGGATCCGACCAGCACCGGAGGCGTATCCAGGGCGTCGATCGCCGCCAGCAGGCGGTTGACGCGCGGGTCGACCGCACCGGCGTAGCCCGGGAGGTCATCGCTGCGGTAGTCCGGACGCTGGGTCGTCCAGCCCAGCGACTCGGCGAAGGCGGCCAGCACGCTGACCTTGGTGGCGTCCGGACCGGAGTCCGAGCCATGCGAAAGAATGATCTGGCCGCCCATCGCGGTCTCCAAACTGCGTCCATCAGGCCGCGCATGGTAACAGGCGGCGTTTCGCGGCATGGTCGAGCGTGCGAGACTCGCCCGATGACCGTGACCGTCGTCGACCAGCCCCTGCCCTACGTTTCCCGTCTCCCCGAGCGTCCCGCCGGCGCGGTGGAGATGGCGGTGATCCACTGCACCGAGCTGCCGGACCTCGCCACCGCCCGCGAATACGGCGAGCGGGTGCTGTACGAGGATCGCGGCACCGGCGCCAGCGGCCACTACTACATCGACCGGGACGGGGCCATTTACCGGTACGTGCCGACCAACCGGGTGGCCAACCACGTGCGCGGCCACAACCCCAACTCCATCGGCATCGAGCTGGTGAACCTGGGCCGCTACCCACACTGGTGGGATTCCCGCCACCAGACCATGACCGAACCCTATACGCCGGCCCAACTCGCCGCCCTGACCGCCCTGCTGGCCGAACTTCGCCGGATCCACCCCAACCTGCAGCTGATCGCAGGCCACGAGGACCTGGACACGGCCCGGCTGCCAGCCAGCGACGATCCCGGCGTGGAGGTGCCACGCAAGCTCGACCCCGGCCCGCTGTTCCCCTGGGCCGAGGTGCTGGCGGCCAGTGGGCTGACCCGCGCCGGCGCCGGCCACTGAAGCGGCCGGGCGGCCCGGCTATAATCGCCGGCCATCTTTCCCCTGAGCCCTGCCATGACGGAAACCCACGTCCGAGAACTGGTCGACCTGCTTGAACTGGAGCGGCTGGAGGACAACCTTTTCCGCGGCCAGAGCCGGGACATCGGCACCCATTTCGTATTCGGCGGCCAGGTGCTGGGCCAGGCCCTGTCGGCCGCGCAGCGCACGGTGGATGCCGGCCGCGAGGCCCATTCGCTGCATGCCTACTTCCTGCGCGCCGGCGACATCAACGCGCCCATCGTCTACAGCGTGGAGCGCACCCGCGACGGCGGCACGTTCTCCTCGCGCCGGGTGGTGGCGATCCAGCACGGCCAGCCGATCCTGAACGGCTCGATCTCGTTCCAGGTGCCTGAGCCCGGCTTCGAGCATCAGTCCTCGATGCCCGAGGTGCCGATGCCCGAGGACATCTCGCCGATGCAGCCGCTGCCGCCGGAACAGCTGGCCAAGCTGCCGGAGAAGCTGCAGCGCTGGCTGGGCGTGGACGCGCCGTTCGAGATCCGCCACGTGTGGCCGCAGGCCAAGCTGCCCCCGGTCAAGCGCCCGCCGTACCAGCACATCTGGTTCCGCCTCACCGCGCCGGTGGGTGATTCGCCGGCACTGCACCGCTCGCTGCTGGCCTATGCCTCGGATTTCAACCTGATCGGCACCGCCACCCTGCCCCACGGCATCTCGTACTACACGCACAACGTGCAGATGGCGAGCCTGGACCATGCGCTGTGGTTCCACCGTCCGTTCCGGGTGGACGAGTGGCTGCTGTACTCGTTCGACAGCCCGACCGCCCAGGGCGCGCGCGGGCTGGCCCGTGGCCAGATCTTCACGCGCGATGGCCGGCTGGTGGCCTCCACCGCCCAGGAAGGCCTGATCCGCCTGCGCAACTGAGCGATGGCGCAGGCGTAGTAAAATCACCCATGCATCGGGCGCGGCTTGCACCGCCCCGCCGTTCGCGAAAACCTCGAATGGCTTGTCATGGCCGCGCCAGCGGGAGCTCCGCTGGCTATCCGGCCGCCGCGCAGCAAGGCCACGGGCTCCCGGCAGCCGCCGGGATGACGAGCAGGAAACCGGTTTCCCGCAGCCCCGGGCAACAACCACAGGCTTACTCCATGCGCCAGCTGTACACCTCGCCCCGCCAGGAAAACATCGACCGCGTCGCTTCGCTGTTGGCCGAGCATGGCATCGAGTACACCATCGAGAACCGCTCCAACTACCGCCGACCCAGCTATCAGCGCTTCAGCTACTCGCAGCGCAACGAAAACCGCGAGGAATGGGCCCAGGTGTGGGTGAGCAAGGCCGACGACTACACCCGCGCCCGCGCCCTGCTGAAGGAACTGGGCATCGAGCCGGTGATCCGCCACGGCGAGGAGCTGGCGCTGGCCCGCAACCCCACCGCGGAATCGCGGCGCCAGGGCACGGCCACGCGGGTCCGGCGCATCGTGATGCTGGCGGTGGCAGGCGCCTTCGTGGTGCTGATGCTGCGTTACATGGGCGTCATCTGAGCCGGCTGAATATCCGGCGTTGGCTTACTGGCTGATCCGACTGCATTTGTCGGTGTTTTCCTACTCACACGCCGGCCCGAACCGGACATAGAATCGGACCATGCGCTCCGACCGTGTCCGCCTCTTCCAAACCCTGCCGCACACCTGCGGCTATTTTGCCGAGCGCACGGCACAGAACCTGGTGATCGACCCGGCTGCCCCGCAGCTGGACCAGCTCTACGGCCCGGCACTGGAACGCGGTTTCCGGCGCGCCGGCGGCCACCTGTACTACCCGTACTGCAGCAACTGCCGGGCCTGCACACCCTGCCGCATCGATGTCGCCCATTTCACGCCCGACCGCAGCCAGCGCCGCTGCCTCAAGCGCAATGGCGACCTGCAGGTGGTCGAGTCGATGGCTGGCTACAACGCCGAACGACACGCGCTGTACGAGCGTTACCTGCGCCAACGGCACCCGGGCGGGGGCATGGACGAAGCTGACGCCAGCGATTTCCGGCGCTTTCTCACCGCCCCCTGGAGCCCCACGCTGTTCCTCGAGTTCCGCGAGGGCTCGCGCCTGCTGGGCGTGGCGGTGACCGACGTATGCCTGCAAGGCCTGTCGGCGGTCTATACATTCTACGACCCCGACGAGACGGAACGTAGCCTGGGTACGTACGCGATCCTGCAACAAGTGGCCCTGGCCCAGCGCCGTGGCCTGCCCTGGGTCTACCTGGGCTTCTGGATCGCCGGCCACCCGAAGATGGACTACAAGAAGCGCTTCCGCCCGCTGCAGATTCGCACCAGCGAGGGCTGGGTGGAAATGCCCGAGGGCTGAACCCACCCAGCCGTACCGGAAGCGCTCGCTCAGGGCTGCCCGATGTCCAGCACCACGCGGCCCTGGATGTGGCCTTCGCGCAGGCCCTGCAGCACATCGTTCACGTCTTCCAGCTTGCGCCGCTCGATGGTGGCCGCGACCTTGCCGCGCGCGGCGAAGTCGACGGCTTCGGCCAGGTCGCTGCGTGTGCCGACGATGGAGCCGCGGATGGTGAGGCGCTTGAGCACCACGTCGAAGATCGGCGTGGCGAAATCACCGGGCGGCAGGCCGACCAGGCTCATGGTGCCGCGACGACGGGTGAAATGGAGCGCCTGCGAAAACGCCGGCGGCGAAACCGCCGTGACCAGCACGCCATGGGCGCCACCATGGGTGGCGTCGAGCACGTCCTGGACGGCATGCGGGCTGCGTGCGTCCACCGTGGCGGAGGCACCCAGCTTGCGTGCCAGCGCGAGCTTTTCGTCGGCCACGTCCACCGCCACCACCTGCAGGCCCATCGCGGTGGCGTACTGGATGGCGAGATGGCCAAGTCCACCGATGCCGGAGATGGCGATCCACTCGCCCGGGCGCGTATCCGTTTCACGGATGCCCTTGTAGGTGGTGACGCCGGCGCAAAGGATCGGCGCCATCATGGCGAAATCCACGTTGTCGGGCAGGCGCGCCACATAGGCCGCATTGCCGATCGCATATTCGGCGAAACTGCCGTCGACGCTGTAACCGCTGTTGTGCTGGGTTTCGCACAGGGTCTCCCAGCCGGTGATGCAGTACTCGCAATGCCCGCAGGCGTCATGCAGCCACGCGATACCGACCGGATCGCCAACCTTGAGGTTCTCCACGCCCTCGCCCAGCGCCGCCACCACGCCCACGCCTTCGTGGCCCGGCACGAAAGGTGGCTCGGGCTTCACCGGCCAGTCGCCATCCACCGCATGCACGTCGGTGTGGCATACGCCGCTGCAGACGATCTTCACCAGCACTTCGCCGCGGCCGGGCACCGGTACGGGGATTTCCTCGATGCGCAACGGTTCGCCGAAACGGTGGGCGACGGCGGCTTTCATCGTCTTGGGGACCATGGGTCATCTCCTTGGAAGTGGCAGAACATGCCTGCCCGCGCCCGAGGCACGGGCACCAGCACGACTGGGGACCGCTCCAAGATGCCGCCCATCGCGTGATGGGCGGGTGACCAGGATCAATGAAAACGCGTGGAAATGATCCGCGAACGGAATCAGGGGTGCACCGGCTCCTGCCGTACCTCCGGATACGGATACAACTTGATCAAAGGCACCGAAAGGCCGTCGTCGCCGACCACCCGGCAATGCGTGCGATCGAGCTGGCGTGGCTCCTCCACGCCGCAGCTGTGCGCGATGATGCCTACTTCGTGCATCACGTTGGTGGCGTAGTGCGCCACGCGCTCGCTCTTGTCGGTGACCACCAGGCCGCGCTGGAGCTTGGGGTTCTGCGTGGTGATACCGGTAGGGCACGTGTTGCGGTTGCATTGCAGCGACTGGATGCAGCCCAGCGCGAGCATGAAGCCACGCGCGGAGTTGACGAAATCAGCACCCATCGACAGCGCCCACGCCACGTCGTAGGCGGTGATGCACTTGCCCGAACAGATCACCTTGATGCGCTCTCGCAGCCCCTTCACGATCAGCGTGTCCACCAGCGCCGGCAAGGCCTCGTGCAACGGCAGGCCCACGCCCTCCATCAGGGTCTGCGGCGCGGCGCCGGTGCCGCCTTCCGAGCCATCCACGATGATGAAGTCGGGCGCGCTCTGGATGCCACGCTTGTGCACCTCGTCGCACAGTTCGACGATCCAGTCCATGCCACCGAACACGGCCTTGAAACCCACCGGCTTGCCAGTGAGTTCGCGGATGTGATGGATCGCATCCATCAGCTGCGGCACGTTGGCGATGTCCAGGTGACGATTCGGGCTTTGCGAATCCTCGCCCACCGGAATGCCGCGGATCGCAGCGATCTCAGGCGTCACCTTGGCCGCCGGCAGCAGGCCGCCCATGCCCGGCTTGGCGCCCTGGCCGAGCTTGATGCTCACCATCTTCACCTGCTTGTGCGCGCAGATCGCCAGCAGCTTGTTGTCATCGAGCTTGCCGTCGGGCGTGCGTACACCGTACTTGGCGGTGCCGATCTCGAAGATGATGTCGCAACCGCCCTCCAGGTGGTACGGCGCCAGGCCGCCCTCGCCGGTATCCATCCAGATGCCGGCCTTGGCCGCGCCGCGCGAAAGCGCGCGCACCGCCGGCGCCGACAGCGCACCGAAGCTCATCGCCGAGATGTTGAAGAACGCCGCGTGCTGGTAAGGCTCGCGCGAATAAGGTCCCAGCGTCACCGGCCTGGGCTCGAGGTGACGCTCGCCCAGCGCGGGGAACGGCGCGTTGACGAAGAACGGCACGCCTTCGCCGCGCAGGTCACGCGTCGAGCCGAACGCGTTGGTGTTGTCCACGTTCTTGGCCGCGCGATACACCCACATGCGCTGCGCGCGGTTGAACGGCAGTTCCTCGCGGTCACTCGAATAAAGGTATTGGCGAAAGAACTCGCCCAGATGCAGGAACCAGTAACGGAAATGTCCGATCACCGGGAAATTGCGCAGCACCGAGTTGGACGTCTGGTTGCGGTCCACCAGCCATACCACCGCCACCACCACCACCAGCAACGCCAGCAACAGCAGGAACAACGCCGCGAACGTCTCTACGACCACCACCAGCCAGTGCGCAAATCCCGTCGATTCCATCAGTGCCTCCAGTTGCCTTGATTCCCCAGCGCACGCCGAAGTGCGGGATGCACGGGGACCGCCTGCCAGTCGAGCTGATCGAAACAGGCATCAGGATCGACCCTTTGCCTGATCCTCTCCCCGATCGGGAAAGGAAGCAAACGCCTCAGAGTTCCACGCGCAACAGCTTCGCCGCGCGGATCGCCTTCACCTTGGCCGCCTCGACGCTTTCGTCGCGCGCGAGGGTCACCGCCATGCGGCGGCGCCCCTTGACGGTGGGCTTGCCAAAGATGCGCAACTGCGTGTCCGGCTCCTCCAATGCCTCCGCTACGTGGAAATAACGCGGTGCACTGCCCTCGCCTTCCACCAGCACGGCGCACGAGGCCGATGGCCCCAGTTGCCGGATCGCCGGGATGGGCAGGCCAAGGATGGCACGCGCATGCAGCGCGAACTCGGACAGATCCTGCGAGATCAAGGTGACAAGACCGGTATCGTGCGGACGCGGGCTGACCTCGGAGAAGATCACGCCGTCGCCCTTGACGAAGAATTCCACGCCGAACACGCCCCAACCGCCCAGCGCGCCGGTGATCGCGGCAGCCTGGCGCTGCGCTTCGGCCAGCGCGGCCTCGCTCATCGGTTGCGGCTGCCACGACTCGCGATAGTCGCCGTCTTCCTGGCGATGGCCGATCGGCGCGCAGAAGCTCACGCCGTCCCGGTGGCGCACGGTCAGCAGGGTGATCTCGTAGTCGAAATCGACAAAGCCTTCGACGATCACGCGACCCTTACCGGCGCGACCGCCGGACTGGGCGTAGTCCCACGCGGCCTCCAGTTCGCTTTCATGGCGCACCACGCTCTGGCCCTTGCCGGAGGAACTCATCACCGGCTTGATCACGAATGGCAGGCCGATCGCAGCCACGGCATCGCGGTACTCGGCTTCCGTCTCGCAGAAACGGTAGCGTGAGGTCGGTAGCTGCAATTCCTCGGCCGCCAGGCGGCGAATGCCCTCGCGGTCCATGGTGAGCCAGGCGGCACGCGCGGTCGGGATCACGCGCAGGCCTGCCTTCTCCAGTTCGATCAGGGTCGGCGTGTGGATGGCCTCGATCTCCGGCACCACGAGATCGGGCTTTTCCTGTTCGATCAGCGTACGCAGCGCGTGACCATCGAGCATGTCGATCACGTGGCTGCGATGCGCCACCTGCATCGCCGGAGCATGGGGGTAGCGGTCCACAGCGATCACCTCCACAGCGTAGCGCTGTAGCTCGATCGCCACCTCCTTGCCCAGCTCACCGGAGCCCAGCAGCAGGACGCGCAAGGCATGGTCGGAATAAGGCGTGCCAAACGGCTTCATTCGGTGTCTCCAGGCGAGGCAAAGACCTATTGTAAGCGGCGCCGATGCGCCCGGCTCGCAAGGTGCCAAAAGGCCCATTGACGGAGTGCGCTAACCGGCATTGACTGTAGTGGTCACCGTCCCCGCGGAGCGACCATGTGCAATCGGATTGCCGTGCTTTTGCTGGTGTTCTGTCTTTGCACCGCTCCCGGACTCGCCGCCCGGGCCGACCAGGCTGCACCCGGTGACACCCTCTGGATGACGGTGCTGCTGGGCGGGCGCAAGATCGGCCACCTTGAGGTGGAACACCAGCGCACCGGCGACGTGGTGACCACTACGCAGGATCTCGTGATCGAGCTGAACCGCAACGGCAGCGGCGTGCCGGTGGGAGTGATGACCCGCAGCGTGGAAAACGGCGCTGGCGAGCCGCTGGGCTTCTTCTCGCGCAGCAGTCTCTCCAATAGCGACAGCACGGTGGAAGGCCATCGCCTGCCCAATGGCAATTTCGCGGTGACCACCACCGTCGGCGGCGACACCCGGGAGATCACCCTGAACTGGCCCCCCGGCGCCGTGCTCAGCGAAGGCCAGCGGCTGGCCCTGCTCAAGGCGGCGGCACACCCGGGCCTCGACTACACCATGAGCATGTTCGACCCGGCCAGCCAGTCCGTGGCCCACGTGGACATGCGGGTCATCGGCGACGAGCGAGTGACCTTGCCGGAAGGGACGATGGTGCTCAATCACCAGCGCCAGGTTTTGCAGACGCCACGCGGCGTGCAGACCATGGACCTGTGGCTGGACGACCAGGGCATTGCGCGCAAGGGCACGCTGGGCATGCTCGGGCGCGAGCTGGAGATGCTCGCCTGCAGCCAACGCTGCGCCATGGCCCCGCCGCAGAACGTGGACATGTTCCGGGTGTCGATGGTCGACTCGCCCCGGCTGCTGCCGCCCAACCTGCGCAATGCGTTCCTGCGCTACCGTATCCACGTCGAGGAAGGCGGCCCGCAACCGGTGATCAATACCGACGAGCAACGCGTCACCCGCCTCGATGCGACAGACTGGATCGTCGACATCGGCAACGCCCAGCCCGGCGGCGAGCCGCCTCCCGGCCCCGAGGACACGCTGCCCAACGACTGGGTCCAGTCGGATGCGCCCGCCATCCAGCAGATGGCCGCGCGCGCGGTGGGAGGCGCGGACAACGACCTGGACAAGATGCGCCGCCTGCGCAGCTTCGTCAGCGACTACATCAACCAGCATGGCCTCGACGTCGGCTACGCCTCCGCACTGGAGGTGGTCCGCGACCGCCAGGGCGACTGCACCGAGTTCTCCGTGCTGCTGGCCGCCCTGGCCCGCGCCCAGCACATCCCGGCGCGGGTGGTCACCGGCATGGTCTATGCCGACCGTTTCGCCGGCGCCTCGCGCGTGTTCGTACCGCACGCCTGGGTGCAGGCCTGGGTCGACGGCCGCTGGCAAAGCTTCGATGCCGCACTGCGCCACTTCGACACCACCCACATCGCGCTGGACATGGGCGACGGTGATCCGTGGCACTTCTTCAACGCCGCCACCCTGTTTGGCCAGATCCGCATCGAGGCCGTCACCCCGGCATCGGAGCTGGCAGGCAACCTGCCACCGCCCTCGGTCCAGGCACCCGCAGCGTCCATCGGCGGCCGCTGAACTGGCACTTGCGGAAAGATATCAAACTGATATCAAATCCTCTCACCCAGGGAGGATTCACCATGAATGAACGCAAGGGTTTTTCGGTCGCCGGCATTCCCACCATCGCCGCGTGCTTCGTATTGGCCCTGGTGGGCCTGGCGCTTTACGTGGCGGTGAGCAATGGCCAGCCGATCTGGGTGGGCGCCATTGGCGTATTCATCCATGCCGGCGAGATCCTGATGCTGAAGGGCTTCTTCCAGGTCGCCCCCAACGAAGGCCAGGTGCTGCAGCTGTTCGGCAAGTACGCCGGCACCGTGCGCGCCGAGGGCCTGCGCTGGACCAACCCGTTCTGCAGCCGGCGCCGCATCTCCTTGCGCGTGCGCAACTTCGAGAGCGGCAAGCTCAAGGTCAACGACAGCGACGGCAACCCCATCGAGATCGCCTCCGTGGTGGTGTGGCAGGTGATCGACACCGCCGAAGCCGTGTTCTGCGTGGACGACTACGAAAACTTCGTCACCATCCAGAGCGAATCGGCGCTGCGCCAGATGGCCCAGAACTATCCCTACGACGCGCACGACGACGGCAAGCCGGCGCTGCGCAGCCATGGCGACGTGATCAACAACCACCTGCGCGACGAGATCCAGGCGCGCCTGGACAAGGCCGGCGTGCGCGTGATCGAGGCCCGCATCAGTCACCTCGCCTACGCGCAGGAAATCGCCCAGGCCATGCTGCAGCGCCAGCAGGCCAACGCCATCGTGGCGGCGCGCGAACGCATCGTCGAAGGCGCGGTAGGCATGGTGGCGATGGCGCTGGACAAGCTGCGCCAGCAAGGCGTGGTGGAGCTGGATGAGGAACGCAAGGCCGCGATGGTGAGCAACCTGCTGGTGGTATTGTGCGGTGACCGCGCCACCCAGCCGGTGGTCAACGCCGGCACGCTCTATGGCGGTTGACCGGAAGGCCTACCCGCTACGCATCAGCGCTGCCGTGCTCGAGGCCATGCAGCGCTGGGCCGACGATGATCTGCGCAGCGTCAACGCGCAGATCGAGTTCGTTCTGCGCGAGGCGCTGCGCAAGAATGGACGGCTGAAGCGCGAATCATCCGAACCGGTCGTCGACGACGAGGACTGATCGCCCCGGCAGCTTGCCCCGCGCTCGATCGCTGTCGAGAGGGTGGCCGGCTGGCGGTTGCCGCCACGCATGGTTCCGGCAGAAAGACATCCCCGTGGTGGTGGATGTGCCCATGCCCATCCGGGCCATTCGCACGCGAGCCGCGCGTCCACCAAGGGAACGGGATGCCTTTGGGCAAGACCATTTCGACACCCTCTGCACGAACACGGGTCTAGGGTGCAGGTGGTGATTCACGCCATGCCGCGGAGACGATCCATGTCCAACGATTATCGCCCCCTGCCCGACGGCCCCGTGCTGTGCGACGCCTGCGCCAAAGGCGGACAACAGGTGGAAATGGAGCCGCACGAAAAGCTGCCGCCCGAGGCGCGTAAATGGGCCGAACGCGAGGACACCGAACTGCAGAGCTATCGGTGCCCCGAATGCGAAACCATCGACGTGTTTCGCGTGGACTGACGACACCGCACGATCCGGATGGCCGCGCAGGCACATCCGGGTAAGGCTGGTACCACCTGTCCATGGGGTACCTGCCATGTCCTTCCGCATCAGCGGCCTGCACGCCGCCCAGTTCGCCGAACTGTTCCAGCTATCCGACGAGGCCCTCGCTGGCCGTCGCGCCATGCGCGTGGTTGCCGACCACGCCCACGGCTATCCATGCCGCATCAGCCTGACCGACGCCGAGCCCGGCCAGGAACTGATCTTGCTGAACTATCAGCACCAGGATGCCGATACGCCGTACCGTGCCAGTCACGCGATCTATATCCGTGAAGGCGAGCAGCGCTACGACGAGGTGGATGCCGTGCCCGAGCAGCTGCGGCGACGCCTCTTGTCCGTGCGCGCCTTTGACGGGGCCGGCATGCTGCGCGACGCCGATGTCACCGCCGGCACAGAGCTGGAGCCGCTGATCGAGCGGATGCTGGCAAACCAGGAAGTGGCCTACCTGCATATTCACATGGCCCGGCACGGTTGCTATGCGGCGCGGGTCGACCGCGTGTAGGCCGATCAGCGCGGTGCGCTTCGCATCCAGGGAACCAGCGCCCAACCGAGGGCCAGCCAGCCGACGATGAAGGCGATGCCGCCCACCGGCGTGATGGCTCCCACCCACCGCGGCGCCCCGAGAGCCAGCGCGTACAAGGTGCCGCAGAACACCACGATGCCCAGCGCGAAGGCGGCCAGCGACACCCGGCGTGGCCGGCCCGGCCCGGCAAACACCGCCAGCACCAGGGCGATCGCGTGCCAGAAGTGATAGCTCACCGCGGTGTGCCACAGCTCGGCGCCCCGGGCATCAAGCACGTCGCGCAGGGCATGGGCTCCGAATGCGCCCAGCATGACTGCACTGGCGCCGGCCAGTCCGATCAGCAAGGCAGGAATGGCTTGTCGCATGTCGAAAGTCCTCGGGTCACCGGCTTTAGGCGGTCTGGGCAGTGTCGTATGCTGGGGCGATGATGCCTATCGATTCTCGCATGACACTTCGTCGCGCCGGCCGCCTTGTACTGGGACTCGCCTGCCTGCTCGCGCCCCTGCTGCTGGCCGGCTGCAACCGCGACGACGCGATTCCCTGGCAGCTCACCAACGTGACCGGCCACATGCCCGACCTGGACTTCCACCTGGTCGATGACCAGGGCAAGCAAGTCACCGGGCAGGACTACCACGGCAAGGTGGTGCTGCTGTATTTCGGCTACACGCACTGTCCCGATGTCTGCCCGCTGACCCTGGCCCATCTGCACGTGGTGATGCAGCGCCTGGGCCCTCTCGCCGACGGCGCGCGCATCCTGTTCGTCAGCGTGGACCCGGCACGCGACACACCCGAGGTCATGCACGCCTACGTCAATGCCTTCGATCCCCGCGCGGTGGGCCTGACTGGCTCACCGCGCGAAATCGAGGCCCTGAGCAAGCGCTACCGTTCGGCCTTTACCCGCGAGCCGGACGATGCGAACGGCCAGTACGAAGTGAGCCACAGCTCGGCCATCTACATCTTCGATCGCAACGGCAATGCCCGTCTGCTCTCCACGCCCGATCGCTCGCTGGATGATCTGGTCCACGACCTGCACCTGCTGCTGAGCCTGGGAAATCCTGCATGAGCGCGCGCCGCGCAGGTCTCGCAGTCGTGCTGATGGTGGCGCTGCTGGCAGGACGCGCCGAAGCGACCGAGGCGGCGCACGTGATCCCCAGCCACGCCTGGATCCGCGTACTGCCCGGCGACCTGCCCGCTGGCGCCTATGTGGTGCTGGAGAACCAGGGGAACCAGCCCGCCACACTGCGCGCGGCGAGCAGCCCGGCCTATGCCGAAGCCATGCTGCACAGGAGCAGTACCGAAAACGGCGTCAGCCGCATGGCCATGGTCGATGACCTGGCCATTCCCGCGCACGGCAAGGTCGAGCTGTCGCCCGGTGGGTACCACCTGATGCTGATGAAGGCCCGCACGGCGGTGCGGCCCGGTGACAAGGTGAGGCTGCAGCTGCGCTTCGATGACGGCAGCACGCTCGAGGTGGACTTCCTCGCGCGCCCCGCCAACGCTACCGGCGATACGCCGTAGCCCTCAGACCGAAGCCGAGGGTTCGTCCTGTGCGATGGGCGCCGGCCTGGCCGGCGGGCGACGCGTCGGCCATGGCTTGCGCCGTATGCGCCCGTTGCGCGACAGGCGCAGCCACTGGCGCATCGCCAGCAGGCCGCCAACGGATTCGATCAGCGCGGCAGGCACCCACATGATCACCCCGCCGACCAGCTGGCCGGTCAGCACGTTGAAGGTGAACGCGCGCCCGCAGATCTCGAAGATCGGATACAGGTCGGACTTGGAAAAAGTGACGATGGCGCCAGCCAGGATCTGCGGCGTCATGGTGATACCGGGCGACAGCACGCGCACGCCGGGTGTCATGCGGCCCGGCGGACGCGGTCGATGGTCGAGCACCAGCCACCAGTAGCTGAAGCCGCTGACCAGCATCGACCAATTCATGAAGCGATACACGCGCCAGTCCAGCATGGCCAGCGTCTGCATCGACGGGATCAGCCACACCAGGATGAAGGCGACGAACAACACCGTCGCCACCGCCGGATTGAGCCAGACGGCGCTGAACAGCCGCCATGGCCACGAACGCAGCGCAGGCCGCAGCAGGCGCAGGCGCCAGCGCAGCGGCATGCCCTTGCGCAGCACGCTGCCCGGGTACGAGGCCATGATCAGCAGCGGCGCCAGGTGATGCAGCAGCACCTGCTGGATGCGATGCATGAAGAATTCATGCTCGAAGAAATAATCCAGGTAGGTGTGCAGCGAGACATAGATCATCGCCGTGCCCAGCCAGAACGCGATGCGGCGACCGACGCTCACCGGCAGACGACGACAGCCACGCACGTAGAGCACGCTGCAGGCCAAGAAGGTCAACAGGAACACCCAGGAAAACTCCCAGGGCACGATCCATTTGGTCACGCTTGCGATCATCGGTCGGATCCGGGCCGGGTCATCGGCGAACGATCATCATAGCTTCGTATCTCCTGCCCTCGCGCACGCACATGTCCTTGCACTCAGGCGCGGCGACGGCTGCGCCGCGAGCGTCGCCAGCCGTACAACAGTCCCACCAGGGTCACCAGGGCCGGAACCAGCACGATGTTGATGAACTTCAACTGCAAGCCCAGCGCATCGATCTCCGCGTTGAACTGATGCTGCACGTCGCGCAGCTCCTTGTTGATCGCCAGCTGGCGCTGCAGGAACTGCTCGACCTCGGTGCGCTGCTCGGAACTCACCGTGTCGCCACGGCCACCCTTGGCCGACTGCAACTCACTCAGGCGGGTACGGGTGACCGCCAGCTCGCGCTGCAGTTCCTGCATCTTCGCCAGGTACTTCTGATCCGCCGCGCTGCGCAAGGCCAGCACGCGCGTGAATGGGCGCTGCGAACTGACCCGGCCATGGATGGACAATAGCGCCGACGAACCGCTCAGGTTGTCCGCGATATTGGTCACGAGGTCACCGTTGTTGGCCAGCGCACTGAGCTGAGGCTGCCCGAGCAGGCTTTGCGTGTAGGACACCCACAGGCGGTCGCTCAGCAGGTCCGTATCGGCCACCAGGATCACCTCGGCATTGCCGCTGGAGTGCGCAAGATGCCCACTGGCAGAGGCTCGTTCCGGGAATGCGCTGGCGAATTCACCCCGCAGCCGTGCCGCCAGCACGTAGCGCACGTTGTCGGGGTGGTAGTTGTCCATCAGCGCAGCCGGATTGTTGATCGACTCGCGCACGCGCTGGGCCGGCACCACTTCGGCATCGGGCGTGCTCTGCATCAGCGGCTGCAAGCGCGAACTGGTACCCGGCGCGAGGTCGAAGTAGCCGATGCTGGAAACATTGACGCGCTGCAGGCTGGCGGTGATCACGTCGTCATGGTTCAGCTCCTGCTGGCCCAGCCCGAGCATCGCCGGATGGCTGGCCGAACTGTTGTCGGCCAGTTCGATGCGCAGTCCGCGCGAACGGTCCAGCACGACTTTCTGCGGGTCGTATTGCACGCCCCAGGTGGCGAACAGCCGCGGCAGGTCGGAGGCGTGCTCATCGGAACCGCCGTTGCTGTCGACGAACGGCGTGTTGTCCATTTCGGCAACCGGGTCCACGAACACCACCAGGTGGCCACCGCCAAGCACATACTGGTCAATCGCATACAGCGCATCGGCCGGCAGGTGCTTGGGATGCACCAGCAATACCGCCTTGATGTCCGGCGAGATGCGGGTCAGCTTGGCCGGATCGAGCTTGTTGACCTCGAACTGCTGGCCCAGCTGGCGCATCACCGTCCACGGCTCTTCGCCTATGACCGGGTTGCCCTCCAGCGGCAGGCTGCTGATCAGCCCGATGTGCGGCTTGGACGTCTGGTCGAGCTCATACAGCAGCTTGGCGATGTCGTATTCGAGAAAGGTCTCGCGCGAGGGATCGAACAAGGGAATCGCCAGGGCGCGCCCAGGCAGGTGCTCGTCGACGTCGCCATCGCCGTCCGCATTGAGCGGTTGCGTGCTGCCGACCAGCCCGAAGAACACGCGTTCGCCATTGGTGCCACCGCTGATCGGAGTGAGCCCATAGCCCTCGGCGCTCGCCTCGTCGTCCGAATAAGGCACCGGATCGATGATCTGCAGGCGGAGGCGACCATGTGCACGCGCCACCATCTCCTGCAGCATCTCGCTCACGCGTTGCTGGTAGGTGCGCAACTGCGGCAGGTCGCGTGCGGCGTGCGCGGAGAAATACAGGGTAAGCCGCAGCGGCGCATGCAGGCCATCGACGATATGGATGGTGCCCGGCGTCAACGTGTAGAGCTTGTCCGAGGTGAGGTCGATACGCGACACGCTCAGCCAGCGGCTGGTGATCAGGGTGAGCGCCACGAACACCACGGCAAGCAGCGCCAGCGCGGACAGCAGGAGGGTACGGCGGCTGAAACGGATGCGCATCATGGTTCAGGGGGTCCGCTTCAGGTCGAGCACCAGCACGCCGGCCGCAAGCCAGGCTGCCATGCTCAGCAGGAAGTAAAGCAGGTCGCGCAGGTCCAGCACGCCACGCGAGATCGCCTCGAAGTGGCGCAGCATGCTGAGGTGCGCGACACCATTGACCAGGCGGCGCGGCAGCGCACCCTGGAAGAAGTCCATCACCTGCGGCTGCCCCACCAGGATCAACAGGAAGCACACCACCAGGGTCAGCACGAAGGCGATCACCTGGCTCTGCGTGACCGCCGACAGGCAGGCGCCGATGGCCAGGAATGCGCCGGCCATCAGCCAGCTGCCGAGGTAACCGGCAAAAATCACCCCGTTGTCGGGCGACCCCAGGTAGTTGACGGTGATCCAGATCGGAAAGGTCAGCAGCAGCGCCAGCCCGATGAACAACCACGCCGCGAGGAACTTGCCCAGCATCGCCTGCGCCAGGGTCAGCGGCAGGCTCAGCAGCAGCTCCAGCGTGCCGCCCTTGGCCTCCTCGGCCCACCTGCGCATCGACACCGCCGGCACCAGCACCAGGTACAGCCACGGATGCATGGAGAAGAACGGTTGCAGGTCGGCCTGGCCGCGCTCGTAGAAGTCGCCGGCGTAGAAGGTGAGGATGCCTGCCAGCACCAGGAAGATCACCAGGAACACGTATGCCACCGGCGTCACGAAGTAGCTGCGCAGCTCGCGCCGCGCCACCGCCATCACCGGACTCATGCGTTGCCCCCCTGGCCCGTGGTGATATGACGGAACACTTCGTCGAGGCGGCCACGCTCGAGCTGGATCTCGGACACCTCCAGCCCCTGTTGGCGCAGCAGGCTTTCCACCGGCTCGAGGATGCGCTCACCCGGTCGCGGGAACACCGTGATGCGACCGTCCAGCGGATCGACCTCGATCGAGGCCACCTGCGGCAGGCGCCCCAGCATCTCCTGCGAGACACCGCTGCCCGGCGCGCTGAACGACACCGCGCCGTGATAGCGCGAACGCGCCTCCAGTTCTGCCGGTGTTGCATCGGCCAGCAGCTTGCCGTTGGCGATGATCACCACCCGGTTGCACAAGGCATGCACCTCCTCCAGGAGATGGGTGGAGATGAGGATGGTGCGGTCACGCGCCATCGCATCGATCAGCTGGCGCACCGTGTGCTTCTGGTTCGGGTCAAGGCCATCGGTAGGCTCGTCCAGCATCAGCACTTGCGGGTTATGCACGATCGCCTGCGCCAGGCCGACGCGGCGGCGCAGGCCCTTGGACAGGGTGTCGATGCACTGGTCCAGCACGCCCTCCAGTTGCAGGCCGCCGACCACCCGCTCGAAGCGACGATAGCCTTCGTCGCGCTGCAGACCGCGTAGCCGGATGATGAAGGTGAGGAACTCGCGCACGGTCAGCTCGCCATAACTGGGCGCGCCCTCCGGCAGGTAGCCGAGGGCACGCTTGGCCTTGAGCGGCTCCTTGCGCACATCGTGCCCGCACACCCGGGCCGTGCCCGAACTGGGCTCGAGGAATCCGGCGATCATGCGCATCGCAGTGGTCTTGCCGGCACCGTTGGGTCCCAGCAGACCCAGCACCTGCCCTGGCTCGGCTCGGATGCTCAGTGAATCCACCGCGGTCAGGGCGCCATAGCGCCTGGTGAGCTGTTCGGTTTCGATCATGTCCGGTCGAGGCAGGGGGCGAACCGCGGCGAAGGGCCGGGTGCCGTTTGGGTCAGCGAAGTCGACCTGCAATGTAACCGAAAAGTTCGCGACTGCCGGCCCGAAGCGAGCCCCTAAAAAGAAAAGGCCCTTCACGAGGAAGGGCCTTTTCGATGCTTGCGCAGTGGAGCTTAGTTCGTGCTGCTGGCGGCGGCCGGGGCAGCGGCGGAGCTCGACGAGGCCGGAGCCTGGTCGCCGCTCTCGTCCAGCGACGGCGGCTTGATGCCGGCTTCCTGCTCCGGGGTCTGCTCCGGAGCCCAGCTCAGCGGCAGGTACACGTCGAACTCGGCGTACTGCTTCACTTCGTCGCCCTGCTTCACTTCCGGCTTGGCTTCGATGTCGTAGAAGCGGTTCACCACTTCGTCGAACTTGTAGCCGTGGGTCTGCGCATAGGCCTTCAGCTGGTCGCGGGTCTGCGGCACGCCGGCGGCGGTGCCGTTCCACACGGCCTTGAGGGCCGGGCCACCGAAGGCCAGGAAGGCGCGCACGTCGTTGTCCACGATCAGGCGGCCGAAGCGGTCATGGCCACCCGGGGTGTTGTCGCCGGCGTTGCTGCTGGACGCATCGGCGCTGCTGCCCGAGGTAGCGGCCGCGCTCAGGTCCGGGGACTTGGCGGCGGTCAGCTCGACGGTCTGGCCACCGACGTTCAGGCTGGTCGCGCTGATCGGCATGGCCACGTCGAAGGTGTAGGTCTGGTCGCCGTAGTTGGTGGTGTAGATGATGCGCGGACCGGTGGTGGTCACGCCCAGCTTCTTGGCAGCGGCCTGGATCTCGCCGATGGCCTTGTCGGTGGCGTCATTGAGCGCCTCGAGGCCGCCCTTGCGCTCGATCGAGGTGGACACCAGCAGCACCGGGGTCGGCTGGGTCTGCTCGATGTACGGGATCAGCTTGGTGTAGTCGACGTTCTGCACCGCCGCCAGCACGTTCTGCAGGTTGTTCAGGGTGAACTGGATGAAGGCATCCGGATCGCCGTGAATGTACAGGCTGGAGTAGCGGTTGATCAGGTTCATGCCGTAGTCGACGTCATACGACCAGGTGATCTTGGTCAGCTGACCGCGGCTGCCCTGGCGCTCCAGGTCGAGCGTGAAATGCTTGTCGTTGCCGCGCCAGTCATTGTCCAGGTTCCACACGATGGACGCCTTCTTGGCGGTCGTATCGATCTTGTCGAAGCTCGGGTCGGCCGAAGCGATGGTCAGCTTGCCGGTGCCGACCTTGACGTCGTCACTGGACCAGCTCAGCTCGGCGCCCGGGCCATAGGCCTTGCCCGAGAAGTCGAACTTGATGTTGCGGTCGTACTCGCGCTGCACCGAGTACTCGGGGAAGCGGCGGAAGTTGTTCAGCACGTCATAGACCTGACGCATGTCCTTGCCGACGACCAGCGACCGGTCCACATGACCGCTGCCAGGCAACACAAAGCCCACCACCACCGCCACCACGGCGACGATGATCAGGGCAACAATAAATTCAAGAACACGCATCATTACAGGGTTCTCCGCACGTCTCTCTGTATACGGCACAAGGCAGTCGCCGGAGACCGGCCCGCCACGGGAGATTCCCGAAGAATCACTGCATGACAGGGGGTCGGCCAGCGCCGAAGTTACCGATACTACTTGCTCGCGCGCCTGAACGCCATCGGGCCGTAAAGACTGCCCGACGGCCATTCCCAGGGGTATGGAGAGGGCCGAGTTTCCCCCGGCCAGGGGATCAGACGATGCCCAGCTCCAGCGCCTTCAGGACGGCGCGGGTGCGGTCCCGCACGCCCAGCTTGGAGAGGATGTTGGAAACGTGGTTTTTCACGGTCCCTTCCGCCACTTTCAAGGAGTTGGCGATCTCCTTATTGCTGTAGCCGCCCGACAGCAGGCGCAGGATCTCGGTCTCGCGCTCGGTCAGCGGGTCGGGCTGCTCCAGGCTGGTGAACTGGTTCTGCATGCGCCCCACCCCGGCCAGCAGGCGCTGGGTGACCATCGGCGCCACCAGCGAGCCGCCAGCGGCCACCGTGCGCACCGCCTCCACCAGTTGCTCCAGCGAGACGTCCTTGAGCAGGTAGCCGCGGGCACCGGCCTTCAAGCCCTGCAGCACCAGTTGGTCGTCGTCGAAGGTGGTGAGGATGATGGTCGGGGGCAGTTCGTTGCGGGCCGACAGCGCCTGCAGCACTTCCAGGCCGCTCATGTTGGGCATGCGCAGGTCCAGCAACACCACGTCCGGCTTCACCCGTGGGATGTCCTGCACCGCCTGGGCGCCATCGGCGCACTCGGCGACCACGCGGATGTCCTCCGCCAGGTCCAGCAGCGAACGGACACCCTGGCGCACCAGGTTCTGGTCATCGACGAGACAGACGGAAATCATCGCGAATCCTCGAAACAGTTGCGGCCTGCGTGCGATGCCCGCGGCCGGCGGAGAAGAACGATGCGGCTATCCAAGCAGCACATTTTGACACGAGCCATGCGGAACACGTGAATTCTTACAGCATCCCCAGCGCCGGTGGCTCGAACCGTGACGGGGTATGCGCCAACTCCGGCACCTCCCCCAGCGGCAGCCGCACCGTCAGGGCAAAGCCCTGGCTCATGGCCGGATCCACCATCACGCTGCCCTCGAACTCGGACAGGCGCTCACGCATGCCGGACAAGCCGTTGCCGGGCCGGAAGTTGGCCGCGCCGCGGCCATCGTCACGGGCCGACAGTTCCAGCAGGTTCGCATTGATGTAGTCAAAGCGCAGCCACAGGTTGCGGGCGCCGGCATGGCGCGCCGTATTGGTGATGATCTCCTGCGCGCACCGCAGCAGCACCTGGGCCCGGCGCGGATCCTCCACGCTGAAGCGTGGCGGCGTATCCACGTGCACGCGCAGGCCGGGCACCCCCTCGATCAGGCTGCGCAAGGCCTGGGTCAGGTCGATCGCATCGTCCTGGCGCAGCTCGCTCACCACTTCACGCACGTCCGACAGCAGGTGCTTGGCCGTGGCCTGCGCCTTGAGCACGTGCTCGCTGGCCTGCGGGTTGGTGAGGTGGCTGGCCACCTCGAGGTTGAGGCTGAGCGCCGTCAGGTGATGGCCGACCAGGTCGTGCAGGTCGCGGGCGATGCGCATGCGCTCGGCGATGCGGGTGGATTCGGCCAGCAGCGCCCTCGTGGCCCGCAGCTCGGAGTTCAGGCGCCGCTGCACTTCGCGCTCCTCCGCCTGCAGGCTGGCGATCATGGAGGTGAAGAAGACCAGCGCCGAGATGCCCAGGTACATGCATACCTGCAGGAACGCCGTCACGATGGTCCAGCCCATGTAGCTGGCGATGATCGGGATCAGCATGAGGTTCTGCAGCAGCATCCACATCAACCCGGCGCCGACCGGCAGCTGCCAGGGCAACACCACCGCGATCACCAGCATCAGCATGGCCGACAGGCCGCTCTGGCTGAACCAACCCATCGCCACCGCCGAGCCGGTGAGCACCACCAGGCCGAACAACTGGGGAATCGACGGATGGCCGATCTGCCGGGTCATCGCCGAACGGCGGGTCAACAGCAAGTAGGTCACCCCGAAGGTGAGGTAGGACAGGATCCAGCCCGAGATGTTCGGGTTGCTCCACCATGCATTGACCTGCGCCAGCCCGCCAGGGCCCGAAAGCAACGGCAGGGCGACGCACAGGTAAGTGAACAGGCCGGCGTACCGCAGTAGCCGGATATGGTTGATGTTGGACCAGGCCATGGGCCCATCATCAGGCGGCGGCGGGCGTGGTGCAATGCGTGAGAAGTCACTCCCCCACCCCTGCCGGAAGCCATGGGGGCTGGCGCTTTACAAAGGTTTTACATGGTGCGCCGTGATATGTGCGGCCGCCGTACGCATGTCATAATGCCGACGAGCCTGCCCGGTGTCTCTGCATGGCTCGTAGCCACGCGGGGCCGCTTCATACGGTCTTGTCCTCGAACCACACAAAGCGGAGCAACGAATGGCCCTTGCCATCCGCGACGTGCGAGAGCACGACCTGGATGCCGTACTGGCGCTCAACAACGCCGCCGGCCGCACCATCCTCGCCCTGGACGCCGCGCAACTGCGCTACTTCTACGACCACGCCGATTATTTCCGCGTGGCCGAGATCGACGGTCACCTTGCCGGCTTCCTGATCGCCCTTCGCGAAGGAAGCGATTACGACAGCCCGAACTATCACTGGTTCAGCGAACACTACCCGCAGTTCGCCTACATCGACCGCATCGTCATCGCCAACGCCTATCGCCGCCATGGCCTGGGTCGCATCTTCTATTGCGACGTCACCAGCTATGCCGAGGTGCGCGTGCCACTGCTGACCTGCGAGGTGTTCCTCGAGCCGCGCGACGACGTGGTGGTGCTGTTCCACGGCACCTACGGCTTCCAGGAAGTCGGCCAGCAGCGCATGGGCAACGAGGGTCCGCAGGTCAGCCTGCTGGCCAAGGACCTGCCCAGCTACGCCTTCGTGCGCGAAACCTACCTGGAGCACGATGGCCTGCCCGACGTGCCCTGGCTGGCCGAGCGCGAGCGCCCTACCCCCCCTGATACCAACCAGCGCCGCCTCGCGGGAGAGCGGCGCCCGTGAATGCCCGAATGGATACTCAAGACGCCTGCGACCTGCGCTTCGGCCAGGTCGGCATCGCCAACGTGCGCATCCGCCGCGTGGATGCCGCTGCCCTCTGCGAAGAGCTGGAGCGCCGCGTGCGCACGGCGCCGCAGCTGGTTTCCCGCGCCGCCGTGGTGCTGGACCTGAGCCACCTGCTGGACCTGCCGGACGACGGCACGGTGGATGCCCTGCTCGAAGCGGTGCGCAGCGCCGGCATGTTGCCGGTGGGCCTGGCCTACGGCACCAGCGAGGTCGAGGCACTGTCGCGCCGCATGGGCCTGCCGCTGATCGCCAAGTTCCGCGCCGCCTATGAACCGGCCGATGGCGGCAGCATCGCGCCCCCGGCACCGCCGGCGCCTGCACCGGCGCCCGCCGCGGAAGCGCCGCGCCGCGCCGAGCCCGCGCGCCAGGAGCCGGAGCCGTTCGCCGGCCTCGGTGCGCAGCATTTCGACGGCACCGTGCGCTCGGGCCAGCAGGTCTACGCACGCGACCGCGACCTGGTGATCAATGGAGCGGTTGCCAATGGCGCCGAGGTGATCGCCGACGGCAGCATCCACATCTACGGCAGCCTGCGTGGTCGTGCCATGGCCGGCGCACAGGGTGATGAGAAGGCGCGCATCTATATTCACGACTTCCGCGCGGAGCTGGTGGCGATCGCCGGCCACTACCGCGTATTTGAACAAATTCCGAAAGACCTGGAGGGCCAGTCTGTGCGATGCTGGCTTGAAGGGGAAAAACTGTTGATTGCCAAGCTGTGATCCACAGCCATCATTACTACTACAAAGCATTTTGCGGAGATGAGCCTTGACTGCTGAGATTATCGTTGTCACTTCGGGCAAGGGTGGCGTGGGCAAGACCACCACCAGTGCCTCGCTTGCCACGGGCCTCGCCATGGCCGGCAAGAAAGTCGCGGTGATCGATTTTGACGTCGGCCTGCGCAACCTCGATCTGATCATGGGCTGCGAGCGGCGCGTGGTGTACGACTTCGTCAACGTCGTGCACGGCGAAGCCACGCTCAAGCAGGCCCTGATCAAGGACAAGCGTTACGAGAACCTCTATGTGCTGGCCGCCAGCCAGACGCGCGACAAGGACGCGCTGACCCAGGAGGGCGTGGAAAAGGTGCTCGAGGAGCTGGGCAAGGAAGGCTTCGACTACGTCGTTTGCGACTCGCCGGCCGGCATCGAGAAGGGCGCGCACCTGGCGATGTACTTCGCCGACCACGCGGTGGTGGTGGTCAACCCCGAGGTGTCCTCGGTACGCGACTCGGACCGCATCCTCGGCCTGCTGGCCAGCAAGACCCGCCGTGCCGAGCGCGGCGACGGCGCGATCAAGCAGCACCTGCTGCTGACCCGCTACAACCCGGCCCGCGTGGCGGTGGGCGAGATGCTGAGCGTCAAGGACGTGGAGGAAATCCTCGGCATCAACGTGGTCGGCGTGATTCCGGAATCGGAGAACGTGCTGGCTGCCTCCAACGCGGGCGTCCCGGTGATCCTGGACGACAATTCCCACGCCGGCCAGGCCTATAGCGACACCGTGGCCCGCATCCTCGGCGAGGAACGCACCATGCGCTTCCTCGACGCGCCCAAGAAGGGCTTCTTCCAGCGCGTATTCGGAGGTTGATCGCGATGGGTATTCTTGATTTCCTGAGGCGCAAGCCGGAACCGACTGCGGTTGTCGCCAAGGAACGTCTTCGCATCATCGTGGCCCAGGAGCGCTCCACCCGTGGCGCCCCTGACTACCTGCCGTTGCTGCGCAACGAGTTGCTCGAAGTGATCAAGAAATACGTCCACGTCGACCTCGAAGCCATCAACATCAACGTCGAGCGCGACAGCGGACACGAGGTCCTCGAACTGTCCGTGGCGCTGCCCGACCCGGCCGAAGCCAAGCCAGGCTGAGGCCAGGGCGCGGGCCTCCCGCGCCCGCCAACCTCTTCGCCGCCGCCTACCGGGCGGCGGCCACGTTGCGATGCACGACTCCCCTGCTCCCTCCCCTGCCGAAGCCAGCGTGATGCGCCTGGGCGAACTTGGCGTCGACGCGGCCACGGCGCTGCTGGCCCGTTACGGCCTGACACTGGTGCATGTGGCGCCAGGCACCGCCATTCCCGGCAGCTTCTGGGGCGACGAAGAGGCCGGCATCATCGGCACCACGGTCTATGCCCGCGACGACACCCCGGTGCACTCGCTGCTGCACGAGGCCGGTCACCTGATCGTCCTGCCGGAAGAACGGCGCGCCCAGGTGCACACCGACGCTACCGACTCGATCGACGAAGAGGACGCCACCTGCTACCTGCAGATCGTGCTCGCCGACGTCCTTCCCGGCGTGGGCCGTGACCGCCTGATGGCCGACATGGACGCCTGGGGCTACTCATTCCGGCTGGGCTCGACCCGGGCCTGGTTCGAGCAGGACGCGGCCAACGCGCACGAATGGCTGGTACGCCATGGCTTACTCGACCATGGCGGGAAGCCGCTGTTCCCGCACGCCGGGTAACCTCAACGTGGCTCGGTGATCTCGGTCTGCAGTTCGGTCTCGACCGTCGGCCCCAGCTTCTGCACGTCGACGGGACGCCGGGTCATGCGGTGATACTTGCGCCACGCAATCCAGCCCACCATCGTGAGCAGGCTCGCGCCGAGTGCCAGGTACAGCATGCGCCCCGACAGCAACGGCGACATCACGCCGGCCACGAACGCACAGGTCAACAGGCTGGAAAAAGCCTGCACGGCCGAAGCGCCGCCGCGACGATGGGGAAAGCGATCGAGCAACAGCAGGGTCAAGGTGGGGAACGCCAGCTGCACGCCCACGCCATGCAGTACCAACGGCAGCATCGACCATGGCAGCACGGGCTCGGGCATCACCACCGCCATCAGCAGGTGCAGTGCACAGGCCAACAACATTGCGCCGTAACCCAGGTTGACCGTGTAGGACACGCTGCGGCGATTCGCCATGCGGCCCGACAGCCAGGCGCCTCCCATCAATCCGGCCACCACCGGCAGGAACAGCCAGGGAAACCCCTGCGCGGAGAGGTGAAGCAGGTCACGGATGATGCGCGGCGCCGAGGCGATGTAGAGGAATAGTCCCGCGAAATTCACCGAGCAGGAGATCAGCAGGGGCCAGAACAGCCGATCATGGCCAAACTGCAGATAGCCGCGCACCAGCGTCGCCGGGTGGAACCGCACGCGCGCGGCAGGTGGATGGCTCTCCTCCAGGTACAGCGTGAGCGCCACCGCCAGTATCAGGGTGAAGCCCATCAGCACCCAGAAGATCCCGTGCCAGCCATCCAGGAACAGCAGCTGTGCGCCGACGATGGGTGCGACCACCGGGGCGATGCTGAAGATCATCATCACCCGTGACATCAACTGCTGTGCTTCGGCGCCAGCATAGCAATCGCGCACGATGGCGCGCCCCACCACCAGGCCGGCCCCGGCGCACACACCTTGCAGCGCGCGGCAGGCCAGCAACATGCCGTACGAGGTGGAGAGGGCCGCACCAGCCGAGGCGATGGCGTAGACCACCATGCCGGTGATGATCACCGGCTTGCGCCCGATCGCATCGGAAATGGCCCCGTGGAACAGGCTCATCACGGCATAGGTGATGAGGTACATGCTGACCAGTTGCTGCAGCTGCGCGCTGTCCACGCCAAAGCGCGCCCCGATCAGCGGGAACGCGGGAAACACCGCGTCCATCGAGAACGGGCCGATCATCGACAGCCCCGCCAGCAGCAGCGGCAGGCTGCGCTGGACGTTGCGCTGGGCAGAGGTCATGGCGTTTGGGTGCAGGCGAGGAACGCCGATTATAGCGGGCGCTCCTGAAGCCCCACTCCATGACCGATGGCGACCCCAGCCGCTTCAGCGGTGGCGCCGCGGCTCCCCTTCGCGCACCTTGGCGCGCACGTACAGGCCTACCGAGAGGATGATGCCAACCATCACGATGCTGCCGCCGATCGCCAGCCAGCCGACCGGCTCCAGGAGGATTGCGTGCCATACCGGATGCATGGGGTGTCCTCGTCCACGGGATCGGTGCACCGTAGCGGCTGCCTTCGCCCCGGGGTTGATCCCGATCAAGGGCTGCGTCACGCACCGCCATGACGACTGCCGGCGCTTGGGCTAGCATGCACGCACGGGGAGATGGCATACCTCCCGCGCTTGGCGACTGCTTTCCGCCTGGGACGACACGCGCAAGCGCAAACCACCTTCGGGTTGATGATGCCTGCACCACCGGAGTCCCCGGGGCGCAGGCGTGCCTGTTTCCGGGAAGTCCCCAAAGACTTGCAAGGAGACGATCGTGGGCTTTTCTGGTTTTGTCGCCGTAGGCATCGGGGGGGCGCTGGGTTGCTGGCTGCGCTGGACCCTGGGTGTGCTGCTCAACCCCATGTTTCCCACCGTGCCGCTGGGCACGCTGGCCGCCAACCTGCTGGGTGGCCTGCTGATGGGTGTGGTACTGGGCGTGTTCGACCACTTCCAGACCCTGCCGCCGGAGCTTCGCCTGTTCGCGGCCACCGGCTTCCTTGGCGGCCTGACCACCTTCTCGACCTTTTCGGCTGAATCGACCACGCTGCTGCTGCGCCAGCAATACCTGTGGTTCGGTGGACATCTCGCACTGCACCTGGTGGGCTCGATCGCCATGACGGTGACCGGCATCGCCCTCACCCGCGCCGTGCTGCGCAGCTAGGAGGCCCCATGGAAACCCTGCATCAAGGCGTATACCTGACGTTCTTCTGCCACATCCTCGCGCGCCACGACGGCAAGCTGCTGTACGAATGGTTGCTGGAGCGCGCCAAGAAGAGCGGCATCGGCGGCGGCTCCGCATTCCGCGCGGTGTGCGGCTACGGCCGTCATGGCGTGCTGCACGAGGAAGCCTTCTTCGAACTGGCCGACGACTTGCCGGTGAAGGTGGAATTCCTGTTGACCGAGGAGCAGGCGAAGACGCTGCTGGACGCCGTGCGCACATGCGGTGTCGACGCGGTGTATGCAATCGCTCCCGCAAGCTTCGGCGTATTGGGAAAACCGCCCAAGGCCGCTTGAAACGGTCGCCACGCCCGCCCCCGCAACGCGCATCCCTGCTTCGTCGCCACGCCACACGAGGAACGCATGAGCCAGGATTCACTCAAAGCACGCGCAGCCAGCCTGCTCGAACATGCGGGCGTCCACCTGGACGGCCTAGGGGCGACCGACATGCACGTCCACGACGATCGCGTGTACGCGCGGGTGTTCGCCCATGGCTCGCTGGGACTGGGCGAAAGCTACATGGATGGCTGGTGGGATGCCGACGACCTGGCCGGCATGTTCACCCGCCTGCTGGGCGCACGCATCGACACCGAGCTGCGCTCGCTCGATACCTTGCTGGCCCACCTCAAGGCCCGCTTCGTCAACCTGCAGCGGGGCGAGCACGCCTTCGATATCGGCCGGGTGCACTACGACCTCGGCAATGCCCTGTTCCGGGCAATGCTGGGCAAGCGGCTGGTGTATTCCTGCGGCTATTGGGCCGAGGCGGACAACCTGGACGACGCGCAGGTGGCCAAGCTCGACCTGATCTGCCGCAAGCTGCGCCTGAAGCCGGGCCAGCGCGTGCTGGACATCGGCTGCGGCTGGGGCGAGGCGTTGAAGTACGCAGCCGAGACTTATGGCGTAGAGGGCGTAGGCATCACCGTCTCGCAGGAGCAAGCGGAGTTTGCGCGCGAACTGTGTGACGGCCTGCCGGTCGAGATCCGCCTGCAGGACTATCGAGAGCTGGACGAGCCGTTCGACGCGATCTTCTCGATCGGCATGTTCGAGCACGTCGGCGCGCTTAACTACCGCACCTACTTCGAAGTGGCCCGTCGGTGCCTGCGCGAGGATGGCCTGTTCCTCTTGCACAGCATCGGCAGCAACAGCGCGCAGAACCGGCCCGACCCGTGGATCGAGAAGTACATCTTTCCCAATTCGATGATCCCCACCGCCGCGCAGGTAACAGGCGCGCTGCAGGACCTGTTCGTGGTGGAGGACTGGCACAACTTCGGCGCCGACTACGACCGCACGCTGATGGCCTGGCGCGCCAATTTCGATGCGGCCTGGCCGCAGCTGTCGGAACAGTACGACGACCGCTTCCGCCGCATGTGGCGTTTCTACCTGGCCGTCTCGGCCGCGGTGTTCCGCAGCCGCCGCGACCAGTTGTGGCAGCTCACCCTGAGCCCCCATGGCGTGCCCGGCGGATTGCGGGTGCCCCGCTAGTTCGACCGCCAGCGCTGCGAAGACCGACGGTCCGGCCGCGCGGCGTTGTACGATGACGCACGACCGTCACCACGGCGGACCGTTTCGTTTTTCGCCCCACACAGTGCACCCGCGGGATCCTCATGCCGTCCCGCGGGTGCCATCCCAGGAATCGCAGTGAGCCTGTTCCAACGCTTTGGTGCCGCCCTTGTCCTCGGCCTGTTGCTGGTCTCTTCCGCCGCCGCGGAGCCTGGCCTGTGGGTTGCCCGCAGCGGCCAGTCCACGGTGTACCTGTTCGGCACGGTGCACCTGCTGCCGTCGGACACCCACTGGCGCTCCCCCGCGCTGGACAAGGCGCTGCAGGCAAGCCAGCGCCTGAGCATCGAGATCGTGGACGACGATGCCGCCTCCATGCAGACGCTGGTGATGCAGCATGGCGTGGACCTGGGGCATCCGCTCTCCAGCAAGCTCGACAGCGCGGACCAGCAGCGCCTGGAACAAGCCGCCGAAGTCGCCAAGCTGCCGGGCGGTGCGGCCGCCCTGGAGCCGATGCGGCCCTGGCTGGCTGCGCTCACGCTGACCATGGCACCGCTGGTACAGGCCGGACTGGACCCGAACCAGGGCGTCGACAAGCTGCTCAAGGCCCAGATGAGCCAGGCCGGCAAGCCGGTGGATGGGCTGGAAACCTCCGAGCAGCAGATCCTGATGCTGGCCGACCTGCCCGAGGCGATGCAGCTGGATTTCCTGCGCCAATCCTTCAAGGAAGTGGCCGATGGCCCGGCACGTCTGCGCGAGCTGATCGATGCCTGGCGCGACGGCGATACGACCGCCATCGCGCGCATCGAGGACGAGGACCTTCGCCAGGACAGCCCGCTGCTCTACCAGCGCCTGATCGTTGAGCGCAACGCAGCGTGGGCCAAGACCATTGCGGAGCGGCTGAAGCAGCCAGGCGTGAGTTTCATCGCCGTGGGCGCCGGGCATCTGGCCGGCCCCGACAGCGTACAGGCGCAGCTGCACAAGCTGGGCATCGAAACCAGCCGCATCCAGGATTGAACGCCGGGTGCCCGTCGTAGAAGCGCACTGCTGTCGCAGCAGGGGCGAAGGGTGGCTGATGGGGGCGCCAATGAGGCCGGCCTGCAGGCTGTGACGTAGGTACGGGCTTGCACCATCACTACGTGGTCCTCTCCTCTTTGGCGCTTCGCTACGCAGGCTTTTCGCACACAGGGTGCGCTCCTGTGGGTGGCCTTCGTGCGCCGCCCCTCGCCGGTCTCTTATACACGTCTCTCTTATACACCTCTCCGAGCCCCCGAGACAGGCAGCGAGCT